>CAZVFX010000060.1:0-43453 GCA_964626565.1 uncultured Myxococcales bacterium
CTCCGGTTCGCAATGAGCATCTCCGCAAGAAGAGGCGAAGACCAGGCCGGGAGCCAGAGCAACGACCAGGAAAGCCGAAACAGCTAAGATGGCTAATTTCGATCTGTTAACCATAACTACCTCCAAAACAGGTAACAGCTTAAGATCTGCAAGCTAGAGTAAGAAAACGGTGTCGCCAAGTCAACCGCTTCGCAGCCTCGATTCGACCTGTTGACGCCCCGCGTTACAAATTGGTTTGACAACGCCGACCGCGCTTTGCTAGCTTTGTGCCGTTGACCGTTTAAGAAAGGAGGCTACCCGTGAAAATCTTAGTCAGCGCCAAGAGGGTCACAGACCCTGACGCACGCATCCGATTGAAAGCAGACTTGAGCGGTATCGAGTCCGAAGGGCTGGAATTCAAGATGAATCCGTTCTGCGAGAACGCGATCGAAGAAGCCCTGCGGCTGCAAGAAGTTCATGGCGGCGAGATCGTCGCCGTTTCCCTGGGGGCAGATGACGCCACCACCGAACTGAGGAGAGCCCTCGCCATGGGGGCGGACCGAGGTATCCGGGTGGAAGCTGCGGACCAGGATCTGGACGCCGACCTGGTGGCCAGAGTATTGGTGAAGCTGTACGAAAAGGAGTCCCCGGACATCATCATGTTGGGCAAGCAGGCGGTAGACGGCGATTCAAACCAGGTTGGCCAGTTGCTGGCGGAGTACCTGGATCTGGGCCAGGCCACCTTCGTGTCTCACCCCGGTGGTTCGACTGGGATGAACTCGGGGGATCCGGGCATCGAAATTGACGGTGGAGTGCTAAAGGCGATGCGGGAAGTGGACGGCGGCGCCGAGATCGTGGAAGTGGATCTGCCGGCCGTGGTCACCGCTGACCTGCGGCTCAACGAGCCCAGGCTGCCCAAGCTGCCCAACATTATCAAGGCCAAGAGAAAGCCCCTGGAAGAGTTGACCCTCGCCGACCTTGGCGTCGACGCCACTCTGCGGGTAAAGACCGTTTCTTATGCCAACCCGCCGGAGCGTGAAGCGGGTGTGACGGTTGCGACGGTTGAAGAGTTGGTGGACAAATTGGTCAACGAAGCCAAAGTGCTGTAGGGGGAAAAAATGGGAAACGTACTCGTACTTGCAGATTACGCACAAGGGCAGTTGAAAAAGGGAACTTATTCCGTCATTGCGGCGGCCAAGGCTATCGCCGCGGCACAGGGCGGCGGTTTCGACCTGCTGGCAGTGGGCAACGGACTCTCCGGCTCTTACGACCAGTTGGCCGGATACGGTGCGGGAAAGATCTATACCGTAGAGGGACCGGCGTTCGAGAACTACACGGCTCAGGCCTGGGCTTCGGTTATTGCCGAAGTAGCGAAGGCAGGCGGGCACACCGTGGTCCTGGCGGCCGCATCGGCCATCGGCAAGGACTGCATGCCCCGGGTCGCGGTGAAGTTGGAAGCAGGCATGGCCAGCGATATTTCCGGCCTCGGAGACGGCGGGACTTACATTCGCCCCATGTGGGCGGGCAACGTGCTCGGTGAAGTCGAAATCACCACCGCGGTGCACGTGGTAACCGTCCGGGTGGCTGAGTTTGACGCCGCGCCGGCGGCCGGCGGCGCTTCACCGGTGGAGGCTTTCAACTCCTCCTTTGACGCCGGCTCTCTCAAGCAGCGGGTCCTGGAGTTCAAACCCACCGTGTCCGACCGGCCCGACCTGGCGGAAGCCGCCGTAGTTATCGCAGGCGGCCGGGGCTTGAAGTCCAAAGAGAACTTCGGCCTCGTAGAAGACCTCGCCGACATTCTTGGTGGTGCAGTGGGCGCCACCCGGGCCGCGGTTGACGCCGAGTTCATCCACAACGACTACCAGATCGGCCAAACCGGCAAGATCGTCGCTCCGGACCTGTACATGGGATTCGGCATTTCCGGTGCGATCCAGCACCTGGCGGGCATGAAGAACGCCCGGGTCATCGTGGCGGTCAACAAGGATGAGGAAGCCCCGATCTTCTCGGTGGCTGACTACGGCATGGTCGCGGACCTGTTCAAGATTCTTCCCGAGTTGAATGAGCGCCTGAAAGCCTTGAAGCAGTAGCCAGGGCCTATGCCTCTCGATCTCAGGCCTTCACACATCAGTTCCTTCGACGGCACCCGGCTGGCAGTCTACGATACCGGCAGGCGCGACGGTGTGCCCTTCTTCCTGGTCAACGGCCTCGGCGGCAATCTGGGCGCTTGGAAATATGTTATCGAGTACTTCGATGATCGCTGCCGGTTCCTGAGCTTCGACTACCGGGGCATGTACAATTCCCAGCCTCCGCCAAACCGCGATTTCTCCATGAACGCTCACACTCTGGACGCACTTTCGGTCATGAGCTATTTTGGGCTCGACAAAGCGATCGTGTTCGGCTGGAGTATGGGCGTGCAGGTTTGCCTGGAGTTGATGCGCGCGGCGCCGACACAGGTCAGTGCGCTCGTGCTGGCCAACGGCGCGTACGGCAAACCGTTGGACCGGGGCGGCATGGCCTGGATGAAGCCGGTGGGACTGGCCACCATGAAGTTGCTGGCGCTTACCGCCCCATATCTGAGGCCGTTTTCAAAACCGGTGACGGTAACCACGCTGCCGGTGAAAGCAGCCAAGCTTACCGGCTACGTTTCAAAAAGGCTCAACGAGAGGGCGTTCCTGGACCTGGCCAAGGACTTTATGAACCTGGATTTCGCCAGCTACTACAAGTGCGTGGAGACTCTGCTCGAGCACGACGCCGAAGACGTGCTGGACGAGATCGACGTGCCTACTCTCATCGTGTCCGGGGGGCGGGACCTCTTTACTCCGGCCCACCTGGCCGCGGAAATGGCCCGCCGCATTCGAGACGCGGACCTGCTTCACGTGAAAGACGCCAGCCACTACTGCGCGGTTGAATACCCGGACCTCATCAATCTAAGGCTTGAGAAATTCCTTATCGACAGGGTCGGATTATAGTATTATCGACCTTGCGCCGGCGTCCCAACAGTCATTCAGCGTCGACGGAACGGACGGGAGGAAGTCGTGAAGAAATACGTGTGCACGGTGTGCAATTACGAGTACGACCCGGAGCTTGGAGACCCCGAGTCCGGCATCGACGCCGGCTGTAAGTTCGAAGACCTGCCCGAAGATTGGCTGTGCCCCGAATGCAACGTCGACAAGAGCATGTTCGAACCGCTGGACCAATAAACCAGTTGAAACTTCTCGGACTAAGAATCGACGTTGATACGTACGCCGGCGGCAGGCACGGGCTGCCCCGGCTCCTCGAATTGCTGGACCGCTACTCAGCCTCAGCCACCCTGTGTATCCCTTCCGGACCTGACCGCACTGCCGGCGCCCTCTTCCGCATCTTCACCCAGCCGGGCTACGCCGCGAAACTGTGGCGCACCCGGGCGTGGATGCTGTACGGAGCGTCGGTTCTGGGCACCGCACTGCCCCAGCGAAAGAAGAGTGTCGTCGACCTGTCCGAGAGCCTGATCGAAGCGGCAGCGGCGGGCCACGAAGTAGCGGCACACGGTTTCGGTCACACCTCCTGGCACAACAGCTATCACCGCCTCGGTATCGACGAAGTGCGGGCGCAAATGAAGGCGTCGGTAGATGCCATCCGGGAAAGACTTGGGATTCCGCCGGTCGCCTTTGGCGCACCCGGATGGCAGGCTGGATTCGCCAGCCTGAAGGTCCTCGATGAATTGGGGCTCCAATACGGTTCCGACACACGCGGTTCGGCCCCGTTCCTGCCCCGGGCTGCGGGGGTCACTTTCAACACCCCGCAGGTGCCCACCACCCTGCCCACCCTGGACGAGTTTCTGGGCGGCCTGCCCCCCACCCCGGCGGAAACCGCGGCCGTCTTCGATGCCGCACTGGGGCAGGACTATCCTGTATACACCGCACATCCGGAACTGGAGGGCAGGTTCTTCACCCGGTATTTCGAGGACTTCCTCGCCTTCTGTATGTCGGAAGGGATACGCCCGGTGCCCCTTTCCCGTTTACTCTCCGGCTTCCTGGACCAACAGGAGTTGCCCGTGTGCGGGATGGTGCAGAAACGAATTCCCGGCCGACCGGGGTTCGTAGCCGCGCAAGAATGCGAAGAACCGACTTGAAAGGGCCTTCTAGAAATCCGACTCGTACTTCACGATAACCGAGGCTTCCGGCTCCAGGATATCATTGAGAGTGATGGCAGTCTGGGTGCCGGTGCATTCGCCGGTGACTTCGTCGGGGAAACAGCACGCCTGAGTGGGCGCTTCGAGTTTGAAGTCGCCATCGGGCGAGTCCCCTTCAAACAGGGTCACATGCTCCTCCCCGCCATCGGGCAGAGTTATCACCTTGGTGACCCGCACCTCTCGCCCGTCCTTGACCGGCCTCGGCAGGCAGATCTTGGTCACTCGCTTGATCACCAGCTCGGCGATGTCGTCGAGGGCCGAGCCGATACCCGCGGACGAGCAGATGTTGGCGACGATACCGTTGGGCCCGAACATCTGAACCAGTTGCAGATACCGGTTGCCCAGTTCCGCGTCGCCGTAAGCGCTGGAACAGACTGTGGAGTTGGAGTTGCTCCCCTTGGAGATGAAGAAACACTCCCTGATACAGTTCATCTTCAACTGGAGGATATCCTCGCATCCTTCCGCATCCGGGTTGTCTGCGCACTCCGCCTTCTTCTTGGAGTCCGCGGCCGCATATTCTTGACACCTCAAGAAACGCTGGTCGCTCAGGCACTGCTCGGAGATCAACGATTTCTTGTCCGAGGCGACAGGCATGCCGTCTCCGATGATCGCCGCAACCAGCACTTTGGACGGGTCCGCCTTAAGCGACTTGAAACGCGCATAGAATTTGGATACCGGGGACAGGGAGAATATGGGTACGCCGGGCGGCTGCTGGTAGGACGCTATGGTTCCCATATTGAAGAACTCGGGGCGGCACTTCTTGCCCTGCTGGCACTGCCAACCATATTCACAATCCTCGTCCTTCTCGCAATCCCGCTTGCTCAAATCGTAGGCCAGCGCGTGGTGGGCCGGGCCCTTGTACTCACCGATAACCGTGCACCTGTTGTAGTAGTCCTTCTTGATCACTCCGTGGCACAACCTCTTCTCCTGGCCGACAAGATAGGAGAACGCTTTGTCCAACTTGCATTTGGAATTCTCCGGACAGTCCGCATCTGTTTCGCAAGCCCAGTTTGGAGAGGCATACTGCTCGTCCACGCTGCAATCCTCTTCGTCGGTCACGAAAATGAGTACCAGATAGGCGTCGGGCCTGAGGAATCCTGCCGCATCCTCGAAGTTGCGTCCGTCGGGGTCAAGCGCACACCACCCTGACCTGAGTCCCTGCTCGAACTGAGATTTGAAATCCTGCTGCAGCGGAGTGGACGCGTTGCATTTGAAAAGGTCGAGGTTGTTCATGGTCAACACAGTGGGGACGTTGGAAGGGCACTCCCCCGTATCGGGAAGAGCCACACAGCCGTTGTCGTTTTGCGTGCTCTGAGGATTCCGGCATTCGTACAAGCACTCATCGGCTCGCTCAGAACACTGAGTGGTAAGGCACGACTCTTCCGCCGCACACTCATCCTGAAAACAGAACTCGCCGCAACAATCGGCCTCACTGCCGCAGTGAAAAACGCAATTCGACGTAACGCTGCCGTTGACGTTGTATAGTGCGCTGGCGTTGCAGTTGCCGCATTCGCAATCCCAGTTGGGGCCGAACTCCTGCGCACAATCCATGGAACCGAGGCACGGGTGACTCCGGGTCTCCCGGCAGACGATGGGATAAGCTGACGCCGCGCTGTTCACGAAGTTGCAATCTTCCCTCATGTTGGTCACCGCGACACGAATATCCGCGTTGAGGTAGGTTTTCAGCATGGAGGCAAACTGGTCAAAACTCTGTGCCAGCGCCTGCACCTCCTGGCACATGGAGGTGGAGTTATCAATCACCCAGAGGAAATCCAGCTTGACTACCCGGCTGCCTGCCAGGCTGCTGGTCTCGACTCTCACCGACGACGAAATATCGTGGACCGGAACGTCCGCACAGGCAGTAAGAATCGCTGCCGCAAATATGGTTGCCACTATCCGTTTCATGGGTCCCCCCTTCCGCTGTACTGACAGTATAACAAAAACACCAACTGCATTTCATTGACTGTTTTTGAGGAATTCCAGAGCAGCTACGGTTTTGCCGGGAGGAACGCCCCGCAGGTTGAAGTCGAGGCACCGGATCGAAGTGGTCGCTGTACCCACGTGCAAGACCTCGTCCGCCAGCATCATTTCGCCGGGGGCCAATTGGTACGAATCGTCCGGTTCAGCCCACCAGATGTAAAGCCGCCGGCCTCCTTCCAGGTCGGTAAAAGCCCCCGGGTACGGCCTGGTGACCGCGCGGATGAGGTTGCAGAGTTCTACCGCCGGCACCGCCCAGTCGATCTCGCCATCCCCGGCCGATCGCCCCCCGAACTTCGACACCTCCCCTTCCTGGGGCCGGGGCTTCAATTCGCCCGCGAGATAGGGAGGCAAGCACTCCCGCACCAGTTCCACACCTGCGGTTTTAACTTTGCAAAGCAGGTCGAAAGAGCTGTCCGCCGGGCCGATGGGAAACGTTTTGATTCCAAGCACTGCCCCTGTGTCGGGCCGGGCCCGCATCTGATGGAGGGTCGCACCCCCGGTGGTCTCCCCCTTCAGCACCATCCAGTTCACCGGCACCCTACCCCGGTAAGCCGGGAGCGGAGACCCGTGGAGGTTCAGCCCCCCCAGCCGCGCGACGTTCAAAACAGACCGGGGCAGCACGTCCTTGAAATAGAAGCTCAACAGAATGTCCGGCTTGAGTGCGGCGAGCCGGGCCACCACCTCCGGGTCGCTGAAATCAGCGTCCAGAAACACCGGGGCGCCCGCCTGGGCCCCCACCGCTTCAAGGCTGGTGTGCCACAGGTCACCGCCCTGGGCGTGGGTATACACCGCGACCGGCCCGAGGCCCAGTTCACACACCGCTTCGAAACAGGCCTGGCCAACCAGTCCGTATCCGAAAACAGCGCAAGTAGAATTCTCAATTACCAATTTTCAACTACCAATTTTCAATTATCAATTCTCAATTTTCAATTATGAATCGCCGGGCTCCGGGTCCCGGTGCGCGCTGCCGTGAACTGCGGCCACCCGGGGGGTGGCGGGGGGTTTGCCGTGGGGGGCGAGGCGGGCTTTGAGAGCTGCGGCGAACAGCCGTGCGAGCCTCCAAGCGTTGTATCTGCTCTCCCCGGCGAGCCGGCGGTCGTGGCCCGCTTCGAATTCGGTATAGCTCGAGGCAAAACTGTTCAATTGCACAGGCAGGTAGAAAGGCGTCTGGCCCGATTCTAGGAACTCGCGGACCACCGCTCTGGTCCACCCCCTCAGCATGCATCCGGGGTCGCCCATGACGTGGCGCACCCGAATCACGGCCAGGGCGGTACGAAAGACCAGGGAAGCGGCGCTCCTGTGCGCCGGGTCGCTCCGTTTCCCCCGCAGGGTCCCCACCGCGTCGAACCCGTCGGCCAGACGGGCCACGACGTCGGGAACCATCTCCGGTGGATTCTGCAGATCCGCATCCAGAGTTACGACATAGTCGCCCCTGGCGAAAGGCAACCCCGCACCGATGGCCGCGTGCTGGCCCACGCTTTCGCTCAATTCGATGATCGCTACTCCGGAGTGCCTCTGGTCAGCCTCCAGCAGCACACTGAGGGAGTTGTCGCGGCAACCATCGAGGACAACCAGCAACTCCCAGCTACGTCCAGCGCGGTTCATCGCCGCGGCCAGACGGTCGGCCAGAGCCGCCAGGTTCTCTTCCTCGTTGAGTGCCGGCACCAGTACGGTAACCTCGGGCCGGCCGGCTGTGCCGTTGTTCACGCGCGTTTCCTCACTCCCCCGTCGAGCCCGGGAGCGGGCCGACGGTGTCAACTGTACCAACTGGCTCACTCGATGGCAACCGATAGCGGTTGTATTTGGCCCGGCGATCATTAAGATAGGAGCCACGAAGATGCCTTCGAAAAGCACCCCGGAAAGAGCCGGGGCATGCGAGGAGAAACAAAGATGAAGAGAGTCATTCTGGGCCTGGCATTGTCGGTAGCTTGCGCGTGCGGAGGCGGAGGCAGCGCGACCATCAACGTCGACGCTGATGGAAAGGACGCCCTGACGACCCCGGATCTTCTTGCCGCGGACGGCGTGATGGAAGTTGGCGGCGACTCGGGCGTCCCCGACCTCTACGTACCCTTCGATGCCACAGACCTCGCCGACATGGAACTCTTCGTCGAACCGGGGGCTTTCGGTTACCCGTGCGAAACCGATGACGAGTGTCTCTCGGGGTACTGCGTGCAGACACCTCAGGGAGGAGTATGCACCGCCGAGTGCGACGGAGTCTGCCCCGAAGGGTGGTCTTGCGCCCTGCACAAAGAGAGCCTTCCCGACAGCGTCTTCATTTGCGTACTGCCCCACATGAATCTGTGCAAGCCGTGCGCGCTCAATGAGGACTGTCTCATCAACGGCGCAGACGCAGGCGAAAGCTGCATTACGTATGGCCCCGAAGGGAGCTTCTGCGGCGGCGAGTGCGCGGATGACGCCGGCTGCCCCGACGGCTACCAGTGCCTGCAGGTGGAAGACGTGACCGGACAGGCTGCGTCGGTCTGCATGCTCACCGATGGCGAGTGCCTGTGCGCGGCGTTGTTCATCGAGGAGATGGCTGCAACCGCCTGTGCGGTGGAGAATCAATACGGCTCCTGCCAGGGCACCAGGCAATGCACTGCGGAAGGGCTTTCCCCGTGCGAGGCCAAGACCCCTTCCGAAGAGATGTGCAACGGGTCGGATGACGATTGCGACGGTGAAATCGACGAAGGCACCGGGGGGAACCCGTGTCAGACCAAGAACGAATTCGGCGAGTGCGAGGGCACCGATTCCTGCGCGGCCGGGCAGTTGGTTTGTGACGCCAAGGAACCGAGCCCTGATGCGTGTGACGGACTGGACAACAACTGCGACGGAGAAACCGACGAACAGTTCCCTGATACGGACGGTGACGGCATCAAAGACTGCATGGAAACCGACAAGGACGACGACGGCATCCTCGACAGCGAAGACAACTGCGTTGCGGTGAAGAACCCGGGCCAGGGTGACTTCGACCTGGACGGCTCCGGCGATGCTTGCGACGCAGACGATGACGACGACCAGGTAGGCGACGAACTTGACTGCCAGCCCTTCGACTCCGCGGTATTCCCCGGGGCCGAAGAGGTGTGCAACGGCAAAGACGACAACTGCAACTTCGAACCGGACGAGGGTTTTAACGATAACGACTCCGATGGCCTGGCGGACTGTGTGGACGATGATGACGACGATGACGGTTTCGCGGATGCCGGGGATTGTGACCCGTTGGATGCAGGGATCTTCCCCGGCGCGGAGGAACAATGCGACGCGGCTGACAACGATTGTGACGGCTTTGTCGATGAGGGCTTCGCGGACAGCGACGGGGACGGCCAGGCCGACTGCCTGGACGAGGATCTGGACAACGACGGGATCCCCAACATGGATGACAACTGCCCTGCCCTGGCCAACGAGGCGCAGGAGGACACCGACGGGGACGGGGAAGGGGACCTGTGCGACCCGGACATGGACGGGGACGGCATCGCCAACGGGCTCGACAACTGCCCTTTGAACTTCAACGCCGCGCAATTCGACCTGGACTCGGATGGTCTGGGCGACAGTTGTGACGAGGACGCAGACGGCGACGACGTAACCGACAAGGACGACAACTGCGTCGGCGTGGCCAACCCGGGCCAGGAAGACCTGGACGCGGACGGTTCCGGTGACGCGTGTGACGAAGACGACGACGGCGACGGAGTCCAGGACGGCGCGGACAACTGCCCGATGACGGCCAACCCGGGTCAAGAGGACACCGACAACGACGGCATCGGAGACGCCTGCGAAAAGGACGTGGACGGCGATCTGGTTCCCGACCTGCAGGACAACTGTATCGCAGTGTTCAATCCGGGCCAGGAGGATTGCGACGGCAACGGAGAAGGAGATGCGTGCCAGGCAGACGACGACGGAGACGGCGTCGTAGACGAATCGGATAACTGCCTCTGCCTCGCCAATCCGGGCCAGGAGGACATGGACGAAGACGACGTAGGAGATGCGTGTGACCCCGACGTCGATGGCGACGGTATCCACAACGGCCTGGACAACTGCCCCGGCCAGTTCAATCCGGCCCAGTTCGATATGGACGGAGACGGAGAAGGGGATGATTGCGACGTGGACAAGGATGGTGACGGGGTGCTCAACGACTTTGATAGCTGCCCCCTGGCGCCCAACCTGGGGCAGGACGACCTTGATGAGGACGGCCTGGGCGACGCGTGCGACGACGACATTGACGGAGACGGAGACGCCAACGACGACGACTGCGCGCCCCTGGACCCGCTGTTCTTCAGTCTGGCCGACGAACTGTGCGACGGCGCTGACAATAACTGCAACGGACTGGTGGACGAAGAGTTCAACGACACCGACAGCGACGGGCTGAAGGACTGCGTGGACAGCGATGATGACAACGACCTGGACCCGGACGAAACCGACTGCGCTCCGTACGACCCCGAAATCCACGCCGGCGCGGCAGAAGCATGCAACGGAATCGATGACAACTGCAACGGCCCCGCCGACGAGGGATTCGAGCCCATTTCCTGTGGGTTGGGAGATTGCCTCCACACGGTGGCGGCGTGCGTCGACGGCGTCGCCCAGTATTGCAACCCCTACGAGGGAGCCGTTAACGAAGTTTGCGACGGCAGCGACAACGACTGCGACGGCGAAGTGGACGAAGACCTTCCCGACCTGGAGTGCGGCTTTGGCAACTGTTTCCACGCGGAAGCGTCGTGCGTCGACGGCGAAGAGCAACTCTGCGACCCGTTCGCCGGCGCGGTGGACGAGGTTTGCGACGGGACCGACAACGACTGCGACGGGTTGGTCGATGAAGAGCTGGGCTCCACTACCTGCGGGCAGGGAGAGTGCACCCACACGGTAGAGAATTGCGCCGGCGGCATGCAGCAGGACTGCAATCCCATGGAGGGCGCCGCCCTCGAAAAATGCGACAATCTGGACAACAACTGCAATGGAGACGTTGACGAAGATCTGGGAACCACTCTGTGCGGTCAGGGCGAATGCGAACACACGGTGGCCAACTGCGTGAACGGTGCGCCTCAGGTGTGCAACCCCTTTGCCGACGCCCAGCCCGAGCTTTGCGACGGCTTGGATAATGACTGCGACGGGCTCGTCGACGAGAACCTGGGGACCACCAGTTGCGGCCTGGGAGAGTGCACGCACACCGTTGACAACTGCGTCGATGGCGTGCCCCAACTCTGTGATGCCAACGAGGGTGCCGAAAGCGAAGAATGCGATGGAAAGGACAACGATTGCGATGGACTGCTGGACGAAGACCTGGGCAACGTAACCTGCGGTTTGGGAGAATGCGAACACTCGGAACCGATCTGCACCGATGGCCTACCCACGGTATGCGACCCGTTCGCCGGAGCCGTGGACGAGATTTGCGACGGCAAAGACAATAGCTGCAACGGCGAGGTCGATGACGGGCTGGGCAGCACAACCTGCGGCCTGGGTGAATGCGAACACACCGTGGCCAACTGTGAGGGCGGTGCGCCGCAAGTGTGCAACCCGCTGGAAGGTGCAGTTGCCGAGACCTGCAGCGAAACCGACAACGACTGCGACGGAGACATCGACGAAGAGGACGCGGGCGGCTGCGACCTGTACTACCTGGACGAAGACGGAGACGAATATGGCACTGCAGAGTCGAAATGCCTGTGCGCACCAGACGGCGACCACGACGCCTCATTGACGGGAGACTGCAACGACGACGACAGCGGAATCAATCCCGACGCGGATGAAATCTGTGGCAACTCCATTGACGAGGACTGCGACGAGGTCGCCGACGACGGCTGCATCGTGTTCGATTGCAAGAAGGTGCTCGAAAACGACCCCGATGCAACGTCTGGCAACTACCAGGTTGACCCGGATGGAGACGGCGGAGCAGCACCGGTCACGGTGTACTGCAACATGGACTTCGACTCGGGCGGCTGGACCCGGGTGGCGGACAACCAGCACATCTACGGCACCGGCTACGACTCCACCAAGTACAACTCCCAGGGCTTCACCTATACCGAAATGCTGTTTATGTACGACAACGGCTCCAGCCACGCCCACTGCACGTATCCGGGCAGCATCCCCGGCTGCAACAACATCGGCATCAGGCAGGGCACCCACGCGGGCAACAACGGCTGGGGCGGCGCGCTGAACTGGGGCTCATCCACCTGCGGCATGTCGGTGTTCACCTATTCCAACACCACCTACTTCACCGGCACCTACCACTTCAAGGTCAAAGTAGACAGCAACAAGCAGACGATCCAAACCGGAACCCTCGAGGGGATCTCAGGCTGCACCATCGGCGACAACCCGGGCAGCGCTTACATGGACATTTACGTCAGGTAGACAGAGGAGAGTCAGTTTTTCAATTACCAATTTTCAATTACCAATTCTCAATTGACCATTGCCTTTCCCTTGCACCCTATTATACTATGCTGCGCTTGTGAGAATGAGTTGAGGAGGTGAGCCTAATGGCGAACAAGAATAGCGGCACTTTGCAGATTGGCATATTCGCCCTGTTCGGGCTGGGGGTAGGCCTGGCCCTGGGATACCTGCTGTCATCCGCGTCGAGCCCGACGACTGTGGCGCCGGCTGCGCCGGCCCAGACTGCGGCGATGGCGCCCGCCCCGGCTCCTGTGGTTGATGAAGCTGCGGTGGCGGCCCGGGTCGCAGGAGCAGTGCTGGCGCGGGTGGAAGGACAACTGGACCACAGATTTAACGAGTTGACGGCTCGTGTGGCCAAGGCCGAAGCGCTGATTGCCGCGCGGCCGGCTGCGCCTGCGGTCCCGGCGGCAGCCAAGAAGCCGTCCGCCAAGGTGATCGCCGCGGCCAAGGCGAAGGAGCCACCGCACCGGAAGGTGGAGCCCCGTAAAGTGGATGCGGCGAAGGCGCCGCCCGTCAAACCGACGGAACCAACCGCGGAAGAGGGGCAGAGCCAGTTGTGGAAGGAACGCATGGGCACGTACGAAACCAAGGCCGGCCCTTCCCCTGCCATAGGTTCTGCCGACGCGTTGGTGAAGGTGTTCATCATCTCTGATTTCCAGTGCCCGGTATGCCGGAGGGCTGCGGAGGGGCTGGAGACCATCTTCGACGAGTACCCTGACAAGGTGCAGTGGATTTTCTGGCACAATCCGCTGGAAATGCACAAGAACGCGCTGCCCACGGCCAAGGCCTCCATGGCCGCGTTCAATCAGGGCAAGTTCTGGGAATACCACGACCTGTTATTCCAGAACTCCCGTGAGGTTGGTCCGTCGAACCAGATGGACTACGCCAGCAGGCTGGGGTTGGACTTGAAGAAGTTCAAGGACGACCGGGAGTCGGCGGCGGTGCTCAAGAAGCTGAGGTCCGATCAGAGCGCGGCCATGATGCTGGGTGCGAGGGGCACTCCCTCGTTCGTCATCAACGGCAAGAAACAGGTTGGTTGGGGCTCGGCCGCGGGGGTCGGCAGCATGGTGCGGCGGGAGCTCGAGCAGATGGAGCAGCTAATCGCTGCCGGCAAGCCGCTGGAAAAGGCGTGGGCCGAACGCGCCGAGAAGCTGTCCGCTACTCCTGAAGAAGCGGCGGCCTACATGAAGCACTTCATCAATGGGGAGATCGCCGAAAAAGCCCTTGTCGAAACGGAAGAAAAATAAGCCCGCGCCGGAAGTAACTTCAGCCGAAGACAGTCCCCGGCTCCCGGTAGTGGTGCAGAAGCGTGCGCTGCCGGCGAAGCGAAAGCCCGCGCCGCCGCTGCCCCGGACCCCGTTTGACCAGTATATCGCCGAGATCCTGAAAGTCCCCCTGTTGTCGAGGGAAGAGGAGCTCGACCTGGCCAACCAGTTGAAGGACAGCGGGGACAAGGAAGCGGCGAAAAGGCTGGTGGAGGCCAACCTCCGGTTCGTGGTCAAGATGGCTTACAGCTATCGTCACTACAATGTGAAGCTCATCGACCTGATCCAGGAAGGAAATATCGGTCTGATGAGGGCGGTAGAGAAGTTCAACCCGGACCGGGGATACCGGCTGATTTCATACGCGGTTTGGTGGATCAAAGCGTATATGCAGAACTACATCATCCGCTCGTGGAGCATGGTGCGGCTGGGCACGACTCGGATGCAGCGGCAGCTATTCTTCAAGTCGCAAACAGACAAGGAGAGCCTGGAGCACTCGTCTGTAGAGGAGACGCTGTCCGAGGAAGCCCCGAGCGAGGGCGCAGTGCTGGTGCCCGCAGAGGTTCGGCGCAAGAAGGCCGACAAGGAACTCACCCTGGCGCAGCGGGACTTCTCGCTTGACACTGTTGTGGACAAAGACAGCAAGATGACCTACGTGGACGTCCTGCCGTCCCCGGAGCCGCAACAGGAAGAGGAACTGGCCCGACAAGAGATCATGGCCATGGTGGCGGACAAGCTCAAGGAGCTGGTTACCACCCTGCCGGACAAGGAGTTGTTCATCCTCCAGAACCGGCTGTTGACCGACGAGCCAATGACTTTGCAGGAGATCGGCGAAGAGTTCGGAGTATCGAGGGAGCGAATAAGACAGATCGAAGTTTCTCTCAAGAAGCGGCTTGGTAAAGAACTGGACTCCATAGATGGAATTGCGGATTTGGTGCAATAGCTCGACCCCTTTATTCTGCCGGGAATAAGTGTGATGCGGGCCGGGTTATTCATGCGTAGCTAGCTGGAATGAGGAGGTTTTTGTTATGGAAAGTGACATCAGATTCATGAACGAACTGGTGAGAAAAGAGAGCCAGTTCGTGGACCGGCTCCTTGACGAAGTGGGCAGGGTCGTTGTGGGCCAGAAAGGAATGCTCGAGCGCATCCTCATCGGGTTGCTCACCGGGGGGCACATATTGCTGGAGGGCGTCCCCGGTCTGGCCAAGACACTGACGGTCACGAGTATGGCAAACGCCATTTCCGCCAAATTCCAGAGGCTGCAGTTTACTCCGGACCTGTTGCCCGCGGACATCATCGGCACCATGGTCTACAACCAGCACACCGGGGAGTTCACACCTCGGCGCGGGCCGATCTTCGCCAACATCGTGCTGGCCGACGAGGTCAATCGGGCGCCGGCAAAGGTGCAAAGCGCCTTGCTTGAGGCGATGCAGGAGAAGCAGGTCACCATCGGTGACGCCACGTACAAGCTGGACGCCCCGTTCCTGGTGCTGGCGACCCAGAACCCTATTGAGCAGGAGGGCACCTATCCCCTGCCCGAGGCTCAGGTCGACCGTTTCATGCTGAAAGTGCTGGTTGACTACCCCACCATAGACGAAGAGCGGGCGATCATGGACCGCATGGCCGGAGGCGAACCGCCGGGGGTTTCCGAGGTGGTAACTCCCGACGAGTTGCTCAAGGCGAGCGGCATCGTGAACCAGGTCTACGTAGACGACAAGATCAAGCAGTACATAATCAATGTGGTGTTCGCCACCCGGACCCCGGCGGAGTTCGGACTTGAGCCGCTGGTTCCGCTGATCCAGTGGGGCGCCTCTCCCCGGGCCTCGCTGTATCTCGTCATGGCAGCGCGGGCGCACGCCTTTCTGAAGCATCGCGGCTACGTCATTCCCGAGGATGTGAAGGCGGTGGCGATGGACGTTCTCAGACACCGGGTCATGCCCACTTACGAAGCCGAGGCCGAAGGCCTGACTTCCGAGAGCCTGGTACGTCAGGTCTTTGACGAGGTCGAGGTGCCGTAAAGATGGACGAGCGGGAACTGCTTCCCAGAATACGGGTCATCAAGACCAAGGCGAACCGGTTGGCCAACGAGTACATGGCCGGCGCTTACCTGAGTGTATTCAAGGGCCGTGGGATGAGCTTTGAGGAGGTCCGTCCCTACCAGCCCGGGGATGACATCCGCACCATCGACTGGAACGTTTCTGCCCGCACCGGCGACGTCTACTCGAAGGTTTTCGTGGAAGAGCGGGAGCTGACGTTCTATCTCATTGTGGCGCTGCCCATGGCTGCTGAGTTCGGCACCAGCGGCATGACCAGGCGAGCGCTGGCCGCGGAGGTCGCCGCGTCTCATGCCTTTGCGGCCATCAAGAACAACGACCGGGTGGGCCTCATCATCTACACCGATCGGGTGGCCCACTTTGTCCCGCCCAAGAAAGGTGTCACCCACGTTTTGCGCGTAGTGAGCGACATCCTTCGCTTCAAGCCGGAAAAGAGCGCCCGGGCCAAGGGCCAGGGCCTGGTGGAGGCCCTCAAATACGCGCGCAACATCACCAAGAAGAGAGTCAACGCGGTGCTGTGCGGGGACCACCAGCTTGCGCCGGAGATGATCGACGAGGTCGACACCGCGCTGTCCATTGCCACCCGGCGCCACGAGCTGGTTGCGTTTTCTACATTGGACCCGTTGGACGATCCGCGGCGGCGCGGCATCCACCTGCCACCCTGTGGACTGATGCAATTCGAAGACATGGATTCAGGGCGGCTGGTCCTTCTGGACACGTCATCGAAGCGGGTCAGAGAGCGCTACGAAGTCGAGGCGAGTGCGGTCCACTCCCGGGTTGAGGCGTTGTTCAAGCGGCACTCAGTTGAGCACGAGTTCCTTTTCACCGACAAGGACTGGGTGCCTGCTGTGAACCGCCTCTACCTTAGAAAAGCGAAGAGGAAGAAGTGAGGCTGCCAAACGCACATACTCTGCTGCCGCTGGCCGCGCTGTTGCTGGCTGCGTACCCGTACGCGGCCGATGCGGCGGTGCCTGTGCCGGAGGTGGACGCGTTTGTGGCCATGGACCAGGAGCACCCGGCCGTGGGTGAAGTGGTGGAATACCACGTTCGCACGGTGCTGCCCGAGGGGTGGGAGCTGCAGGTGCCCGATTCGCTGCATTTGGCCGAGGGGCTGCGCACCCGCAAAGAAGAGATCGTTCTGCGCAGTCAGCCAGTCGACGGCGGCGTCGAGCAGGAGTTGATAATCCCTCTGACCGTGGTGCGACTGGGGCGGCTGAAGATCGATGAGCGCGACTTCACCGCGCTCACCGCCGAAGGCGAGGAAATCACGCTGAGGGCCGGGAAAGTTGCCGTGGTTACCGGTTCGCTGTTCCCTACGGAGAGCGAACCGCAGCCGGCGGCCGCGTTGGAGCCGTTGCCGGTGCAAGAGCGAAACTGGCTGCTCATCTGGTCGCTGGTAGTCCTCGGGTCCGTTGCTCTGGCGGTGCTGACAACGATCATCTTGATGAGACGCGCCCGCATGCGGGCCCCCAAACCTGCGGCGCCGCCGCGGCCGGCCCACGAAATCGCCCGGGGCAAACTGCAGGTCCTGGTTCGAAAGGAACTCATAATGAAAGGGTTGTTCGAGCCTTTCTATACCGAGCTTTCCGAGATTCTTCGAGAGTACCTTGGAGGCCGGTGGAAATTCGACTCCCTCGACATGACCACATCGGAGTTGATCGAAACGATGTCGGCCGAGAATCTGGAGCATTCCATCTCCAGCCAACTGAGCGCCATGTTGGGGGACTTTGACCTGGTCAAGTTCGCGAAGGTGGTACCGTCTGCAACCGTTGCAGACGAAGACCTTCAGCGGGTGACTGCGCTGGTGGAAGCGACCGTACCCACGCGGTCCGAGGGCGCAGGGGAGGTGACGGAATGAGGCTTGCAAGCCCTGAATTCCTGTTGCTGCTCCTGCTGTTCCCTGCAGCCTACTTCGGCCGGTCGTGGTGGTTGCGCCGACGGGGCAGCACCTCGACCCCCACCTTCTCCTTTGCCAACTTCGGCGCTCTGTCTTCTTCGCCCGCGGGGTTCAAAACCCGCCTGGCGTTTGTACCGGGACTGTTGCGGGCCCTTGCCCTCGTCGCTTTCGTCGTGGCCCTGGCCAGGCCCCAGACCGAGGATTGGGAAACCCTGGTGGGCAAGGGGCTGGACATCATGTTCTGCCTCGACATGTCCGGTTCCATGAACGCGGTGGACATGGATTTCGAGGAGATCGGTGCGTTTCATACCAAGGGCGAAGAACCTCCCAACCGTTTCGAAGTCGCCAGGGAAACCCTCAAGCAGTTTGTGGCCAATCGCAAGGGTGACAGGGTCGGACTGGTTGTGTTCTCCTCCGAAGCCTACTTGAAGTTCCCCCTTACCCTGGACTACGAAACCGCGATCGGCCAGCTCGATGCCCTGGGCCTGGACAACCGGGAGCGGCGGCGCAACCGGCCCGGATGCATCAACAACTGCACGATCAAGGGGGACGCCACCGCGATCGGCGACGCGCTGTCCAAAGCGTACAAGCGGCTGGAGAAAAGCGATGGTAAGGGCAAGGTCATCGTGCTGGTTACCGATGGCAACAACAACTCCGGAAATCTGGAGCCCATGGATGTGGCTGAATACATCGGGGACCAGCCCGACGCCACCCGCCCCCGCATGTACTCCTTCCTTCTCGGTTCCGGCTCTCAGACCAAGACGCCGACCATGTACCAGACCCGCAGCGGCGACATCCGACTGGCTCGAAACCTCGGGTTCCTCGACTACGCCTCCACCAAGGAGCCGGTAGACGAGCATCGGATCCAGGAACTGGCGGAGGCAGCCCGGGGAGAATTCCGGGTAAGCTACAACGACGAAGAGTTCCGGGAGAGCTTCGAAAACCTGGAAAAAGGTGAGCATGCGGAGCGCAAAGTTGCCCGGCACCAGGACCTGTTCCCCCTGGTTCTACTGGCCGCGCTGCTCCTTCTGGCGCTGGAATTCCTCCTTAGAATGACGCTGTTGAGGAGGTACCCATGAACGGCCAGGAACTTCATTTCGCCAACGGCGAATACTGGTACGCCCTCCCCATCACGCTGGCGGTGCTGCTGGCCGGGTTCGGCGCCCTGTCACTCTGGCGAGGACGGGTGTTCGAACGGCTGGGCCAGTCCCCACTGGTCTCCCGCCTGACTCACGTGAGCCCGACACTAAGAACCGTCAAACGGGTGCTGTGGGTGTGTGGTCTGCTGCTCGCAGGGGGCGCCATGCTCCGGCCGCAGTTCGGCATGGAGGAGAGCCGGATGTCGGGCAAGGGTATCGACCTGGTCATTGCGCTGGATATCTCCTACAGCATGCTGGTTCCCGACGTGGCCCCTGACCGCCTCACCGGCTCGATTATGGAGGTGTCGGAACTGCTGGACAAGATGGACGGCGGGCGCGTCGCGCTCGTGCCGTTTGCCGGAATTGCCTATACCCAGACTCCGCTCACGTCCGATTTCGAGGCGGTTCGACTTTTCCTGAGGGACCTAACTCCCGCGGATGTGCCGGTACCCGGGAGTGCCATCGGGCGGGCGCTCAACGTCTCCCTCGACGCCCTGGCTTCAGACCGGAAGAAGAAGGACGAGGACGACCCGGAAAAAGAGGAGGCCGAGACGGTGGAGGTGAAACCGTTCGGCGGCAGCAAGTACAAGGCAATTCTTCTCATTACCGACGGCGAGGATCACGGCAGCCAGCCCATGGAAATGGCTGCTGAAGCCGAGAAGCTCAACATCCGCATCTACACGGTTGGAGTGGGTTCGACCGTGGGCGACCTGATTCCCAAAGTGGACGAGGAAGGTGAAGAGACTGCGGACAAGATCCTCGATCCCGATTCCGGGGACCTGGTGGTGTCCCGCCTCAACGAAGAGCTGCTCAAGGACATCGCAGAACGCACGGGCGGCCGCTACTTCCACTACTCGGGACTGCCCGTAGCCGGCGAGATCTACAAGCAGATCGAGCAGTTGGAGAAGCGAGAGTACGCGGCGGAGCTGAAGAAGCTGGCCCGGGACCGGTTCCAATTCCTCCTGCTGCCTGCATTCCTGCTGCTGTTCCTGGAGTTGTTCATTGGGGACCGAAGGAGGCGCGAATGAGAGTTCCAAGCGCGGCCGTTCTGGCGTTTCTGGTGATTCAATCGTGCGATCCGTTCCTGACCTCCAACGGCTCAGTGGACGAAGGCAATGAGCGCTACCAGGCGGGTGAATTCGAGGAGGCTCAGGCCGCGTACGAAAACGCTCGCGAGGAGCTTCCGGAGCGACCTGAACTTCACTACAACCTGGGGACCACGCTACTTGCCCGGGACCAGTTCGAAGAGGCGGAGACCGCGCTGACCCGGGCGTTGGAGAACGCGCCACCGGGCTTCAAGCCGTCGGTCCTGGCCAACCTGGGGCTCACCCGCTTGCGGCGAGCGCTGGCAGAAGAAGATGAGACGGCCCGAAAGGAGGCGCTGGCAAGGGCTTTGTCGGCCCTGGAGAGGGCAGTGGAGCTTGACCCTTCCCTGGAGGCGGCCCGGAAGAACCTGGAGATCACACTGCTACACCTTTACCCGCCGTGCCATCTGCGGGACGACGAGTTTGAACCCAACGATTCTGCGGATAAGGCGAGCCCGGCTGCGGAAACAGCGGACAAGCAGCTTCTCCTCTGTCCCGGCAACCGCGACTACTTCAACATCGAGTTGAAAGCCCGTGACCGCCTCAACGTCCGCGTACAGGGCCCGGGGGGGACAGGCGGCGACGATGGAGCGACCTCCGGAACGCCGGCACCCGAACTGGAAGTGCTGGATCCCAGCGGCGCCATCGTGGCCCACGGTGAGAATGACGAGGGACGCAGTCGCTCGGTATTGTACGAATCCCGCCAGGACGGGAGTTTCCTGGTCCATGTGTTCGAAAACGATGGTGAGGAGCACCCCTATTCCTTGTCCGCAGAGGTACTCCCAGCCTGCGACACATTGCAGGACGAATTCGAGCCCAACGAGACCGTTGCCGAGGCGCCGATAATCGGATTTGAACCGCCGGAAGGGGAGCAACCCCCGCCCGGGCAGGGACAGCCGCCCGGGAAAGGCGGACAGACCTCGCTGCGCATCTGCCCCGGAGACCACGACTGGTTCCAATTGAGGTTGGAGAACGAGGAGAGCCTGTTGGTGCAAGTCTCGTTCGAACCGGTCAGTGGAAAGGTCGCGATGGAACTCACCGATGCCGAGGGGAAAGTGCTGGCCACGGGAGTGGAATCGAAAGGACAGGCGCAAGCCCAGGGGCAGCAGGGGGGCGGAGGGCCCACCCTCATGGCCTCAGTCCTCGACGTGAGAGCGCCGACATCGGTGTTCGTGCATGTCTACGGCGACTCCAAGAATGCGGAGGCAGCAGTCACCCTCACGGCCATGATCAAGCCGCCTTGTCCTGAAGGTGACGATGAAATGGAGGAGAACGACAGCCGGCAGGCAGCCCGAGACCTGGCGCCCGCGGCGCCGCCGGGCGCAGCCCCTCCCGCAGCCGCACCCGGGCAGCAGGCTCCGGAGCAGGCTCAGCCGATTCAGCACCTGCTGAGGCGATGCGCGGGCGATGACGACTGGTTCAAACTGCAGTTGAAGAAGGGGGAGAGCCGACAGGTGCAAATCGGTTTTGAACACGCCAAGGGGGACTTGAGACTCGAAGCGTACAAGGAGGGTGAAGACGCCCCGGCCGTGGTGAGTGACAAGAGCAGCCCCGAACAGGCTGGCGAGGGGGTGGCCTTGCAGGCTGCAGAGGACACGGTATTCGAGCTGCGAATCACCGGTGCGGACAATGTAGCCAACTTCTACCAGCTCACGATTCAGCCCCCGTCGGAAGGCGACGGGGACAAAGACAAGAATCAGGACGACCAGGAAGAAGAGAAGCAGAACGAAAAGCAACCGGAACAGAAGAAACCTATCGAGCAGATGATGGACCAGCTCGATAAACAGAAGCGCCCCAATATTGAGGCGCAGAAAGCCCTGAACAACGCACCCCACGTGCGTTCGCCGGGCGGCAAAGTGTGGTAAGCCCTGGTTTCTTCTGCTATGGTTCCGGACTAGACCCTAGGTGGTGTCGATGGTAAGCAGGCAACGGTTGGCGACTATCCTTTTCGCCGCGCTCTGCGCCATCTCAATGGCGGCCCCGGTGGCGGCCAAGAACCCGGACCTCCAGGTATCCATAGACTCCAAAACCGCGGGCATCGATGAGTACTTCCGCGTCGACGTGAGCTTTTCTGCCGGCGACGGGGTGGATCTGGCGGTACCCGGGACGGATAACTTCGACGTCTCCCGTCCTTCGGCCAACTGCGGCACCGCTATGGAATGCCGCGGCTCCAACTGCAGCGTGGCCAGGCAGTGTGAGTATGTCTACATCTTTTCGCCTAAGAAGATGGGCAAGCTGGTCATCCCCGGATTCGTTCTGGTAGACCGCAGCACAGGGGCACAGAAGACCGTTGGCAAATCCAAACCGATCAAGGTCTCAGTGATTGCCGAGTCCACCGGCAAGAGGAAGAAGGTCAGGAAAGCAAAGAAGCGCGGCCGCAAGAAACCCCGGCGCAACCAGCGCCCCCGGGCCCGCGCCCCCCAGTTGCCGCCACCCACGGACAATCCCATCAGCGGCGAGGACCTGAGAGACCTGGAGGCGTACGCAGCCTACGATGCGTTTCTCCTTCCTTCCTTCGACCGGAACTCGTACTACCTCAACGAACCGTTCAGAGTTGACCTGGTCCTGTACGTTCTGGCTGACGGCACCTCTCCCATAGCCGAGGTTGATCCCAAGCGGACGGAAATCGAAATGGCTGACCTGGTGGGGTTCAGACGGGAGGCACTGGAGACGACCCATGAGCAGGACGAGATCTCCATCTCAGGCAAGACCTACCGCACCGTGGGGTTGAAACAGTTCCTGTTTATTCCGCTGGAACCCGGCGTAAGCCAGATGCCTGCCGCGTCGATAAAGGCCCAAGGCCTGGTGTGGTCCCAGGACCCGTTCTGGGGGCGCCGGAGGGTGAGAGAGATCTTCGAGTTTCACTCCCCGCCGGTGGAGATTCCCATCGTTGAGGCACCGCAACCCAGACCGCAGGAGTTCAACGAAGCAAATGTTGGCGTGTTTCGCCTCGCCAGGGTTGAGTTGCCGCCGACCCAGCCGTCGGGGAGCTGGCTCATGCTCAAGTACGAAGTGGAAGGAGCGGGGAATCTGTTCGCCGTAGTCCCGCCGGTGCCGCCGGACAGCCCGGACATGAACAAGCGGGGGATTCACGTGGACCGCACCGGGGTGGAAGGAAGCGACGAGGGTGTGCAGGGCACCCTGAAGGTGCAGGTGCCGATCCGCTTCAAGCGTCCGGGAGAGTACCACCTGCCGGTACTGGAGTTGGTGTATTTCGACCCGGCTGCAGGCCGGTTTGATGTGGCCCGCGCCAAGATCCCTCCCATCACTGCGTCCGCGCCGAAGAATGAAGACGGCGGCGAAGCGCGGCAGCCGGAGGGAGAGTTGGCGACCATCGTTACCGATGCAGACCTTGAGGCTGAATACGGCCGCCCCGGCTTCCTTCCGTTGTCCTGGATGTTGTCGTACGCATTGGGGCTTCCCGCCCTCTACCTGCTTCTCCTCCTCGGTTCGACGTTGTTGAGGTTCACTACACGGGACACGAAGAAGCGGCGCACGCGCCTGGCCCTGGCCAATGTGCGGGATGAATTGCAGTCGGCGCGCGAACAACTGGCCGCGGGGAAAACCGACAAGTTATACGGCGCCATTTCCCGAGCGCTAACCACATACCTGGAGGCCCGGTTCGGAGTGTCGACGGGATCAACTACTCTCGACCGACTGGCGGAGCAACTGGCGGCCCGGGGGGTTCCCGGCCCGCTGGTCCTGGAGGTGCGTCAGGAATTGGAGAGTTCCGAATTCGGACGCTTTGCGCCGTCAAGCCTGCAGCAGGATGATATGGACGCGGCGCTGGGGCGCACCCGGGACCTGATCAACCGGCTCGACCGGTGCAGGGGAGGCGACAAATGATCAGATTAGTCGCCATGGTCGCCCTTTTAGCCGCCTCCCCCTGCCTGGCGGGAGAATCGCCTCAGCAGTGGTATGACCAGGCCAACCAGGCGTATTTCGACGGCGACTACCTGGGCGCAAAGAAGCTCTACCAGCAGGTGCTGAAGGAAACCCGCACCGAACACCCGGCCATCCTGCTCAATCTGGGCAACTGCGCTTTCTCACTGGGCAAGTATGGGGTGGCTTCCTACTACTTCCGCAAAGCGGCGCGGGAAGGAGACGAGGGGGTGGCAGCCAAAGCCTTGGCCAACGTCGAGGCCAACCGCAAGGCGCTGCACGAAAAATATCGTAAGAAAATCGAAAAGGGCATTGTCAGATATGACGAAAGTCACGGAGCCACCTACGCCCTGTTCACGCTAGTGAGTCCCCTTGTGTCCGGGCTGGTGTTCCTGGTGTTCTCCCTGCTGCTGTTCGCGGCTCTGTTCGCCTGGTCCTTTACCCGCCGGGAGGGCGTCAAATCTCTGGCTCGAACCACTTTCCTTTCGGTGCTCGCACCCTGCCTGGCCGTGGCCGTGCTCTATTTCGGCCACGCCTGGGTGGAGAGCAATTTCCAACTGGGGGTTGTAATTGTCGAGGATGCCCGCCTGCTTGACGCACCCTCGCCAGACGCCCCCGGGGACCCACTGCCGGAGGGTCTCGAGGTCCGGGTGCTCACCCACAACGAGGCAGGTTTCTACAAAGTCGAGCTATCTGATGGTAAGGTAGGATACGCCATCGATTCCGAACTATGGCCGCTCAGTGGCAACTGATTGCGGATTGCGGATTGCGGAATGCGGATAGAATGTCATCCTGAGCGTAGTCGAAGGATCGCTGATTGATAGTGACTGAACGAAGGACAGTGCGGTACGGGATGTTTGTGGGCGGGGCAGTAGGGGCTCTGTTCCACCTGTTCCTGTTTGTGCTGTCGCTGGCGCAATATCGCGGCGCCGAATTCATGGGTATGCACTCCAAGGAAGTTGAGGAGTTGATATACGCCATGTTTTCGGACACGGTAATTCTGCTGCAATTGAAGATCCTTGTCATTCAACTCGGGTACGGGGTAGCCATCGGGGTGCTGGTCGGCGCCTGGATTCACCTGCTGTTCGAGGTGCTCTCAAAACCAAGCAGGGGAATCCGGTTCGCGGGGTGGGTCTTTCTAGGCCTCCTGGTGGTGCACAACGGGCTGCTGTGGTACGCCATGACCCGCTACCCCACGCTCTTCATCGACCGTTTTTTCCACGGTAATCTGGCCGCGCGCTGGTTCCAAATCCTCGCCTCCGAGTTCTTCACCCTCCCCATGTACAAGGCTGCGCTCTCGGTCTGGTTGCTGTCTTTCCCTGCATTTGCCGGCTGGCTGTGGCTGCGCCCCTCTTCCCCGTTTGTGAAGAACCGCTCGCCGCTGAGGTTCGCGTGGACTGCTGCGGTGCTGGCGCCGGTGCTGCTGTTGCTGGTAGTGGTGTGGGGCCCGCTGCCCGACTCGTGGCGATACAACGCGGGCAAGCCGCCAGACCGGCCGAATGTGCTGATTATCGGGGTGGATTCCCTGCGCCCCGACTACATGGTAATGAGCCGCGGCGAGGGGTTCTCCCGCATTGCGGAGCGCTCCGTCGCTTTCGACAACGCGTACACGATTCTCCCCCGCACCTTTCCGTCTCTGGTCACCATGATGACGGGGCAGTACCCGCACACCCACCGAATCAGGCACATGTTCCCGGACCCCCCACTCCTGTCTCGCCCTTTCGACGCGCTTCCGAGAATTTTGTCGGAACGTGGGTGGGAGACCGGAGTGTTCTCCGATTTCGCCGGCGACATCTTCAGCCGTATCGATCTGGGCTTCGATGCCGTGGACGTACCGGAATTCTCCATTCGTTCCAACGTGCGCCAGGCCTGCTGGAAGCTGCACGTGCACCTGCTTCCTTACCTCATGGCGACCGGAGCACTGCCGGAAATCACCGATTTCGAAGCGAGCGAACGATACGCAGACCCCGCCATACTCACCGATCGGTTCCTCAACTGGCTATCCCAACGGGATTCCGACCGCCCGTTCTTCGGGTTCGTCTTCTATTCGGCCACCCACTACCCCTACGCCTCGCCCTACCCTTACTACCGGGAACGCCACGTGGACGGCTATATGGGAGCCCACCGGTATTGCAAGATCGGCATGGCCGGCTCGGAAGACATCTACACTGATGAAGACAAAGAACAGACACGGCTGAACCTGCTGGCCGGTGTGGACGCGGTGGACGATCAGGTGGCTCGCATCCTGGATCTGCTGGAAGAATCGGGACAGCTTGACAACACTCTCATAGTGCTCACCTCCGACCACGGTGAAAACGTCTACGAGCACGGCCGGGGCAACTCCCACGGGGAGATGCTCAACGGAAGGGAGTCGCTGGTAGTGCCTTTTGTGTTCAAGGAACCGGGCCGCACCAGCGCAGTCCGGGTGGATGAGCCGGTATCGAATCTGGATATGGCCCCCACCATTCTCGGCATGTTGGGCGAGGAGGTTCCCGGCTGGATGGAGGGGCAAAATCTGGCAGCCGGTGAAGGGTACCGGCCCAAACCGGGGTCCTTCGTCTTCGCGGAAACCGGCCTGCTGTTCCTCGACCCCGATACCGACATCCTCCGCGAGCGGAGCATTCGTTATTCCGGGCTCTTTGACCTGTTCCAGTACACGCCGGACAATTATGAGCTGTTCATCTCCCCCCGCTTCAACCGGGACACCTTGGTTTCCAAGCACCGGATGCTGCTCAAGGGCAAGTACAAGCTCATCTACGTTCCGACGCGCCAGGAGGCGAAGTTCGAGTGCTACCACCTGGAGGACGACCCGGGCGAAGTCACCAACCTGTACGCTCCCGACCACCCTGTTTGCGGTCCCATGAAAGAACAACTTCTGGACTTCATCGTGACCGCGGGCGACGGCCGCAGAATCGGCGATTTCGTCGTGCCCTGAGATTTTCCTGTTGCAAACCTCGCGATTCTGAACTAATAGAAGCTCCAACGTAGGCACACGAGGACTAATACGAGATGGAGGTGGAGTCATGAAGTTGTGGAAAGGGATCTTGATTGCGATAGTATTCGCCGTGAGCGCATGCAGCGGCGGTGGCAGCAACGACCCGGCGGATTCGGTTCAGCCGGAAGAGGACGTGGTCGCGGGCGACGCTGAGCCGGGTGAGACCGAGTGCACTCCGGACTGCACCGCGAGCGATTGCGGCGACGATGGCTGCGGCGGTTCCTGCGGCCTGTGCGAACAGGGACAGACCTGCGCGGCCGGTGTTTGTACCGGTGGGTGCGTGCCTGAATGCGAAGGCAAAGACTGCGGCGACGACGGTTGCGGCGCCAGTTGCGGCGAATGCGCAGTGGGACAGACCTGCGAGAACGGGCTGTGCCTGGACGGACCTTGCACCCCCGCGTGCGAGGGCAAGGAGTGCGGCGACGACGGCTGCGAAGGCACCTGTGGCGACTGCGGTCCTGACGCGGACTGCGTCGACGGCCTGTGCGAAGGGTGCGAGCCGGATTGCGAAGGCAAAGAGTGCGGCACCGACGGCTGTGACGCGGACTGCGGCGAGTGCGACGCGGGGGAAGCGTGCACTGCGGAAGGTATTTGCGAGCCTTCGGGTGAGCTTTCCTGCGCCGGCTTCTGCGGCGCCGGCGGCCCGGACGGAAACGAAGACGGCGACCCCGACTGCTTCTGTGACGAAGAGTGCTTCGGATTCGGCGACTGCTGCGAAGACATCTGCGGCGCCTGCCCGGACCTGGGCGGCTGCTGCCCCACCGATTGCGAAGGTAAGGAGTGTGGAGACGACGGCTGCGGCGGCGTCTGCGGCGAGTGCGACGCTGGTGATGCCTGTAACGACGACGGGCTGTGCGAGCCGGTCACCGAGTTGACCTGCGCCGGCCTGTGCGGCGACTCCGGGCCCGACCTCGATGGGGACGGCGAAGCCGATTGCTGGTGCAACGAATCGTGCTTCACGTATGAGGACTGCTGCGAAGACATCTGCGACACTTGCCCGGAGCTCGAAGGGTGCTGCGTACCCAATTGCGAGGGCAAGGAATGCGGTGACGACGGCTGCGGCGGCAGTTGCGCCGAGTGTCCCGCTGAACAACCCGATTGCGTGGAAGGCGTGTGCACCTGCGTACCAAGCTGCGAGAATGTGAAATGCGGCGACGACGGCTGCGGCGGCGACTGCGGCGCGTGCGACGGCGACCTGCAGTGCCTCGAGGGGCTGTGCGTGCCGGAAGCAGGCACTATCATCATCACCGAGTTCATAAAGAACCCCGACGCCGTGGAAGACGACTTTGGCGAGTGGTTCGAGTTGTACAACGCCGGCGCCCAGGACGTTGACCTGTGGGGCTGGACGGTAAAAGATGCGGACACCGACAGTTTCGTGCTCAATTCCGACGAGCCCCTGGTCATCGCAGCCGGCGATTTCCTGGTGATCGGCAGGAGCGCAGACGAAGCGGTAAACGGCGGTCTCGACAACGTTGCCTTCGCCTGGGCCGGAGAGATGAATCTGGCTAACGGTGAGGACGAAATCATCCTCGAGGTTGGTGACCTGATCATGGACGCGGTCTACTACAACGATGACGACTACCCGGACACCGCCGGTGCTTCGGCCTCTCTGGACCCGACGGCGTTTGCAACTGATTATAACGACCTGGGCGCAAGCTGGTGCAACGGAGTGGACGTCTACGGCAACGGAGACCTCGGGACGCCCGGTCAGGCGAACCCATCCTGCGGCCTGCTCGGCGCCGGCGACGACTGCTACTTTACCGACGTGGAGTGCGGACCTGCCAGCTCGTGCTGGTACAACGCGGAAGGCACCGAGATGGTCTGTCACCAGGATTTGCAGGCCGGCGACGAATGCGGCTGGGGGCTCGGCGGATGCGCACCCGGTTTCACCTGCTACTACACGAGCGAACTCGAGGAGAGCCTGGGCTGCCTTTCCGACGTCGCGGCCGGCGAAGGTTGCGGCAGCGGGCTGGGTCTGTGCGCCGGTGACCTGATCTGCTTGTACGTGGACGAAACCTACACCGTGGCTGAG
This sequence comes from uncultured Myxococcales bacterium, assembly GCA_964626565.1. Taxonomy (GTDB): domain Bacteria; phylum Myxococcota_A; class UBA9042; order CAIXZC01; family CAIXZC01; genus CAZVFX01. The sequence continues at coordinate 28,849 of CAZVFX010000060.1, forward strand.
TGTACCCCGGCCGACCTCCAGGCTGGGGAGGGCTGCGGCCTGGCCGAAGGAGCATGCGAAGAATCGCTGGACTGCATCTACGACGACGACTCCCAGGCTTCCGCCACCTGCCTGCCCAAGCAGGAAGAGGGCCAGCCGTGTAACGACTTTGGCCTGGGACTGTGCGAAGACAACGCCGGGTGCAACTTCACCGACGACACTCTCGCGACGGTCCTCTGCTATGGCGACCTCAACGAAGGAGAAGCGTGCGGTGAGTACGGCATGGGCTTCTGCGGAGACAAGCTGGGATGCATGTATACCGATGACACCCTCACCGACGCAGTGTGCCTGACCGCGTACCTTCTGGGGCAGGAGTGCGGCGCAGGCGTCGGCTCGTGCTACCTCAACCTGTACTGCGAGGCCGACGCGCCCGACTCGGTCACCGGCACCTGCCAGTGGGATGAGTGCGCTATCCTGGAACTCTACGGCGACGGCTTCTGCGACCAGGACTGCCCGTTTACCGACCCTGACTGCGGGTAGTCGGAACTCCCGCTTCAATGACCCCCCGCTTTCCCCCGAGGTAGTTTGCCATGTACACATCCCTGCGAATCGCTCGCACCGCTGAAGAACTGCACTCAGTCTTCCGCCTGCGGCACCAGGTGTTCGTGGAAGAAGAGCAACGATTTGAGCATCCGACGGACGCTGTCTTCGACCTGTACGACTCTTTTCCCGAGACCATCAACGTGCTGGCCACCAGGGGCGGAACCGCGATCGGGGCGATCCGGTACGTGCCGGACAATCCGGTGAAACTTCCAGCCCTTGACCACTACGACTTTCGGCCGTTGATGGAGTCCCTGGAAGGGAGGTTCGTCTCGGTAGGCTGGTTCTGCGCCGCCCGAGAGCAGCGGGCGAATCCCGGTCTTGTGTTCGGGCTGTTCAAGCTGGCTGTGCGAGAATGCCGGCGCCTGGGATTACGCCATGTGATCGCGCCCCTGCATCCCGGCATCCTTCCCCTTCTGAAGGGCGTCGGCGCCAAGGAGATCGGGGCTGAGTTTCTTGACCGGGAGTTGAACGTCCCCATGGTGCCGATCCACGTGGACATGGACGTTCTGCCGCCGGGGGTCAGGGAGAGCATGCAGGATCCGCTGGAGATGGTGCTCGATGAGGCTCGGGAGAGACGCATCTATGGCAAGGGTGAGACCATTATCGAGGAGGGGGATTCCGGCACCGAGGCCTTCATCGTCATGAGGGGTGCGGTGCGAGTAGCGGGTCTCTCCGATTCCGAAGGGGAGGGCCGGGATGTTCTCCTGGGCTCTGGCCAGCTTTTCGGCGAACTCTCCCTTCTGGACGCCGGCCCTCGGTCCAACACCGTGGTATGTCACTCCACGGAGGTTGACGTCATGGTGTGGAGCAGGGATGACTTTTTGAGGCAGGTACGCACCGATGCGCACAAAGCCTCGAGCCTCTGCCGTATCCTCGCCACCCGGTTGAGGGAGCAGAACCGGGGTGGCGCCGACGTCCCGGCCCGCGTTCCCCTGGTGGCCCGGATCCTCATGGGCGCGTCCCGGAAGGGAGAACAGCCGGTGAGCAGTCGGTGGCTCGCGAGTCAGTCCGCGTTGTGGCCAAAGGAACTCGAGAGCATCCTGGTCGCGTGGGAGGGAAAGGGCTGGGTCGTACGAGATGAAGACGATCTGTTGCTGCTTGATACAGATGGGCTGAAGACGGTCATCACCTCCGAATAACGGATTCGAATAACTCCCTCACTCCTTCGTAGTTCCGTGTCACCATAAGCTGCACCAGGCGCCCTGTTGCCGAGGCGTGGTCCGCGCCCAGGAGATCGGCGATGAGAAAGTAGTAGTCGGGAATGGCGGGGATGTTCAGATCGTTCCTGACGACAGCAATAAATTCATCGTACGCACCCACAATGTCGGCAAAGGTCACCGACCGGGCGGGCCGGCCGAACAGTTCGTAGGAGAAGGGGGGCTGCGGCCAGTATTTCAGGGGCTGTATGCTCTTAATCGGGTAGATGGTCGCCTGGCGAAGAAAATCGTCGCTGAGGAGGATGCCGTATTTATCCGGATTCCGTCCCCAATCTGTGGGCGGGTACACGCCTCCGGGAAGGGCCAACAGGGAATCGAGGTGGGGGGCCAGTTTCCTTATCCCCTCCAGGTTGCTGTCGGCCTGTGCGCGGGTCTGCCCCGGCATGGGGTAAATGAAGGAGCCGACGGTACGAATTCCCGCGTCATGTGCGCTGCGAACCGTCTCGAGAACCTGGGAGGCGGAGAACCCTTTCCCCAGCCTTTCCAACATGTGGTCGTCCATCGCTTCGACACCGAAAAACAAGGACACAACTCCGGCGGCTTTGAGGGTGTTGAAATCCTCGTCCCGGTTGGTGTCGACTCTGGAGAAAGCGGAGAGCTTTACCTTTCCTCGCAGCTTCGAGTCGAGAATCGCCTGGGCCAGTTGGCTGAGCGCGTTGGCGGGAGGGGTGGAATCCTCCACGCGAAAGTGAGCGATGCCGGCGTCGAACAGTGCTTCCATCTCGGCCAGGGTGGCCTTGACGTCGCGACGGATGTTGCGGCGGCCGTAGTTGTCGGGCCGAAGACAGAAGCTGCAGTAGTTGGGGCACGCCTGATTGGACAGGGTAATGGAGCGTACAGGCAGCTTTCCCCCGATGGTTTCGTAGACCAGTGGGTCGTAGCAGGCATCGGGATAGTCATCGACGTTGATGTCCTCTTTGTCGTTCACGGAGACCTTCTCGCCGTCCCACACTATGGTGTTGGGGCTCCCGCCGAGATCTTCTCCTCGGGCAAGCCGTCGCGCCGCATTGTATCCGAGGCCGGTGATAAGGCCGTCGAGGGCGTTGTCGGGAAGTTGGAGAATGGCCTCCTTGAACCAGTCAACCTTCTGGCCCACACCGTAGATTCGGACGTGGGGGTCCAGCCCTTTCAGAACACGGGACAGGTCGGCCGAGAACTTGAATCCCGAGCCGTGGAAGAGGTTGAGCAGCAGCACGTCGAACCGGCCTGCCACGGCTCCGGCCTCCTGCCGGACGAACTCGTCATGAAGCGGGTTGCTCTCCGAGTAGGACAAATCGCCGAGATTCTTGAGCCGGCCCGGCCCCATCCTCACCAGGTCGTCGAGGTTAGCCCGGTCCCACACCACCACATCATTCCCTTCTTCACGTATGATGGCGGCCAGCCTGGCCAGCCGCTCGTTGGGAAAGAGGTGGGACATATCGTCCAATTCGCCGGACATGTTGTAGATGAGAAACCGCATCTTCATCCAACTCCCCCGCAAGCTGTCTCACAAGACGAACCACGAGCGGTATCTTACTCCCTGCGGGAGGCCCCCGCCAGTTCTTTGCCCCCCTGCCGCCTTGGCGGTATGCTGGACCGGTTATGAGTGGAGGAACTGATGGATATTCTGCTGGTGGATCCCCCCTACAAGAGCCTCAAGGGAGTTGTGGCGGAATTTGCCTACCCCATGAGCCTGGTGAAGTTGGCCGGGTACCTACAGCACAAGGGTCTCGACGTCGGCATCTTGTGCTGCGACCTGCTCACTGACCTGCCGCCCACGCCGGTATGGGATTTCGACCTGGCCGCGTATGCGGAAGGGCAGCGCGCATACGCTGAAGCCCTGGGGCCCGGGGGCCACGAAATCTGGGACGCTATTCGCGACGCGATAGCCGGCCATCGCCCTTCCGCAGTTGGGCTGACCTGCCTCACCCCTTCCCAGGATGCCGGATGGAAGGTTGCGGCCATCGCCAAGGAAGTTGACCCGTCAATCGCGGTTATCGCAGGCGGCCATCATGCGACTTTCTGCCCGGAGCAGACGCTGGGGCACGAGGCTGTTGACTGGGTGATCCGCGGAGAAGGCGAGTTGCCTCTTGTGCAATTGCTGCGGCAGCTAATCGCCGGGGAGGTGAACCCCGCCTCGGTGCCGGGCCTCAGCTTCCGGGGCAACGGAGGGTTGGTTCACAACCCGCCGCCGCCACTCATTCATGATCTCGACGCGTTGCCCCGGCCCGCACGCGACCTTGTCCTGGACTGCGACTACGAGAAATACCCGGACCATCTTGCAGGTTCCTCCCGCGGGTGCCCGTACACCTGTTCGTTCTGTTCCGACAAACGGCTGTGGGGCGGCCGCGTACGCCGGCGAAGCCCGGAGAACGTGGTCGCAGAGTTGAAAGACCTGGTGGGATCGTACCCTGTCAAACTGGTGGATTTCGTAGACGGGACGTTCACTTTTGACAAGAAGTGGATGCGGCGCTTCACGGAAACCATGAAAGCGGAAGGCGTAGCCGTCAAGTGGCGTTGCACCGCCCGGTACGACAACATGGACGAAGAGTTGGTGGGCTGGATGAGGGACAGCGGCTGCATCAGCCTCTACTTCGGCCTTGAATCGGGCAGCCCCGACGTTCTGGCTTCGGTGGACAAGAGAACAACGGTAGAGCAGATCAAACGTGCGAGCAGCCTGGTGAAAAGAAGCGGCATTGCGTCGGTGACCTCCATCCTCCTCGGTCTTCCGGAGGAGACCCGGGAAGACATGGAGCAGACGCTCAGCCTTATGGAGGAGTTGGACACCGACCTTTTCGATATCAACTGCTATGTGCCTCTGCCCGGCACCCGCTATTGGGACGACCTCTCTCCAGCGGCGCGGGAGGCTATCGACTGGCCGTTGGCGGGCTACAAGTCATTCGACAACAATTTCAACGCCAACATCCCTCAGCACGAATTGCAGGAGATCCTGCTGAGAGCCTACGCCGTAGCCGGGGCGGCGATGAAGCGGTTCCGAGAGCGCATGGCCGGTCACTCCACCAAATGACAGAGATTGTCGACGCAAACAAACCCTTCCAGGCAACTGCCTTCATCGCACGGGTCTTCCTCTCCCCCGTAATGACACAGCCCGTCAAAAGCGACGCAAAGGAGTTGTTCCTGGCAATCGTCCAGCACCAGGCACGGGTCGCCATCCAGGCCGTCGTGGCATTGTCCATCCGCGGAGGAGCAGAGCAACTGCTCGTTGCAGTCGCCGGGCTCCGCACAGGGGTCTCCTTCGAAGCCGTTGTGGCACAACCCGTCGGCGGTTGAGCAAAGCAGGCCTTCCTGGCAATCCTCGGGGCCATCGCACGGCAGCCCTTCCATCCCCGAGAGGCAAAGCCCTGATTCGAGCTCACAAGCCAGACCGATCAGACAGTGGGAGTCCTCTGCACACGGTTCGTTCTCCTGGCCGCCGGTGCACAGGTCAAGCCCTTCCAGGCACAGCAGCCCATCGACACAGTCGGCCGCGGTCAAACAGACCTGCCCGGAAACGCTCGGAGCCTTACACTTGGGCGGGTCCAACGCACCGTTGCAGGTCATACCAACGTCACACAAGGCGAACACTTCCAGCGGGTCGAGAAGGCAAACCTCCCACTCGTCCAGAATGCTGAAGCACAACGAGTAGGTATCAGTGGCAACACAGTCGAGCCCCTCGTTACACTGGCTCACAGCCCCGCACGGGTCTCCGGGCACGCCGTCAAGGCACACCCATTCATTCTCCGCTTCCAACGAAGGGCCGCAGTAAGCGCCCTCGTTGCAGGTGCCGGGTTCGCAGAAGTCGCCTACCGCACCGCCTGCGCACTTCTGGTTCCACCCGATGCAGTTGTGTCCCGGACTGCAATCTGAGCCGGTGATACACGGGTCGCCCGGAGAACCGTCGTAGCACTTACCCAATTCCTCAATGCAATGGTAGGTGCTGCTGCAATTGGTGTCGGCAACACACGGGTCCGTGTCAAGGCCGGGAGTGGCGCACAGGGGCGGCTCGAAGGCTGTGTTGCACGAGAGGCCTTTCTCACAGAGAGAATAGGCCTCGGCCGCGACGCCGCACGGCTCGCCTATAATGAGCCACTGGTAACAGCGGGGCCAGTCTGCGCTCTCCTCGCAGGTCATGTTGCCCAGGCACTGAATGTCCCATGAGCACGGGTCACCAAGATTGCCGGCAGTACACGCATTGTCGTGCGCGGGATCATCCTGAAACGCGCAGTACAGGCCGGCCTGGCAGGTGCCGAGGTGGCAGAAATCCCCTTCAGTTCCGTCGTAACAACGACAACCCTGTCCGCCACCATGGCAGAGACACTGCAACGGTAGTTTGCAGTTCTCGGCCGCCCCATCGCAGTACACCCCTTCCTCGTCCACTCGGGTCTCGCAGGTGAGCTTGGCCTCGTTGCAAAACAGCCCTTCCTCGCAAAAATGCTGGTAGTCGCACGGATCTCCCTCGGAGCCGTACTCGCAGGTGCCCACCTGCTCGCCGTTGGGCGCCTTGGTAAGTCGGCATCTTTCACCGAAAGCACATTCATCGTCCGTTTCACACTCGACAAAAGCGGGAAGGGGATAGGTCGGGTCATCGGGATGCCACTCACAGCAGGTATCGTCACAGCACGCCCGATACCCTTTGCCAACAATGTCAAAGGTCGCGCTCGAGCAGGGACTGTCCACAAAATGCATGGCATCGGTGGACACCATCTTTTCGTCGTCGAGGTACATACCGTCTTGCCGGCAGATAAAGCCCACGTAGACGTTTTGCGGTGGGCAGGTGGGGACCACGATGTCCGGAATGGGCGGGCAATCCTCCCTGCAACCGACCCCTTGAAAGCATGGGATAAGACACAATATGACTACAGTCCAACGTACCATGGGAACCTCTCGCTTTTCGCCGTTTTGTTGCTTGCACCTGATGGCATTTTATGTAGTTGGCCGCGCCGATGCAAACCGGCCCACCGGGGCGATTTGCATTGGCCGGCGAAGATAAGTAACCTGCCTTCGTAATTGGGACAAAGCGGAGGCATGGGATGAGGGCAAATATCAAGGGGATTGGTCTGCGATCAAAGTTTTTCAAGCTGATTTCGGCGAGTCTGACGGGCGGGGTGGCGGGTGTACTCCTGCTCACCTTGGCGTTCCCCCGGTGCGATATGGGCGGCGGACCTCCCCCCATAGAATACCAGGAGGAAGAGTACATAGTGGACGAGCAGGAGTGGACGGGCAACTGGGACGAAGGAGGTGCGGGCTGGCAGGATGGCGGCGAAGGGACCGGTGGTTTTTCCACCGATCAATCGTCGACTTCCACGGCGCCTCAGATGAACTGGAGTGTAGAGAACGAATTATCGGCTGAGAGTGGTTCCGGAGAGGTTGAACAATCGGATTGGAAGTACCAACTCAACTATTCGGACATCGTGCTTTCACCAGATGGAACGTCGCTGCTGGCGATGATCCCGTTGCCCGGTCCGGACAAGGGCTTCGAGGAGCCCGGACTGGCCCTGGTAGCAATGACACTGCCGAATGGGCAACCCCGGCTCTTCCCACACGTGCGTAACATTATCAGGATCAACTTCTCGCCGGACGGAAGCATCGCTTACGTTCTGAACCAGGGAGGCCAGAAGGTAACCTCCATCGCAATGGACACTTTCGAGGTAACGGGCTCCCACTCTCTCGATGGAGTCTACAGCGTAATCGATGTGGCTGCGGACGGGACATTCCTGTTTGCCAGCAACGTCCCGCGGACGCCGGCGGAAATGAAGTCGTACCTCGACCTGGAAGGGTGCGAGCCGCCTGAAAGTTACGCGCTGCCGCAGGGCGCGGACCTGTGCCGCGTCGGGGTAGTTGAGTTCGCCACCGGTTACTCGTGGAGCGTGGAAATGCCGTCAGCGGTGCGCGATGTGGACTACCTGGTGGGCGAAGAGGACATGATCGTGACCTACGGATTCCGCATCGACAATTTCGAGGGAAATCGCTCAACGGTGCAGTTCTACGATCTTGAGACCAGGGAGTTCGAGAGGACCCTTCTGTTTCCCAACTGTGCAGACGAGTTGGTCATCGCGCCGGGGGAAGCCCAGGCGCTTCTGAGCCCCACCTTCTGCGCTTTCCAGGGTGCGGAGAAACCGGATGGCGGATGGCAGGTAACCGACACTTGGGCGGAAGAGGTCCCGGGACAAACTCCTCCTCCCGCGGCCACAGTCGAGACCGGGTACCCTCCTCCCGCACCGCCCGATTGCGGATGCGCATGCGAACCGATCTCCATCATCGATCTGAAAACTCGCACCTTCGTCAGAAACCTGCCGGGATTCGGACCGGTGGCTCTCTCCGATGACGGCAAGACCGCCGTCGGCTTCACCCGCAAGGAACTGATGGAGGAGCAGTGGAACTACTACGGCCAGAACGAACCGTACGGAATCGTCGTCATCGATCTTCCTACCCAGAGTTGGTCCGTGGTTGACTTCGGCCCGGCCAAGCCGGCCTACTTCATCGCACCGGACAACAAGACTGCGGGCCTCTACTCGTACCAGCACAGTTGCAAGTGCGTCGAGAACCTCACCAACAATTGGGACGAGTGCTTTGGCACCAACTACGGCAACTGCAAAGACGTCTGCTGTAATTCGTGCTGCCAGGAGACCAAGGAAAGCAGATTCTACTGGCTGGACCTGAAAACACTCGGGAAGAAATCGGTGGTGACGCCAACGGAGCCGATGCGGAAGTACGCGTGGGACGCGCACGGCGACGCCATTTTCGCACTGTGGAACCAGCAACTGCTGCGCCTGTCGTTCGACAAAGAACTCCCCGAACCGCTCGAATTATCCTGGTGGCCCAGGCTCATCGAATCAAGGCCTCAGGGCGACTATCTGCTTCTGGCCCCAGGAGACTGGCCGGAGTACTATCTCTATGATCTGCAAAACCAGAACGAAGCTGTGAAGTTGGACTTGAACATCCTCGAGACGGGGATAGAATCGACCAAGGATGTTCCTCCCACACCTTCCGGCGGCAGCCCGTTCGACATCCCCGGAATAGCCGTGCGTCTGCGAATCTCCGACGCTACTTTCGGTCCGGACAATCTCCAGTGCACCGAAGCGCCCGGTGCAGACATCGATGCGGTCGCGCTGGTTCGTGAGGAGAGCCTCGAAGTGTTGTGGGCCTGGGAGGTGACCGAGGTATCCGGGCAAACAGAATGCGGCGACAACATGTTCAATGACGCGGTCGAGACCCTGGGACCGTTTGACGCGTCCATAGACCTTACCGACCCGGCGACCCCGGAAAACGCGGCGGGGTTCTTCTCCCTTGACGGCCGCAGCATTGAACTTGCTTTCGAGAACTACGCCCCCCTTGAGAAGGGCGACACTCTCGTAGTCTACGAGTCGGATTTCAACAGCGGTTTCGATGCCGGCCTGGACACCTACGACGTCGACCTGGCGATCTACGATGCCGCCACGGGGCAGACCAGCTGGATCCACCTCTTTGTGGGCGCCGAAGGCTACAGACAGATCCTCATCGACTGGTGATCTTCACCCCTCCCCAACAAATCAGCTTGCCCATGCGTGAGGGCTCATCTATCGTAGTCTCGGGCATTTCGACGTCCGGGAGGAGCGATTATGAGAGTGGGATTTGTTGTTGCACTTGTTGCTGTTTTGCTGGCGGGTTTCCCTGCTGCGGCTGAGGAAGGGGAGAAACAGGAGGAGCAAGAAGGGGCCGCTTTCCAGGAGCTCTACGAGCATCCAAACAAGGGAAAGGAAGCGTTCAAATTCGAGTTGGACCGGGCTTCTCTGGCCATCAACATGCGCAGCCAGGTTCAGGGCGCTTTCCTGGTGGGCGATGATTCTCTCATAGAAAACTGGGATCCGGCCACTACGAGAGGCTTTCGGTTGCGCCGGGGACGGCTGGGCTTTCACGGCGACTACGACAACATGCTGGGCCTCAACCTGGTGCTGAATCTCTACGAGCAGGATGCGGGCGGCAATACGATCCATGCAGCCAACATTGTGCTGCGCCCCGCCACGTGGGCCAACATCGCCCTCGGTACTGCCCCCCTGCCTTTTTCACGGGGCTCCATGACTTCATCGGCCCGGCTCCAGATGATCGAGCGGGCAGTGACCACCACGCAACTAACACCGGAAAGTCAACTGGGCGCGGCGTTTCTCGGCAGCCTGTTCGGCGGCATCCTGGAATACGCTGGCGGCGTCTACAACGGCGGCCCCGGGTATACCAAGGCGGACCGCGGCGACGGACTCCTGTACGCGGCCCGACTGCAGATCTCACCCGTGGGGCCCATGAGCTCCGACGAGTCGGACTACGACCAGTCGCCGGCGAGGGTCGCGCTGGGAGCGGACTACTACTACAACGACGACTCGTCGGTAGTGACCAACGCGGCCAGCGTGGATCTTCGGTTCAAGTGGAAGGGGCTGGCGCTTACCGGCGAGTACCTCATGGACCGGCGGGAGCCTGAAGATAACCCGGAGCTACCGCCATCGCTGCCCGACACCACTGAGCGGGAAGGATGGTACGTGCAGGCAGGCTACTTCGTGGTGCCGAAAATGGTGGAACTGGCGGGCAGATACGAGTGGTACGACGACCAGAAAGATATCGGCAACGCGGGCGACCTGTGGCTGGCGTCCGGAGGGTTGAATATGTTTTTCTTTGATGGGTACCTGAAAACCCAACTCAACTACATTCACCGGGTTGAGCGCAACGTGCCGGAAATGGACAACAACATCGTGTTCGCACAGTGCCAGGTGAACCTGTAATGGCGGCCGACAAACACCCAACCGATGGAAGACTGTGCCGACGCCGGGCAGGCCCCTCGCTCGCTCTCGGGGTGCTGTTGGGGGCGGGCATGCTGGTGTTGCTCTCCGGATGTAGCGAGGAGCAGAAGACCGGCGTCGTGGTGAAGCGCATCGAAAGTCGGGCGGAACTTGCCGGCGGCCCGGTGCAGTATGGTGACGAAGGCGACTTCCTGCTGCAGAACTCGAAGATCCGGGCAGTGGTGCTGGACGCGGGCCACGGCGCAAGCCCTGCGCTGTGGGGCGGCGCACTGGTGGATATCGACCTGGTGCGTCCTTTTGCCGAGTTCAGGGCCGGCAACGGCCTGGACCAGTTCTTTCTGATCCACCCCATGGTCAACCTCAACGTTCCGAATCCGGAGACAGGGGGCGTGCACGGATGGGTTTCGCCCGACGGCAAGAGAGGTGTTGTCCGAGTGGTCGGTAACGGCGACCGGGTGCTGGCGGTGCTGAACCTCATGGACATAATCAAGGATCTGCCCGCCACCATCGAAGAGATGCTGGGCATGGATCTGCCCACCCTGGAGGAGTTGCTGAAGGGGCTGTACGGCATAGAACTGGACCTGGACGCGGCACTCGACATCACCACCCGGGTGGCGACGCTCACCGATTACATTCTGGAAGAGGACAACAGCTACATCGAAATAGTGACTGTGTTCAGAGCGATTGGCGGCGAAGAATGCGCCAACAAGAAGGACGACGACGGCGACGGCCTGAAGGACTGCGCCGACCCCGACTGCTCCCTGGACTACGAGTGCCCCGACTGGTGTGCAGAACAGGAATGCCCCGATGGTGCGGCCTGCCACGCGTTCTGGGGCGGCTGTTTCCAAACCTGCGGGGCGGAAGACGACTGTGCCACTGGAGAATGCGACCAGGTTTCCGGTTTGTGCGTACCTGTGGCCAGGGAGATGAAGGCGTTGAAATCGGGCACCAATCTGTTGGACATTCTCAGCGGCGGCAGCCTGAGTCTCATCGGCGAGCTGTCCGGAGACATGGGCGATATTCTGGAGGTGCTGCCCGACCTGTTGGCCCAGATCACGGAAAAGCCGGGATTCGTGACCGGGGACATGCCTTTGTTGGGCTCCAACGCCCACACCTTCGTCCCCGGCATCGGCTACGAACTGGATACCCAATACCGATTGATGTTCATGAGAGGGATCAACGCGTTGCTCGATCCCATGGCCTTTGACGCCATGACCGGCGTCGCCGAGAAAGTCTCGTACGGATACTTCACCAGGGACGGCTCGATCCTGTTCCCCTTTTCCACCGAGTCTCTCACCGCGTCCATGACCCATGGGTTGAACTGCCTCCACGCCTCGGATGACGACGCCGAGTGCGACGAGTTGGAGTTCTCCAGCTACACCCGCTACGTCGCAGTGGGCGACGGAGACGTGGCCTCGGTCTACGATACGATCTACGAGGTCCGGGGGACGCCTCACGGAAGGGTCAAGGGCCATGTTTACGACATCAAGAGCTTCCAGCCTATCTCCGAGGCGCAGGTGTTTGCAATTGCGGATCCCTGCGACGAAGAGAGATGCACCACGGTAGCGAAGGACTGTGGCGATTTCGCCACTTACATCGATCTTGCTGAGGCGGCCCGATTGTGTTCAGCGACCCCGGCGACCCCTGACGGCCAATCCATGGTGATGAGCCAGTTCGTGTCCGACCGAGGGATGGACTTTTCCCCCGACGGGTCTTTCGATGGGCCGTTGGCGCCGGGGGTCTACTATCTGGTGGCCCGTAAAGACAAGCGACCGTTCTCCGCACCGGCCAAACTGGAGATCGAAGAAGGGAAGACCAAGTCTGCGGCCCTCTTCATCCCGGAACCGGGGGTCCTCGAGTTCAGGGTGCTTGACGAGGCAGCACGCCAGATACCTGCCAGGGTTACCGTCGGCCACTGCTTCCCGGAATGCCGGGGGGCCCCGGGAGATTGCCCGGCAGGACAAGTGTGCGACGAGCAGTTCCAGTGCCGAAAGAAGGGGGGCTGTTCGTCCGGGGCAGACTGCGATCCGGACGAAGTGTGTGCGGGGGGAACCTGCACGTGCAATCCGGGCCACCTTCCCGGTGATTTTGTCCAGGCGCTGGGCGACGGCTACCTTTCCGACCGCAAGGTAGTCATGGAGCTTGCCCCCGACGGTGAAGGCAGCATCGAGTTGCCGCCGGGCCACTACGACGTGGTTTTTTCACGGGGTGTAGAGTACTCCATCGATTCCCGTGAGGTGTCGCTCCTGCCGGCCCAGCCGGTATTCGTTGACGCCAAGGTCTACCGGGTGGTGGACACCACCGGGTGGATAAGCTACGACCAGCACATGCACAGTGCAGGCTCGCCCGACTCCTCCGTTTCCAACTATGACCGGCTGGACAGCGCGTTATGCGACGGTCTGGAAGTGATGGTCATGACCGATCACGACTACATCCGGGACCTGGAGCCGTACATCCGCGAGCTGGGGCTATGGCAGAGTGTAGTCACCTGGCCCGGAGACGAAATCAGCACCCTGGACGTGTCCCATCTCATCGGTTTCCCGCTCCACTACTCCGAGTTCGAGTCCGCGCACGGCGCGCTCAACTGGCAGGGGATGACCCCGGGCGACATTTTTACCTGGGTGCGTAGCAACGGCTTGTTACCGCCCGAGGAGATGATCGTGACCGTGGCTCACCCCCGGGGAGGGATGACCAGCTACTTCGACGTCTTTGGTGTGAACCCGTACACCCTGGAAATGGAGCAGGGGCAGGTGCAGCAGCAGACCCCGCTGCTGGCGCCGGAAGAGCTGTCCCCTGCCTTTGATCTCATCGAGATTATGAACTCGAAGAGGTTCGATATCCCCCGCATTCCGACCTATCTGGAAGTGGCCGCGTACAACGAGGTCCTGGCAGGCGCGCTGGCCAACCAGGAGAATAAATCCCGGCAGGAGATCCTGGGAGAGTTGATTCCTTCCAGCGGCCAGGTGGTACGCTCGCTCCTGGCCAGAACGCCGGCGGAGCAGGAAGCTATCTGGCGTTATAACACCAACACCCCCCTGACCCTGTGCGGATTGTGTGAAGATGACGGAGGCTGCCCTGAGGGCCACGCCTGCCGCGATGTCGGCGTCGGCATCTGCATGGTTCCGTGCGACGAGGAAGCCCCGTGCGGAGGCGACGCCGAATGCCTCGACGGATTCTGCGGGGATCCTGCCAACCTCCCGTGCCATGCGATCAAGGGGCTAACTGATGACTGGCTGAGAATGCTCAATTATGGCGTCTTCAAAGTAGGAGTGGGCGGTTCCGACATTCACGGTATTTCCAACTACGAGGTTGGGTGCCTGAGGAACTACGTGAAAAGTCCCACCGACGATCCCGTCGCGGTGGACCTCCCAGCGCTGACGCGCACATACAGAAAAGGGCAGTCCTTCACCACCTACGGCCCCTTCGTCGATTTCACCATCGACGGCAAAGGCCCCGGCGAGACTGTGGCTCTGGGAGACGGGGCAAAATTGAAGATCCGGGTGCAGTCGCCGCTCTGGTTCGATGTGAGCCGGGTGGAGATCATTCGCAACGGCGTCATGGAGTACGTGTTCGACGTTGATGCCGCGGATGAGAAATACAAGATCGCGCTGCCCAACGACGGCATTGTGAACGTGGAGGCAACCGTTGACATCAAGCCCGGCCAGGACTCCTGGTATGTGGTGTTCGCGATGGGGGTGCAGGGTAGAGCAATGACGCCTGTATACGGCTCGGCGGAGTTGCCCCCGGTGTACCTGGGCGACCTGTTCCAGAGTGTATTCGGCTCGCTACCCATCGACCTGCCCACTTACATGACCTTCCCCAAGGTGCCGGTGTACTACCCGCAACTTCCGTATGCCGTCACCAACCCGATTTTCGTTGACGTGGACGGAAAGGACGAAAACGGCTGCCTCATCACTCCGCAGGAGGGCCCGCCTCCCGAGTGGCTGTGCAACTACCCGGACGACTACCCGGCAGAGCACCTGCCCTGCGTGTGCAACTAGCGAACAACTAGTGAGTGACTCTCAGGCAAACAACTTCAAACGGGCCGAAGGTTGCTTCTAT
>CAZVFX010000061.1:0-43451 GCA_964626565.1 uncultured Myxococcales bacterium
GACGAGAACGCACTCGTTGCTGCCGTTATCTTCGGTCCCCTCCGGGCACTCGGTACATTCCTCGGCGCCTTCCTCTGAGACCCAGCCTTCCGGGCAATCCACGCACGCATTCTCGGCGGCATCAGCGTAGGTGCCGGCCGGGCACCCAGTCGTGCAAGTGCTGCCGCTCAGAAAGAAGCTCTCCGCGCACCCGGTGCACTCCGTGTTCATCGGGCCGGTGCAGGTCGTACACGCGGCGTTGCACACCTGGCACAAGTTGGTGGCCGGTTCGCCGTAGTACCCGGGAAGGCACGAAGTCTGGCAGGTCAAAGTTGGGGCGTGCAGGAAGAAGCCCGTCTTGCAGGCAATGCACTCGGTTGGTGCGCTGAGACAGGCGGTACAAGCCTCGTGGCAAGGTTGGCACGAGTTGGAAATCGCTTCCTTGTAGAAGCCTGCCGGACAGGTCTCCCCGCACGTGGTTACGTAGAGGAAATGGCCGGGACTGCAAACTGTGCATTCAGCGTTGAGGGGGCCCCAACACTCAGCGCAACTGGAGTGGCAGTTCTCGCACATACCGCCGCCGTCGTACCAGCCGGGCAGGCATCCGCACGCCGGACCTGCCTCGGTGGGTAGGCACCCTTGGCCCGGGGCGGAGCACGAGCCGGTCAAAGGGTCCAGGGCAACGCAGTCCAACTCGTCAACCACCTCGTCGCCATCGCTGTCGTCGTCACAGAAGTTCAGCCTTCCGTCCCCATCAAAGTCGGCCGTGCCGGCGCCCCCGGTCTTCTTCACAATGACCTGAACCAGAAAGAGAAAATCCAGATTGGTTATCTGCCCGTCGCAATTCATGTCCGCACCGGCCCTGAAAACCTTCCCGAGGCACAACTCGTCGTCGGCTTCCGGGTCCTCACAGGCCTCAGGGGATTGCTGAAGGGTGACCAGCGGTGACAGGCAGGCGGGCAGGCAGACCAGGCCGGCGTCGAGCCCTTCCCGGCAGTAGTGTGGGCTGTCCTTAGCAAGGTCGCAATCGGCGTCCCCGGTACATGCCACCGGCGCCTCGACCGCGTCCAGCACAAGCACCAGGCACTGAATGTCGTTGGTCCCCACATTGCCGCTGTTTGTCAGGTCCCCTTCCGGAGCCGTGTAAGGCACAACCCCGCGCACGTACGGCGCACACAAGCAAAGCGCAGCGATCACGCCCAGAGCGAGAAACAAAGCCGGTACACTCACGCCATCAGCAATTTCTGTCTTCATCTGGTTTCCGGCCGCCTCCCTAGCTTCCAGACACCGAGGAATATCCGGGCTTTCACTACTCCCAGCACAAGAGCGGCCGGCAAGTAGAAAAGCATCCACCAGGAAAGGTCGGGCACCGCCCGCAACATCTGCGGCCAACTCAGGCGCAACAGTACCGGCAACCCCGAAAAGAGCGCCACAGGCAGCAAAACCCCCCAGAATGCGGAAGCCCAGGCCAGCGTGCGTTTCCTTCCCCCCTCTTGCAGTTTCTCCCCCAGACTCATCCGCCAGCGCTTGATGGCCAGCGCCTCTTTCAGTAGGCCGAACGTCAGTAGAACCATGACGAACCCCAGACCGGTCAGGAACCACTTCAGCGACAGACCCCGCTTGCCCGGCTTCTTTCCGGCCAGCAAGGCCGCAATGCCGTTGGCGATCAAGTGGCTGGTGGTGGACCCGAACATGGCGGACGAGTTGGTAAGCACCACCACCGCCTTCCCCTCCTCGGGCAGGAGCACCATCTTGCCCCTGAAATGATAAAGATGACCGCCGTGATGGATGGCCGGGATTCCGCGGATCGGACCTACTCTCCATCCCATTCCGTACGAGTACCCCGCAGCATCGACTCCCCCGGGTGAACAGCCGGCCGACGCCCTCGGGGGAGAGTACGCGGCCGTTCACTCCCCGACCCCCATTGAGCAGGGCCATGAGATATCGGGCCATGTCTTCGGCCGACGAGACCAGGGCCGCGGTGGGCAGTCTCCCGGGCTCCGCAGTTAGGTCGGTCGAAATCGGGAAGCCAAACCAATACCGGTGACCACAAGCCAGCCCGGAGCCCGGCCCGCCTGCTCCCGCATCCACACGCGACCCTTCCATTCCCAAAGGTGTGAAGATGTGCTTGCGTACGTATTCTCCGAACGGCTCTCCCGACAGCTCCTGGACCACCAGGCCCAACACCTGGTAGTTGGGACTAGCGTACGCATGCCCCCCCCCCGGAACACCGCTCAAGGCGGCATCGGCGAGGACGCGCACATGTTCTTCCAGCGTCGCCTCTTCACCTGCCGTCACCCATCTCGGTATGCCGCTGGTGTGGTGCAACAGGTTACGAATGGTTATGGTTTCGGAAACGGCGTCGTCGCCAACCCGGAACCAGGGCAGATATCGGATCACCGGCGCATCCAGATCGAGCTTCCCCGCCTCCACGAGCTGCATTACAGCCAGCGCGGTGAACGACTTGCTCATGGACCCCAGAAGAAATCTGGTGTGCGGTTCCACCGCCGGGCCTCCCGGACACGTTTCACCAAAGCCTCGAATGTGGAGGACAGAGTTGCGGTCAACAATGGCCAGAGCCACCCCCGGCACCCTGTCCCGCTCCATCATGCTCTCGACATAGATCTCGATGCGGTCGATAGTCTCGGGATCGAGGCCCCGAGTCGGCGGAGTCGCCGCGTCTTCTGGGGCCAGAAGGAGGCTTCCCAGTAGTGCGAACAACGCCAGTTGCAGTTTCATTCGTCTTCCGTTGACTCACGGGCCCCTCAGTTGGAGCCCCCGGGGTCGCAAACAGCCCCGCCTTCCCCACGACCATTCAGCCACTGCGCAATCGGAAAGTCAATAATGCAGCCCGGTTGCGGCCACGCCAAGGGCCCCGCCGGGAATAATTACTTGCAAGGAAAGGGGTGGTGGAGTTACTGTGCGCTTCACCCACGGCCAAGGCGAGCCGCAGGATGCGAGAGGGTAGCGTGACGGAAAAAGAAATAGAATCAGGCCGGGCCAAAACGGAAATCGCCAGGCGACGCACCTTCGCCATCATCTCCCACCCCGACGCGGGCAAGACGACGCTTACCGAAAAAATGCTCCTCTATGGCGGCGCCATCCACCTCGCCGGCTGTGTCAAGCAGCGCCAGAACGCCCGCAAAACCACCAGCGATTGGATGGAACTCGAGCGCCAGCGCGGGATTTCCGTGTCGACCAGCGTGCTGCAGTTCGAGTACGGCGGCCAGCGCCTGAATCTTCTGGATACCCCTGGCCACGACGATTTCTCCGAGGATACCTATCGCACCCTCGCCGCGGCCGACTGTGCAGTAATGCTCATCGATTGCGTTAAAGGCGTGGAACTGCAAACCACCAAGCTGTTCAAGGTGTGCCGCATGCGCGGTATCCCCATCGTCACGTTCATCAACAAGATGGACCGGCACGGCCGAGATCCCATGGACCTCCTGGACGAAATCGAGCGTCTTCTCGAGATCCCCTGCCATCCCGGCAGCTGGCCAATCGGCTCGGGACCTTCGTTCCAAGGGGTCTACGACCGCATGAATCGCCGCCTGCTTCGCTTCGAACGAACCGAGGGCGGCGCCAAGCGGATGCCCATGCAGGTGGCCGACGTTAAGGACGAGGCGTTTCGGGCCACCCTGGGCGACAACGCGCATTCACAGCTCCTCGAAGAACTGGAACTGCTTGACGAAGCCGGCACTCCCTGGGACGAGGGTAAGTTCCTTGCGGGGCAACTCACCCCTGTCTTTTTCGGCAGTGCCATGACTAACTTCGGCGTCGAGCCGTTCCTCGAAGAGTTCGTCAAGCTCGCACCGCCGCCGGGCCCGCGGCTGACCAGCGACGGCATTCTTGAGCCGGACGCAGCCGGGTTCAGCGCCTTTGTTTTCAAGGTCCAAGCCAACATGGACCCACGCCACCGGGACCGCGTGGCCTTCGCCAGGGTCTGCTCCGGCGTGTTCCATCGCGGCATGTCCGTTACCCATGTTCGTACCGGTAAGCCCATCTCCCTGTCCAAAGCATTTCAGTTCATGGCCCAGGAGCGGATTCAGGTGTCGGAAGCTTTCTCCGGCGATGTTATCGGTTTGTGGGACCCCGGTCTCCTTCGCATCGGTGATACTCTGGCGGTAGGGGACGAAGTGGAGTTCGAGGGGATTCCGCGTTTCTCGCCCGAGCATTTCGTGCGGGTCCGGGACTCAGACCCCATGAAGCGCAAGCAGTTGAAGAAGGGACTCGACCAACTCTCAGAAGAGGGCGCGGTGCAGATGTTCTTCGATCATCAACGGCAGGAGCGTGAACCGATCTTGGGCGCGGTCGGAGTGCTGCAATTCGATGTAACCCAGTACCGCCTGAAGGCGGAGTACGGCGCCAGCGTTACCTTCGAACGGCTCCCCTACCAGCATGCTCGATGGATCGAGGGAGACGCCGACCTGGCCCGGTTCCACCGCTCCGGCATCAGCACCTGCCTGCAGGACATCGAAGGCAGACCCCTAGTCCTGTTCGTCAGCGAATGGGCGCTGCGCAGCGCGGAAGAGAGGAACCCCGGGTTAAAATTCCTGGCCGCGGTCCAGCCTGGCCGCTCCTCACGTGCGCGCTCCTCCCGGTGACCGATTCACGACCTTCCGGTGTTGCATACGAATAGGCCCGCCCTCTTTGCATCAACGGCCAGCCTAATGTAGCATTATTTCAAATCGGAGGTTGTTCATGGCCAGGTTGTTCTCCCTGCTGGCAGTTCTCTCGATCCTGGCGTCGCTTCCGGCCTGCTCTTCGGAGGAGAGCGGCGGGAAAGACGGGGGCGGGAAGTCCTCTGGATGGACAGAAGAGCGTCCGCCTGGAATCGCCTGTACCCCGGCACCGCCTTCACATATCGCCCCGTCCGAAGGCGTCTCCTTTGACCCGGCACACATGCCGTGCGTTCAGGTGCATATGGATTCGGCCGACTGGGCCGCCCTCGGCGCGGACACCGCGTTCGGCGCCGGCCTCACCGTAGACGAAGTGTTCGTCGCCTTAGGAGAGATTGCAGAAATGTGCGCCGAGCCCTGGCCCAAGGAATATTCGTGGTACGAGGCGAGCGTCACTGTCGACGGCGTGGCGCTGCAGCAGGTGGGGATCCGCCGCAAGGGTTTCATCGGTTCTCTTTTTTCATCCGTGCCCGGACTCAAGGTGAAAACCGACAAGTACGTCGACGGCCAGTTCCTGGGCGAAACTGAGCGAATCACCCTCAACAATAATGCAGGGGACGCCACCCATGCGGCCGCGTGCCTCTGCTATCAAATCGTCGCTGCGGCCGGTCATCCCGCACCTCGTTGCAACCTCGCCAACGTCATGGTCAACGGCGAACCGTTGGGCCCATACACCCACATCGAGGCGGTGAAGAGACGCTTCCTCAAGCGCACGTTCGGGGACGACACGGGCTCGCTCTACGAGGGGACGGTTACCGATGTTGTGGAGGAGTGGCTGCCCCGCTTCGAGGTGAAGACCGATGAAACCGACCCCGACTACGGGCCGCTGCTGGCCTTGGCCGAGGCCCTGCAGAAACCCGACGAGGAACTCCTGGGCGCACTGGAGCCGGTCCTCAATCTCGACCGTTTCGCCACCTACTGGGCCCTCGAGGTGCTGGTCAACCATCGGGACGGGTATACCCGCAGCCACAACAATTATTATGTCTACTTCGACCCCGCGGACGGTGGAAGGGGGGTGTTCATACCCTGGGGCATCGACAAGATTCCGGCAGATGAACCCTCGGAGACGCTGGGGATGTATGTGAACGCACAGGTCCCACGGCGCCTGTCTCGAATTCCCGAGGCCGTCGCCCTCATGGAGGCGGAACTCAACCGCCTGATAACCGAGGTCTGGGACGAGGACGAGCTCCTCGCTGCAATTGACGGCTTCAGTGCGCAGGTGGCCGGGGCGCAGGAAGGCGGCCCCGACGAAGCGCAATTGGAATCGTTGCGCAACTGGGTGAAGGGGCGGCCCGCGGCAGTTGCCGCGCTGCTTGCCGAAGGCGTGCCGGCCGGTGCGGATGAGCCCAGTTCGTGTACCGCCGCAGAGAAGGGCGGGGACGACACGGACGGCAAGGACGGGGGGGACGACAAGGACCCCGGCATCAAGGACTGCCAGACCGATTGTGTCGCCAAAGGCGACGACGAGGCCTACTGCGAAACCGCGTGCAGTTGCTTCGACAAATGCGAAGCCGACGGGGGGAGCTTCGTGGAGTGCCTGGCCTGCTTCGACGAAGACAAGTAGCGCCCATGAAGACGAACCGGAACATAGAAATCAAAGCCCGCCTCCACTCGCCGGAAGAGCAGTCCGGTCTGGCCCTTGCCCTTGCTGACGGCCCCGCTGAGGTGCTCCACCAGGTCGACACCTTCTTCAACGTGCGCTCAGGACGCCTCAAATTGAGGGAGTTCGCAGGCGGTTCCGGAGAACTCATCTCCTATCACCGTCCCGACAGCCGGTTGCCCACCTGCTCCAACTACTCCATCTACCCCGCAGCATCTCCGGGCCTGCTGAAAACCCTGCTCGAAGACACCCTCGGAGTGCTGGGAGTAGTGCGCAAAACACGACGTTTGCTCCTCCACGGACAAACCCGTATTCACCTGGATGACGTCGAAAGTCTGGGCCACTACCTCGAACTCGAAGTAGTGCTCACCCCCCAGCAGACCGAAGAAGAGGGCGCAGCAATTGCCCAGCAACTGATGACCGCACTACACGTCCGCAACGACGACCTCCTGGACCGCGCCTACATCGATCTACTCACCATGCCCTAGCCCGCCGCAGGGCCAGAAATGTAGCCCGCCGCAGGGCCAGAACGACAGGGACGGGGGGCCTCATTTTCGGCCGAAACGACAGGGACGGGGGGCGTCTTTTTCCCGTCGGCCGAAACGACAGGGACGCGGCCGAAACGACAGGGACGGGGGGCGTCTTTTTCCCGAACCCCGGACGCAAGTCGCAAGCCCGGGCCGGGAAAGTCCCGGGGTTTGGCAACCGGGGCCACCGGTGTTAGGCTGGCTGGGAAGCGTGACACCTTGGCCGGACCTGCGGTCACCGGTGGATGCCAGAGGGCCAGGGCTGAGGGGGGAGACATGTTCGCAGAACTAAAGCGCGCGGCGGGCAGGTGGGTGTTCCAGACCTACAAGCGGAGCAGGCAGAAGTCATTCAATTCTTCTCTGGATTATTGCCTGAAGACCGTCCGAACGATGATGCGGAAGTCGAAGTACTGTTTTCTGATAACAAATCACGATGGACATTCTCCGAGTGCGCGCATGGTTCAACCCATCGTTGACCTCGATTCCCTCGATGTCTGGATTGGTACCAGCCCGGCTTTGAGGAAGATTGGAGAGATAGAACGCGACTCCAAGGTGACTCTGACCTTCGGCAGCGACGGGGAGCACGCCAGTCTTGTCCTGTACGGATGTGCCACTGTGGTCTCCGATCCGGCTGTGAATGCCAGCCGCTGGATCAACTCCTGGCAGATGTTCTTCCCGGATGGCCCCGGCGGGGACGACTTCGTTTCGATACGAATTGAACCGTCGGAGATGGAGTTAATGAATTTCAAGAGAAGCATCGTGCCCGAACCGTTCGGGTTGAAGCCGGCCCACCTCGTAAGGACTGCGGGCGGATGGCAAGTCCAATAACCAGCGGAGCACCAGCCAAATGAGAATTGGCTCAAAACTGCATTTTCTTTCTGCAGCGCTGTTTTTGCTGGTCTGTGCGTCGACTCCGGCCCTCGCCGAGCCAGTGCTCTACTACGGGGGCGAGGTATTTACCGCTCGTTCCGATGTTCCTGACGCTGCTTGGTTCGTCGTGGACAAAGGCCGCTTCATTGACGTTGGGACCGGCGAAGGAGTACCGGCAAAATGGTCTTCCCTCACCCAGCGTTTTGACCTGGATGGGCGCTTCGTACTGCCCGGGTTTGTGGACGCCCATCTCCACTTCATTGATGGGGGCCTGAGCCTGCTACAGACCGACCTGGGCGACGTCCGTGATGCTGAGGGTCTGGCCGAGGCGCTTCGACTAGCTCGGCAGCAGCCGATAAATGGCTGGACCGTGGCGCGAAACTTGGACCTTCAGCCTCTCGGGGGGAGGCTGCCCGACCACCAGTCCATGGGGCCGCTCACCGGCGAGAGGCCCGCCTATATCGCACTGAAGTCGGGCCACCACGTTTACCTCAACCGGGCCGGTCTGGAGTCCCTGGGAATCGACGGGGAAACACCCGACCCGGAGGGCGGCGTCATCCTGCGCGACGGAGACGGCTACCCCACCGGGGTTATGGTGGACACCGCAGCATGGAACGCGCAGCGGAAGCTGTATGCGAAACTGCCGCCGCAACTCATCGCACAAGCCATCCTCACCGCCCAGCAACGGGCGCTGTCGTACGGGATAACTGCCATCGGGGACAACACTTTCTATCCCGACCACGCTGCTCAGTACGAAAGGCTGTCCGCTGCAGGTCGGTTCGTGATGAGGGCGGCGCTCAGATCCTACGGGAAGGTGCGAGACACCCGCTTCCTCATGCGGCAGACCGGGGTAGATTTCTTCGGCAACCGGGACAGCCGGCTTACCTACTTCGGCGACAAGTACTTCATGGACGAGTCCCTGTCCGTATCCACCTACGACGAGGGGCGAAAGCCGGACATCGTCCCGGGCGGCAGAGCGGAGCATACAGAAGACGTGGTCCGCGACCTTCTCCTCTTCGCCGGCCGCTATGGGACTGCGTTTCACGTCCAGGGGCGGGAAGGGGCCCGGCGCATCGTGAACGCTCGCCTGGCCGTTCAGGACCGCCGGAAGAGCGCATATCCAGACGTCATGGACCATTGCGGGAGTTGCGGCGGTGACCTTCCCCGGCAGATCCGGGAGGCGGGTCTGACCGTTACCCTGCTCCCCGGCCAGCTTCACGAACTGCCTCAACTAACCGAGGCCTACGGTTCCGAAATCATGCAGAATGTGCTGCAGTTCCGGCAACTTTTCGACGCTGGCGTCACCCCCGCGCTCACCAGCGACTGGCCCTTCGGCGCCCCTCCCAGCTCGGAAGGTGGCGCCCGTGATTTCCACCGCCTCGGTCTCGCACCCATCTCCGGCATTGCAGTTTCCGTCTTCGGCAAAGGTCCGGAGGGGGTTACGATTCCGGGGGCTGAAGAGCGGACCATTACGCTGGCTCAGGCACTTGCCTCGTACACCACCAACGGCGCAGCAGCCATCGGCCGCGCCAATGAACTCGGGCGCATAGCCACCGGCTACCACGCCGACTTCGTCGTCCTTCCCGCCTCTCCGTTCGGACAGGGCCCTGCGCGGCTATACGACCTGGAAGTCGACATGACATACGTCGGCGGACGGAAGGTCTACGACCGAGGGGTCCCGACCGTTGGAATCGGCCGCTTCGAGCCGGCTGCCGCAGCTGCCGACTTCTCATCCACTCCTATCGGTTGGACGCCTTCGCCCATTATTGGCTACGACCCGGTGCCGGGACTGATCCTCGGCGCCGCTCTCTTCGTCTATCCCTACCGAGCCGACGGCCTGCTGGGGAATGTGCAGCTTATGGTGGCGCCTATGCAGGGGGCCAGACTGCTCGCGACAACCGAGTTGGCCTGGTTGAGGGTTCTGCCCAACGTGGACTTGAGGCTCTCCAGCCGTTTCGAGAACTGGCAGGGCAGGTACTACGGCACTGGTATCGGTGCTTCGGCCGAAGACCCCCTGGAAACCGACCCGATGGACGTAGAAACCACCGCGGGGCTTTCCTTCCACGTCGGCGATCATCTGCAACTCTACTCAGGGGTAGTACACGGTGTACTCTACGATGAAACGGCAGGGGAAATAGCCGTTGTGGGCGGCTCGACAGAAGGTCCGATTGAAGGTCACCGCACCGGGGTCCGGATGCAGCTGGGCCACGATACCCGGGAAGGCATGTTCTCTCCTCGCTTCGGGGGCTTGAGAACATTATGGGCCGAATGGTGGCCGGTGCAGGGCGGCCAAGTGTTGCACCGGGGAAAAGCAGGTGTGGAGTTGAGCCAGTTCGTTCCCCTCTACAAGCCGGACGTGGTTCTAGCCATTAGAGGCCTCGGAGGCGTGTCGCTGGGTGAGCCAGCCTATTCGACCAACTACCGCCTTGGCGGCATAATGTTGCTGCGCGGCTATCTCGGCAACCGCTTTCGCGGCCACCACTACGCCGCGGCGACCGGTGAACTCAGATTCCCAATCTGGTCATTTGTATCGGGTGCAGCCTACGGCGAAACCGGCATGGTGTGGCTAGACGACCAGGATGACCCGGAGAATGAGCTGGCCTACGTCGGCGGTGCCGGCCTCAGGTTCGGCCTTCCCCCCGACTTCCTCATCAAGCTCAGGTTCGATGTCGGCTTCGGAAGGGACCAGTGGGGTATCTTCTTCAATTTCAACGAGGCGTTCTGAAGGGGCTGGCAACCAAAACGACCAAAACGGCGACGGCGGGGACGGGGGACCCAAAACGACGGGGACGGGGGGCGGTTTTTGAACCGATTTGTGGGCCTCTCATGGCCATGAAATCGCCAATTCGCAGCTTCCCCATCGCCACACCGGCGTCAATTTTCGTGAGACGCAGCTTTCCTTACGCCGCGCCGGTGCCAATGTTCGTTGGAAGAACGCCTCAAGCACAGCCGAGAGCAGACCTCGGCTCAGATGGGGTACTAAAGAGTGACCAGCGGTTGCCTGCCCCGGTTCCTACCTAAGAACCAGGGCCTTGACTGTCAGGTGCTCGGGACTCCGCGGCGACGACCTGCGGTTCCAGGACGAGCAAGCGAGCCGCCATGCGGCGCAGATCCCGGCGGGGCCAGGTCTTGTGACGCAGATGCCTGCCCAGGGCCAACATCAAGCGATGGCGGTTCCTGACAAACTTCTCGCTGCCGAGCGCGTGCCCGTGCTCAAGCTGACGCTCCTCGGGCAACTTCTTCTCTCGCCAGTACTCATCACACTGCCGACGATATTCGGCCTGACGCTCTTCAGGCGTGTCACCCATCTCAAGGTAGAATTGAGGCGGGGTCAGGTGTTCTGTCCACTCGTTGATCACCCCGAACGCATAATACCTGTACGAGGAGAATCGATACTCGGAAGGATGGTCGCACATGCCGGCTTCGACAGGGTTCCAGTCGCCGTAGAACATCACCCGCTTCAGCTCCTCCTGAGTCTGGCACACGACGGTTTTGGGGCGATCCTGGGCCACTGGCCCCCGGCGCTTCAGTAGACGGTTGAGCCTCTGAGCGAAGGAAGAGTGTGCGGCCCTGGCCCACTTTGACATGGGCTTGGCGCTGCCCTTCAGTTGGGCGGCTTTGTGGAAGTGGTTGGACATGACGCAATAGCTGTGCAGCAGCACCTTACCGCCGGCCCGAAACATGAAACGAAAGAAGCAGAACAGGAACATCCTCTTCATGGCATCGGATTCCAGGAAGAAGGCACCGGCCACCGTTCGCCACATCATGTGGTAAATGGAATTAGCCGGCAAAGTAAAATCACGTGTGTACCGCATCGTTGCACCTCCCTCTTTTTTGTTGGTCTCTCTATTGTTATGGGGGGTCTGAAATAGATCTGTACCATTAATTCGACATTTTGTCGTCGAGCGGCGTGGGGGCGGATTTTCGCCCCCCGTCCCCTGCAGTTAGCGGCGCTCCCGAGTCGCCGTGGAGTCTGGGGGTTGGCAACCGCGACTCCCGGTGCTAGGCTTGGTGCGGAGGCATCGATATGGATGAACTGACCCCCGCCCAGTTACGAGAGCTCGAGGCGACTTTGCGCATGCAGCAGGAAGAGATGAAAGCGACGCTCGATGATGCGAACGAAGTCTCTCAACCGGTTGAGCCGGACTCGGCCATCGGACGCATATCGCGGGTTGACGCTATTCAGATGCAGCAGATGGCCCAGGCCAACCGGCGGACCACTATGCGTCGCCTGGAGCAAACCAAGGCTGCCCTCCAACGTGTCTCTGCCGAGGTTTACGGCGAGTGCGCCGAGTGCGGAGGCGATATCGGCTATCCCAGGCTCAAGGCCCGACCCGAAGCCCCGTTTTGCCTCGATTGCCAGAGCCGCCGCGAGCGTAGAGCCTGAACGAGCGGGTAGGTCATATGGCTATCATATCCCTGGTTGACGCAACCTTGTCCTTTGGTGCTCCGGCACTTGTGTCGGACGCCAATGCACAGATTCAACCCGGAGAGAGAATTGCGTTGTTGGGCCGCAACGGATGCGGCAAGAGTACTTTCTTGAAGTGTCTGGCCGGAGTGGCTGAACCTTCGCGAGGAGAGGTTCATTGCGATACTGGCCTGGTGCGCGGCTTTTTGCCCCAGGAGGTCCCTGAACGCCTGGACGGCACGGTCTACCAAGTGGTGGCAAGCGGATTGGCTGGGCTGAGCGGGCTCCTGATGGAATACCATGAGGCTGCCCAATTCGTTAGTGACTGCCCCGGTGAGGAAGCCCTGAGGCGCCTCGAGCAAATCCAGCAGCGCGTGGAGACGGAAGGCGCATTTGAGTTGCACGAACGGGTGTTGCGGACAGTCAACGACCTGAGCCTCCAGCCGGACGCGTCGTTCCAGACCCTGTCCGGAGGCCTCAAGAGACGGACTTTGCTGGCCCGGGCGCTCGCGGCACAACCCGACCTCTTGCTCCTTGACGAGCCGACCAATCATCTGGACATCGATTCTATCGGCTGGCTGGAGAAAATGCTCTTGCGCTTTGAGGGCGCGTTACTGCTGGTCACTCACGACCGGATGCTGGTGCGAAGGGTCGCCACGCGCATTCTTGACATCGACCGCGGCAGGCTCACCAGTTGGGCGTGCGACTACCATACGTTCTGCAGGCGCAAGGAAGAGGCTCTGGCCAATGAGGCCGCCCAGTGGGACGCGTTTGACAAGAAGTTGGCCAGGGAGGAAGTGTGGGTGCGTCAGGGAATCAAGGCCCGCCGCACCCGCAACGAAGGACGCGTGCGCGCGCTGGAGCGCATGCGCACTGAACGCGCAGAACGCCGTCAGGCCGAAGGCAAGGCTCGTATGCTTGTGCAGCAGGCCAAGCGGCCGGGCGACATGATCATCGAGGTGGAAGGGCTGACTTTCGGTTATGGCGAGAGTCCCATCGTTGAGAATTTTTCCACCCGCGTAATTCGAGGAGACCGTATCGGGGTGCTGGGCCGCAACGGATCGGGCAAGACAACGCTGCTGCGCCTGCTGCTCGGCACTTTGGAGCCCGACGCCGGGACAGTGGCCCATGGCACCAGGCTGGAGGTGACCTACTACGACCAACTCCGGTCGGCCCTCAAAGATGACCAGACGGTGCTGGAAGCCATGACTGAGGGAAGGGAGGTGCTGGTTTTCGACGGTCGACCGGTGCACGTGTATGCGTATATGGAGAATTTCCTCTTCCACCGAGACCGCGCCAACACCCCGGTTTCAGCCCTGTCGGGGGGGGAGCGCAACCGGCTGGTGCTGGCCAGACTGCTTTCCGCGCCTTCCAACGTCCTGGTCATGGATGAACCCACCAACGACCTGGACGTGGAGACCCTCGAACTCCTCGAGCAGTTGCTCATCGGGTACGAAGGGACTCTCTTGCTGGTGAGCCACGACCGGGAGTTCCTGAACAACGTTGTGACCAGCACCATGGTGGTTGACGGTGCCGGGGGTGTGACCGAGTATGCGGGCGGCTACGACGACTGGCTGGCGCAGCGTCCCGCACCGGAGCAGGCCCAGCCCGCCGGGGCAAAGCGCAGGGAGCGCAAGCGCCCTTCGGGGCCTCGCAAACTCACCTTCAACGAGAAGGCCGAGTTGGAGGGGCTCGAGCCTCGCATCGAGCAGTTGGAGGCGGAACGAGAAGAGCTGTTCGCACAAATGGCGGATCCGGAGTTCTATCGTGGAGAAGGTACGAACATCTCGGCCGCCCAACTCCGGGTGAAAGAGGTGGAGTCTGAGTTGGGTGAGGCCTACGCTCGCTGGGAGGAATTGGAGAGCATCCGGGAACAATCCGGCCGGCAGAATCGTTGAGTTCCCAGCGAGGAGTGCAATGAACGCTAACGCACATATGACGATGTCGGCCCTGATTCCCGCAGTCGCTCTTGTCGCCGCGCTTGCATCGCCGCAGGCTTACTCTCAGCCGTCCTCGCTGACGGAGACCATTGTGGCGCAACTGCGGCAGGCCTTTGATTCTCGCCTCGAGGACCCGGAGGCATACGCTAGGCAGGTGCAGCGGGAGTGCCGGGGATTCCCGGAAGGGGATCTGTTTCCCTACACTTTTCCAGCATTTGCCTATACCAGCCTCGCAAGTTCCGGGGACATTTCGTCCGCCTCGGCTCGAGACAAGGTTGGCGTCCTGCTCGGGTACGCCATCAAGTCTGCTGCGAAAAAAGTGCGTGCACCGAAGGGCGACCTCGCCAGGCTAAAGAGCTACCGCCACCATGCCACGTACCTTTGTCAGCTCAACGTCGGACTGGGCGCCCACCGGCTGCTCGGCGGCTCCGACTACGTTGAGTTGCATGACCACCTGTCACACTTGATCAGCACGGGTCTGACGGAAGCAAACGGTCCCGGACTAAGATCTTTCCCCAGCTACTCGTGGCCCTTTGATACAATCCCCTGCCTTGCTTCCCTCGCCTTGCACGACCTTGTCCGCGGGAAGAACGACTCGAAGCCCTTGGCGCAAACCCACTTCACCTGGGTTGCCGCCAACGCCTTGGATGAGGAAACCGGCCTGCCGTTGAGCAGGCTGGGCGCGGAGCGAGAGTTGCCCAGGGGTTGCGACCTCTCCTTGCGTACCATGTTCCTGGGCTGGTTCGCACCTGAACGGGCAGAAGCACATTACGACAAGTTTGTTGAGCATTTCTGGCTGGAGCGATTCGTCGCCGCCGGATTCGCTGAATGGCCCCGGGGAAGGGAGCACTTCGCAGACATCGACTCGGGGCCCATTCTGATGGGCATCGGCTCCGCTGCTTCGGCCATGGGAATCGGAGCCGCCCGGGTGGTCGGCGATGACTATCGTTTTCGTCGGCTCGTCTCGCAGATTCCCGGCATGAGTGCTGCCGTCGCGACTCTGGCCTCGTCGGGCACCGGGGACAAACCAGCCCTAGTGTTCGGCACGCTGCCAGTGCGCCCGGGGTATGTTTCCGGCACACTGTTCGGCGACGCGGTCCTTTTCATGGCACTCACCTGGGAGCCCTGGTCAGAACTGAAGTCTGAGACCGTGCATACTCGTTGACCCTAGGCCCTGTTCGGCGTATGTTGTCCGGCATGAAAGAAGAGAACAAGACCGTCGAAGACACACCGGATTCGCTGTTGCCCCACGTCAGGGCTTCGCTCAAGCGGTCCGACTTCGTTCGGCTCGTCCTGTCCAAGTACCGCGGGAAGGAGCCCGAATTGCGGCGAGTCGATGTTCGCCTGATCGAGCTTGCCAGTCGGCCGCATCTGAGCTTCGTCTTCCACTACCAGACCAAGGACGTCACCAAGAACCACCCGGTACGCTACGGACTTGAGCGGCTGGATTCTCTACTGGGCGCCGATTTCAGAGCGGGGCACCTGTTCACTCGAGACGAAGAATTTGAGGCTCTGTATAGTCGTAAGGGCAGAGTTCGCATCAGCCGTAGGAAGGCGAAGGCTTCCAGGGAAGCTGCCAGCCGTGAGCACAACCGAAGCAAGGAAAGGCTGTTGGTTTCGTCGACTCCATTCCTGCGCGAACTGGGGGTCACCGCCAAGGATGGCAGGGTGCGCCCCTCAATGTCCGACAAGTGGAAGCAGATAAACCGATTCCTCGAAGTCGCGGCGCCTGCGCTTCAGACGTTGTGCGGAAGGCCGGGCGACTCGGTTCGCGTCGTCGATTTCGGGGCGGGTAAGGGGTACCTGACATTCGCCATCCATCACTACTTGACCAACAGCGGGAAAGTGGCTCCTCAAGTTACGGGGGTGGAGCTTCGGCCTGCTCTGGTGGCCCTGTGCAACAAGGTGGCGGGAAAACTGAACTGCAAAGGACTCAAATTCATCGAGGGTGACATCCACAGTTTTCCGGGCCTCGAGGCTGACCTTCTCGTCGCACTCCATGCATGCGATACGGCCACCGACGAGGCCCTGGCAGTGGGCGTCAGTGCGGGGGCGAAGGTGCTGCTGGCGTCACCATGCTGCCACAAGCAGATCCGGCCGCAAATTCGAATCCCGGAAGTGTTGTCCCCCATGCTTCGCCATGGGATTCACCTCGAGCGCGAAGCCGAGATGGTTACCGACGCCTTGCGGGCACTGTTGCTGGAAG
This sequence comes from uncultured Myxococcales bacterium, assembly GCA_964626565.1. Classification (GTDB taxonomy): domain Bacteria; phylum Myxococcota_A; class UBA9042; order CAIXZC01; family CAIXZC01; genus CAZVFX01. The sequence continues at coordinate 16,210 of CAZVFX010000061.1, forward strand.
AAGCCGGCTACAAGGTCCAGGTCATGGAGTTTGTCTCCAGCGACCACACGGATAAGAACAAAATGCTCGTGGCCACCAGGCGAGCCGCTCGTTTCGACCCCTCCGTACCTCGCGCTGGCATCGACTCGTTGAAAGCGTTTTACGGCATCTCCGAGCATCATCTGGAGACATTGTTGAGGAGTGGTTGAGGGCGACATGCACGAGCTATCAACTCTCGGTTTCGGGTCGTTTTTCGAAGAGCAGGTTCGGCAACTGTCCGGCGATGTAATCCCGGCGAGAGTTGCGGCGGAACACCGTGGCGGCTACGACGTTTGGGCACAGGCCGGGGCCGGGTTCGCCCAGCTGGCCGGACGCTTGACCCGCGGGTTGGAGGACGAAGAGTATCCGGGCGTTGGCGATTGGGTGGTTCTCCGGTCACAGCCCGGCCCCGGCAATACTACCATCATCGACAATGTGCTCAACCGCAGGACGGTATTTCTGCGGGGGGCCGCCGGCCCCGAAGCTCGGGCCCAGGTCGTGGCCGCGAACGTCGACCTCGTATTTGCCGTTTGCGGGTTGGATGCCAATTACAACGTGCGCCGCATCGAGCGGTACGTTGCTCGTATCTGGGCCAGCGGGGCGCAGCCGGTGGTGGTCCTGAACAAGGGCGACGTCTGTGGCCACGCGGATGAGCGCGTGTCCGAGGTGGAGAGTCATTGCCCGGGAGTTCAGGTACTTGTGACCAGTGCTCTTCATTCCGGTGGTCTCGACGCCATCCGCGGTCTCGTTCCTCCGGGAATCACCGCCGCCCTTGTCGGCTCATCCGGGGTGGGGAAGTCGACTCTGGTCAACGCGCTGACGGGAGAGCAGCTCATGGCAACAGGCGAGATTCGGGCCCATGATGGAAGAGGCCGGCACGTGACCACTCACCGCCAACTCGTTCAACTCCCGGCCGCCGGCCTCCTCCTCGATACGCCGGGCATGCGAGAGTTGCAGTTGGTGGACGAGGACGGCATCGGCGCCGTCTTCCCCGACATTGAGGAACTGTCGTTGTCCTGCCGATTTGCCGATTGTGCTCACGATTCTGAGCCTGGCTGCGCGGTTAGAAACGCGGTCGAATCGGGCCGGTTATCTGCTGAAAGGTTGGGACATTATCTGAAACTGGAAAAGGAAGCTCAGGCGTTTGAATTGCGCCGCAATGAGCATTCCAGAAGAAAGTCCGAGAGGGTGTGGGGACAGCTTCGCAAGGAAGGCGACCGCATCCGCCGGTGGAAAGGTGACGTCTGACGAGTTTCACCCCTCTGTGATTGCGGGCAATTTCACTGACGCCTCGTCGAGCCGGCCTTCACCGATTAGCGGGGGGGGTGGGGGGGGGGGGGGGGGGGGGGGGGGGGGGGGGGGGGGGGGGGGGTGATTGTGGGCTATTAGAGTGACGCGTCGTCTTGCCTGGGTTGAACGATTCGCGCCCCCCGTCCCCTGTTTTTGGCCTGCTTTTTTGCCCGGTGCTCGTGGCTGAGGGAGCTGCTCGCTAGTCCCCTTCCCAGTCCCAGAAGAAGTCTTTGTTTGTGAGCTCCGGCTCAGGTTCGGACGGTGGTGCGTCGGTGCCGGTTTCTTCCTTTCGAATGAGCGCCAGCAGATCTTCCAGGTCGGCCACCTCTTCGGCCCAGTAGGTTTCGGTGCCGAAATGCGGCCAGGTTACCGGAAAGACCGGATCGTGCCAGCGGCGCGCCAGCCACGCGGTGTAGTGGATGCGGCGTAATGCCCGCAGCGGCTCGATAAGGTCCAGCGTCCGTCGGTCGAAAGGGCGGAACTGCTCGTATCCCTCGATGAGGGACTCCATCAGTTGCCGGGTCCAGTCGTCCCTTCCCTGCAGGAGCAACCAGAAATCTTGCACCGGCGGACCCACCACGTGGTCGTCGAAGTCCAGCACATGTATCGTGCCATCCCGTAGAAGCAGGTTGCCCGCGTGAAAATCGCCGTGAATTCGCTGCCGGTCTACACCGGCCATGCGACGGTCAGCAATGGCCGCCAGTTCGTTGGCTGCCTCCAGGTAGCGGGCCTCCAGATGCAAGGGAATGGTCTCCTTTTCCGTCAGCCATTTCAGGTTCGCCCGTACATACGTGTTGGCGTCGAGAAAGACACGTTTCCTCGACTCGCCCGCAGCACCCACGTTGTGCAGGCGTCCCAGCAGCATTCCCAGACGCTCGGCCAGTTCGTGGTCCATGTCCTGTGGGGCGCGTCCGCCGAACCGGTCGTACAGGCAATAGTAGATGTTCTCCTTGACCCGCAGCGTCGAACCGTCCGGGAAGCGGCGAAGGTTGCAGATGGGGACCTCGGCCTCCTCAAGGTCATTCATGAATAGATGTTCCTCGAGGATCTGCTCCCGGCTCCAGCGTTGCGGCCGGTAGAACTTGGCCACGACGTGGGTTTCATCCTCCAACTGAATGTCGTAAACCCGGTTTTCGTACGAGTTCAACGCGTGGCAGACGGGATTGCACCTGAGACCGGCGTCCTCAACGGCATCCAGCACCTTCTCGGGCGTCAGGGCGAGGAAGAGGTCGGTGGCTTGGTCGTGGGGCATACTTGCTCCCTACTGGTCTTCGACGGCGGCTCGTTTCGCATGTCGGCGGCGGTCGGATTCCACCAGGAACTGCTTGCGAATGCGAATGCTCTTTGGCGTTATCTCCACCCGCTCGTCGTCCTCAATGTACTCCAGTGCGGCTTCCAGGTTCAAGCGCCGGGGCGCTTTCAGGACCACGGTGGCGTCCTTTGTAGACGAGCGGATGTTGGTGAGCTTCTTGGTGCGAACTACGTTGACCAATATGTCGGTAGGTTTGCAATGCTCCCCCACCACCTGCCCCATGTACACCCGGTCTCCGGGCTTGGAAAACATGATGCCGCGGTCGGCAAGCTGGTCCAGCGCATATGCAGTCACCGCACCTTTTCCCGTCGCAATCATCACGCCGAAGCTGCGCCCGCCTATGGGGCCGCGATGCGGGCCGTAGCAATGGTAACGGTGATGCATGAGCGCCTCGCCGTGAGTTGCCGTCATCATCCTCCCGGCCACGCCGATGAGGCCCCGGGCGGGCACGATGTACTCGAGATGAGTGCGATTGCCCCGGGGTTCCATCTTCTCCAATTCAGCTTTGCGGTCCCCCAGCAACTCCATGGCCGCGCCCATGTACTCGTTGGGCACATCGAGGGTCAAAAACTCCATCGGCTCCGTGCGCTTGCCATTCTCCTGCCGGAAGATCACCTGGGGTTTGCCCACCGACAACTCGAAGCCCTCCCGTCGCATGTTCTCCAGCAGGATGCCCAGATGTAGCAGACCCCTTCCCGATACCACGAACTCTTCGCCTCTCTCCTCCACTCTCATGGCGACGTTGGTCTGCAACTCCAGGTGCAGGCGGTCCCGCAACTGGCGGGCCGTCACGAAGGTGCCGTCCTGCCCGGAGAAAGGGCTGTCGTTGATGCGGAATACCATGTGCAGAGTCGGTTCGTCCAGGTTGACCAGCGGCAGCGCTTTCGGATTCTCCACGTCGGCGAGGGTGACCCCGATGTCTACGTTGTCCAGGCCTACCGCAGCAAACAAGTCGCCGGTTTCTACCCGGCGCACTTCCTTCCGGCCCAAGCCGTCGAAGCGGTACAGTTGAGATACCTTCTGGACGGTGGATTGCCCCTGCCGGTCGAGGAGGGCCAACTCCTTACCCGCCTCCAACGTGCCTGCGAATACCCTTCCAATTCCTATGCGGCCGACATAGTCGTTATAGTCCAGGGTCGTGACCTGAGCCTGAAGCGGGGCTTCCGTATCCAGGTCGGCCACCGGGACGTGCTCAATGATCGCCTCGAAAAGTTCGTGGACGTCACCTCCGCCCGCCGGCGGCCACTGCTTGTCGTCCTTTGTGGCCCACCCATCTCTGGCCGAGGCGTAGAGCACCGGAAAATCAAGGGCGTCGTCGTCAGCTCCCAACTCCACCATTAGTTCGAACACCTCCAGCAACGCTGCGTCGGGCCGAATCTCAGGGCGGTCCATCTTGTTGAGCACCACCACCGGCTCCAGACCCATCTCCAGCGCCTTGGCCAGAACGTAGCGAGTCTGAGGCATGACGCCTTCGAACGCGTCCACCACCAGCAGCACGCCGTCAGCCATTTTCAAAACTCGCTGCACTTCCCCCGAGAAGTCGGCGTGACCAGGGGTGTCCACGATGTTTATGTGGTACTTTTTGCCCGCCACGTCGGTATAGCTGATGGCGCAGTTCTTGGCTAGAATGGTGATGCCCCGCTCTCGCTCCAACGGGTTGGAATCCAGGATGAGCTGTCCCGTCAGTTCGCCGCGCCCAAACTGGCCGCTCTGGCGAAGCAACTGGTCTACCAGGCTGGTCTTGCCGTGGTCCACGTGGGCTACAATGGCCACGTTGCGTATGTCCTGCCGTCTCAATCGTACCTCGTGCTGGTGATTACCCCGTGCATCAATGGGGGTGGGACAAGGAGTCGGCACGATAGTCCCCATTCCCGTCGCTGTCAATGCTTTGTCGCCCCGCCCAGTCGTCGTGCGGATTTGCACTTTTCACCAAGTTGGGGTAGGGTGCCACTACCTCAACCGCCGGAACACCCCGGCTGGAGTTGGTTTTTTCGATTTTTCACACAGGAACAAATTAGATGAGATTTGATGAGCTTCCCCTGCTCAAGAGCCTCCTCGACGCGGTCGAGAAGGAAGGCTACGAGCATCCTACCCCCATCCAACAACAGGCAATTCCGCCGGTGCTCCAGGGCCGTGACGTCCTGGGTTGCGCACAAACCGGCACCGGCAAGACCGCCGCCTTCGCTCTCCCTATATTGCACAACCTGACCAGCAACCCTGCGCCCAAAGGCCGGCGAGGCAACATCCGGGTCCTGGTGTTGACCCCTACCCGTGAACTGGCCGCCCAGGTGGGCGACAGCTTTAACTCCTACGGCCGCAACACCCGCGACCACGCCGCGATTGTCTTCGGTGGGGTAAGCCAGAAACCACAGGAACAAGCGCTGAGGAGGCGGCCCCCGATACTGGTGGCTACCCCCGGTCGACTGTTGGACCTGATCAATCAGAGGATTCTATCACTCGACTTTGTCGAGGTTTTTGTCTTGGACGAGGCCGACAGGATGCTCGACATGGGGTTCATTCACGACATCCGCAAAGTCGTCGCACAATTGCCCGGGAATCGACAGAGCCTCTTCTTCTCGGCGACCATGCCATCCGATATCCGGGCCCTGGCCGATACCATCTTGCGGCCGAACCCGGTTTCTGTCGCCGTGGACCCGCCGGCGTCCACCGTCGACCTCATCGAGCAGCAACTCTGCTTTGTAGAGAAGAAGGAAAAGGTACACCTGCTAGCCCACTTCCTCAAAGAGCCGTCCGTTCACCGCTCCCTCGTCTTCACCCGCACCAAACACGGGGCCGACAACGTCGTGCGCAAGCTCAAAAGGGCAGGCATCTTCGGCCAGGCGATCCACGGCAACAAGTCGCAGGGGGCACGCACCCGAGCCCTCGACGGTTTCAAGAAAGGTAACACGCCGGTGCTTGTCGCAACCGACATCGCGGCCCGCGGCATCGACGTGGAGGATATTTCTCACGTCTTCAACTACGACCTGCCCAACGAGCCGGAAACCTATGTTCATCGCATCGGGCGCACCGGACGGGCGGGCGAAAGGGGAATAGCCATCGCCTTTTGCGCCGAGGATGAGCGACCCTATCTCAAAGATATCGAGAAGCTCATCAAAGGACATATCGACCGACTCGAAGACTATCCCCATCAGTCGACCATCCCCGCACCACAGCCAACCGATCTCACGCCTCGGCACGCGCGTCGGCGTTCCCGGCCCCCCGGGAAAAAACCCACTGGTGGCAGGCGCGGTGGCAGGTGGGGAAACCGGCAGAGGAGGCGGCCTTGAGAAGGTCGGAAATCGTAATCGATGACGGCAAAGCCTATCATCTGGGCGTGGCGCAAAACCAGATGGCTCCCAACATCTTTCAGGTGGGAGACCCGGCCCGGGCTTACCGGGTTGCAGAGCGTTTCGACAGCGTGGAGCACGAGGTGACCAACCGGGAGTTCGTTACCATTACGGGCAGGCTCGCTGGCCTTCCCGTCTCGGTAATGGGCACCGGCATCGGCCACGACAACGTGGAGATTGCTCTGCTGGAAGCCTATTCGTTGTTGGCATTTGACCTGGAGACCCAACTGCTCAAAGACGTAGTTCCGGATGTCACGGTGCTGCGCATCGGCACTTCCGGCGGGGCCCAGCCTGACGTGGACGCGGGCACCATGGGGGTCACCACGTACGCGATCGGCCTCGACTCCACCGGCCTGTATTTCGACATTCCCGTAGTAGACGAAACGGCAACTCGGTTGGAGCGGCGCGCCAAGGGGATCATTGACGAGGCCACTGTGCCCGGCAGCCGCTTTGCCGGCTGGGTCATGCCCTACGCGTCCAGAGCGACTCCACAAGCGGTGGACGAACTGTGCCGGGCTGCCGCAGCCGGTCCTTTCCCGGTAACCACCGGAGTCACCGTGGCAGCTCCCGGTTTCTACGGCGCGTCGGGGCGCTACCTGGAAGGCCTCAAGCTGGCCGTGCCGGGCATCAAGGTGGCTACCGCAGGCATCGAAGCCGACGGCCACCGGGTGATCAACTTTGAAATGGAATCGAGTATCATCTTCCTGCTCGCTCAGGCCTTGGGCTGGCGGGCTGGCACCATCTGCCCCATCATCTCCAATCCCCTCCGCCAGGACGCGGTAATGGACTACCATCCTCACGTCGAAGCCGCCATCGATATTGCGGTCGCCGCAATGCGCAACCTCTAGGAAATCGGTAGAGGATACTGAGACCTATTTGGTTGATGGGCCGGGGGTGCCTGGATTTGACCCTTCCGGCAGCGGCGCAGCCAGCACCGCGGCGTAAGCCCGGGCCAGGTCGGCAGCGTCCAGTTTGACCCGCCAGGCGCATTTCGTGAGGTGTACTTTGCCCCCCTTGATCGCCTCTCGGATCTTCGGGGCGTGGATCACCTCGCCGTCCACCACGACTGCCATGCGCTGTCCCAGGTGGGCGCCGGTCACTTTCTCGAACGCTTTCGCAGCTTCCGCGCTCAAATCCACGAGCACCGCGGGCATGCCGGCTTCGGCACTTGACGACAGAGCTCTGGCGTCCGCGACTGCACCCGCCGGAATCGACGGCTTCTTGTGGAGGACGATGCCGGAGAATATGCCTTCCGAGCCGGTTGGCTCCGGGTTCACGGCGATTCCCACTTGCCGATTCGCGGGAAGGTGCCCGTCGAACGCTTGCAACACGGATCCTTCGACATCACCGGTAACCTCGTGGTAGGTGCCCTTGATGCCTTTCCATGTCTCCAGTCGGACCCCCTCGGGCAGGTCGCTGATCTCCTTCCAGACCTCCGGCGAGTCGTCAACCAGGTGAAAGGACAGACGCCCCGGCCGAGTCAGCACTTCCGCAGCCCCCGGCCTGTCGGCAAACGTAGCGGTAAGATGAGTTGAGTCCACAGCCCGCAACTGTAAATCGTCGAGGCCAAACGCCAGCGCCCGGGCTTCTACGGCCGCCTTCAGCTCGTCCGCACAGTCAGGTAGTTTCGGACTGGGGCAAGTAAGCTCGTAAGTGATTTCCAATCTGGGGCCTTCCTGCGCAATCGCAGCCCCCAGGCCCGTCAAAGACCAGGCGGCAAGAGCCACGGCCGTACAGGCGGCGGCCACGATCCGCGACATTCTCGTACACACGCTCATTTTTTCGCCTTCGACCTGCAAATGGGCCATTCGATCTCACTGCCGCAGCCATCGTTGTAGCTGTGGTCGGCGTCGCAGTACCAGCCTTCGCCGTATTCTTCGAAGCATTCGTGGTCCGAGCGGCACGGCTGAGGACCGTACACCGCGCGAGGTTCGCAGATTCCCAGCCACGCACATCCCCCGAGCGGTGCGAGCACAGCCAGCAGGATCAAGAGAAACAGCCGGCGCCTCCCCGGCTCAGGTTTTCGAAGCGCTTTCTTCAGTCTGTCCAAGGCGACTCCCCAATGCTGGTCTCGTCGGACATCCTATCACATTGCACCGTGACGCAACAAGACCTCCACCGGCCCTCGGCCGTAGTTTGCACCGGCCGCTCCTTTCCTAGCGAGCGTCCGGCTGCCAAAGACCCGTGTCGGGGTAAAACGCTTGCCACGCGAACCAGAACGCCACCACTGAAGTAATGGACTTGCCCTTCACGTCCATGACTCTGGCATGTCGTTGAGCTGCGTTGTAGATGACGGACACCTCTTCGCCTCCGACCTTGTCCTTGATCGTCTTACCGTCCGGGAGCTTTAGCACCGGATATGCCCGTGCCTGACCGCTAACAATGATGCCTATGACCAACTCCTTGTTGGCCAGTTCGGTTCTTGAATGCGGCACCGGGAACATAGTCCTGTCGGATGTAAAATAGGAGGCGTAAGGCTGGCCGTCGTAGTCGCGTTCAAAACCGGTGTCGGTGGACAAGACCTCCCCCTTCGGGTGCCTTTTTTTCCACGCTTCCCATGTCATCTGCTCGCTCGTCAGCCAGGGAAGCTCCGCCCCCTTTGCCGGCCCGCTCACCCCTTTCATCGCCAGTTGGGACCACAACGATTCTGTTTCCCGGTCATACATCAAGACGTCGCTCCGGTAGAGTAGCCCCGACACCCCGAAAGTCCGGACTTGCCCACGCACCTTGCGACCGAAAACCATGGCCGTTCCGCACAATGGACAATACGTCACCACCACCGCATCATTGCCGATGGTGTCGTTGACCATTTCGTGCCATATCAGGATTCGGATCGGATATGCTCGCGCAGTCTCCCCGCGCACCAGCCCGATAACGATGTCGTCATCGTTCAGGTAGTCCACTTTCGCAGCAGATATGAACTTGGGGTTGTCGATGGACGGGATACCGTCCCTGGGAGGACCACCGGACATGACCTCGTCGACATCGATAGAAGTGCCTGACAGGTCGAAGCCGTTCATCACTTGTGCGAACCCTTCGCTCGGGAACAAAGCAAGCATGACCGGCGGTGCCGCCGCCAGCAGCCGGTACCGATTGGTGAGCGATCCCGGTCCGGCAATCGTTTTGGCTCGGTCCATGATGGCGACCCTCCGCTGGAGTTGAACATAGGTCCTCCCCGCCGGCGGTGGCTGGAAGAAACATCCAAAACCTGTCTACCGCAGATGGTCTTGTCAACAAGGCGTCAGGAAGAGGTTCGACTGACCAGGGACGTTCCCGTATACTGTCGCGGTAACGTTGACCACGGAGCAACATCGTGCGAATGACTGCCCTTCTACTCATGCTCCTCAACACCGGCTGTGCCCTTGGCGCGGGCGGTGGAATGGGCGTGACTGTGAACACCAAAGGTTCGGTAGGCGTCCTGGCTTCCGCCCACATCTACCCGTGGGGCGTTCGTATGGAACCCAAAGAGACCCAGGGGGAGGAGACCGCCTTCTTTCTGATGCCCGTAGAGGTGAGCAGCGGAATTATGTTCAACCCCGGCCAGACGGTGCTGAGAATCGACATGCCGTTCATGGGCTTCACCACCGACAGTATCGAAGCTGGACAAGGTTTTTCCGGCTCGCTAAACCCGCGCTTCGAGTTGTTGTGGCCCTGGGGCGAAGGCGAACTCAGATCCGCGTTCGGCGTTGCTGCTCATGTCGCTTGGATGCAACACTTGTTGTCGACGCAACTGGAGCGCGTCGCATCTCGCCCCGAGTGGCCCGACGGATGGGAAATACACCAGTTCGGTCCGGCCTTCGACGGTGCACTCATGTACAGGGACGAAGGAGAGTTCTACGGCACGTTCACACTCTCCGGCATCTACCGGTACCTGACCTATTTCTATATGGGGTTGTGATGTTGACTGGGGGTCCGCCGCTCGAAGTAAGTGTTCCTGACTCTAGGGTAGCGTTCTTGCGCAACGTGAGCCAAGGTCCGCAAATCGGTTGAAGGGGCTCGCGTTCCCTCTCTCGGCGCAACGTGTATGAACGGCGTTGTACGAATAGCTGCCACCTTTCATGATGCGGGAAGTGCCGGGCACGTCCAACCACGGGCTGCCGTCATCGGGAGCGCCCACGTAGCCGTCATGATAGAGGTCCTCATTCCACTCCCAGACGTTTCCGCCCATGTCCACTGCTCCGCACCAGGACGCGCCGGCGGTCTTTGCCCCTGCCGGCCAGGTGCCGCCAACGCCGCACCCATAGCCCGCAACGTCACCGGTCTCGTTGAATACGACCATGTCGCCGGAGCAGGTCGCCTCCGGAGTGTCACCCCACGGGTATTTCCGATGCACCGGCCCTGATGCCGCGTACTCCCACTCGGCTTCGCTGGGCAGACGGCCCCCCGGAGCCACCCATTCGCAGAAGTCCCTTGCCTGCTGCCACTTCAATCCGTTCTGAGGGTGATCGGCTCGCCCGTTGGCCGACGTGTTGACGCCCCAACCACTGGGATCCCAATCTCCGGTGGACGGAGATGAGCAACCACCCGGTTGGTCCCCCACGCACGCTTCGTGTTGTGGCACCATTATCGGGTATTTCGAGATCAAGTAACCGTAGTCGATGGTCACGGTGTGGACCGGAGCTTCGTTGGACCCGCCGCCCTCACCCGTTGAGCCCATCTCGAACTGCCCCGGTGCGATGTAGATCCATACGTCCCACTCTTCCCAGCCGTTGGCGTTCTTCACCGCATATTCGCAATGCTGCTGGTCGTTACATGCAACCTCGTACCCGGCCAGGTCCGGACATATTGTCCCTCCGCAAACCGTGGGCACCATCTGCAGGCAGACGCCGTTCTGGCAGGAGCCAATGCCGGTCTCAGCCTGGCAAACGGTACCCTCGGGCAGTTTGTCGCCCACCAGACATGTCTCCTCCATTCCGTCGCACTCCCGGGAGTAGCAGTCCTGCAATTTGGCCGGGCTGCAGTTTTCAAGGCACCATAATCTTGCCTCTATCGGCCCGACGGCAGTCGCCACCGCCGTTGTAATCGCTTGGTCGACCTCCTCCTTGGTATAGGTGTCGGCCGCGGTGGCGAACAGTTGCTCACACTCCTGCTTCGTGTAGTAGCGCTCGTCTAGCTGCCCCCCATCCAATTCCTGTGAGGTGTAGTACTCGTCGAACTGCCCCTGAACTCCGAGGAGCTCTGCCGTCAAAGCGAATTCGGCGCCGTCCAGCCCGTCCAGTAACTCCGCATCCTGGGCCTTGCCGTCGGCCGCCAGATAGGCCTGGTCGTGTTCGTGCAGGGCCGCCGGGAACTCCTCAGGAATGCCGGAAATGTCCTCCCACACCACTTCGTGGTTGTGTACGGCGGGTGAGAACTCCTCAGGAATGCCGGAAATGTCCTCCCATACCACTTCGTGGTTGTGTACGGCAGGGGGGAACTCCTCTGGCTTGCCCGACACTTCCTCCCACGGGTGTTCGTGATACTCGGGGGTGAACCCGGTGGGCACCTCACTGGTCAGATCCAACCACGAGTGGGTGTGGGCAGTTGGTTCGAATTCCATCGGCCAGTCGTCGAATTGTGCGATAGTGTGTTGGTGTTCGGTGAGTGCGAAATCGCCAGCCGTTTTGTTCCCCAGTTTGTGAGCAACGTCCGCCACCGAACAGGCCAGCGAAAACGGGACACTGGTGAACTCGATTCGTTGAGGCAGCACTTCACCCTCATTCCCCAGGGTCACTTCAAGGTACAGCGGCACCTCAGAGTTGTCCGCCAGAACTGCGGCCAAGGGTACGTCAGCATTCACCTTCCCCAGCGGCAGCGATAAGAAGCCGAACTCAATCTCCGCCTCTTCATGGACTTCGCCCCACAGGGCGTTGCCACCTTCAGCGGCGTCGAAAAGCTCTACAATCACCGGTCCCTGGAAAGAGTATCCGAACAGGTCATCGGTATCGAAGACTTGTACATTCAACGTCAAATGCTGAGGCACGTCGGCCCACACGGATGACGGCAAGCCCACTCCCAGTAGCGCAGCAAGAACAACTAAATATCTCATCCTACTCCTCCCTGACCAGCACATTCCTGTGCCATGTAACTGAGCTGCCGAACGGTCCCTGCGGCCACTCCCCGCTTACGCCGGGACAGACAACCGCACCCCCGGCCTGCAAAGGTCCGGGCACCACCTCGGGAGCGACATCGCTTGCGATCTCTTCTTGCACGTCGGCCTCGTCAGGCTCCACTGTTGAGTCCAGGTCCAAGACAGCGTCTATTTCCCAACCATCTACCGGCAACTGGTCGCCCGGAACGTCCCATACTTCAGCCAGGGCGGGTGCGTCCGGGGTGGCGTCAGCCGCAACCGGTGCGTCAATTCCGGGCTCGCCCCGGGCAACAGTGTCCGAAATCCCGGCGTCTGCGGGCGCATCTCCGGGCACGTAGGCCGGAGGGCCCCTCAGGCAGCCGGGCAGGAACATCAGCACGAGCCATACGCCGGTAAGTCCTTTCAACCTCATATTGTCCGCCTGTACTAGTAGAGAAAGCCATGTCCACCATTGGGCTCCAAGCATATCACCCCTGCTGAGTCGCCGCAACGCGAACCGACGGGCGGTGTCATTCCTCGGTTCACTCATTTGGCACCCCCCGTCCCCCGGAACTTTGATCCGCGTTGCATGAGCTTGTAAGGACACTGGCCGAAATCGTTCACCACATGTAGAATGGCGCGGAATAGGAGGAGAGAACCATGAGAGACGACCTGGTGACCATCGCGACCTTCAACAATCAAGCCAATGCCCACCTGCTCAAAGGAAGGCTGGAGTCGGAAGGCATCGAGGCGGTGGTGTTCAATCCCCAGCCAGCGTCAGGACTGGTGGGAATTGCCGCAGTAGGAGGGATTCTGGTCCAGGTCTGGCCCGAACACGAAGAAAAGGCCAGGCTGATTGTGGAGCAACTGCAGCAGGTCGATGATTGAAGGGACGGCCTTCGGCGGGGATTACTATGAATGAAGGAGAATGCCTGCAGCAACGCTTCCGGATTACCGGCCGGGTGCAGGGTGTGTTCTATCGAGACACCACCCGGCGGCGAGCCGAAGAATTGGGTTTGACCGGATGGGCCAAGAACATGCGCGATGGGAGCGTCGAAGTGGTCGCGCAGGGAACTGCCCGGCAACTGGCAGCCCTTGAGTCGTTTCTGTGGGCTGGACCTCGCTTGGCGAGAGTCGATAGCGTCGAAGGGGAGGCGGAAGTTCCATCAGAGGAGTTCTCGGGATTCAGAACCGGTTGACCTGCAAGACGCGGGCCTGCCTGGCGGGGGGTGCAATGGCACATTGTACGGGAAGAAGCCTCAGTTCGACGAGTAGCTTGCAGCTTCTCATCGCCGTCTGCCCCTTGCTTGTGACCGGCTGCGCCTTTGGCTATGGCGGTGGATTGGGCTTGACCGCGGACACCCGGGGCGGAGTTGGTGTACTGGCGTCAGCCCACGTCTACCCGTGGGGAATTCGGGTAGAGCCCAAAAAGACACCGGGAAAAGAGGCTGCGATGTTTCTTATGCCCTGCGAAGTAAGTAGCGGGGCCATGATCGACCCGGGTGCGGGCTTGCTCAGGGTCGACATGCCGTTCATGGGCTTCGCCCGCGACACCATCGCCGATGGCCAGGGTTTCGCCGGCCGACTCAATCCTCGCTTCGAGATGTTGTGGCCCTTCGACGGGGCCGACGCTACGTCCGCGTATGGCGCTGCTGCCCATTTCGGATGGCTGCAGCACCTGTCCTCCAAGAAGGCGCCTCGCCTCGCGTCCCGTCCGGAATGGCCCGACGGATGGGAGACGCACCAACTCGGCCCAGTCTTCGACGCCGCGGTCATGCGCGAAATCCAGGGAGGCTGGTACGGGACCTTTACCATCTCAGCCGTCTACCGCTACCTCGCCTACTTCTCTATGGGCCTCTAGTGATTTAAGGTGAGGACTCCGTCTGAACCGCAGCTTTGACCGCGACTTTTTCCGGTTCGCTGCGTTAGTCCATGTGTACAGCAAGGAGGCACCATGGAGGCAAAGAGCGCAACAGCATTGGCAATCATCGTACCGTTTCTCGTCGTCCTGGTCCTTCCGGCCTGCGGCGGGACCGGCCGCGGGGGTGACACAGAACCCGATTCGGAGAAGATCGAAGACGCGGAAGCCAGGGAGGTCCGAGCCGCCGCGGATATCCCGGCCGACCACAGCGCAGACACCTCAACTACAACGGACACTCCCCCGCCATTCGACCTTCAGACGGAGGATGTGGCCATGGACCTGGCGCCTGTCGACCTGGCCGAGGTCTCTCCGGAGTTGACCGGCACACCGGACGCTCAGATGGAGGTCGAGGTTTCCCCGGACATTGCGCCGCCGGGACCGGGCGAGCCGTGGAAATTCGTTGTGGTGCTCAGTTCTCCGGTAGTCGGCAAGCACTTCGGGGAATTCGGCGATTCCGTTTCGGTCTGGTGTCTGCCGGTGGACGGCGAAGGCAAGCCCCTCCCCGACCCGGGAGACGTGGTTGTCTCCACCGACGCACCCGACGCCATCGTCGACGGTGCTGAGCATGCCTTCCCGCAACGCGGAGAGTATGTCGTCTCGTGCCAGTCGGAAAGCCTCGGAATCGTCGGCGATACAACGCTCTCCGTCACCACCGGGGCTCTCAACGACCAGTACGTTTTCGTCGCTCGCCGTCTTGGCGAACTTCACCTTCACCTGGGACACCTTCTAAAAGCCCTGGTGGGCGAAGACATCCCGGCCGTGGCGACTTCCGCTCAGCAACTGACAAACCTTGCTTCTGAGTGCCTCCCCTCGGGCATGGCCGACCTGGCCCTGCTGGTTCCCCTTCCCAACGGCTGGCCTTCCGTCGAAGAACTGGGGGCCATGGGGGCCGAGCCCCAACCCGACGATGAGCAGTTCGCACTTGTGCTCGAACAGATCACCCAGCAATTGGCCGTCCTCGTTGCGGTGATGAAGGACATGGAAACCGACTTCTCCCAAGAAAACGCCATGGTCTTGGAGGCGGAGGTGGACAACCTCTTCCAACTGGCACAACAACTCTCCCTGCTGAATCCATCGGAACTGGCCGTCATGGCGAATCGGGACAAGCTGGCGGCTCTCATGGGGCCCGCGGTCGACGCCTTGACCCGGCAGACCGCCCTTACCATGGCCGCAGCCGCGGACAGTAGTCGTTGGACCCTCACCGAGATCATGGTCACAGTCGCCATCAAGGGGATCATGGCCAAGCTCCCCTCCGTGGAATGGGTCCTCATCCAATCCGCCAAGACCATGACCCAGATGATCATGATGATGGAACTGTTCGAGGCCCTGAGCGAACAAGGCGGGAGTGGTTTTGCCCCGGTCGTCTACACGATCTACGGCCCCGGCGCCATGTCTGTTAACCCCGGGCTCAAGTGGAAGATTGACGGGGGAGGCTTTTCCTACACACCCGAGCACAACATGGTCATCTTTATACCACCCGAAGTGTTCAAAGCTGCTGCTGAACTGATTTGGGATATCGTCTCGCTGTTCACCAGCCTGTGGAGCCTGTATGACTTTGAATGGGGCAACTACCTCGATTGGCCCGATTACGAGCAGTTCTTCGAGTTAGCTGGCCTGGCCGTTGACTTCGGGTTCAATCTCAACAGCGTGGTCAATGGGCTGCACCCCGGAGGTTGTACCGGCAACTACAACCTCTATCCATACGATGTTACTGGAGAGGCCGACGCACAACTCGTCTGGTTCAACGAGTTTCCAACCAAGGTGAACTGCTCGTTCGTGCCGCAGAACGGAATTCTCATACCCGTCAACTTGTACGGCGGCATCGGCGAAGCCGTTCAGGTAATGACCGGCAAAGAGCCGCCCGGAGCGTGCACCTGCGAGTAACTTCCGCCTCAATCCGTAGCGTCGGTGAACTTGCGCCCCCCGTCCCTGTCGTTCCTGGGGTGAACTTGCGCCCCCCGTCCCTAGCATTCCGGGACCGGAACTGGTGCTTGCGCAGCCCTGGGGGGAAACTGCTGGACTGGCGGCAATCCGGGGCGTATTCTCGAGGCACGGGCTACCCGCACCAGGGTGGGAGATGACTGGCCTATCCTGGAGCCCCAGGGACTTTCGGACACAAGCAAACAACTCGTTGGCGATGTTGAGGAGTATCCACCAATGATAGAATTGACCGTGAAGTATGTGCGGGGGGTCGTCCTCCGGCTGGTGCCGTTGCTGGTAATCTGTTGCAGTGGAAATGGCGGCGGCAGCCCGGATGTCGTGCCGTTGCCACCCGAGGTAGAGTGCACGAGCTGTGCTGAGGGCAAGCCGGTGAAGCTAATCAATCCGACTTGTGCGCCTGCCGGCACGCCGTTGGAGCTAACCGAGATAGCAGTTACCGTGGACGACGCCAAAGAACTGGCAGTGGGTGCAACCCACCTCTTCTGGTTGGATCCGGCCGGGAAGCGGGTCATGTGGGTGCCAAAGGAGGGAGGCTCGGCAGCCGAGTTTGCGGCGACCCCGAGCAAGCCGGTTTCTCTTGCGGTCGATGAGTACAATGTGTACTGGACCACCCGGGCGGTCGGGAACGAACCCGGGAGTATATTCCGGTCCCCCTTGTCGGGTTCCGGCGAAGCCGAGGAGGTCGCATCAGGGGTGAGCATCGCTGGCGCTCTCACCCTCGATAGTTGCAACCTGTACTGGATCGAGCGCAAGTCTAACAAGGAGGCCGTGCAGCGGGTCTTGAAGCACGGTGATGGCTCCATCGAGACTCTGGACGCACCGGCGGTCGTAGAGGAGCTGGCGTTGGCAGACGGCAATTTGCTGCTCGTCGGTCACACCCCGGACGACGCTGTCTCCGCAATCTCGGCGGTCCCTCCTTGCGGGGGGGAACCTGCGTCAATTACGTCCGATGGGTACGAGGAGATCGAACAAGCCGCCGTGGGTTCCGACCACCTCTATTTTGTAGTAGGAAATGCCATCTCGAGGGTTCCCCTTGCGGGTGGTCAGCGCTCTCTCGTGGGCACGACTTCGGCGGCCATCAGCGGATTGACCTGGCACGACGGTATGCTGTACTACGAGAGCGGTCACACCATCTGGGTTTTAGCCGACTCCGGAGGGTCTGCACGACAGCTCCTTACTTCCGTGAATTCGACCGGCAACTTTCGGGCCGATGGTGGTTCGCTGTATTGGATAGACGTGGAGGATGGGCAAACCTCGCTGGTTGGACTCGCCCTGGATTGCGAAGGGAGCGGCGCAGTGGTGCCCGGGGGCTACGGTCACACGTTTCGGGGCACCTGCTGGCCCGAATCCGACGAGGGTCTGCCCGTGTATGCGGCCGTGGTCGGGTTCGACCGTCAGTCTATTCTCCACACCGGCAGTTCCCTCGTGGTCAACGGCAAATGGAGCATCCAGTTTGACGGCCTGGAGCCGAATAGCCTTGTTTACGTAGTCTGGTACCTGGACCGCGACGGCGATGGTCTTCCCGAGGGGCCGGGCGAGGCGCTCCACGGCTACGGTGTCGACACCGGGGATGCGGGTAAGGGCAACAGCACCGCGGTGCGCCCCAACGACCCCGGCGAGTCCGCGCCGCAGGCAGCCGGACTCATGGGTACAGCACAGTTCCCGGCACCAGCCTCCCTCGAGGTTTCGGTTCCCCCTCATGCCCTCTTCCTCCATGATTCTCAACTGCTCGCCGTTGACGCAGGGGAGCAGAGCGACTTGTGGACCTTCACCAGCGAACGAAACATCCGTGGATTGTACGTGAACGGCACAGCTCTCATGGGAACTCAGCCCGCGGGCATGAAAAACCTGATAGACGATGCAGTCGGGTTCTGCATGGGGGGCGAAGTTCTGTATGCCGACCCCACGGGTTTTCCCGGGTCGATTCTTCCTGGTGCGGTGAGCCGTCTCGAGGAGCTTCTGGGCCACATGGCGGGCTGGACGGGCGACGTTACGACTACCGGTGTGACATATGATATCCGAATTCATGAAACTCCCGAATGGGTCGAAGAGCAGCAGAAAGTGGTGGATGACTACCTTGCCACCCTGGCCGAACTGCGCGCCGGAACGGCCGTGGCCGGGCTCAGGTTCTCTGTAATGATCCCATCATCCTTCGAACAGGAAATGGTTACCATCTCCGGAGCCTCGGCCCCCTTGTCTCAAGGCGTTGCCGATCTGGTTGACCGCGTGGTTCTACTGGTTTCCGGTAGCACGGTTGATGCCGTCGTCGCCCAGGCCGGTCCTTCTGTCACCCGGGCGACAGAACTTGGTGCCGCCGTGGTTGTCGTTCTGGATACCAGGTGCGGCGGTGAGCCGGCCGACACCTTCTGTGGGGAGAACCAGGCAGCACTTCACGAAGTCATCGCGGGAGTGCGCGAGTCCTTCGCATCAGAGCCAGGCTTCGAGTCTGTGGCTGTCGAAGGATATAGAAGCTACTCGGACTTATAGATTGGAGGCGCTGTGTGATGAGCGTTTTTCCCGAAGACTATTCATGCCGCTCGGTTTCGCTGTGGATACTGGCCGTTTCGGTGTTGGGCCTGACGGGTCTGGGGACAGGCTGCGGAGGGAACTCCGAAGCCGGGAGTGCGGTGGCCGAAGCCCATGAGGTGGCTGCAGTCGGCTTGTACGATTTCGACGACCGGTGGCTCCAGCGCGGGCCGTCCGGAGAGATCATTGCCATCGCCCGGTTGGAGACCCTGGACCCCACCGGGATGACCAACGTCGATTGGCACGGCTACGTGTCCGAAGACGGGGGAAAGACCTGGACGGACACCGCTATTGGGCATCTGCAATACGTCTCCATGACCGAGGTGGACCTGTTCGACACCTTCGCGGCCTCAGGGCCGGATGGAGTCCATGTGCACAACGTTTTCCACCAACTCTTCGGGGCCAACGCCGCCTGGAGCGCGGCGGAGACTCTCCCGGAGGCGACCGCCGGCCTGGCTGGTTCCGGTGGGGCGGCTAGAAAGGTTGCTGATCTGTTCGTTGATGACTCAGGCAAGCAGCATTATCTCTCGTCTGCTTCCGACGATCGACTGTGGTATTATCGCGTGAGCGGTGGAGTGGAGCAATCGTTTGCAGTGGGTGGCGACACCTTCTTCGACGAAGCAGCTTTCCTCTACGGCCCGGGCGATGAGGCCTGGGCCGTCTTCTTCCAGAACCTGACTCCCCTTGAGTTTATTGCCCCGGTGAAACGTTCCTTTGCCCGCCAGATTCTGCCGGGGGACCAGGTTGGAAATGCAGTGCCCTTGGGATTGTGCGAGGCAGTCGAGAATTTCGTGTCAGAGCCTTCCGGAAACGGGTGGTCCGTTGTCGACCTGCAGGCCCGGTCCATGAACGGGACGGGCCACGTGGTGGCCGTTGTGATGAGCACCGTAGGTGACACGGCTATCGTGCACAGGTTGCGAAGTGCCGAGGGTTGGGGCACTCCCCATGTCGTTGACTACTGCACCGTGGATGACTGTCGCGTTGAGAACTTCGGTTTGAAGCAGGATCTGACCTTCTACGAAGCCGACCCGGCCGCCTCCCTGTATTTGCTGGTACGCCGCCGCTATCCCGAGGCCGACGGTGAACGTAGCGAGATTGCGGTGGCGCGTATGTTGTCCGACGGGCCGTCTGCTCTGATCCGTTCGTCGCGTTTCGAAGCCTTTGTGGAGGCCGCCCCGAGCTTGACCCGTGAGTCTTTTCAAATACTCCAGTGGCCGGTTCTTGAGTTCTTCTATCGTGAAGAGAGGGCCCTCGTCTACGCCAACGGCGGAATCGGCCAGGATGGCGGAGGCGACAACGGGTTCGACTTCGATGCGATGGACCTTTTGCGCGCCACTTCCACCAGCCCCACCCATGTTGTAGCCTTCCTTGGGCGTGTCCCCGATTCGGCGACCATTTCACCCGCGGCTTGCACCGTGAAGCCGGCTCTCACGATCACCGCCGCTCGTCCCGCACCACGGGGAGCCGGCCTGGTGCTGGACACCGCTTCCCAGGAGGCCGGTACTACCTACACGTTGAGTTGCCCGGGCATCGCAGACCCCGGCGGAATCGCAGCGTCGGGGGAGGCCGTTTTCACTGGCTTTGGGACGGCTAAATGGCCGGGAAGGGCGGTCGGGGTGGCCACACGCTGGCTGGATGTGGATGCGTCGGACAATCTCTGGAGCGAGGCAGGGCGGATGCAGGAGCAGGCGCAGTTTGAGTTTGGCCTCGGGCGCCTGGGACCTGAGCGTGTGTTCCTGGACCAGTTGGAGTTTCCGCCATCCAGCGCCGAACAGGCTGGATTCGGTGCGGAGCAAGCCGCGGTCTCAGACGATGGCCGCCTGTTCATGTTCCCCGGAGGAACCCTGGGAGCAGGGGTCAAGGTCCTGGGCGAATCGGGCTGGTCCGACCTTGACCTCTCGACGCTTTCCGGTCCGACGGGCGATGGCCAGCAGGTCGTGCTGGTGAAAGCCGGGGACGGGGGGGTGTGGATGGCCACTGGCGACTGGTTGCATCGCATCGACGTATCGCCAGTGGAAAGCATCGACCTGGCGCCCCTCGGAGGGGCGAGGTTTGCCCACCTGGATACCGGGCCCGACGGACGGATTTGGGTAGTAACCACCGACCCCACGCCTCTTGTCAACGAGCCGGACCTGCACGCCGGCCTCAGCGTCTATGACGGCGCCTGGACCAAGTTGGAACAATCGGCGAAGTTCGGGGAGCAGTTGGGCGGGTTCGCCCGGCTGGCGGTAACCGCCGACGGGACGGTCTTTGCCATAGTTACCGCCGCACACGAACAGTTCGGAGGCACGGGAGTGCTGACATATCTGGTGGTTCGAGACGGAGAAGACGCTTGGTCCGAGGTTTCCATCGTTCATGGGGAAAGCCCGATCTGCGCGGACTCGGGCGGGCGGGTCTGGGCCGGGGCCGACGGCGGCAATGGGGGGATCGTAACCCATGGCACGTCCGGACCGGTGACCGTGCCAACAGAGGGTGCGTTCGCCCGCCAGATCGTCGAAGACCGCAACGGGTCCCTCTGGGTCGCAACCTCGGACCAGTTCCGCCAGGATCCCCACCTGGAGCGCATTGTCTTGGACGACGAGTTGCTTTTGTCTCCGGGCCGCTAGCGGCAGCCGCTTCCAACGATGTTCCTGTAGTCGAAAACCATGGTCCTGGCAGAGCATTCAGGGGCGCCCCCCGTCCCCGTTTTTTCGGGTGCAAAACTGCGCCCCCCGTCCCTGACTTTCCGGGTGCAAAACTGCGCCCCCCGTCCCTGACTTTTTGCCGTCGCTCCAGACCCTTGCTTCATGGGGCTGGAGTGGAGTATTATCGAACTCGGCAGGTGAGAAAAAGGGGGCAGTTATGCGTATAGTGGCGAAGACGAATTTTGCGGGGCAACGCAATCGGAAATGTTCTAGCAGGCGTTCTCGGGTGGACCGTTTCGCCCACACTCGTCGCTCCCACGTTCACCTTGTCGGTGTAGTGGTCTTTGGGGGGCTCTTGTTTGCGGCCGTGGCACCGGCCTATGCCGGCAAACCCATCTGTGGTGACGGTGCGGCGAAAGGGAAGGAAGAGTGCGATGGCGCCGACTTGGCAGGGCAAACCTGCCAGAGTCTCGGATTTGCTTCCGGTTCGCTTGCCTGCAACTCCGACTGCTCCTTCGATACCTCCGGATGCGGGGGAGGGGCGGCTGTCTGCGGTGACGATGTTCTTGACGGCGCGGAAGAGTGCGACGGGACGTCGGATGCTCAGTGCCCGGGGTTGTGCTCCGTCCACTGTGCGTGTCCTTCTTTCTCGCCCGGGACTCTGCGCGTACATGCCATCGACGTCGGGCAGGGGGATGCGGTGTTGGTGATCTCTCCGGACGGGTTCACCATGTTGCTCGATGCGGGGCAGGGGGGGCAGTTTGAAAACCTCTCGGCCTATCTGGCTTCTCAGGGGGTGGACGATCTGGACTATACCCTCGTTTCCCACATGCACGCGGACCACATAGGAGGAATGGACCTGGTGTTGGGCCAGTTCCCCGGAGTTGTTGCCTGTTTTGATCATGGCGAGGCCTATGCCAGCTACGAGTATGACGAGTACAACGCCGCTGCCGCCAACCGGCGCCAGACGGTGGGCGCCGGGGGATTCATCGACCTTGGCCCGTCGATGACCGCCGAGGTTTTACACGGGCATACCGGTGATTCAAACGAGAACAACAACTCGGTTGTTGTCCGTCTGACCTACGGTGACGTGAGCGTGCTGCTGGGGGGAGATTGCGAGGCCGAATGTGAAGGGGAATTCGCACCCGGGGGCATAGACGTGTACAAGGTGCACCATCACGGTTCTGACACCGCCTCCAGCCAGAGTCTGCTCGCAGCCATGATGCCTTACACCGCCCTTATATCGGTAGGGGCGAACAACGCCTACGGGCATCCGGGTGCGGAGGCCCTCGACCGTCTGGCCGCGCACCAGGTTACTGTGTATCGTACTGATCTGGACGGCAGCCTGAGAGTCGTCGCCGACGGCGCGACGTACACGGTCAACGGCGAACCGATTTGTGTCGAAACAGATACTAGACTCTGCGGAGAAACAGATGTCGGTGAATGTACGTTGGGTCATCAGCCGTGCGTTAACGGGACATGGGGCGCCTGTACTGGTGCGGCTTATCCTGCGGCCGAGGACTGCGGCAATGGCCTCGACGACGACTGCGATGGTTTCGTAGATGGGGATGACTCCGATTGTGTTGCCCCGGGAGGGAACGTCGTGATTGCCCAAGTCGCCTACGATACTCCGGGCGACGATGCTGCAGAGGAGTTTGTGGATTTGTACAACCCCACCGAGACAACTGTGAATCTAGATGGGTGGAGCCTGGCCGATGCCGCGTCTGCATGGTACTTGCCTTCGGGGGTTGTGATCTCGTCCGGTTCCTATCTTAGCGTTGCACGCGATGCTGGCGGCTTTCGGGGCTTGTACGGAAAGGACCCGGACGTCTCGGGCATGACGCTGGCGCTGAACAACGACGGAGATCAGCTTACTCTGGCGGACCCGAGCGGGCCTGTGGACTATGTGGCCTACGAAGACCCCGCAGCGGGGTGGCCTATATCGGCGTCGACGGGAGATTCCATCGAACGTTTTGACCCGACCGTCGATTCCGACAGCGTGGCTGATTTCCAGGTGACCTCACCTGCTCAGCCGCGCGGAGGAATCGAGTCCGCCTGCGGCAACGGCATTTGCGACGAGGGCGAGGATTGTCATTCGTGTTCCGGAGACTGTCCCGGTAAGACCAACGGAAAGCCTTCGAGCCGGTACTGCTGTGGCAACGGCGTCTGTGAGCCGGCGGGAGAGGATTCCCAGAGTTGCCCTGTGGACTGCTGACCCCCGACGGGTTTCTTTGTCGCATCCCGTTTCTGGAACAGGCAGAGAGGATGTCATGTATAGAGGGTTGCTGCCTACTTCCTGGTTCGTGCTGATGGTGGTTGCTGGCCTGGCCCCGGACCCCTCGACCGCGTTGGCGTGCGGGAACTATTCCCACGTTTGGATCGCGGGGGATGCCGTCAACTATCTGCAAGACGGGGAACTCAAGGACCTTCTGAGCGAGGAAGCGCGGCTGGAAAAGATGCGCAACGGAGCCATGTATCCCGACGGCGGGTACGCGGTGGGCGACGGCTATGGAGAAACCAGCCACTGGGAGCCGTTTCACCTCACCTATCTTGAGTGGATCCGGGCCGAGTTCGAGCCGCCCTGGTCCGATGAGGCGGCCGGGCACATCGCGTTTCTTCTGGGCATGGCGGCACACGGCATCGGCGATCAACTGTACGACGGGATGTACCTGGAGCGACACCAGTACTACGACGAAAATGGCTCGGGGGCCACCCTGTTCGGCGTTGACGGAGCCACCGACACCTGCTTTGCGGCCACCCAGGGCTACATGGAGCCGCCGGTGAAATGGCTGCCCGCCGAAACATTAGCGCCTCTCTACGAAAAGCTCAGCGGGCACATGGTGACGGCAGAAACCCTCGAAAAGGGCCACGACCTGGTGGTAATCGCCATCATGTACGCCAACAGTTCCCACGACAATCCGGCCATCCTCGGGGAGTATATGGAGCTGTATCCCTGGGCCTGCTCCAACCAGGACAACCCGGCAGCCCCCGGCAGCCCGCCGACCATCGGGCCCGCGGTGGCCGCTTACTGGAATGTGCTGTGGGGTACGCTGCACGGCGATGGAGCAGGCTTCGACAAGCCGCTGGCCGCGACCTACTTCACCGGCGGCACGCCGTACGAACAGCCTCAGGATGCATCCACGCCCGATTCCTGGGTTTCGTTCATGATGCCCCGGGGCCTTGACGCATCCACGGTCAGCACCGACACAGTGGTCGTGACCACCGGCGGCGGCGACGTTCACCCGGTCAAACTCCATGTCTACTACGGCTCCAATTCACACCTCGTCAACGTCAAGCCGATGGAGGATTGGGCGGACAATACCGACTACACGGTAACGGTATCTCCACCCATCTCAGCCTGGGACGGTGCACCTTTATTGGAGAGCGAGAGCTTCATCTTCTCCACCGGCCTTGAGCCTCCGCCGCCCACTCCCGAAGCCACTTCCGCCGAAACCAGCGACGTCGTATCCAGCGACGTCGCGTCCGGCGCAGACGCCGTGGAATTGATCACCGCAGACGAAGTCGACGTGACCGCTGATACAACGGGGTCCGGCCGCGCTGCGAAGAGCGGTTGTTCGTCCCCTGCCGGTTCAAGGTTGCCGTCGGCATCCGGCATTGTTCTGGTACTCCTGTCCCTGTGCGCTTTGACCGCGTTTCTGAGGGTCCGGACCACTAGAGGCTCTTGACCTCAGCGTGCCACTTCGTTAAGGTTTGTAGGACCAGCGTTTCAGAAGCTATCGGGTCCTCCGCAGAGTGTGAACTATGCGATATTATCTTACCCTTCTCCTAACCGTAGTCCTGCTGGCCCAGGCTGGCTGCACCGCGGGAATCGACCGCCTGGAACCTTATCATCCCATTACTCTGCGTCTCTCCGGGGAAAACCTGCCGGTAGTCCTGAGGGTAACCTCGGACCAGACCGTTTTTGAGTTCGATCCCCGCATCGACATGAACGACGTGGTCCGTTATGTTCGCAACGGGCTCGCGGCCGAGTTGACGGTCGCAGGCTACGTCTTGACTACCGCCCCTGAGGACCGGGGTGTCACCATTGACGTGGCCATCAGCCAGGTCGACCTGGGCTACGACCTGTTCTTCTGGTGGCTCGGCTACGGCTACAGCTCGTCGGAAACAACCGCAACCGTCAAGCTCAAGGTGCATCTGACGGACGAATCAACGGGCAGGCGCTACCGCCGGAATTTCGTCGGCTATCAGACCACATGTGCTCGCAAAATCTGGCTGTACTTCATCCCCATACCAATTCAAATCATGGACGACGAGGGAGAGATGCTACACACGGTGAGCCAGCGGGTCTTCAGCGATCTTGTCAGATCGGTGGACGAGTTGATTGCCGGGCAGCGGTCCGCAGGTGCCTCCCGGTAACTCCAGAAGAGTTTACGGCAGTTCCGCCATCAGGTAAGCGCGGCGGGTCTTCACAAAGTGAAGGAGGTTTGACGGTTTATCCTCCGACGGTTGCCTGGAGATGGACGTCCAGTATTCGTCCATTGTGAAGCCCCGGTTTCCATCCGCCTCAAGGAGTTCGCCAAAACGGGCGTCCAACTCGTCCACCCACTGGCCCTGCACAGTTTCGGTGAAGAACTCGTCTCGCACCTGCTTCACATAGGCCAGGTAGGACTCGTTGAATTCGCCAACCGCAAGTATTCGGGTGGTGAGAGGGCGCGGCGCGGTGTCGCACCACAGCTTGTCCACTTCTACGCCGGTCTCTTCCGTGGATGTCTTGCATTTCTTTGCACCATACGTGCGGTTGTGGTCCCACGGGATATACGTGAACAGCCCGGTATCCGGCCGGTGATACAGATAGAAATCCTGGCCGGCCCCAAGGTAGCTCTCGTGGTCGCCGATCACCACCGCAACCGCCAGGTAGCGCAGGAAAGTATCCACGTCGAAGACCACTTTAATCGCGTCGGCGAACTGCTCATCGGGAACGGTCCCGATCACGTTCAGCAATGTTATCAGGTCCGAATAGTCGTTGTCCGAAGGGTCGTCTTCATTGGTGATCAGCACCAGGCCGCAGCCGCCGTCCTCACCACAAGAAGTGTCGAGATACGAGTCCTTGGTGTCTCCCGCCCACTCCAGCAGGCAGCCGGGAGGTACACACTCATACAGATTTCCGTCGTCAGCATGATCCGCAGTGCCGAATCGGTCCTTCAGGAAGCGCTTATCCACTACCTGCTTCATCACGTACAATCCAAGTTCGTTTCCGTCGGCGCTTACCCTGGCGTAGTCCACCCGGGGAGACGGCACTCCCATCGCCTCGAACAACCGGGCCGTGAGCGCTTCACGCATCATTGACGGGTCGGGTCGATCCACGGCGAGCAACAGCTTGTCGGTCTTGTTGAACCGCTTCCCATCGAAGTAATCGAAGTTGATCTTCAAGTTGTATTTTGTTCTGTCCCTTCCTTCGCCCTCCTCCACTTCTTCCCGGATTCGAAGCCCGATGGAGTCCAAGTGGTCTTCGTTGAAATCAAACCCCGATTCCACGTACTCGTTCTTCCCCTGTTCGACGTAGGCCGTAACCAACGTCGCCCACCCTCCCGACGGCGTCAACTGGATTACAGGAATCGCCTCCAACTCGAAGATCTTCTCGACCCCGGCCTGATTCTCCGGTTCAACTTTCGCCGAGTCGGAGGCGCCGCAGCCGGCCATCGCCAGCACCAGGCCGATTGCCGCTACAACTGATAGCTGTCCGGTCATCATGTTCGCATCCTGCCTGTAGTCACTTGCTGCTCCTAGATCTGCAGCCATCAGAGCAAGACTTCCGTCGCTCCCGAAGATGATACCCGCAAACCGGACGCCCGTCCAGATCACCAAAAAGGGGCCGTGAACTCTTCTTTGGAGCAGGTCGACAAACCCGAAGAATCGACAGCCTAGGATTTCCCTGCGGACCCACCCCGTGTTAGCATCCCGCCGATACGCCTTGGACGCGCAGCCTCAGTGCGCGGACGGGGTTGACAATCAGGCAGGGGCTTCCCAAGTTTGGCGCAAGCAACCTCCTGATTGGTCTCCGGGGTGTAGAGATAGGGACCAGCCGCAGTCAGCGCATAACGCGGCAGTTGATGCAGGAAGTTACCTCCAGGTGGTATTTGCCATGGTCTCCCAAACAAAGCCGAATCACGATAATCAGTCGTTTTCCATACAACTAAACTCGAGGTAAAGAACGATGGAACGCCGAAAGTACTTGTCCCTGTTACTCTTCGGG
>CAZVFX010000062.1:0-4581 GCA_964626565.1 uncultured Myxococcales bacterium
CTCCGGGGGAGGTAATGCCTGCGCAGTGAAAATGTAGAATACTATTAGATAGAATAATACATAAATAGACACAAGTAAGGCCAATACTACAAAAGCTGCAAGACTTCCCCTTGTGGCCGTGTAGGGCATGTCTGTCCAGCCATGTAGGGCGAATCCTGCGCTGCGGACGGCCAGATTCGGTCGATCTCCGAAAGGCTGCTGTCATCATGTTCGAAATGTGACCACT
This sequence comes from uncultured Myxococcales bacterium, assembly GCA_964626565.1. GTDB lineage: Bacteria > Myxococcota_A > UBA9042 > CAIXZC01 > CAIXZC01 > CAZVFX01. Next base: position 227 of record CAZVFX010000062.1, read on the forward strand.
GCGGGATGTTGTGTAGAAAAAATACCCTTCTGCGGCGCGAGTGTCGTAGAACGCCGTGTTGCCGTCTCCTCGTCGGGGCGTGAACCGCTACAGCCGTAAGGCTTTCAGCGATTCTGGCCGTTGGCACGGCGATTGCTTTGGGATACGGCCGTTGCTAAGCGGGTGACGAAACGATACATTGTTCGAGAATGTTCAGGCTTGAGGAGGACTCATGAATACTAGACTTGCCTTGCTGGCGCTATGTACCGCAATGGTGCTTCAGTGCGGGTCGAGGGACGAGCGGTTGGACCAGTGGTTCCAGTTCGAGGGGCCGTACGCAGTGGGCTCCACACTCGTCTATCTCGATCGCAATTTCGACGAGGTTCTGGTCATCGCGCCGGAAGCCGGGGAGCTGACCCCCCATTTCGAACGGCTGGCGGTGGAGGAAGGCAGCCAGGTCGCCGCGGTGCTGGACTCCGAAAAGGCGATTCTGCTGCAGTCCGTGGACAAGGGGGTTGTCCAGGCGGTGTATCCGGAGAAGGGGAAGGTGGAAACATTCGAGATGGATTCTCCCTACGACCGGTTCGTGGTGCGCGACGATCCGCCCCTGGTGGTCGCCTATTTCAGTGAGGGCGCACAAGGTGGAGAGGAGTCGTTGTTCCTCACCAAGGGGCAGATCGGCTTTATCGATGTGACCGAAGACAAAGAGCCGGTGACCGGCCAGACATTAAAGACTTACGGGGGTGCGCCCACGGGCGCGGACATCGCTCCTCCCGCCAAGCTTGGGGGCGCCGACCGGCAGTTCGTGTTCGTAAGGTGGAACTCCTGGATCTCCATGGTGGAACTGGGCGGAGACAAGATGGATACCGTGTCCATCCCGCTCAAGCCACCGGATTCGGAAACCAGCGTGCTGCCGGGGGCCATGAAGTTCGTATCTGAGCCCGGCCGCTTGCGCGCCTTCTTCCTTGCCGGCGGCTCCGACCTTTACGTTATCGACATCGACCTCGCCACGCTGGCTCCAGGCGGCAGTGGGGTCAAAGTGAACGTGTTCCCGACCGCGGCCGGAGCGTCCAAGTTCGAGCCCTTTATTGGGCAGGACGGAGCCCTCGGAATCGCAGTGGTGTGCACCACCGCACGCATGGTTGCAGTGGTCTACCCGGAGACCTCCGACGTAAAACTCTATCCGGTCGAGGTCACCCCCCGCAACCTGACGCTGTTCGACATTCCCGGCTCCGGTGAACTCGGCGCGTTCGTCTTTGACGATTCGGGCAACGATAACTCGTATTACTTTGTTGAACTGGACCAGTTGGCGGAAAAGAAAAGCAAGGCGTTCCAGTACTACACCCTTCCGTCGCACATCTCCCGGGTCTACATGCTGGGCGGAGCCGAGCACTTCCTCGCACTCCACCCCGCGGGCGGGAGCAACTCCATGTCCATGGTGTCCGCAACCGACGGGTCCGTACTTTCCTTCGGCGGTGGGCAGACCATCCACCAGGAGGTCTTTTCGGCCGACGGCAACACCATGTACACGCTGGCGACCAAAGGCGCAGCCACCTATCTGTCGTCCATCGATTTCTCCGAGCCGGAAGCGCTGGATATCGAGATGATCAACATCTCTAACGGCCCGTCGCCCGACCGCCTCATCCACCTGGAGAAGCAGGGGCTGGTGGTGGCTACGGACAGCCTCAACGAGACGTTGCTGGTGGCGCCTGACGACTTCGACGAACGAGAGGATGCGGTGCAGCTTTTCGCCCCGTACCTTCTCGGGCTCGAGCATTAGGGAGGGGATAATGAAACGGACAGTGATAGCTATCATGGTATTCGTCCTTCTTCCCTCCGCAGCCCGGGCAGGGGACGATTTTACGGAAATCAACTTTACGGTGGGCAGCCAGTCCGTCCTTATCAAGGACGCGGCCTACGACTTCTTCTCAGATAACGATTGGTTGGGCGCCGGGGCCTTTGCCCTGGAAGTGGAGGTGTTGAACGAGTTGTTTGTTCAAGTCGGCTTTGCCGGTACCACTCAGAAAGCAAGGGTGTTTGACCGCATGGAGGCCTCGCTTTCATATTTCGAACCCCAGTTGACGGTGCGAAAAGGGTACTCGGTGGCTTCCTGGGCCAGGCCCTATGCATCTCTTGGCGGCACCTATGCTTGGACCGAGGTGAAGTTCGAGCAGGACTGGCTGTACGGTGGCCAGTCCTGGCCCGGCGATCTCAGTCAGGAGGACGGTTGGCTGGAAGGCCGGTTCGGCGGTAAGGCTGCGCTGGGGTGTGAGGTGTTTCTGCCCCGCACCATCTTCCATCCGTCGGGAGATGGGTCCGGTTTCTTCGGGGACTTCACCATGGGCGCGGCCCTGGAGGCCGGCTGGATGGTGAAGCAGCCGTTTGCCATCGACGCAATCAAGTCGGAGGAGAACGGCAAAACCGACGACAAACCGGGCATTCCTCAGGCGGAACTGGACCTGGGAGAGCTGTGGATTCAAGGGTACTACATGGCCTTTGATTTCCGGCTCTACTTCTAGGGGAGGCGATTATGAAAGCTACAAATTTGATCATATTGGCGGCAGCAGCGCTCCTGGGCCTGGCGGGACTGGGATGCGGTGCCGGCGACGCTGATTTCGGTGCGGAGAAAAGCACCGGCGGTGGCAGCGGCGGCTGGGGCGGGAATGAGGTTTCCTCAGCAGCAGATGCCGCGGCATGGGGTCCTGGCGATAATGAAGAACCCTGGGAGCCACCGCCGCCGGAAGAGGAGATCGACTTCGACTTCAAGGCCCCCCAGGCCAGTGAGCACTATGTTTATGTTGCGGCCACCGCCAGGGATTCGTTGGTGCGCATCGACGCCGAAAGCCTGGAAATCAGGCTCATTCCGGTGGGCGGCCAGCCCACCCGCGTGGCCACTCTTCCGGCCGGAGATGTGGCCCTGGTGATCAACTCGGGGACTCAGGATTTCTCCATCGTCTATTCTGAGCCCGAAGACGACATCGTCACTACCCTGGACATGCTCCCGTACGTCAACGCCATCTCGGTGTCGCCCGACGGCGAGTACGCTATTGTCTATTACAATGATGAACAGGCCGCACCCGGCGAACCGGTAGGCGACTTTCAGACTGTCGCTGTGGTCTCAATGGACGGCATGGACGGCGAAGTAGCCTACGTGTCCACCGGGTTCCATCCCACCGCGGTGTTCTTCCACCAGTCATCCCCCCTCGCCTACCTCGTCACCGATGACGGCATCTCGGTGATCAAGCTGGACAAGGTCAAAAGCGGGGACATCACCGAGATCGTTCAGGTCTCCGACGACTACTCCGAGGACCCCTCCATGAGGGAGGTGCTGGTCACCGACAACGGCAAGTACGCGGTGGTGCGGAATCTGGCGTTGCCCAAAGTTACGGTGGTGGACATCCACTCCGGGGACCTGAGATACAAAGCTGTTGAAGGGTTGCCCACCGACGTAGACCTCATTCCCGGGCAGAACCAGGCCTTGCTGTTGCTGAGGGAGCAGGGGCTGGCCTACATCGCCGACCTCGCAGCGATCATCGAGGCGCCCCCGGAGCCGGAGGAACCGCCCGAGACCGACGATCCCCCGGAACGGGACGATCCGCCCGAAGATGACGAGGAGGAGGAAGAGGATCCCACTCTTGCCAAGATCGATATTGCCGGCAGTAACGCCGGGGCCGCGGTGGTGACCCGGGACGGGTCCGCCGCAGTGCTATATACCACCGTGGGCGGCGTCAAGGCGGTGACGGTCATGGACCTCACTACCGAGACCTTCGAGTGGAAAGCGTTTCCCGTGCAGAAGGCCGTGGTCGGGGTGGGGGTCTCCCAGCAGGGCGGCACCGCCTTGGTACTTCACGAAGCGGAAAGCTATGCCGCGGATGCTTCGGAGCTGGAAAAGACCATCGCTACCACCGAAGGATTCACGCTGTTCGATCTGCATACCGGGTACCGCAAGTTGATCCAGACCAAGCACCGCTGGACTCAGCAGCTTTTCACTTCCGGTGAGGACGATCTCGATCTGAAGGCCTACGTGCTTACCCCCGACCCTGTCGATCTCACCCACTACGTCCTGTCTGTCGACCTGGCGACCTATATTGCGGATGAGATCTTGCTGGCTTCTTCACCCACGTCCATGGTGTTTGTGCCCAAGTCCCGAAAGGTGGCAGTATCCCAGGACCACGAAAACGGCAGGATCACCTTCATCGACGTAGATTCCAGTGAGACCTATTCCGTTACCGGCTATGAGCTGAACGGATTGATCAAGTAAGGCTATAGGCGGCAGGAAAACCTGAGACTGAAACGTCAGGCCTGTTACTTCGCCTCCTTTTTCGGTTCCGGCTTCATCGCCCGGTCCCACTTGCAGGTGGGAATCAACTCCACTT
>CAZVFX010000062.1:4681-9989 GCA_964626565.1 uncultured Myxococcales bacterium
TTCGGTTCCGGCTTCATCGCCCGGTCCCACTTGCAGGTGGGAATCAACTCCACTTTCGAGTCGGGGCTGCCGAGGAAGAACAGGCTGTGAACCTTGACCTCGGCTTCTTTCAGATCGATATTCTCCGTCTGTGACGACGAGGAACCCGTGGCGGTGACTTTCATCTCCACCGAGCACTTGGCGGGGTTGTCGAAGGGGTTCACAAAGGTGACTCTCACTTCAGTGCGCCCTTCCGATGCCGGCAGCACTTTCTGGTCCCACAACAACTTGCGGCAGGGGGAGTCGTCCTTGGGGCCGGTCCCCCACTCGCTGGACGTCTTCAGATCGCAGTCCTCCACCTTGGTGGAGAGGAAGGTCCGGCAGCGCATGTGCGCACGCTCGCGTTTTTTGAGTGTGTCGCACAGGGCGGGGTCACCCTTGATTCCGGCCTGAACCGAAATCAGCAGAGCGCAGTCATCGCTGTCGGCTGCGTAGAGTCCTTCGCAACTTGTTGTACCGCTCTTGAGAGCTTTGAGGAGGGCACACTCCTTTTCGGGGAACGGAGGGCTGCCCTCGGCCAAAGATCTGGGTAGTTGTGCGCAGTCCAATTTGGTGAGTTCTTCGGCTCCCGGGCACACATCCACGGGAATTGACAACTGGCCGGCCGCGACGGCCTCCCTGCAAAGCTCGCCACGGTTCGGCTCCTTGACGATATTCAGCATCCTGCAGTACTGAGAGCCTTCCGGATACTTGTCCGAGCAGTCCTTGCCTGCCAGGCCCGCGTTGGCTGCCTGGCACAACTTGGTCAAGTGCCCGTAGAATGCCTCACTGGAGCAGTCGCCGGTGTCAGCGAAGATCGGGCAGAGCGCGGCAGGTAGGATCGCCGTCGCCTTGGTTGTTTTGGAACAGAACTCGGCTGAGAAGCCGGATTTCGCCCAGTCAGACAGGCTCTTCTCCCACTCCTTCGTGCGCACCGTGTCGGCGCACCGCCTACGAATCTCCTCGTTGCCCAGACGCTGGCACGCCGACGCGTCGGCCGTCACGTATGCAACGCACTCCGGGTCGCGCTCCGCCTTGGGGGCGTCGATCTCCTTTATGCAGGTTCCGTACTCCTTCCAGAACTCGTCAATCTTGACCTTGGCCAGCGCGCTCTCCTCCGGCTCAAGCACGTCGTAGGCTTTCTGGGCCCAACGGGTGATCGCTTCCATTGCGTCCTGTTCGGCGCGCATCATGGGGATTACGTCTCGCTTGATTCTGCGATCTTCGGCTGCGATTCGCTCTTTGCAGATTTCGGTGCTCTTCTCTTCAGCGGGGAGGCGTTTCTCGGCCTCGGGATCGGGTGCAGCCTCTTCCTTCTTGGGCGTCTTCTCTTCCTTCTTTTCGACCTTCTTCTCTGCCGGTTGTGCCTCGCTTTCCTTCTTCTCCGGCTTCTCTTCTTTGGCCCCCTCAAGTGCCTGAGCCTTCGTCTTCTTGGCGGCAGCGGGCGGTTGCTCGGTCCCCTTCTTGCACGAGGAGACAGCAAAGACCAGGGATAATCCGGCGATCAGAATCAAAGTGCGCATAGTGTTCCTCCGGCGTACAGACCTCTTTTATGTTCCATCTTTTAACCCGCGGGTGCAAGGAAAAGTTGGGCACCGCCGCCCGGGTGGCGCTTTGCGGACCCTGCTGAGGATGTTGCAGCCGTCATCGATGGTGGACAATGGTCAGGACCACAGTATGTTTTCCGTATTGCGAAACATGCGCTTTGGTGCTAAAAGGTACGGGGAGGTGAAGGCTGACCCGCATGAGTGATCAGTTTATCTGCATAAGCTGCTGGCAAGAGTTCGCGGTAGCCAGTGACGACATCGAGGAGCGTGGCGGCAAGGTCGTGTGCCCGAAGTGTGGCTACATCCAGCCCCTCCCCGAGGATGCGGATAAGGTTGCCCATCCGGGTACGACTTCTACCAAGCTGGAAGACCCTACCGGCGATACTCCGCCTGACGCTGCTCACGAGATTCCCTGGACGGCCGTGGAAGAGGATGACTACGAAGTCCCCGTGGGTGAAGAAGAGCGCACAGACAGGGTCGAACTGCCCAAAGAGCTGCTGGAAGAAGGAGGGTGGGACCCATCCATCGGGTTCGAGGAAGAAGCCGCCGACGAAAAAACTCCGTTGGAAACGATGCTGAGCCTTTCCGATGACGCGGTGCTCGTGGAAGACACCGCGGACGATAGCGAGCTGAACGCTGAAGGCCCATCAGGCGAGGCCGACTGGCAATTGAAGACCCCTTCCGGACTCACTTTCAAGTTCACGGACCCTGAAGCCCTTCTGGGCTGGAAGAAGAAGATCTCGGCTTACAAGCAACTTCAGGTCTCACCCGACGGTGCGCGCTGGGTAGACTTCGAGCGTTTCTTGAGGCAGTACGAGGAACTGGGCGATCCGTTGAAGGCGTTCATCCTCTCGGAAGGGCTTTCCGAAGATGAAATCCCGCAGACCCAGCCTCCGGTAGAGGAGGAACAGGGAGAGATGCCCGGCAAGGAGGAGCCCGCCGAAGAGAAGCCCGAGCCCGCCGAAGACTCGGAGGAAGACGCGTCCGGCCGCACGGAAACCGCTCAGTTTACGTTCAAGGTGCAGGAGAAAAACTCCGGTTTTGGTCGCTATCTACTCTATGCACTCCTGGGCCTCGGCCTGGGTGCCGGCATAGTGGTAGCAGCACTACATTTTCTAGGGATCTTCGAACTACCCATCTAGTAGGTTTTTCAGCAGTTGGCAGTTAGCTGTTAGCCGTAAGCCGTTCCTACCGCCTACAGCCTCTCCGTTGCTACAGCCTCTCCCTATTGCTTTCTCAACACGAAGGGATAGTTGACCTTCACCACGCCGCCGCCTTGCGGGGCCGGGAAGCGCCAGGTCATGATCTTGCGCTCGATGCACTTCTCCAGTTCCTTGTCGGAAAGGGTGGACTGAGCCACCTTGGATTTCATCACCGAGCCGGTGGGGGAGATGATAAATGAGACGGTGAGTTTTCCTTCCAGGTCGGGGTTCTTGTTGAACGCCTGCTGGTAGCACCACCGAATCTTGGCGAGCTGCTTGCGGATGTACTTCTTCACCACCGCCCGGTCGAGCTTTCCGCCGCCCGACATGTCGAACTTGGCACTGGGCGTGATCTTTACCTTCTTGTCTTTGAACTTTGGTCCCTTGACAGAGGCAGACACCTTCTTCTTCGACAGTTCAGCCAGGTCTCGGCCGGCCAGCAGGTTGCCGCCCTGCCCAACCGCGGCGCCGTCCGCGCCAACCGAACCGAAGCCGCCGACGCCCGGGCCCGACTCGCCACTTAGAGCACCGCCGTCGGACTGCACCTTGGACAGGTCGAAGGGATCCGAGTCGTCACCGCCACCCAGATCGATCTCGCCGTCATTCAAGCCTGCGATTGCCAGGTCTCCTACCGGGGCGAACGAAGAGTCAATAACCATGTCGGAACCGCCGAACTGGGTGCCGATCGCCTTCATGCCGCCGCCGTACAGCGCCCCCAGGGCGCCCTTCTTGCGTACCTTTTCCTTGGAGACAGGAGTGGTCATGGAGCTGAGCTTCTTCTTCTTCTTCTTGCGCTTGATGTTGCTCTCGATGGATTTGACCTTCCTGGGCTTCAACTCCACCTTCTTCACCCGCTTTTCTTCCTTGACGATCTTCTCTTCCAGAACCGGAGGCTTGTCCAGTTCTTCCTTCAACGGGTTGTCTTCTTCTTTCTTCTTCTTCTCTTCCTCCTTCTTATCCTCTTCCTTGATCTTAACCTTCTTCTTCTCGTCCTCCTCCTTCTTCTGCTTGGCTGCCTTGATGAGAGTCTTGAACGTTCGGCTGTGGGTGGTCGATACCCGCACCACAGGCTCTGTCCGGGGCGCAGCCATCACTGCCAGCAAAAACAGAACGTGAAAGAAGAACGCCAGCGCAAAGCTGGCCAGAATCGGAACATTGATACGGGAGAGAAGCGCGCCCTTGGGCTCTCTGAGCGCCGGGTCCAGGCCGAGAATGAACGTAATGTGCCCGACCTGTGCTCGGACCCTCAGCTTGTAGTTCAAGGGCAGGAAGTGTTTCTCCTTGACGTATGAGGTCTTGCGGATGTCGTCCATGCTCAAGACTTGCCCGTCGACGAGTACCTTGCCCTTGATGGCATCGTTGCCGAGGTTCAAGGCGGGCTTGCCCTTGAATGCTACCACCAGGTTGTAGTTCTTGTCGCCCAACAGGTCGGCGGGGACGAAGAAGTCCGCCTTCTTGTCCTGCCCGATTCTCACCGAGCGGAACTGGGATTGGCGAGGCCAACGGAACAGGTCCAGCGTCATTAGCACGACGAGTATGTCAGCGACCACGAAGCAGACGATGACCGCAGTCATGTGCGGGCCGTAGTCGGCAAGTTCGCCCTTCATGTATAGGGCTCTAAGCGCGGCGTAGGTCTCCAGTGTGATCCACAATTCGATAGCCAGAATGCTCACCACGAAGACAAGCATGTGCCAGATGTGCTTTGATGACTTGCCGAACCGGTTTACCGCGATGACCGCGTCGCCCCACAACTGCGCGATGTTCAAAACAGGCTTGTGAGGCAACTCGTAGGCCTTCCAACGGGTTGGGGCTCTTTTCTCCGCGTCCACCAGCCCCTCAGCCAGCTTCTTCACCTTGACATCGATTACCGTGTCTCCGATGCGCAACTCGTCGCCGTCGGAAATGAGGATGCTCTCCTCAACACGCACACCGTTCATCGACGTGCCCGTGCTTGTTCCGAGGTCAACCAGCTTCACCGCACCTTCGGGCGACACCTGGATGCGGGCGTGCTCCTTGCCCGCGGACGCTTCTTCCAAGGTGACGTCGCAGGAAACCGTGCGACCGAGAAGGATCTGGTTCTTGGCGAACGAATACGTGTTCTGTCGACCCGTTGCGCCCTTCACCACCAATGTGATTTCGACTTTGCTTTCGCTCATAACATTCGTCCCGCTAGAGGTCGTCGGCCGACTGGACTATCTCATCAACAAAGTCCTGCCGGATCTTGATGAGGCTGGCAGCTTTCTCCTGCTGGATCAGGCCAACGAACCCAACCTCCGGCTTGAGGAAACTCACGGTGACCTCGTCTTCCTCGAAGTCGAACACCGTGACGTCGTCCCCCTTCTTGTCCTTGCCGGGAGCGGCAAAGACGGCCGGAGAGGCCAGCACGAAGGCCAGGGCCAGGGCCGTCAATATCATCACCTTTCTCATGCCCGTCCTCCTTCTCTTACTACACTAAGTATAGATCAAACTGATGTCAGCTTCCACCTGCAAACTGGGCCTCGCCGATCCGTCGCCGGCCTGAAGCCCGGTTAGAGGACACCC
>CAZVFX010000062.1:10089-21696 GCA_964626565.1 uncultured Myxococcales bacterium
TCCTCTACCGGCTTCTCCTCTGCCTCCATCTCCTTCATCTCTTCCATCACCTTGATGGTTTCCCGGATCCCCTTGACTCTGAGCTTCATCTCCTTGTATTTGGGGTGCTTTTTGTCCAGGGCAGATTTGAACCGCTCGCATTCTTGAAGCGCTTTGGCGTAGTCTTGAATGTACTCGTGAAGCAGGATGCATTCGTTGTACCTGGCGTCAAGGTTGCCCGGGTTCTTCGTCAGAACCTCGGTCAACACTGCCAGCGCGTCGTCGAATTTCTCAATCCCTCTGAGAGCCAGTGCGTAGCTCACCTGGAACTGCTGGTTGTCGGGTTCCACCTTGAGAACCGCTTCAAACTGAGTGGTCGCAGTGGCGAAGTCCTTGAAGTTGAGGGTTACGGCCGCCAGATTCTTGCGCGCATCCAGGAAGTCGGGGTCTGCCTTCAGCGCAGCCTGGAACCTGGCGATGGCGCCCTTGACGTCGTCTTTCTTCAGGCGGATAAGTCCCTGCATGTTGAGAATTGACGCGTTCTTCGCGTCGATGAGAAGGGCGCTCTGGCAAACGAGATCTCCTACGTCCAGCCGTCCTTTCTTGTACCAGGCGATGGCCATGTTCAGGTACGCGTTCATGTTGTCCGGGTCACCCAGCAAGGAGATGCGGCAGTGCCTGATGGTTTCGTCGGGTTTGCCTTCCTGCAACGCCTTGCGCGACAGGTAGTCCCTGGCCGGCGCGGAATACTTGTCCATATCCAGCGCCTGGTTGATGAGTGTCTCCCCTTCGGTGGTTTGCCCGCCCATGGCTTTGATAACGCCCAGTTGGGCCAGCGCTTCCGAGAAGTTCGGGTCTTTCTGGAGGGTCTCCTGGAAATAGCTGGTAGCTCGGTCGAGCTTGCCGTTCCTCAGGTACAGCACTCCCAGGTTGTAGGTAGCCTCGGCAGGTCCGTCCTTTTTGCCCGCCACTTCGAGGAGGAGTTTCTCCGCTTCGGAGCCTGGCGCCACCTGGGCCGGGTCCGATTCGAGCAGCGCCACGGCTTTGCCCAGCGGCGTGGTCGGCTCAGCCGGCTTGGCCGGCGGCTCCTCCGCGGGCGGGGCAGGTTCAGGTGCGGGTGCGGGTGCGCCCGCAGCCGGAGCCGCGCCCGCTGGCGCGTCCTGAGCCATTGCAGGGCATGCAAGAAAAAGCAACAGGGCCGGTAGGATGATTGAAAGAGTTCTCATTTCTGTTCACCTCCCGGCACGGTTCCTGGGGCCCCGGGAACTGGCTGCTCCTTCAACTCGGTGTCGCTGTCTGTGGGTTGGAACACCGCCGCCTTCTGCTCCTTGAAACCGGACGGGTTTACGCCGGCAGTCAAGTAGCCGGGGCGGATGCGGTATTCTTTCATGCCTGCGAACTGGAACTCAAGTACCGACAGGCGCACCTCCGCTTTCTCGGTGTAGTCGTTGAAGATGTGCTGCTGCCTCGCTTCTTCCAGGCACTTCTTGTACGCACCCGCCGCCTTCTTGCGGAACTGCTGAGCCGCCTCGCTCAACTGCAGTTTGTACTCTTCCTGTTCGAACTCGTCGAGGCCTCGGGGTAGGGGAGAGTTCTCGAAATCATCGGCAAACTTCTCCCAGGCGGCGCCGATCTTGTAGAGCGCCGCAGTGCTCCACAGCGGCTGCTTGAGGCTCAGCACGGTGAGGAAGTACCTTTCGGCGTCGAGAAGCACCTTCATCTTCTTCTGGGTGTCCTCCTTGAGCTTCTTCCGGGTCAACTTGATTTTGGCAGCCTCCTTGAACATCGTCTCACCGATGTTGAAGTAGGCCCAGGCAATGGCCGCGATCCCCTTGCGGTCGATGCTCTTCTTGTCTTCGGGAGGCAGCTTCTTGAACGTTTCGATGACTATGTCGAACTGTTTGCGCGCATCTTTGTATTTCCGGGACTCAAGATAAGCTTTGCCGATCTCCTGATACGCGGCCAGCAGCAGGTTCACCCCGCCGGCGTTGCGGTACTTCTTCAGGTAGCTCCTGAAGTGGGAGATTACCTTCTTCCACTTGCCTTGTTTCGAGTACAGGGTTCCCATGTCGAAGTACACCGCAGGCACCATCGGATCCTTGCGGAAGCGCTTCATGAACAGATTGTAGTCCTTGACCGCCTTGTCGTATTGGGCCAGTCCCCGGCGGAACTTGGAGGCAAACATCAACGCCTCCTTCACTTTGGATTCCTTCGGGTGCTTGGCCGCATATTGCTCGTAGTAGTCGGACGCAGTGTCATACACCGCGGCGAGCCGGTACGTCTCCGCAATGAGGAACAGGGCCCGGGGACCCAGTTTCGAGGTGCGGGCGCAGCAGTTGTACAGTGCTGCGTTGGTCTTCAACGCTTTTTCGTACTTCCTGGCCCGCTGGTAGTTCACCGCGGCGTTGTAAAGTGACTTGTCCTTCAGTTTGGACTCGGGGAACTTCTGGGTGTAGTCCACGAAGCAGTCGGCGGCAGCCTCGTACTGCTTGTCGAACTCGTACTGGAAGCACCGATTGAACTTGGCGTGGTCCCGAATCTTCATGATGATGGCGAGCAGTTCTCCCTGGGCGAGGGCCGGCATCGCGTACAACTTTTCCGCCCAGGCGTTCAGGTTGTTGATGTCGCGCAGCATGGTGTAGGCCGACAGCAGCAGCATGGCCGAGTCGGGGGCCACCTCGTGGCTCGGGAATCTATCGATAATCTCAGCCAGCCGGGGAGCAGCTTCCTTGAAGTGGTTGAAGTCGTACAAGACCTTCGCAGCCGCGAATTTGGCCTGCACCAACTCCTCTTCGTCTTCCGGTCCCATGGCGACGAACCGGTCGCACGCAGCGACAAAATTCCCATACAGGGGCGGGAGCTCTTTTTTGGCCGACTCTTCTTCTTCGTCGGTCTTCACCTTGGTGGTCTTCTTCGTATCGATGAGCTTGTAGTAGCACAGCAGCGCGGTGTAGGCCGCCTCCCGCGCAAATTTGCCCTTCGGGTCCAACGCGATCACCTTCTCGTATTCCTCCACCGCCGCGCCGTAGTCTTCCAACTGGTACAGGAGGATGGCGTGATTCATGATGATCTGGTAGCGGCCCGCACCTCCCTCGGGGAACAGGGTCAGGTAGTGGTCGTACACCTCCCGGGCCAGCAACATCGCCTTCTTCTCCATGGTCTTCTGGGCTTCCAGGTGGTAGCCCATGGCCATGTTCCGGAGCAACTCCTCTACCTTGTCCCGCTCCGTCTGGACGATGGAAGAGCTCTCCTGCTCCAGCGCGGCGAAAAGCTTGACCAGGCGCTGAACCTCTTTGCGCGTCAATAACTTGTTGGTCGTCTTGTCAGCCGCCTCGACGATGAGGCGCTGGTAGGTCAGGACCGTGGGAGAGTCGGGCTCCTCCTGGATGATAGCCTTGTACATCTTGATCGCCTTGGCCGGTTCGCCCTGGTCGGAATAGAGCTTGGCCAGGCGCGCCGCAAGCACCAGGTAGATGTCGGGCGCAATGCTCTTGAAAAACGGGATGGCGTTGCCTTCCTTGCCGATCTGGCTGTAAGCCAGCACGATGTCTTTTTGAGCCTCCGCCTTCAAGCCTATCTTCGGGCCCGCACCATCCTTCTCCATCCTGATCGCGTACTGGATCACGTCCACGAATTTCTTGAACGCTTCCTCGTACTCGCCCATGTTGTAGTGGCACCACGCTTCCTTGTAGATGGCGAAGGGGTAGATACGCGAGGTCTCAAACTTCTCCACCCGCCTGTAAAACTCGTTGGCCGTGTCGAACTCGTTCTTCTGGAAGAAATACTCACCCACGTTGACCAGGCCGTCAGGGATGTATTTGGACTCAGGGAACTTGGTGATGAGCTTGGTGTAGTACCCGTAACCCGCCTCCGGGTCGCCCATCTGGGTGGTGAAGTTGCCCAGGTAGAACAGCACCATGTCCAGCTTCGCATAGTCGGGGTACTTCTGCTCGATCTCCTGGAAGATCTTCACCGCCTTGCGGCGCCACTCCTTCTGGGAGTCAAGCAGCAGCTCACGCTTGGCCTCCAGTTCCGCAATGCGCGCTTCGTCATTGACCTTGCTGGCGGCCATCACCTGATTGTCCATCTCGTCCGAGTAGGCCTGCATGAAGTAAGCTTCGGCTTTTTCCCAGTAGAGATTGGCCAGACGGGCGTAGTACACCGGTTTTTCAGGATCGTCGTCTTCCGCATAGTCGATGATGCGGTAGAGAGATTCGATCGCGGCCTGGAGCTTCTCCTCAGAGGCCGACGGCTTGACTCGATAGAGGTCCTCGGCGGTCAGCCCGGGACGGGCCTTGCCCTTCTTCACTTTGGGTTTGGCCGGCTCGACCTTCTTCACCGACCCCTCGATCGTGGGCTTGAACTTGTCGCCCTTCTCCTGGGCAACGGGGCCTTGTAGGACCCATCCGCACAAGAAGGCGGCGAGCAAGGTACAGGTCAGGACTCTTTTCATACGTAAAGCTCCGCTCATTTCTGTTGCTCGGGGCACAGATTCTCAACTCTAAAAAGGTAGGAATCCAATTCGTCCTTCCAATATTCCCCCTCAAAAGGCCAGGCCAGGTGTTCATCGTCACGCACTACCACCCAGCCTCTGCTCTCACCCTGCTTCCTCGTCGCCTCCCGCTTACCCTCGATCATCTCCTTCAAAGCGTTGAGCGCCTCGAACTTGACCTTCATCGATTGGGACACCAGGCGCTGCAACTCCTTGCGCATACGCGTCAGGCGGGCCTGAGCCTGTTCCCCCGTCTCGCCAATGGCCAGCTCTCGATAGGTGACCAGTTCGCCCAACAGGAATTCAGCCAGATCCTTCTGCACCTGGTTCTTGCGCATGCTCTCCAAGAGCATCTCCTCCCGGTCCAGCGCCACGATGAAGGTGAACAGGCGATACAGCTTCTTGTCCGCCAGCGCCAGGTTGAAGATGCGCTTGAGCTTCTGGGAGAACCCCTTGCCCTTCTGCGACAGTGCGGCCAGCCAGTAGTAAAAGTCCGCCGGGTCGTCGTTCTGGGCAAGCTGCGAGTTGAGCTCCTTGCGCAGGTCGTCGTACTCCTTGACGAACTGGTCTACCACCACGATGGCGTCTTCGTAGCGGCAGTTGGTGTACAGGATCACAGCCTGCAAAACCCTGGATTCCGGGAAGTACTGTTCTTCGAAATAGGGAGAGTTCAAGGTGTGCAGGTTACCCATGGACCGCTCGTAGTTGTGCAGCCGGAAGAAGGCCCAGCTCTTCTCGAAGAGCGCCTGCAGCCAATGGTCCGAATACTTCTCGATTTCGTCGTAGTACTTCAGCGCCCGCTCAAAGTCGCCGGCAGAGTAGAAAATCCTCGCAATGGCCATTATCGCCATCTGGTGGAAGGTCTTCATCACCTCCGACTTGCTCAACGAATTCCGTTCGTATCGCAAGATGTCCTTGAACGCGTCAAGGGAGCCCTTTGCTTCGTTCTTGCGAGCGTAGATGGCACCCTCCAGGTACTTGGCCCGCAGATAGAACTCCTCGTTGTCCGTGCCCACCAGAGCCAGGGTCTGCAGCGCTGATTCGTGATCGTCCTGTGAATAGAAGAACTGCCCCACGATGAGAGCGATCTCGTCCCGGTAGTCCGCCGGGTAGTCTTTGGCTTCGTAAACGGACAGGTACTCCTTCACCCCCTGGAACCCGGGGACCTGCCGGCCGATGGTAATGAGCCAGGGCAGAACCTTGCGATAGTAAGGGTGGGTGTCGCCTGCATCCACGATCCGGGCGAAGTAGGTGAACGCCGAATAGATCAGCCCCTGGTTGTGCAAGTTGACGGCCATATCGAATTCAGCGGTCTTGAAGTACTCCTCCACCTCTTCGCCGCGCTCCAGCACCCCGTTGAACGCCACGCACGCTTCGTAGAAGTAGCCTCTGTCGGCGAGGGACTTGCCCTCGTTGAGGAGGCCCAGGAAGAACTGCCGCATGCCGGAGTCGGCCGCTGGACTCGGGTCTTCGATAACCGGGTCTTCCTGTGCAAAGAGCGGAGCGGGGCAGGCAACCAGGCACCACAACAGCGCTAATCCCGGCACGAATCGCATAGTCTTGTCCGTCATATCGATTCACTTCCTCGCGTTGTAAACATAAATAAAGACACCATCTTACTCATTATTGTGTAAGTCCTCACAACCGTAGTGTCAAGGAAAAACGCTGTAGTTAAGGGGGCCGAACTGGACGGTGGACATTCGCAAGCAAAGGAAGCACAATGGGCCGGTTGAGATGGAGGGGCCGCAAATGGACAAGAACACTATTCTCGGTTTTTCATGCTATGAGTGCGGGGCTGAAAGCTCACCTCGCTTCCCCGCGTACCGTTGCGCCTGCGGCGGCAATCTGAAGGTCGAGTATGACTTTCAGCGCTTGCGAAGTTCCTTTCAAAGACCTTCGCTGGAGGCGCTCCACACCGCCGGACATTTTGTCTATCTCCCCTTGCTTCCGGCCACAGAACAGGGCGCCGCGGCGTTCTCTCTCACCGTCGGGGGATCCCGCTTGGTCCCTAGTCCGGACCTCGCTTCCGAACTGGGCCTTGGGCGACTACACTTCAAAGACGATACCGGGCTGCCCAGCGCCTCTTTCAAGGACCGCGCCTCGAGTGTGCTCCTGGCCATGGCGGCCGAGCGCTCAGTGGGCGTGGTGTCCACCGCATCAACGGGAAATGCAGGTTGCTCTATGGCCTGCCTGTGCGCTGACGCAGGCCTTGAGGCCATCGTCTTCGTGCCCAGCACCGCGCCCGCTGCCAAGGTGGCTCAACTGCTCTTTTATGGCGCCAGAGTGGTCCAGGTCCAAGGCAGCTACGACGACGCCTTCGACCTGTGTTGGGCGATCTCGGAAAAGCGCGGCTGGCTCAATCGCAGCACCGGCTGGAACCCGTTTACCAGAGAAGGGAAGAAAACCGTCGCGTTCGAAATCGCGCACCAACTCGGGTGGAATCCGCCCGACGTTGTGTTTGTACCAGTTGGCGACGGCAACATCATATCCGGCACCTGGAAGGGGTTCGACGAACTCCACCGCGCCGGCCTGGTCGACCGCACTCCCAAGATCGTGGCGGTGCAGTCCACACAGAGCAATGCCATCAGCCTTGCCGTAGGGCGAGTCAGCGCGGGCACACCTGTTGAAAAATCGATTCAGCCGGTGGCCGCTACCACCAGGGCTGACTCCATCAGTGTCGATCTGCCTCGGGACGGTGTCGCCGCGGTGCGCGCGGTTGTGGAAAGCGGCGGAGATGCGGTGGAAGTGACCGACGAAGAGATAATGTCTGCCGTGACCCGGCTGGCCGCTCGCACCGGGCTCTTCTCAGAACCGGCCGGAGCGACCGCATATGCCGGTATGTTGAAGTGGCTTGAGGGAAGGCAGGGAGCCGGCTCGCTGTCGGCCGTTTGCCTGGTAACCGGCAGCGGCCTCAAAGACCCTTCCGCCGCCGCCTCGCTCCTGGCCCCCCCGCTGGTGGTGCCTCCCGACATCGAGGAAGTGGAGCGTCTGCTCGGCTAGGGTACGGCCAGGCTTCGGATGAACTCCAGAGATTTCAGACGTCCGAACAAGCTGGTGAGGAAGGGAGAAAACAGTTGCAGCATCGCGGCAGGTTGACCATTGCTCGCACGGTCCAGGAAACCGGCCAGTGAGCCTGCGCCCATGGCCAGCCCGAGTAACGCCACCTGATCTTCCTCGAGGAGCAAAACCCCGCCCTGCCGCCGCGCGTGCTCCCGGCAGGTCACCTCCCCGGAGTCGCAGTGAAAGCAACACTCGGTAAGCGTCGAGTCCACCCCACACGCAGGGCACGTCAGTGTAGCAGGCAGGAACCCCAGCAGGCCGGGGACCGCGACGCTCGCGTAAAACGCGCTTGCGCCGGCCTGAGCCGGGTCACACCCGGAAAGGGTTGTCAGGAACTCCAGGGTCGCGTCGAACAGCACCGCAGCATCAGGGCGCTCCATGTGGGCTCGAATGAGCAATTCGCACCACAACGACGCGGCAGCACCCTTATCCAGGTCCGACTTGACCCCCCAGTACAATTCTTGCGCCTCAGCACCCTCCAGGATGAACGCTCCCCGTCCCCGCCGTGAAATGGTGGCCTCAACCAGGGTGAGACGATCCAGGCCGCCGGAGAACCGCTTGCGGCTGCTCCGGGCCCGGTAGGCAATGGCGGATATCTTGCCCGCCGCAGGAGTAAACAGGTTCACCATCAGGTCTGCATCACGGTAGGGGTTGGTGTCGAGAATCAGCGCAGAAGTGGTTCCTTCCTGCCTCACATCAAGGTGAGCAGGGAGGTGGAGACCGTGAAGTAGATGAGGAGGCCCAGAACGTCTACTGCGGAAGTCACAAACGGCCCAGTGCTAACTGCCGGGTCGATGCCGAAGCGCTCGAGAAGGAACGGAAGTAGAGTCCCGATGCTCACCGCCAGTCCCATGCCCAGAGTCATGGAGAGTGCCACCGCGCCTGCGTAGACCACGTTGCCGTCCGAAAACAACACACTGGTTGCGCCGACGATCGCGCCATACGCGATTCCCAGCAAAATGGCGACCCGCAATTCCCGCCAGTAGATTGGCGCCACCTTGCGCCGGTCCACGTATCCCGTGGCCAGCCCGCGCACGATGACGGTGGCCGACTGTGTTCCGATATTGCCGCCCATGGCCATGATGATCGGCATGAACAGGGCGAGGTAGTGGTGCTCCTGAAGGTCTCCCAGGAACGGCTTGATAACCAGCGCGCCTACCAGGCCGCCGATACATCCCACCAGCAGCCAGGGAGCTCGGGCCCGCACGCTGGTCGCCACCGATTCGGTGGTGAGCATTTCCTCGCCGGCACCGGCCATCTTCAGGAAGTCCTCCGTCGCCTCTTCCTTGATGACGTCGATGACATCGTCCACGGTAACGATACCCAGAAGGGTGTTGTTCTCGTCGACGACGGGGATCGCCAGGAGGTTGTAGCGAGCCACCTGCCGGGCGACCTCTTCCTGGTCTGTGTCAACCTGCACGCTGGCAACGTTGGGCTCCATCAGTTCTTTGAGTACCCTTCCCTGAGCCACGAGCACCAGCTTGCGCAGCGACAGCACGCCTACCAACTGCTCGTGGTCGTTCACCACGTACAGGTAGAAGGCCATGTCCACTTCGCGATTCTCACGCAGCGCCTCGATGGCCTGCTGCGCAGTCATGTCCTCATGGAGCGCGATGAAGTCGGGCGTCATGATGCCGCCCGCAGTATCCTCGTCGTACTTCAGGAGGTCGCCCACTTCCTCAGCGTCCGCGCCTTCCAGCCGGCGCAGCACCTCGTTGGACAGTTCCTCCGGAATTGACCCCAGGATGTCTGCCGCGTCATCAGCGTCCATGGCATCGAGCAGCTCTACTATCTCCGAAATCGGCCGCTCAACCAGGAACTCAGCCGCTTCGGGATGATGCATCTCCGCCAGCACGAGGGCGCGGGTTTCGTTGCCGTCCATCAGGTCGAACAGCAATGATTTGGGCAGGCTGTCGAAGTAGGAGATGAGAATCGCCAGGTCGGCGGGGTGGGTCTTGGAGAAGATCCGCTTGATATTGGTGTGCGCATCCCGGCGTAGCAGACGCTGGATGGTGTCGATGAGTAGCTGTAGCTTACGCCCCATCATGAGAACACCCCCAGAAAAGTCCTACAGGATTGTGATTGCTGCGCCGGCGAACGAGCGACCCGGTAAAGCTACTGCTTCAGCGGGGTGAAGGACCTGGTCGTGCCGCTGTCCACGTCCGTCGTTTGTGCGGAGGAAACCGTCTGACCCGCCATTTCGGTTTTCGACGTCAGGAAGTATGCTCCCATCATCGCCAGCAGGGCCACCACCAGCACCAGGAGGTGGGCCAGCTTGAACTTCCCACTTCCCAGTGACGGGTCGTCTTGCACGCACGGACCAGAGGTGTAGCACGGGGCCAGAACTTCCGGCTCCACCTGAGCGTCGAGCAACTCAAGTCCCCGGTCCGGGTTGACGTGAAGCACATCCAGGTACGAGCGCACAAACCCGCGGAGGAATACGCCGCCGGGAAGATCGTCGAGGGAATCTTCTTCCAGGTCGCCAAGCAGACTGACCCGAATCTTCGTTGCCGCCGATATCCCTTCCAGCGACACCCCCGCTTTCTCCCTTTGTGACCTCAAATACGTACCCAGAGTCTCCATACGCTTCCTCCGCTTGCCAGCTTGCACACACAACTGGTCCTCAGTGTTTAACAAATCACCGATCCCGTGTCAATGACAAAATGGCGGATTTTTTGCAGCTTTTCGGCTCAGAATCTGGTGGAATACGGGAAGCGGAAATGGAGCATGGCGAATCCCTGGCCGTTGTGCCACATGCTCTCCTCCAAGTCACCCATCTCCCAGGTGCCCTTGTCCGGGTTGTCTACCGCCTGGGGAATGTAGAAATAAGAGTCCCACCCGAATGAGAAGAACACGGTCGGCGATAGCTTGATCGTGATCTCTGCCTTCGCATCCAGCCCGGGCCGGAAGAAGTGCATCTCGTCGCGGTGCTCCCATTTGTCGGAAAAGACGTAGGCATAGGTGAGAACGGCACCAACCCCCAGGGAGAGACGAAGACTCTCGGTAAAAATGGGGCTCAAGCCGATGGACAGCGGCCGCCACGTAACCCCATATATCCCGGTATTATCTTGTTTGGGGGAGGTAAAAAAAGACTCGGGGAGCCAGATAAAGGGGCGGTAGCGAATCTCCTTCATCTTCAGCGCCTGCTTGCGCCACTTCTTGGGGATCTTCTTCTTGTTGGCCTTAATCACCTTCTGGGTGATGATCGCCGCGACATCCAGCTTGATGCCGTAGTGCAGTTGCTGGTCGTCCGCGATGGGGCCGAAGAAGTGGTTGAAGGTGGGACCCACCCCCACATTAACCGGCACCGTCACAGCAGTCTTCTTACGCTTCTTCTTCTTGCGCTTCTTCTTCTTGGCCAGCGCATCTCCCGCAGCCAACGCCATGCACAGCATCATTGCGAAGCACACTAGTCTCTTCATGCCCTCTCCCTGACCCAGGACCCTGACCCTGGACCCTGGCCTCTGCCTATTCCACGAACGGCGATTTCGGCGCCTTCTTATCCACCGGCGGTAACTGTCGGAACAGCAGCCATCGTTTGTCCACGGCGCGCCATTCCTGCAGTTCCTGCCCTTTTCTCAAAGTCAGGTCGTTGTCGCTGTACCAGGCGAACTGCACGAGGCAGGCCGCGCTCTTGCCGTCCGGTGCGATGGTCTGGTCCACCAACTCCACTTCGACGAATTTCAGGTCTTTGGAGGTTTTGCGGATACGGCGCACGAGCTTCTGGGATACCTCGGGTGCGACGAAACGCGCCGCCGTGCGGTACTGCTTCCAGCGTATGGAAGCGTTGAACTCTTCCAGCGCCACAGGCAGCAGATTTTTGCGGTCCTTGCCCGCAGAGCAGGAAAGTGCGGATGGCAACATGAATGAGAAGAACAGAATTGCTCGGATCAGCTTGTTGGGGAGGGGTAAAAACATCTACTTGGCCGGTTTGGCAGGCTCCGCACCTTTCTTCTCAGCAGGCTTTTCCGCCGGTTTTTCGGCCGGTTTCTCGGCGGGCTTGTCGCCCTTCTTCTCCGCCGGCTTGTCGCCCTTCTTCTCCGCCGGCTTGTCGCCCTTCTTCTCCGCCGGCTTGT
>CAZVFX010000062.1:21796-42196 GCA_964626565.1 uncultured Myxococcales bacterium
GCGGCCGCCTTCTTCTCTTCCTCGATTCGCTTCTTTCGAACCACGTCGAACTCGTTGATCATGATGTCGGCAATGATCTCGAACGCCGGCACGCTGTCCTTGATGATCTTCACTTTGTCTTCGGAGATGAGCTTGTCCGTCACCGCCTTGGCCAGGGTGGTGTCCACCACTGAGCGGACCTTCTTGGAAAGGGTGGAGTAGTTCACCCAGGCTTCGTCGGAGATGCCCCAGCGCTTCTTGGTGGCCTTCTCACCGTTAGTGGAGATGTCCTGGAACACGTACCAGAGGTCGTCGTAGTTCTCCATCAGGAAATCGGAGATTGTTGCCTGTTTTTCAAAGTACGTCTTGGAATTGAATGCCACCCGGGCCGCGTCTTCCAGCACCGACCGCGTCACTGAAACTTTGGTTTCTTCGTTGGTTTCAACCCATTCAAGCTTGTACTTGATCATCAACACCGACCCGAGGACGTACTTCTCAGGCAGTTCGATGAACTCGCGGTATTCTTTGATATCCGTCTCCGAGATGCCCCGCTGGCCCTTGGTGCTCTCGTTGTCTTCCTTGGCCATACCCAGTGCGATACCGACGAACTTGTCCACGATGGGCCTGAGCTTGGCATCGTCCAGGGCCCACTTCTTTACCCTGGACAGGCGTTTCAGGACGCCCTTCTCCGCCATGGATGCTTCCACTGCCGTGCGCAGGTAGACCCTGGCCTTCGCCTTGACGTAGTATTTCCGGGTGATCTCCTTCTTCATGATGCCGAGGATAACGGCCGAGCGGTAGATCTCCTCCGTGAAACCGAAGAAGTCCAGCTTCTTCTTGGTGAGCTGTTTCTCAGCCTCGGCGCGGCAGGTAATCGCGGTGTTGTCGATGTATTTCTCCATCTCCATAGCCTTGTCGGCCGCCGGATATTCCTTGATCTGCTTGAAGCAAATCCACCGAATCGCCTTCTGGTATTTCTTGAGGATGTTGGCCAGCTTCTGCTTCTGGGCGAGATAACGATCCTGGCGTTTCTTTAGCTCGCCTCGGTATTCCTTTTCCAAATCCGCAGCCGACAGCGATAGGTCCTGAAGCATACGCTGACGCACCCGCTCCACCTCTGCCGGAGCGAGGATCTTGTCCCTGATGGCATCGAGTTTGAGGTTCTCGAAATCAGCGGACAACTCGATCCCCTTGAGTGCGTTGTTGGCAAGCTTGGCCATGGTGGAGTCTTTGTCCATGTAGTCTGAGTAGTCGGTCTTGTCCGCGGCGAGACCGGTGAGCAGCGTCTTGGCCTTGGGCGTACCCAGATACTTGAGTCCTGCCACCGCAAACAGAAGCCGGACCTTCAGCTTCGACTTCATCCATTCTTCCACCAGCGGGGTAACGCTCTTGTCGATCCGGGCCTGAAGTTCCTTGAGGAATTCGGCGTCCACGGTGAAGTCCGGTTTCTCGGCCTTTTCAGGCTTCTTGGCCGGTGCGGCTGCAGGTTTTGCGTCGGCAGCTTTCTTGTCATCCTTGGCTGCACCCTTGGCGTCCGCACCCTTCTTGGCGTCCGCACCCTTCTTGGCGTCCGCACCCTTCTTGGCGTCCGCAGCGGGGGCGGCAGGGGCGGGGGCAGGGGCTGCGGCAGCCTTTGCAGCCTTTGCAGCCTGCTCCTTAGCCCATTTTGCGTCCCACTCCTTCAGCAGCTTCTCCTTCTCTTTGGCAACCAGCGGCTCCAGGTAATCCTTGGCAACCCCGAAAACAAACTTGCCGGGGTGGTACTTCTGGGCGGACATGAACGGCTTCCAACTGGTCTTCTTCTCTCCTTTGACTTCCTTCTCCACCACCAGCGGCACGTCCTTGAGACCCTCGATGCCGCTCTTGTCCAGGATATACTGGGCCTGCTTCATGCGGCTCAGCCCCGTGGCGTCCTTGATGTCAGGCAGCTTCTGGATGACAACCGACAGTAGCTTGTCCAGGTGCACCTCAGCGTCTTTTCCCTTGAGCAGGTGGTCGAACATCTTCTCCGCAATCACCAGCGCTTCGTACTGGCTGGCCCCGTCCACCTTGTCGTGGCGGGCAAGCTTCAGCAGGTAAAGGTTCACTTCGACGCTATCGAACTTCTCGATGAGGATAATGTCGTTGGGGTCGAAGAAGATCTCTTTGTTGGTCTCCATCGCCTTGAACAGGTCGACGTGGTAGTTCTGGATCGCCTTGAGGCCCCGCTTGCTGTATTCCTTGTTCTCGAAGGACAGCAGGAATTCCAACCAGTCGATGAGCTTGAACGCGTCGGACTCGACCCGTTTCTCCATCATGATAAGAGCAGGCTCGACGCCGTACTCGCCCAGGTCTCTGACTTGAACCAGTGCCAGCTTCTCCTTGATCAACTCCCACAACTCTTCCTTTGACTTGTCGGTGGTAACGCCCTTGAACGCCCACTTGGCGATGGCTTCCTGCCCTTTGTCCCGCTGCTCGTCAGCCATGCGCGCCAGCAGATTGAACAGGCCGTCCCTCGCCTTGAACGCGGCTTCGTCTTCCCCTTCGGCCAGCACCGTGATCAGCTCCTCGCCCACCGCGGTGGCCAATTTGTCGGGCTCGGCATATTTGGACACGATCCCACGAATTCGAGTAGCCCAGCCGTTGTCCACCAGGATCACGATGGCCTTCACCTTGATGTGGAAGGGCACATCCTCGTCCTGCATTACCTCAGTGATGCGCTTGAGGCCCTCTTCGTTCTGGGACCATTTCTGTAAGTCGCTCTCGGTAATTGGGCCGCAAGAGGACACAGCAAGCAACGTCAGGGTGAGACCGGCAACCAACAGGTACCGGGGACTCAGCTTTGTTCTACCACCAAACATATGAAACCCTCCCTTCATTCTTGACCGTGCAAATGTAACATGCCTGTATGTAAAGTCAAGGAGCTTGTCCTGCAACTTATTAGCTGTGCAAATCACGCGGAATCGTGGGATAATGGCCTTCGAATTGTAAGGGAGTTTGATGACGGAAACCACCTACACCGACAACGCCCGCCGGGCGTTCGGGCAATTGCTGTTGAAGAACGTGCTGATCGCAGGCATCGCGGCGGTTGTCACGGTGCCTGCGACAGTGCTGTTCGAGGAGGTGGCGGGAACTGCCGAGCCGGCTGGTGTCTGGCCTCAGCTTCTCGCCCTCTGCACGGTGGTCCAGATGGTCTCAATGGCCTTGCTCTACCGGGCCGCCCGCCCTCTCAAGGTCGCGCCTGACACCATGACCGCACAAGAGGCAAAGGAGGTCTTCCGGCTGGCCAGAAAGGCCGGTCAATTGCACTTCCTCTCCTGGTCGGTAACCGCGGTCCTTGCCGGACTGCTGGTGTACTTCGTCCACAGCTTTCGTCCCGACCGCACACTCATGGTCTTCCTCGCCTGCCTGCTCACCGGCATCGCAGCCTCTCTCGCCGCACACATCAGAACCAGGACCCTGCTCTCCCGGGTGTGGGCCGACCTCTCACTGTTGCTGTCAGCACGGGGTGCCAGTATCGTCGTAGCCAGGGCTTCCTTGCGCCAGAAGATCACCCTCGTCCTGGGCGGCGTGGTCTTCTTCTCCTCAGCCTTCGGTTTGTACAGCTCCTTCGCACTCCAACGGGAGATAGCTTCGTTCTACGCCACCAGGCAGGGGGACGAACTCGCCCGCACCGCCCAGCGGATGGTGAACGAAGCGACGGCAGACCCCTGCGCGCAACTGGCGACGCTATCCCCCGGCGGCGGTGCCCTGGTCTATGCCCGTGATGGTGTTGACTGCCGGGCCGGTCTCCCGCTGTCGGAAAGTGTCCTGGCCGGACTCATCGGCGGGGCGGGCAAGAAACTGTCGGTGCCGTCAGTCAATCTCGAAGGCGTTCGCTACCACATCGACGACGCGGTGCTGGTGCTCCTCTTCCCCAAACCAGAGTGGGCCAGACGGGTGATGCTCATCTCGTTTCTGTTCTACACCCTGCTCTTCCTGTTCTCCGCCTACCTCGCCTCTCAGGTAGCCCGGGAATTGTCAGCACCTATCATCGAGTTGGGCCGGCAGGTAAGGCGCATTGAACAAGGGGACCTGTCAAGCCCCATCGCCGCAGTGTCCAGTGACGAAATCGGCGACCTGGGTGCTTCCATGGAGGCGATGCGCCGGGGCCTCAAGGAGATGGTCGAAACCATCCGATCTCTCAACCTGACCTTGGAAGAGAAGGTGATGCTTCGTACCTCAGAACTCGAAGAGGCCAATGACAGCCTCACCAGCACGCTGAGCGAACTCAAGCACACCCAGACCCGCCTGGTCCATGCCGAGAAGATGGCTTCCCTCGGACGCCTCATGTCCGGTCTGGCTCACGAACTCAACAACCCGGTCAACGCAATTGTCAACAACGCCGGGCCGTTGCAGGAGAAGCTCGCCAGGCTGGCGTCGGGAGATGCCGCCGACACCGACGTCAATCGCCTCCACCGCGCAGCCAGGGTGGTTGAGCACGCTGCGCAAAGAACCGTGGACCTCATCGCATCGCTGTCCACTTTCTCGAGGCACGATGAGCAGGTGCGCAAGCCAACCGACATAAACGCGGCGGTTGAGGCCACTCTTATGCTCCTTCAACACCGGGTCGAAGAGCACAACGTACAAGTGCAACTCGATTTGGGCGACCTGCCGCCCGTCACCTGCCACCCCGGTGAGGTGAATCAGGTGCTCATGAACCTTCTGGCCAATGCCATCGAGGCGGTGGCAGCCAGGGCTGCCGAGGGTGTGGTCACAGTTTCTACAGTTCAGGCGGGAGACGACTCCGTCCTTATCGCAGTAGGGGACAACGGTCCCGGCATCGGCGAAGAACACCTCTCCCGCATCTTCGAGCCCTTCTTCACCACGAGGGATGAGGGCACGGGCCTGGGCCTTGCCATCTCCCATGAGATTATCACCCGGCACAACGGCGAAATCACGGTGGAAAGCCAACCCGGCAGCACGACCTTAGCGGTGCGACTTCCGGTCGCTTGATTTTCCTGCCGCCCACAGCCTCTCCTTTGCTACAGCCTTTTGTTTTGACTTTTCCCCCGCCGTTGACTAGAAAGATACCGACTCCGAGGTTTGAAATTGAGAATGAAGAATTGGACATTGATAGTTGTCCTCCTCCTGGCGACGGCTTCCTGCAAGCCTTCCAAGCCGGAGATGAAGCAGTACAGCATCGGCGCTCAGGGCCTCGCGGAGGAGCGGACCCTGAGAGAGGAGGAGGCTGCCGGCGCGGTGGTGGCCGAGGTGGGCGGTTATCCGGTCACTGTCGGCGAGGTGGACAAGGCTTTGCAGCAATTGCCCCCATTTCAGCGGTTCTACTACTCTTCGCCGGAGAAGATCGAGATCTTCCTGCAGAACTATGCGGTGCTCCAGATTCTCGCGGCCCTGGCCGTAAAAGATGGCCTCGATGCCGACCCCCGGGTCGCGTCTGTCCTGGAGAAACTGCTGGCGGACAAGTATAAGCTCTCCGTCCTGGCCGAGGCGGTGAAACCCTCGGACATCAGCGCCGAGCAGGTAGCACTGTTCATCGCAACCCGGGGCATCGAGGGCGAAGAGAAGATGACCGAGGCCAAGGCCAGGGCCCTCATACTGGCCGATATGCGCGCCGGCGCCTGGGAAAACCACCTCGCCAGGCTGGGCAAAGAGCATGGGTTGCAACTGAAGCCCTGACAACCGGACAAGGAGCCTTACACGAAATGAAGCTATTGACAGCCAACATCCTCACCGCCGCACTACTGCTCATGGCCGCAGCAGCCTGTGACAGTAACCCGAAGACAACCGAGAAAGCAGCCCCGGCAGCCAAGGCCGAGGCAGCCAAGCCTGCCCCGGCGGACGAACCGGCCCCTGCAGCCAATGCGGAACCAACCGCACCCGCCGTAGAGGAGGAGCCGGGCCCGGCGGCCAAGGCCGAACCTGGTGCCGGCGCAGAGAGCGAACGGAAGGCGCCCGCAGAGATAGACCCGGCCAAAGACAAGCGGAGGAAGGAGCAGTTGGTGAAATCCCCCCACCTTCCCGCCCCCGGCAAAGGGGTGGTGGCGTGGAGAGAAACCCGCCACATATCAACCGAGGAGTTCCAACGCTATCTCAACCGGCTCCCACCTTTCCAGCGCCGCGAGTACGCCGCGCTTGAGAAGAAGATGGAGTTGTTGAAGAACCTCATCAAATTCGAAACCCTGGCTGACATGGCGCGCGCCGAAGGATTCGACGAAGACCCGGACGTCCAGCTTGCCCTCAAAACCGAGATGGTGAAGAAGCTCATCCAGAGCCGGTACGGACAAGACGCAACTGTGGAAATATCCGACGAGGAGATCCAGGCCCGGTACGAAAAAGACCACAGCCGTTACCACAAACCGGAGCGGGTGCGGGTCAGTCACCTCTTTGTCAAGGACCAGGGCCTCGCAAAACAGGTACTGGCGGAACTCAAGACCGCAATTGAGAAGCCGGGCTCAAACACCCGCAAAGTGTTCCGGGAGTTCGTCAAGAAGTACAGCGAGGACGAGACCTCCAAGAGGCGGGGCGGGGACCTCCTCTTTTTCTCCCGGGAACAGGTGGAATCCGGGGAGAAGAAAATCGACCCCGCAGTGGTGGAAGTGGCGTTCGCAACCCAGAATACAAATCAGGTAAGCTCGATCATCAAGGGAGCCGACGGCTACCATATCATTATCCTCACCAACCGCCGGGCCAAGATCGACCAGACGCTTGACCAGGTAAAAGAGGATATCGGCGCACACCTGAAAAGGGAGACCCTCGACCGCCGGCGCAAGGAGTTCATGGACCAGGTCGTAGACTACGATGAGTGGCATATGGAGATGAGTGCGTTGGGCAAAATCGAGGTTGAAGGCGACCCGTCCTCCCACGATGTCGACGACCGGGTGAAGGCCATTGGTGGCGACAAGAAGCCTGCTGCGGGAGGGAAGAAATGAGTTGCGGCAAGAACCTCCCCGCGTTCGCGGTCCTGGCCCTGCTGGTCGCGGCTGCACCGCTCTTCGCCGAAGAACCCGACCGCGGCACTCTCTTCGACGGTATTATCGCGGTGGTGGGAGACGAAGTCATCACCCGCTCTGAACTGGCCGAAGCCATGGCCTTCAGGGCCAGCCTCCTCAAAGCCAAGCAAAAAGCCGGTCTGGCCGAGGAGGAAGTGGCCGGCAGATTCGACGAGCTGCAGGTCGAAATCCGCGCCAACCTCGTGGACAACAAGCTTATTCTCCAGGCTGCCCGGGAAGAAGGGATGGAGGCCGGGGAAGAGGTGACCAAGCGCATCGAGAAGCTCAAAGAGCGCATGCCTGACAAGGAGAAACTGGCGAACTTCCTGGCCAGTCAGGGCTTTGACTCCCTGGCTGACTACGAAGACCGGATGAAAGAAGAGATGCTTCGACAGCGCGTCGTCTTCACCAAAGTGCGGCCCAAAGCCGAGGTGACGCAAAAGGAGCTCGAAACCGAGTTTCAGAAGCGGTACGGGGGCGACGCGGCCCAGGCCGCCGGTTGCCAGGGGGCTTATGTCAGAGTGTTCACCCTGGAGCAGGTTCGTTTCCCCCTGACCAACGCAACGACCGTCGGAGGCCTCATATCCACCT
Organism: uncultured Myxococcales bacterium; assembly: GCA_964626565.1. Lineage (GTDB taxonomy): Bacteria > Myxococcota_A > UBA9042 > CAIXZC01 > CAIXZC01 > CAZVFX01. The sequence continues at coordinate 29,338 of CAZVFX010000062.1, forward strand.
ACTCCACCGCTTATGCCTGCTACCTCGGCCTGCTGAGCGGTGACGTCGCTCCAGAAGAGGTCACGGATCGTTGCGCAGGCGACAGCCTGGTCGCACAGCACGGCTCACTGGGGGACATCGACGAAACCAAGTCTTTCGAAGCCTCCTTTCAGGCCGCGTTCGAATCCCTCATCGCCACTGATGCCGAGGACAAGCTCTCTGAACCGTTCATTCTCAACGACGGCATCTGGATTCTCCTCGTCACCGGCCAGCGCCGGGAGTGCTTCACCGACCTCAGCGAATTGTCACGCCTCAAAGACCGCGTCAAAGCCCGCCTGGAAGATGAGAAGTTCGAAAAAGTGCTCAACTGGTGGCTCAAGCAACTGCGCGGTAAATATCGGGTGGATTTGAAGCCGCTGTAAACGGCTTCAAATCAGTTGTCTTCCCTACTGTGCCGGAAAACAAGCCACATCCATCTGTTTGCCTAGTGACCCCTTGGCCGAATTGGGTGTGAGTCCCTGGCTTGTTCCGGCCGGGCCGCCGGTGCCGGGCCAACCCAGGTCGTAAGTCAGGGAGCCCTGAAGGTCCGGACCCATGCCGCAGGTGTACGCGATTCCGACGCTCACGCCGCCGGCGCCACCGCCGCCCGCGCCGCCCGCGCCGCCCTTGCCGCCGCTGCCGCCCTTGCCGCCTTTGCCGGAACCATCATAACCGGCGCCGCCCTTGCCGCCCCAGCCGCCGGCGCCCCCGGCACCGCCGTTGCCGCCCGCACCACCGGCGCCGCCGCCGTCAGTGTGTAGCGATGAGTCGATGACTGTCGCGGCTGACTTGTAGAGGGCTATGGCCAGTGAACCCCCGCCGCCGGAGCCCCCTTTGCCGCCACCGCCGCCGCTGCCTGCTCCCCCTCCTCCTCCGCCGCCACCGCCCACCGCGTCGCACGCCCAGAAACCGGGCTCAGGCTTGGGCCCGCCCAAGCCCCCGCCGCCACCGCCGCAGCCGACTCCGCCGCTGTTTCCCGGCAACCCGGGATTGCCCTTGAAACCAAAGGGCGTGAGAATGCCTCCACCGTCTCCGCCCAAGCCCGACTGGCCCACGGTCCCGGCCTTTCCGGAGCTGCCCGCATGCCCCGCACCTCCCTGGTACGAACTCTTCAGCCCGCCCGCACCGCCGCACCCGGACGCGGGCCCGAGCTGCTTGTAACAGGCTGACGGCTCGCCGGCAAAAGTGCTGCTCCACCCAACCGAGTCCAACACGTCGTTGTTCCATCCCTCTGGGATGAAGATGTCCAGTCCCTGGCCATAGCCGCCCCCGCCCATGGACGCAGGGGAAGCGCCGCCCGGTGCGTGCCCCGGGCACGAACCGCCGCCGTTTATCAGGCATGCAGGCTGGCACCCGGAAGTCCCGTGCGTACCCGCGCTGCCGGCCTGGCCCGAGGTCCCGGATAGGCCCTCTTTGCCGTACGCTCCTTGCCCTGCAAACACGTCCAGGTGGGCCAGCGTCACCGCACTGGACTGGCGGACAAATACGCCGATGGAGCTCTTCTGCAGGCCAGTGCCGTCCGCGGCGTGGACCTCCAGCCTGCCCACCGAGGTCGACTGAGACCCACCGTTGACGGTGATAGCCCGACGGGCTCCGTAGACAACGGTAACCAGAGTGTCGTCCAAAACCCAATCTGACTTGTCGTCATAACCGCCCCAAAGAGCCGTGCCCGGCGGCAACTCAAGCGCACCCTCGACGTATGAGCCCTTTGCCACGATGACGCAGTTCTTCCCGACGTTGTCCGAGACTACGGCCAGACCCGCGCCGATGCTCGCCTTCGGCTCAGACCTGGTTCCCGGGAAATAGTCAGCGCCAAGTTCCTCGCTCACAAAAACGCATTTCTCCTCGTCGCCATCCACCCCGTCACAATTGCTGTCGACGCCGTCCGGGTCTGGGCGGTCTTCGGCTCCCGGATGAATCGCCGGGTCCAAAGGCGCACAATCCCCCGTTCCTTCCGGGCACTCCCAACACTCGCCGCCGACCCACACGCCCGAACCGCAATAGCCGTCCCCGTCCGGATCGGCTCCGTCGTCCACCACCCCGTTGCAGTCGTCGTCTACCTGGTTACACGTATCCACAGCCATGGGATGGACCGAGGCATCCTCATCCGCGCAGTCACCGAAACCCACGCAGATGGTGGCGTAGAAATTCATCTTGCACACGGCCGAGAACATGGGCGGAAGCAACGCGCAACCCGCCAGTTCTTCCGGCGCGGGCCCGCTGCAGAACCCGTCACCGTCCGCGTCACACCCCTCGTCTTCAATCCCGTTGCAGTTCTCATCCAGGGCGTTGCACTCTTCCGCCACCCCCGGATTGATGGCCGCATTGTTGTCGTTGCAGTCCACTTCGAGGTGCTTGCACACCGCCGAGGGGCCGGCAAAAGCGGGCGCCACGTTGCAGTAGCCGTCGCCGTCTACGTCGCACCCCTCATCCACGCTCCCGTTGCAATCGTTGTCCGCGCCATCGCATTGCTCCTCCTGATTCGGGTGTGTCTCCGGGTCGAAATCATCGCAGTCCGCCTCCGCATACTTGCACACGAAGTCCGGGCCCGAAGCGATCGCTGCCGGCGAGCAGTATCCGTCTTTGTCCCAGTCGCAGCCGTTGTCTGCCACGCCGTCGCAATCTTCGTCGACACCGTCGCAGTTTTCAGGTGCGAAAGGGTACACCGCAGAAGCGCTGTCGTCGCAATCCAGTCCGTTGCCGACCATTCCGGGAGGCGAGCCGCAGATACACACCGCGTCAGGGCTGCCGAAACCGTCTCCGTCCGAGTCTGTGTGGAGTTCATTGCAATCAGCCGTTCCGGCTTCGTCGGTTTCGCCGTTGCAGTCGTTGTCCTGGCCGTCGCATACTTCCATCTTCGCGCTCTGGCCGGAGCACTGTAGTGCGCCGGACTGGCACGAAAGCACCCCGGGGCATACTCCCCATTCGTTCTCCACATCGCACGGTCCGCCACCCGTGTCTTCGTCCACCTGTCCGTCACAATCGTTGTCCTCTCCGTCACAAGTCTCAGCCTCGGGCACCTGTGCTGAACAGGCCGTCAACCCCGCGGCTTCGCACGTCCTGGTGCCGACACACAGTCCTTCGGCCACCGAGATGCTGCAATCGGTCCATTTGCCGAGGTTGGTGTCGGTCCACGCACAGTCACATTCCCCGTCGGGCGTGCACCACCCGTCCCAACTGCACTCATAGCCGTCCGGGCAGGCATCCTGGCTCTCACACGCCACTGTGCAAAGGCTCCCTTCTTCCACACTCAGCTCCCGGCATCGCACCAGGTCGTCCCCGGGGTAGCGGGCGCATTCAGAGTCTTGCCGGCAAGGACGACAAAACGGAATCTCCTCGGGAACACACAGCATCATCGCGTCCGGGCCAGCGGCGGCAAGATCCTTGCACATATACCCCGGGTCGCATCCGTCCGCACAAAACGTCGCGCAGAACTCGCCACCCAGCATGGTCATGCAGATCCCCGACGGGCAATCCTCGCCGGATGAACAAGGCATGGGCTCGGCAGAGCCGGCATCCTGTTCGCCCGCCTCCGCCAGGTCATCCCCTGGCTCCCAATAGCCGTCAGTAGCGAAAATAAAGATGTCGGCGCCGGGCTCCGTATCCACGGCAACGTCAGTCCCGCAAGCCGCCAACAGACAAACAACAGCGCACACCAATCCCCTCTTCTTCATTGCAGCCTCCCTTTGTTGATGGTCTCGCTATTGTTATTGGGAGTTTGCCGGCAATGTGGCAAAAAAAAGCGCTTTTAACTTGTAAAGTCAGGCAGTTACGAAGATGCAGAAATGGGTGCTTAGAAGGTGGTGAAAAAGCCTGCGGAGAAACCGTCTTGCAGCGGGGTGAAGGTGATAGGAACAGGGGCGGCGTCCTCCGGGAGCAGGAAGTAGGCAGCCGCTGCACCCGCGGCCACCCCGGCACCCGCGAACAGCAGCCAGCTTCCCACCTCGACCTTGTCCGCCCCCGCCTCGTAATCGCGGCGGTATGTCTGGTACGCATCAGGGCCGTCGATCTTCGGATCGTAAGCTTCGTCCGCGTTACTCATTTCCGATGAACCGAGGGCAAACACCACGCCCCCTGCCGCGGCCACGGTGGCTCCCGCAATCGACGTGTAGAAAGCCGCGGTCTTCCAGGGGAATCCGCCACCATTGCGGCCGTCGCCATTGGCCGACGCCTTTAATTCAACCTTGAGGTTCGAGCTCTTTCCCACCTTCACGGTGACTTTGGACTCGAACGGGTCGAAATCTCTCTTGACTACTCGGACCACATGTTCGCCGGCCGGCACGGTGACCTTCTCAAGGGGCGTCACACCCGCGGGCTTTCCTGCGATGGTTACTTCTGCGCCATCTTCGTTGCAACTGATTTTTAGGAAGCCATCGGTGGCGATCTTTTCGAGCCCGGCCTCAAGTCGCGCCGGCTCAGTGGCGCCATCAACCGCCCGGGCCGTCTTGGTGACGGGAAGGTAGCCTTCCTTGATGAACGTAAATACGTAGCTCCCGGGGGCTAGGAACATCGAGCCCGGAGTGGTGGCCATTTCGGTACGGCGCTCAGGAGCCATGGAGACCAGCGCACCTTCGGGAGTAGACGAGAAGACGATTTCGACCATCCCCCGTTCCTTCAACTCAGTTCGCAACCGGGCCAGCTCTTCTTCCACTTTCGCCCGGTCTGACGCCCCGGGTTTCAGCGACAGGTAGCGCTCGTAGTAGTAGACAGCCCCTTCCCGGTCCTCCAATCTGAGGCAAGCTTTGGCGCTGTTGTACAGGTAGCGCTCCGACGGGCGCAGTGAGAAGGCTTCCTTGAAAAGGGCCAGCGCGGTCTTGAAGTCGTGCCTGTCGTAGGCCGCCCGAGCCAGCGCATTCTTTGCCTCAGCTTCCTCAAGAGGCTGGCACTCTCCCCGCACCGGCAACAACGCCAGCGACAGCAAGATGCTCGTTAGTACTAGCCGTTTCATACGCCTCTTTCCGTTCAACCCTGGACCCTGACCCTGGACCCTGCCTCAACCCTACTTCAATCCATCTTTTCCCGAGGAGGCTTCCCCCCCTTTCAGCCCGTCCTCTTCCGACGGCGAGCTTTTTTTCAACTTGAACAGCACAGTCTCATCCCGCCCGAAGTGTACCTTTTTCGTCAAGGGGCGGAAACCCTTTTTCTTCACCGTGTACGACCGCACTTCGCCAGCTTTGGCCCGCCGGGAGCAAGGGGTCGAGCACAAGCTTCGGCCCCCGAGAAAGACCTCCGCACCCTCCTGGTTCGAGGTCAACGTCACACGGACAGTCCGTTTCTCCGGGGCCGCGTCCGGTACCCCGGTAACCACCTCCGCCGGCAACTCAGCCGTCACTTCCTCCCGGGACGGCGTCGTGGCTTTGGTATCTTCAGGTTCGGGGCTCACCTCTGGACTCACCTCTGGAATCACCTCCGGACTCACCTCAGAACGCACCTCCGGCAACGCCGGGGGCAGAGGGAAATCCACGTCCGCGATTGCGTCTTCTCTCTCCGCCGCAGCCGCCGCGACTTCAGGCTCGACCACTGCTTCCCCCTGAATCAGCAGGTCCGCCGGCACCGGCGACCGGGTGTCGCGTTCCACTGGCGCCAGGACCTCCTCCGGGGGGCTGCTTCTGACTTCCGCGGCTGCCGCCGACTGTTCACTCGACTCTCCCGGCTGCAACACCTTCTCCTTCAAGACCAGGAGGCCTGCGACCATGATGAGAACTACCGCCATGGTGGTGATAATCGACGCCCAGTTCGAAGAGATCATCCGCCCCAGTTCCCTCGCCGCCAGAGCCGGAAGGCGCGCTCTGGGAGACGACAGCAGCAACTCTGATTCGATCTCCTTCAACTCGTCGGCCAGGTTCATCGCGTTCTCAGGCCGCGCCGACGCATCTTTGGAAAGCAGCCGCTTCAGCAATATGCTCAGCGACCGGGGCATCTCGAAGTCGATCTCCAACGGAGGCGGTTTCTTGCGAGCGTGGGCCAGGGCCACGGTAACCGCGGACTTACCAGTGAAAGGAGGGCCGCCCGATAGCATCTCGTACAGGATTATCCCCAGAGAATAGAGGTCGCTCCGGTGGTCGATATCACGGGATTGCACCTGCTCCGGGCTCATGTACTCAGGCGTGCCGAAGGTGCTCCCCGTACTGGTCAGGGTTATGTCGCTGCTGATCAGCTTGGCCACCCCGAAGTCCAGCACCTTGACGAACTCTTTTTGGCCGCCTACTTCGGTGAGCATGATGTTCAGCGGCTTGATGTCGCGGTGGATGATGCCGTGCTGGTGGGCCTCGGCCAGGGAAAGAGCCACCTGGCGGCAGATACGAACCGTGCGCAACGGCGAAAGTGGTCCATCCGCCGCGATGAGCGCATCCAGGCTCTCACCCTCGACATACTCCATGGCCATGAACAGCACGTCGGCCGGGGTCTCTCCGAAATCGAACATGGTTACGGTGTTGGGGTGCTTCAGCTTGCTCACCGCCTCGGCTTCCTGGTGGAACCGGCGGCGTGCCGACGGGTCTTCCGCAACGTCGGCGCGCAAGACCTTGAGTGCGACCACCCGTTTTGTGGAGTGCTGGAACGCCTTGTAAACACCACCCCAGCCGCCCTGGCCGATCTTGGCGATGATGGTGTATTTGCCGTGGGGCGCCTCCACCATCTGCAGGCGCTGCAGTTCAGCCCGCTCCTGGACGAAACTCTCCTGATTGCCATCGAGGCTCAACAGCACCGCTCCGTCGTCCGGACAGCGCGTGTACTCCTCATCGAACTTCTTGTCGCAATCAGGGCAAATGCGCACCGCGTTCCTCTGTGCCTCCGGGACGAACTCTCGACGTGGCCGTTCCTGCCGCCTACAGCATATCCTTTCCTACAGCCTGTCTTTTGTACGCTAACCTGAAGCTAGGACTCTGTCAAAGAACCCTTCCGTCGTTTGAGCAGGGCCATGATGTCCTCTTTCGGGAGTCTGGAGAAGTAGCCTTGAAGCAGGAACATGGCAGTGCCCATTTCGAAAAGCTGCCACAGCTTCACCGCGAGCATGGCTACCAGGATTTCAGCCGAGTTGAGACCCGTTATCTGTGACCAGTACGCGATGGCGGTAAGCTCCACTGCTCCCACTCCACCAACGAATATCATGGTGGTGATGAAGATGATGATGAGCACCGAGTAAAACAGCAGCACCTGGTAGAATTCAGGCCAATAGCCCACCGATATGAATCCCACCACCAGGGCAAAAGAAAACGCACAGTTCACCAGCAAAGTGACCGACACCAGCTTCAGCGTCGTGCGAATGCCTGTCCGCCGTAACGTGCGGAACAGGTCCGCAGTTTTGTCCAGGCCGCCGGCGGCCTTGCCGGCAAAGGTGCTCCAGCGCGTGGGCGCCGGCCGGTCGACTTTGAAAAGCCACCTCAATACCTTGCTGCCAAATTGCACCAACCCGGGAAACATCAGCGCCAGCAGGGCCGCGGTCAAAAGCCCGCCGAGAGCCACTTTGAACAACAGGGTCAACCCAGGCAGCCGCCCGGTATCGGAGACCGGTGGCATGAGCAGCAATCCCACCAACGCCAGGGAGACGTTGGTGGCCAGCGCCACCACCTTTGAGTACGCCGACGACGCCAGCATGAACGGCATCTTCACCTTGTAGAACTTGCTGCCCAGGTACGCAGTGACCAACTCACCGCCCATGCCGGGAAGCGCCGCATTGACCAGGTTACCCGCCAGAATGCAACGGGCCATGTCGCGCAGCCGAACACGCGGCGCACCCGCACTCTTGAGCGCAATGGCCAGGCGCAAACCGTGCAACATGTAGAAGACCGGCACTGCCAGCGGCGCCAGGAAGAACAGCTTCCAGTTGGTCCGCTCCAGCACAGCCGGAACCTTCTCCAGATCTCCCATGACGTAGACTACGAAAAACAGGAGGCCCACCGATATGGGGGCCATGAGGAAGAACATCATCAACGCACGGCGGCGCAGCTTCTTTCGGTCGAACGTGTCTTTTTCGCCAGTCGTCAAATGTATTCCTTGCGGTCCATATCAGCTAGCCGGCCAGGTCGTGATCTGAGTAGATTGCCTTCCGGGTAAGCGCCTTGACCGGCGGCCGCCGCCGGCCCCCACGGCGCGTCAGGGAAAGCCCCTTGCGGAGCGCACCGGCAAGTGTCCCGGACGCAGACACCAATGTCAAGAGATGTAGAAATCGCCGCCGCTTCATTTTCGCTCCCATACGCCGGCCACTTTGGTCCCGCAAGCCGGGCAGCGGCCGTTGGTGATGCGGTTGCCCAAGACCCGGTAGCCCACCCTCTCCACCAAGGCCGTGTCCCCATCGTTGCAGTCCGGGTTGGGGCAGTACGTGTTTTCGCCGACACGAGAGCGCAGGTTGCCCACATAAACGTGCCGCAACCCCACATCCCTGGCCTCCATTCTCGCATTCTCCAGCGTACCGGCCGGTGTGGGCGGGAGGTTGCGCAACTTATGCCGGGGGGAGAACCGTGAGAAATGTATTGGCACTTCTTCCCCCAGTGTGTCCCGGATCCACTTGCACATCTTTCGTATCTCGCCCATATCGTCGTTCAGCGTCGGGATCACCAGATTGGTGATTTCCACCCACGTGCCGCTTTCGACCAGGACTTCCAACGCAGTCAGGACAGGGCGCAGCGAACCGGAGCAGTTGTCTTTGTAAAACTGGTCATTAAACGCCTTGAGGTCAATGTTGGCCCCATCCACGTAGGGAGCCAGCCGGCGCAACGGCTTCTCGTTAACATATCCGGCGCTCACCAGCACGTTCTTCAGCCCCGCTTCGCGGGCTTTGACGCAAGAGTCGTAGGTGTACTCGTAATAGGTCAACGGCTCGGTATAGGTGTACGCGATGGAAATCGCCTTCTCCCTCGTCGCAACCGCCAGTAGTTCCTCGGGCGGCAGGTCGTATGCCTCCGCGTCTTCCGGGTTGGCCTGGGAGATCTCGTGATTCTGGCAGTTCTTGCAGTGCAGGTTGCAGCCCGCAGTCGCGATGGAGAAGATGGTGGTTCCCGGCAGGAAATGAAAGAGCGGCTTCTTCTCAATGGGGTCAACATGGATGGCGCATGGAAAACCGAACGTAGTCGCGGTCAGCTTGCCGTCGAGGTTCACCCGCACCAGGCAGTCACCGCTCCGCCCCGGCGCAATCCGGCAGTACTTGGGGCAAAGCTGGCACTCCAGCATCCCTTTGGGTGTATTGCTCACGGACACTCGTTGGGCGGGATGATGTGCAGGTCTATGTAGATCGGATTTTCGTCCGGGTCGTTGCTGGTAATCGACACCTGGTTGTCGTCGTTGGTCACGTTGCCGTCCTGGTCGCAATACTCCACGCCGAATGAGAACGGTGAGTACCCCGGCGTGCCGATGGGCGGCAGCGTCGAGCCGGGCGGAGGCGCTCCCTCGATGGTCCACTCCCCCGACATCTTAACCAACTGCATGCCGCTGATCACCAGGTCCTTGTTGCCGGTGTTCTCAATCAGGAAATCCCGCCCGTGACAGTAGCTGCCGCAGCCGTAGTTCACCGCGGACAACGGCAGTTCGATGTCCGGCCCGGGTTGCTTGGGTACGAACTGCACCTGGCGGGCCGGCTTCTCCGGCTCGCTGGTCCACACCGTGAGCACCGACTTGAGCGGCGCCGCGTCACCTACCGGGTTGTAAGACACCAGCCCGGTGACCTCCTCTCCCGGCATGAGCGTCAACGGCAGCCCCGCCGGCAGATCGGGGGAGGTCCACGTAAACGCGATGAACGGATTACCTCCCGGCTCCAGGAAAGCGTTCACCAGAGTGAGCTGGTTTAAACCCGTGCTTCGGAACACAATCTCCACGTCTTTGGAACTCGGCGGCAGCACGTCCAGGAAGTACCACTCCGGATTGTACGCCATCTGATCCACCACGAGGATCATCTTGCTGCCCATGATGCGCCACTCGCTGGTGAAGCACTCGGTGCCGGGCACGCAACCGACATCAACAACAACGTCCGGGACAGGGGGCAACTCAGGCTGCTCGAGGATGTCGGGAAGCGGCTCGACGAAGGTATCTTCCTCCGGAACGAAGACGTCTTCAACCGGGGTGCCCTCGTCTGCGTTCACATCCTGCGGCGGAGGGTCCTCACCCCCCGTATCCTTCCACCACGGCGGTGGTTGAGAAGTTTCTCCCCCGCCCCCTATGACCGTGGTAGTCACGTCGTTGCACGCGGCCGCCAGACAGCCTGCGACAACGATGATGGCGATCCTCCCCAGTGCTTTCATGCTCTCCACCCCCGGACGTACATTGTACGCCTGACGGACCATCCACTCAAGCCGAACGTGGACACTGCCTCCCGATAATGATATCACAGTACCCTGAGTGCGAGCGAGGGGCCTGCCCGGCACCGGCACTGCTCTTCGCTGCTTCTTCTCGGAGGAATCCGATGGTGGACCGTGCCGGCGGCAAGAACGGCGACAGTCTGGACCACGCCCGGTCCCTGGCCTCTGACCTCGAACAAGACGCAGCCGCGGCCGAACTGCCCGCCAATCTGGCCCAGTGGGAAGCGGCCACCACCGGCAGCCAGGAAGCGTACGCACGATACGAAAAGGCGTTCCTCAAATACAAGCGGCTCTTCTCCGCTCCCGAAACCCTGGCCGAACTTACCGCTCTCCTGCAAGCAGGCCGTGACCAGCTTGAGCCCCAACTGTCCCGCCGCCTGGAGACGCTGCGGCTCCTGCTTCTGGAGCACTCCACCGCTCCTGAGATGCTCAAAGTACTCACCGAGCTGGAAACCGCGGCGGAGCGCACAGTGAGCACCTATCGCGCCCGGTTGGACGGCAAACCTGCGACCTCCAACGAATTGGCGGAGGTCCTCAGGGAGTCCCTCGACCGGGGCCGGCGCCGGAACGCCTGGCTGGCCCTCAAAGAGGTCGGCCCCGTTGTGGCCCCCGATATCAGTCGCCTCGCGCAGATGCGCAACCGGATGGCCGCCAGCGCCGGCTTTCCCGATTATTGGCACATGCAATTGGGGCTGTCGGAAATCGACCCTGAACAGCTTCTCGAGACTTTGGACCGGACGGCCGCGGCCACTGATAAGCCCTACGAAGCGGCGAAGGGCCGGATGGACGAGGCGGCGGCCAGGCACCTGGGCATTGACAGGTCCGAAGTGATGCCCTGGGATTTCTCAGACGCCTTCCTCCAGGAGTTGCCCCACTGGATGCGCCCCGATGTGACCCGCCACTACCAGCAGTCGGACCCGGTGAAGTCGGCACAGACCTACTACGAGACCTTGAGCTTTGACGTCGCTCCCATCCTGGCCCGCAGCTCCCTCTACGAGGCGCCGGGCAAGAACCCCCACGCCTTCTGCACCGATATCGACCGCAACGGGGACGTGAGAGTCCTCTGCAACGTGAAGAACGACCTGCACTGGCACACCACCATGCTGCACGAGCTGGGACACGCCCTCTACTCTTCTCACATAGACCCGGCTCTGCCTTGGACGCTCAGGGACGAGGCACATGCGCTGACCACTGAAGGGGTGGCGATGTTCTTCGACCGCGTGGCCTCCACCAGCGGGTTCCTCACTCGCATTGTCGGCCTCGACCAGGAACTGGCGGCCGGGGCAGAAGGAGCGCTGGGTCAGGCGCGCCGGCTTTCCAAACTGATCTTCATACGCTGGTGCCTCGTGATGATTCAGTTCGAAAGAGCCCTCTACGCAGATCCGGGCCGCGACCTCGAAGAGACCTGGTGGGACCTGGTCTCCCGCTACCAGCATCTCAGTCGTCCGCCCGACCGCACCGCAGCAGATTGGGCAACCAAGATTCATCTTGTGATCGCACCGGTCTACTATCAGAACTACCTGCTGGGCGAGATGTTCGCAGCCCAGCTTCGTCATCGCCTGGGGGCCGCAGACCCGTCTTTCATCGGGCAACCCGAAGTCTCCAGGCTGCTGGTTGGAGAGGTTTTTGGGCCCGGCCGGACCTACCCCTGGCCGGAACTCGTCGAACGAGCCACTGGTGAACCGCTCTCGGAGCGCCACCTGCTGGCGGAAATAGTGGAGTAAGAGGAGGAGAAGTCATGGCAAAAAGCGGATCGGGAAAGAAGGGCGAAGCTGGCTTTGTCGGCTTCTCAGTGGAGAAATTGTACCGGGCAGCGTCGCCGAGAGTGCTGGAAAACGCAGCGGAAATGGTGGGTGAGCCGTTCATCATCAAGCGCTTCCGCGACGGCAACGAGATCTCAGCCGCCTTCGTGTTCTACGGCGAGACATTGCACTGCACCGTCTCGGCCCGCAAATATGCGCTCCAGGACCTTTGCACCTGTGACGCCCACTACTTCTGCCGCCACGCCGCAGCCCTCGTCATGACCTTCCTTGAGAGGCCTGACAGCTTTCTGAACCTCGAGGCTTTTCTGGACGAACTGGGCAAGTCACCGAAGGAAGACCTTCTAGATATGCTCAGAACCATGATCGGCCGTTATCCCGGCTCCAGCCTTGAAGTGCTCGGACTCCCCGGCTTCCTGCCCTCAGAGGTCCTGGACGATCCCGACGACGATTTCCTCCCGGACGACCTGGACGACGACCTGTTTCCCGATGATGATGACGAATGGGATGAATGGGATGATGATGATGACGACGATGACGATGAAGGCCCAAACGGCGCACCGGTTAATTAGGAAGCGGTGAGCAGTGAGCTGTGGGTTGTGAGCATAAGACGCTAAACAAGAACTGCAAGATTCTCCAATCCTGGCTCAAAGCTCACCGCTCACCGCTCAATGCCGCCTTCGTAAGCCACAGGGCTGCAAGCCCCACCAGCACCGCAAACCACAGTGTGCACAACCTCACGACGAGCACCGAAGTGACCGCTTCGGCCCTCGAACAAGCCGCGAAAAACTC
>CAZVFX010000063.1:0-42046 GCA_964626565.1 uncultured Myxococcales bacterium
GCCCCGTCGTGACATACGCCGCATGGCCGCCCGATTGCTGGTGCTGGAGTCCAGCGCTGCCGTCGGCGGCCCGAGCGCAATAGATAACCGTACTGCCGGTCCTCCGTAGATGTTGACGTAGGCCACGGCACAGCCCGCAAACCAGTCCATCTAACCCGAAGTGCGTTTTCTCGACCCAGCGCGCCCCTCAACTCGAGACAGTTTGGTAATCCCACTTGGCGGTAATGTCCGCAGGGGCCGCATACGGCGCTGAAGACGGCTAGAGCGCCACGCGTGTGGGGGCAAAACGTCGCCCCCCGTCCCTGTCTTTGAGGCTGGTTTTCTGGGGGCGGAGCGCGCCCCCCGTCCCTGTTTTTGGGCCGTGGGATTGGGGGTGGGGGTTGAAAAAAAGTGAGAAAATTTGGCCAGATCGGTTTCGAACTCCCGATAACAAGGGTGTACGGGGAGGATGATATGCGGCGTTCGGTGCTCTTGGCGATTGCTTTTGCGGGAGGTGTGTTGTTGTGCCGTGGGGTGCCTGGTGTTGGGTGCGCTGTGCTGATGGTGGGGATGGGATTTGCGGGTTGGCACTGGTTGGTTGGTGGGAGAGAGGGGGTGGTGGCTGCGGTGTGGCTTCTGGCTGGTTTGTGTTCGGGTGTGGCTTGTGGTCTGGTGTATTCCGATTATGCGGCCCGGTCGAATGAGTATGGGTTGGCTGCGCGCTCGGGCCAGGACGTGGTGCTGGTGGATGTGGCTGAACTGGAGTCATTTCCGGAGGCCAGTTCTTCGGGTTGGCGCGCGCTGGTTCGGTGCAGGGGGTCGGGGCAGCGCTTGGTGGCGCTGTTCGGTCTTATCAACCCACGCCTTCTGCCTGGAGAGCACTTTGTGCTGAGAGGGCGGACCCGAGTCGTGGATGGCCCGCTGAACATGTACGAGTTTGACTACCGGGCTCACCTGTTGGCTCGGCGAGTCCGCGGGGTTGTGCAGGTGGATACATTTGCCTTGTCCGGTGGTTTCGACCATTCGCCGCTGACCGGGGCTCAAAGGGCGGTTGGCCGCGCGAGGTTGGCGGTGCAAGACCTCATCGAGGGTTCGGGCATACCTTCGGACAATGCGGGCATCTTGCGAGCGATTTTGCTGGGGGAGCAGGGGGCGGTCCCCAGCCATCTGCGCGCGCGCTATAGTGAGGTTGGCGCGGCGCACATCCTGGCTGTTTCCGGGTTGCATCTCGCGATCTTCGTGCTTGGCGTCTACGGTCTACTGGGCTTCTTGCTCAGGCCTGTCGCGGGCATGTTTTCCGGGGGGGGGGCGCTCAAAGCGCGGTTGTGTCTGGCGACGTTGGCCGGAGCCGGCTACATGGTGTTCACCGGCGGCCCCACCTCGTGCGTGCGCGCGTTCATCATGGTGTTCGGGTACGCGCTTGCCCGCGTGGTCGATCGAGACTACGACCTGTGGAGTTGGCTGGGTGTGAGCACTCTGGCGATTGTGTCTTGGCGGCCTTCGGCGGTGACTGAGGCTGGTTTCCAGTTGAGCACTTTGTCGGTATCAGCGATTGCCTTGGCCGCCCATTTTGTCGGACGGTCGCCGGCTCTGCAACGTGTGCGCGCGGTTGTTGCCACGCTGCCCCGTGTTCTGGAACTGCCTGCGAAGTATCTTCTTGGGGGGGCAATCGCGTCGCTGGCCGCGTCGCTGGCAACGTTGCCCTTTGTGTGGTGGCATTTTCACACCGTTCCGCTTGCTTCGTTGCCGGCGAACCTGGTCGCGGTGCCGCTGGTTACGTTCTGGGTGCTACCCGTCGCAATTTGCGCGGCGGTGTTGTCGGGGTTGCCCTTCATTGCCGGGACGGTGCTGCAACTGGCTGCGGCGGGGTTGTTTTGTCTTGATTCGGCCCTGGAGTTGCTGGGGGACACGGTCAGTGCGTCCCGCCCCCCCTGGCCGGGGTGGTTTGTCGCCGGGATGCTGTCAGCTTCGCTATTTGCAGTTGCATTCATCCCGCGCCCGCGTGTTCGTATTTTGGCTGCTGCGATGGCCGCGGTTTGCGTGATTCTGTCCGCGGCTGACAGGCCGGGGCAACCCGCCGCGCGCGTGCATTTCTTTGCCACGGGTGAGGGGGACGCTGCGCTGGTGCGGCTTTCATGCGGAAAGACGGTAATGACAGACGGGGGCCGACGAGAGTTGGGACGAAGAGTGCTGCTCCCACACCTGGCGAAGGAGGGGGGGCTCAGGGTGGACCTGCTGGTGCTTACCCACGGCCACAGCGATCACTGGGCTGGAATTGCTGACATTGCCGACAAGGTTGAGATCGGCCAGATCCTCGTGAACGGTTCTCCGTCTTCGTTGCGGGTGGCCGGTATTATCGCGGCGAAAGCGAAAGGGAGTCGGCCTCCCCCCATCTTACCGGTACGGGCGGGAGACAAGGTCAAGCTGTGCGACGCGGCGATGCACGTTCTGTGGCCAGTTGCCCCCCCCGGGACCGAGCGCGATGAAAACGACGGCTCGTTGGTGCTGGGCATTGGCTTGCCGGGGGCGGGGGTATTGTTTGCCGGCGATGTGGAAATAGCAGCACCGGTTCGGCGGGCTGTTCTCTGGTGGCAGAGCGTCCGGTCGGCAGAGCGGGCGGAGGGGAGGCGACCGATTCTGGTGCTCAAGGCTCCGCACCATGGTCATCGCTCTGAGGCATACGAGCGGTTGTTGGGAGTGCTGGTTCCTGATGCAGTGGTCGTATCTTCTGATGGCAGGAAGGATTGGAAGGGCTGGGTGAGGCGTCGCCCCCACGGGGACTCACAGTTCCCCCACCTGGCGACAACTGGCCAAGACGGTGCAATTACAGTAGAGATGGGCAGTAAAGGTCAAGTTTTCTTTGACCGCTTTGGTCGTAACTTGCTGGAATAAGGCCTGATTGCCAAAAAGTCGATCTATTATTGGCTTTCTTTAGACCACAAAACGATCGCTGTCAAAATTATGCCCCATGTTTTTTGCCAGGGGGGGGGGCAAAACAGGCCCAAGTCCTTGTGTTTCAACGGTTTCTTGCTCTTGTCGGGCATGTAGGGGCGGGCTGCAATCCGCTACTGGCCCCAGGGGCACCACTATATGTTGTGCCTTCCCTCCGGGGTGTTCCCCGTAGTTTTTCCGTGATCTCACGGGGAGTAGCGTGGGGCGTTTGGGAGCAAAAGAAAAGTAAGTTAGTATCTTTGTTGATGGCGAGTGGAGCCAACGTGAGCAAAATGGAGCCAAGGTAATGGCGGGCAGCAAATTTGTAGGACAGTTCACCAACCGGATCGATGGAAGGCATCGAGTCTTCCTGCCGAAGAAGCTGCTGAAGCAGATCTACAGCCGTTGGGGAGATGATCCGAAGTTGTCGCTGGTCTACATGGGGTTTGAGAAATGCCTGGCCTTGGTGGATCGAGAGGAATGGGATGCGAAGCGGAAGGACTTCGAGGCGCTCCCGTGGGTGGATGGCCAGGCGGTGAGGTTGCGTAGACTGTGGTCTTTTGGCGAGCACGTGAAGCCTGATGATCAGGGGCGTATCGCGATTCCGCCGTTTCTGCGCAAGCTGGCCGGTATTGGCGACGAAGTGATGTTCATCGGCTGCGATGACTACCTGGAGCTTTGGGATCCAAAATCATCAGAGGATATGTTGGAACAATTGCTGGCTTCGGCCGGGGATTTGATAGGCAGTGTCAACAGTGCGGCTGCGGCCGCTTCGGGAACCGACGCCGGGCCCGATGGTACGAGTGAGCAAGACGACGATCAGCCTGACACCGACCGCGACGAATGAGTGAGAGCTATTCGCACGAATCGGTGCTGGTACGGGAGTTAGTTGAAGTTTTTGGGGTATTGGATGATGGGCTGTTCGTCGATGGGACGGTAGGGGGCGGCGGCTTTGCTGCTGCATTGTTGGGGGGAGCGGGGGAGGGCTTGAAGCTTCTGGGTTTGGATGTTGACCCTGATGCAATTCAGGCCGCCGCAACTCGGTTACGGCCGTTTGGCGGCAGGGTTACCCTGGCTCGGCGGAACTACACACAAATAGGCGAGGAGTTGAGAGTGGTGGGGTGTGACCGGGCAGCCGGGATTGTCCTAGATCTGGGCATTTCCAGTAATCTTCTCGACGGAGAGCGGGGGTTCAGCTTCCGCATTTCCGGTCCCCTTGATATGCGCATGGATCCGGACAGGAATGTAACGGCAGGCCAGGTAATTGCTGATGCGAGCGACGGAGAGTTGGCTGAGTTGCTCAGGCGATTCGGTGAGGTACCCGGGGCTGGCAAGGTCGCCAGAGGGATAAAACGGGCCCAAGAGAATGGACGGATGGAGACGACCATGGATCTAGCGCACGTAGTGCGTTCGGTCTTGCCCCGCATGGGGACTCGAGCGGTGGCCACGGTGTTTCAGGCCTTCAGGATCGTGGTTAACGGTGAGTTGGACAACCTGTCCGAGTTTCTGGCGGTGGCCCCGGGTCTCTTGCGTGTTGGTGGGAGGTTGGGGCTCATCTCTTTCCATTCTCTGGAGGACCGGATGGTGAAGCACACTTTCAGGAAGCTTGCGGCGGGGGACGAATACGTCCTTGGCGTCAAGAAGCCGATAACGCCGGCAAAAGAAGAAGTTGATCATAACTCGCGTGCGCGCAGTGCGAAATTCCGCTGGATAGAGAGGGTTGGGTAAATGGACGGAAGAATCCTGAAGACCTTTGTAATGGGGCTGCTCATTGTTTTCCTCATGACCCTCCTCGGCATCTACTACGTCTGGCAGAACTACCGGCTGGTGCAGTTGGGCGGAGACCTGGCGAAGGAATCGAGGGTGTTGCAGTCACTTCAAGCTGAGCACGAACTCCTTGAGGGTCAATACCATGCGTTGCGGTCCAGCAAGGAAATAATGACGCGGGCCGAGGGTCGGCTGAGGATGAAGCAGCCGTCCAGCCGGGAGCTCATCGTTGTTGAGCAAAAAGACATGGCGTCCGCGGGCGTTTCGAGGAGGTGGCAATGAGGTACGTGCTTCTGCTTTTGGCCGGGCTTTGCCTGGTGTCTTGTTCAGCGGGAAAGAGTGGGAATGCCGGTATACGGGATGCTGAGTACTATTACAGCCTGGCGATAAATTCGTACTATGACAAGAACGCCCAGGTGGCGCTCCGGGAATTGGCCGCTTGTTTCGCTATCAATCCGGATCACGTGAAGGCTCACAACCTCGCGGGCCTCGTCTACTTGGGCCGAAAGGAATATGCGGACAGCCTGCACCATCTGAAGCGCACCCTCGAGCTGGCTCCGAACTTCCTCGATGCTTCGGCCAATCTCGGTGCTTTGTACATGGCGATGCACAACTGGCGCAAGGCGATCGAGGTGCTGGCGCCGTTGGCTCGTGACCCGTTGTACGCGACACCTTACCTCGTGGAGAACAACCTTGGCTGGGCGTATTTCAAGCTGGGAAAGAATGCCGAGGCGGAGACCCACTTGAAGAGGGCCCTCTTCCTAAACGACAAGATGTGCCTGGCTTACAACAACCTTGGTGTGGTTCAGGTTGAGCAGGAGTCGTACGACGATGCCCTGGACAATTTTGAAGCTGCGATCAAGCGGTGTCCGCAGTTCGTGGAGCCCTATTTCAGAGCTGGGACGGTGCTGGAGCGAAACTCTGATTTCAAGGATGCGCAGAAGAAGTTCAAGAAGTGCAGCAAGATGGGGGGCGACTCGGTGTTCGGGCGGCGTTGCAGGCGCAAGCTACAGGCGATGAAATGAGCAAAAGAAGGCAAGAGAAGAAGGCTTCCAAGCGTCAGGTCGGTGCGTATTCCAGGCGCATTGCCCTGATGGGCTTGTTGTTGGCCATCTTCATCGGGGTGTGCGTGGGGCGTCTGGCCCAACTCCAGCTTGTCAAATGTGATGAATTGGTTGCGAAGGCGGAGAAGCAGCACTTTGGAAAGGTGAACTACTTCGCCAAGCGCGGCAAGATCCTCGACCGGGCCTTGAACGTGATGGCCCTCACCATCGAAACCAGCGGCATCGAAGTGCTCACGAGAAAGGTGAAGCACCGTCGCTACGTTGTGGAGTATATCGCCGGTCTTCTTGGTCTTGACAGGCGGACTGCAGAGCGAAAGGTGTTTTGCGGCAAGAAGTGTTGTGAAGTGAAGCGGTTTGTGGATCCGAAGCTGGCTGCCCCGCTGGAGAATATCCTCGACTATGATGGGGAAGATCCGGAGATGCTGTGGCAGAAGGACATGTTGACCGGGGTCCAGGTGAGGAAAGCGGCGGCGCGGTTGTATCCGTTCCGGGAGTTGGCCGGACAGGTTATCGGCGTGGCCAGAGTGCCGCAATCCAACCAGGCAGACGGTAAAGCCCATCCGGCCATGAAGCTCGAGGGCCAGGCGGGTATTGAGGCTGACACCGAGACCATTCTGACGGGCAAGCCGATTCAGCAGAAGGGCCAGAAGCGCTCCCGGCAGGGCTTGTCGCTGTTGGCGGACAATCCCGACCTCGTGCTTCAGGGTAACAGCGTTGTGTTGACCCTCGACGTCAAGGTTCAGGAGATCGTAGAAGAGGAGTTGACCCGGGCGGTCATTACCTCGTTGGCGAAAAGCGGCATGGCCGTGGTTCAGGACGTTGCCACCGGCGAGTTGCTTGCGGTTGCCCACTATCCGCCGTTCAACCCCAACGGCACTGCGGAATACCGCAGCGAGGAGCAGTGGAAGTGGCTCGACCGGGCGTTCCGGCACATGTTCGAGCCCGGTTCCACGTTGAAACCTCTGATTCTGGCGATGGCTTTGGAGGAAGGGGTTGTCACCATGGACGACGTGCTGTTCTGCGAGAACGGCCTGTGGAAGATCGACCCCCGCGAGAAGCCGATAAGGGACACCCACGCGCATGGGTTTCTGACCGCATGGGATGTCATCAAGTACTCCTCGAACATTTGCGCCGGGAAGATGGGACTCAAGGTGGGTTCGTCGACTGTGTACGAGTATCTCAAGGCGTTCGGTTTTGGCACGGCCACAGGAGCCAAATCCCATCGCGAGGCTCGGGGACGGCTTCCCAAGAGTGGTAAGTGGTGCGATTT
Source organism: uncultured Myxococcales bacterium (assembly GCA_964626565.1). GTDB lineage: Bacteria > Myxococcota_A > UBA9042 > CAIXZC01 > CAIXZC01 > CAZVFX01. Next base: position 7,012 of record CAZVFX010000063.1, read on the forward strand.
GGAGCTCGCCAATATCAGCTTCGGGCAGGGCTTGTCTGTCACGGCCGTTCAGCTCGTGGGTGCGATCGCGGCGCTGGGCAACGGCGGCCGGTTGATGCAGCCGATTCTCGTCAAAGAAGTCTTGGACGCATCGGGCGACGTTCTGTGGCGAAACACGCCGCAAGTGAAGGCGACCCCGGTATCCGAGGCAAGTGCAGCCAAGGCCGTGGCCGCGATGGAGCGGGTGTTGGAGCCGGGCGGCACGGGCGAGCGGGCCCTGGTCTACGGTTTCGACGCGGCCGGAAAGACCGGCACGGCACAAAAAGTACTCACAGTTGAAGACCCGAACTGGAAGCCGGGCGGGGAGCGCAAGGCGCCTTACCGCAAGAGCCGGTACGTGGACCTGTGGACCGCTTCCTTTGTCGGGTTAGTGCCTGCGGGCAAGCCGAAACTGGCGATCCTGGTGCTTGTGGACGAGCCTTACATGAGTCACTACGGCGGTGTGGTGTCGGGGCCGGCGTTCTCGAAGATTGCGTCCCGGACTCTCACCTATCTCAACGTCGCGCCAAGCTACGAACGCCGTCACCATCTCGCCGAGGGCGAGGGCAAGGCGTCCGAGCCGCGGAGCGCGCCACAGCCGGAGGCAGTGCAGCACAGCGATCGGCCCGGCGGGGTAGGGCCGGCCATGGTGCCCGATTTCTCCGGCATGACGGTGCGCAAGGCGTTACTGGCGGCCTGGCAGTCCCGGGTGCGCCTTTCGGCTGCGGGTTCCGGGGTTGCGGTCAGGCAAGACCCGCCGCCCGAGACGGTTGTGGGAGAGTGGTCCCGAGTCACGGTTACGTTCAGAGGTACGGTGGCTTCGGCAGGGGAGGTGAAATGACGGTTGGTGAACTGATCGCCGGGATGGATTATGTACGCCTTGGTGCTGCCGCTGAGTTGGTGGTGACTGGTGTTGCGTACGACTCCCGCGAGGTGAACACCGGCTGTGTTTTTGTGGCGCTCAAGGGCGAGAATGTCGATGGACATCGGTTCATTCCGCAGGCACTGAAGAAGGGGGCCGCCCTCATCGTGGGAAGCGACGCTGACGCGCTGTCGGACGTCCCGAACCACCTGGTCGTGGAGGATACCCGTGCGGCGCTGTCGGCCATTGCCCACAGGTTGTACGGCGAACCTTCGAGCGACTTGCAGCTCGTGGGAGTTACCGGTACCAACGGCAAGACCACCTACACGTACATCGCCGAGGCCGCGCTGGCTGCAGCGGGAAGAAATGTTGGCGTCATCGGCACCGTGGATTATCGTTTCTCGGGCAAGTCGTTCACCATGCCTCACACAACCCCGGAAGCTCCCGTGTTCTGCAAATTCTTGCGGGACATGGTGGGCGGGGATGTGGATGTAGCACTGGCGGAAATCTCCAGTCACGCCATCGAGATGAAGCGCACCGACGATTTGCAGTTTGCCGTGGCCGTGTTCACGAACTTGAGTCAGGATCACCTGGACTTCCACGGAACCCTCGCTGAGTATGGCGCGGTCAAAGCCCGCCTGTTCACCGAACTGGGACCCCGGGGCGGTGGACTGCTGGCTGCGGTGATAAATATTGACGATCCGCTGGGCGCGGACATTGCTTCCGGGCTTGATTACCCCGTCCTCACCTACGGCCTCGACGCTCCGCACGCGGATGTGAGTGCAGGGAACATCGAAGCTGCGTACACAGGGCTTAGCTTTGCGGCGAAGGGCCCGTGGGGGGAATTGGATATCCGGTCTGCGTTGGTGGGCCGTCACAACGTGTACAACATTCTCGCCGCGCTGGCCACGGCCCATGTTCTGGGCGCGGATGTGGTGCGGGCGGCAGCGGGCATTGAGGCGCTGCCCACGGTGCCCGGTCGTCTGGAGTCGATCAGCCACCCCGGGTCTGTTGGGGTGTGGGTAGATTATTGCCATACTCCCGACGCTTTGCAGCAGGTTCTCAAGGCCTTGCGCCCCCTGGTTTCCAACCGGCTCATCACGGTGTTCGGAGCGGGCGGCGACCGTGATCGGGAGAAGCGGCCGTTGATGGCCGAGGCGGTTGAGGAATACAGCGATGTGGCGGTGGTCACTTCGGATAACCCGAGAAGCGAGGACCCGCTGGCGATCATTGACGACATTCTTGAGGGTCTGTCCCCAGAGTACCGGTTCCGTTCAACCATGGTGATCCCGGACCGGGCCAAGGCGATAGAAGCAGCCATATCCATTGCGCACGACGGGGATGGAGTTCTCATCGGAGGAAAAGGTCACGAGCCTTATCAATTGGTGGGAGATGAGGTGTTGCATTTCGACGACAGGGAGACCGCCCGCAAGGTAGTCTCGGGGCTCGCAGGAAGGAGCATATGAATTACACAGGCCGGCAGATCGCCCGCACTGTGGGCGGGACGTTGAAAGGTAGCGGCGACCGTATCGCGGTGGAGGTGGTATACGACCACCGGCTGCTCCCGGAAACCGGCGGGCTGTTTGCTGCGCTGAAAGGTGAGAATACTGACGGTCATCGCTTCACGGCTGCCGCTGCAGACGCAAATGCATCCACGATCATGGTCGCGGCTGAGCGGTTGGTCGAGGTCCTGGAATTGGCGGACCGAGTAGACCTGGTCGGCGTCAACGATGTGGCCGGAGCGGTGTGGAAACTGGCCTCGGAACACCGTCAGAGCTTCGACATTCCCGTGGTGGCCATCACCGGTTCCAGCGGTAAGACCACCACCAAGAACATGCTGCGAAAGATCCTGGATCTTGGACTTGGCGCCGGATGCTCCACCCGGGGCAACCAGAATAACCTTCTCGGCGTGCCGTTGACGCTGGTGCGGCTGGCTGAGGGAGATGCTTATCTGCTGGCCGAACTGGGTACCAATGCATTTGGTGAGATCGCGTCGCTGAGTGACCTGGTCAAGCCGACTTTGGCTGTGCTCACCGGAGTGATGCGAGCCCATTTGGAGGGGTTCGGGGACATCCGGGGTGTCTTGCGTGAGAAGAGCGACCTGGCCAGGGCGGTTCCCCAATCCGGGACGGTTGTTCTCCCGTCGTTCGACCCGCTGCTCATGGAAGTCAGGGGGGAGCTGGCGGCGACTGTGGTGACTTTTGGTTATGAGGCCGGCGACTTGGTGACGATTGTGGATGAAAAGGAAGGGGCCGAAGTCTACGGGACCTTCCGGGTGGGAGGCAGGAGTCTTCCGGTAACGCTGCCGACCTGCGGAGTGTTCAACCTGCGCAACGCGGCTGCGGCAGTAGCCGCTGCGGTGACCCTCGGCGTGGAGCCTGCCGCGGCGGTGACTGCGCTGGCGGATTTCAGTCCCGAGGCGATGCGCATGGAGGTTCTGGACGTTGGGGGAACCACCTACATCGTCGATGCCTACAATGCCAATCCCGAGTCGATGAAGTCCGCGCTCGATACTCTGGCCGCCCAGCCGGCGCGGGCGCGGATCGCAGTGCTCGGGCGGATGCTGGAGCTGGGAGACGAGTCGGACGCACTGCACGAAGAAGTGGGCAGGCATGCGGCGGGGCTTGGATTGGACCTGTTGATCTTCCTGGAAGATGGGAACGGTCCTTTCGGCTTGGGCGCGGCAGCCGGCGGTGAGTGCGAAGTTGTGCGGGCGATGGACCATAAGGAAGCGGCCGCCGTGCTGGCCGGAAGGGTACAAGAAGGCGATGTGGTGCTCCTCAAAGGTTCCCGGGGCGCCCGGCTGGAGGAAGTCATGAAGAGCCTGACGGAGGTGCAGAACTAATGCTGTACCTGCTGCACGAATACTTAAGGGAGTATGTGTCCGCGTTCAACGTACTCAGGTACGTGCCGTTCAGGATCATTGCGTCCATCGTGACCTCGCTGGTGATTACGTGGGTCCTCTACCCCTGGTTCATCAAGGTGCTGCAGCTCAAGCAGATCGGGGAGACCGTGCGGGACGACGGCCCCGAGACCCATGCGCAGAAGGCGGGCACGCCCACCATGGGCGGCACCCTCATGATCGTTGCGATCATGGTTTCCGTGCTGTTGTGGGGGGACCTGACCAACCCGTACGTACTGCTCACCTGCTTTGTGATGCTGTGCTACGCAGTTTTGGGTTTTGTCGACGACCGGCTGAAGCTGGTCAGCCGGAAGGGGCTGCGCGGCAAGACGAAGCTGTTGTGGCAATTCACAATAGTGTTCATAGCCCTCGGGGTCTTCTTTTACGTGGTTGCCCCGGGCACGGACTTCAACTTGCGGCTCTACTTTCCGTTCCTGCGCATCGACCGTTTCTACATTGAGTTGTATCGTCCGGTGTACATGGTGTTTGGCGCGGTTGTGATTGTGGGGACGAGTAACGCAGTGAATCTCTCCGATGGTCTCGACGGACTGGCCATAGTGCCGACCATGACTGCATCATCGGTGTATCTGGTGTTGGCCTACATCAGCGGCGCGACCTTCTACGGGATCTCTCTTTCGAAGTATCTGCTCATGCCGTCCATAACGGGCATCAGCGAGTTGACGGTGATCGGGTCGGCCCTCATCGGAGCCGGACTCGGGTTCCTCTGGTACAATTCCTATCCCGCGTCGGTGTTCATGGGAGACGTCGGTGCTCTGGCGTTGGGCGGGATTCTGGGTTGCTTCGCGCTGTTCACGAAGAACGAGTTGCTGAGCCTGGTTATCCTGGGCATTTTTGTAGTCGAAGCAGTTTCGGTCATCACTCAGACGGTTTCATACAAACTCACGGGGAAGCGCGTTTTCCGGATGGCCCCCATACATCACCATTTTGAGTTGAAGGGGTATCCTGAGCCCAAGATCATCACTCGTTTCTGGATCATATCTTTTTTGCTGGGCCTCATGGCGCTGGCGTCCGTGAAGGTGAGGTAGGCTATGGAACAGACCAGAGTAGAGAGGCGGGTACAGTTTGAGCATGGCGTTCTTTTCGCCACCTTCCTGCTCTTGGGCCTGGGGCTGGTGATGGTTTACAGCGCGACTGTGTATTCATCGACAAATCCTGACGCAATTCGCGCGACCGGCGGCGACGGGATGTTCTACCTGAAGAAGCATCTTTGGAGCGTTGGCGCCGGTCTGCTGGCGCTGGTGGGCGCGACCTTTGTCCCGTTCAAATGGTACCGAATCCTGGCCAAACCCGCGATGCTGCTCGGGGTTACCCTGATGATTGTGGTGCTCTTCCTGGGCGAAAGAAAGATGGGTGCGGTTCGTTGGTTCACCGTCTTCGGCGTTTCGGTACAGCCGGGCGAATTCGTGAAGCTGGCATTTGTGCTGTGGCTTGCCCACAGCCTGACGCGTCGAACCGACAGCATCACCAAGTTCTCCGTGGGCGTCCTGCCGCACCTGCTGGGCGCCCTGGTGCTGGTAATGTTGTACCTCGCCCAGCCGGACCTGGGTTCTACGATCATCCTTGGCCTGGTGATGCTGGCGCTGTTGTACCTGGCGGGCACCCGGCGAGAGTACATCGTGTCGATGGTTCTCGTCGGCGCCATGGGTACTGCCACGTTGATCCTCACCAGTGTCGAGCGAATGCGTCGCATCAGAGCGTGGTTGAACCCGGAGGCCTACGCCAACGGCGAGGGTTACCAGCTGGTTAATTCCACTACGAGCATCGGCGCGGGCGGGACCTTTGGTGCGGGCCTGGGCAGCGGGCATCAGAATATCGCAGGTTACGTGCCTGAAGCGGAAACCGACTTCATCTTCAGCGTCATTGGTGAGGAGCTAGGTTTTGTGGGCACCACTCTGGTGGTGCTGGCTTTTGCGTACATCTTGTGGCGGGGCGTCATGATGGCGTGGAGGTTGCGGGACCATTTCGCCCGGTACGTGGTGTTCGGCGTGACCCTGCTGGTGGTTCTGCAGGCAGCCATCAACGTCGGCGTGACTACCGGAGTGCTTCCCACCAAGGGACTCACCTTGCCTCTGATTTCCATGGGCGGCTCCTCAATGGTGGTCATGTGTGCGTGCTTGGGAATTGTGTTGAACATCTCCCGCACGCAGCCGCGTCTCATCAGAGTCAGAACCGAACACGAAGCGGAAGTAGGGCAGATGCAGGTCTTCGTGAGAGAGGAAATATGAGGCTGGTACTAACTGGCGGGGGAACGGGCGGACACATCATGCCCGCAATTGCGGTGGCCGAGCAGGCCCTTTCGAGCGGCAGTGTGGAGGCTTTGCTGTTCGTGGGAGCCGCCGACGGGCTGGAGAAGAAGATAGTCCCTATGTACGGCTTCAACATAGAGACGCTGCCTGTGGGACGTGTGCGAGGGATGAGCCTCAAGACCCGCGCCGTCGGTCTCGCCGGTCTTGCGGCATCGTTGCCGGTAGCCGCGCGCATCCTCAGCCGTTTCAACGCTGACGTGGTCATCGGCACGGGCGGTTACGCTTCGGCCCCCACCGTCATGGCCGCGGCCGCGAAGGGGTTGAAGACCGCGGTGATCGAGCAGAACACGATACCGGGCAAAACCACCCGCGTGTTGAGCCGGGTAGCGTCGCGGGTGTGCATCTCATTCCCCATGACTTCCGGGTACGTTCCTTCGCACAAGGCGGAAGTTACCGGGAACCCGGTGCGACAGCCGTTTGTGCAGGCAGGCGAGCGGCGCGCTGCCGCTGAGGTAGACAGAGAACGTTTCTCCATCTTGGTTCTGGGGGGCTCTCAGGGCGCCCTTTTCCTGAACACCACTGTGGCTCGGTGCCTGGGGCAGTTTGCGCGTCAGCATCCGGAAATCACCATTGTTCACCAGGCGGGAGCGGGGCGCACCGACGAAGCTGCAGGGGCCTACGAGGGCGTTCCCAACGCGCAGGTGGTCGGTTTCATCGACGACGTCGCGACCAGGCTGGAGCAGGCGACGCTGGTAATCAGCCGGGCCGGGGCAACGACCATCGCCGAACTGTCGGTGGTGGGCGCGCCTTCACTGCTGATCCCGTTTCCCTTTGCCGTGGACAATCACCAGGAATGGAACGGAGCGGCCCTGGAGAAGGTCGGGGCTGCCCGCATGTATTTGCAGCAGAACTTCAAGGAGGACAAGTTCCTCCAGGAGTTGACGCGGCTGCATCAGGATCGTGATGAATTGCTGGCTATGGAGGGTCAGGCGCGCAACTTCGGAGTTCCCGATGCTGCGCAGAGGGTTCTGGCAACTGTGGAGGGGCTCATATGAGGAAGGTGAGAAGGCTCTTCATGTCGAACAGGCGGCAGCAGGGGGTGAGCGGCTTCAACCCTGCCGCGGCCTACGACTCGCCTGCGCGCCCGTCGAAGCGTCGGCGCCGCCGCAAAGTGTCTCGCACCCGGTACCGTGAGACGGCCCGGAGCAGTGCGCTTTCCCTGCTCAAATTTCTCCCGTACCTGCTCATCGCAACCGCGGCGGCCAGTCTGCCGCTCGCCGGATACAAGCTGTATGTCTATTTTCTGTCCTCACCGCATTTTGCCCTCAACGAGATCAATGTTCAGGGCGCCAAGCGCCTTCCCTCCGAGCTGCTGGTGAAGGCTTCCGGACTTACTGCCGGGGACAACGTGCTGAGCATAGACGAAGACGAAGCCCGGCTGAAACTGCAAGCGCTTCCGTGGGTGCGCCGCGTGGATGTTGCGAGAGAGTTGCCCAACCGGGTGATCATCTCGGTTGAGGAGCGTGTCCCCGCAGCCATTCTCGTGGAGGAGAGGAGCTGGCTGGTGGACACCGAGGGAAATCCGTTCAAGGAGTTGGAGGAAGGGGACTACGACCCGGCTCTGCTGGTGCTGGCGGGTGTGGAGATATCACGGCTGCAGGCTGCGGGGCGAGCGGAGCGAGGCCGGGAGATGCTGGGCGAGGCGCTGGCCATTGCGAAGGACTACCGGACCATGGGGCTGGGGCGTCGGTGCAGAATCTCCGGCGTAGACTACGACGACATCGTCGGCTACACGCTGGTTTCGTCGGAGCAGCAGCGGTTCGTCCTCGGTTTTGGGGGCTTTCCGGAGAAGTTGCACCGTCTGGCAGTGGTTCTGGAGGACCTCGACCGCCGCAACTCCGACGTGGAGGTGGTGAGGTTGGACAACGAGAAGCAGCCCTGGAAGGTAGCCGCGGCGGGAACCAACGTGAAATTCAGCAGTGGCCCGGCGCCTATTTCAGTGCCTGCCCTGGGGCGGGAGTTGCTGCCATGAGATGCCAAATTGGAATGAGAAGCAATAGGGAGGAGAGACATGGGGAGAACTAGAAAGAGCGAGGTGCTGTCGGCTATCGATTTCGGCACGGAAACGGTACGCACGGTGATCGCCGAGGCTAACGGGGGTAGCCTCGACATTATCGGCGTTGGCCGGGCGAAATCGACGGGCCTCAAAAGAGGCGCAGTGATTAACATTGAGAGTTCGGTGGCAGCCTTGCGCGAGGCGGTTGAGGAAGCCGAACTGATGGCCGGCAGAGAGGTGACGGAAGCGTACTGCAGCGTCACCGGCAGCCACATCCGGAGTTTCAACAAGGAAGGAGTGGTTTCGGTTGGCAAGCGGGAGGTCCGGCCGGACGATGTGGCCAGAGTTTTGAAGGCCGCCAAGGCGGTGAGGATCGGCCCGGGAAGGGACTACGTACACGTTCTCCCCATCGATTTTGCAGTGGATGAGAACTACGGCTTGCGCCGTCCCATCGGCATTGCCGGTGTCCGGCTCGAGACGGAGGTCCACATTCTCACTGCTGCGAAGTCATCCATGGACAACGTCACAACCTGCTGCAACCGGGAGGGAATCAGAGTCAACAGCCTTATGTTCTCCGGGTTGGCGGCTTCGGAGACGATGCTCCACGAGGACGAAAAGGAACTGGGCGTGGTGCTGGCGGACATCGGAGCGGGTGTAACGGAGTACGTGCTCTGGTTCAACGGCAGTGTAATCCAGACCGGAGTGATCCCCATCGGTGGCAACGTCATCACCAACGAGCTGGCGGTATCGCTGAGGACGCCCCGGGCCTCTGCCGAGCAGATCAAGATCAAGCATGGCGTCGCCATGGCTTCGTTGGCACCCGAAGACGCGACTGTCGAAGTGCCGGCGGTTGGGGGGCGGAAGGGCCAGACCAAGCCGCGGGCTCTGCTGGCGGATGCGGCGGAGCCGGTGCTGGAAGAGATCTTCACCGCGATTGCGGATCAGATCCAGAAGGCGGGTCACGACGAGAAGGTCTCCTCGGGCATTGTGCTTACCGGCGGCACCTCCCGAATGGAAGGGATCGCCGACTTGGGTGAGCAGATTCTCGGTATTCCCGTACGGGTCGGGGAGATGATTTTCGATGACTCCAACGGGGGCGATGCGAGGTTTGGGGGAGTGACCAGTGCGGTGACGGATTCGTCATTTGCTGTGTCTCTCGGGATGGTGTTGCTGGCTTCGAAGGAGGACATGGTTCACTCCGCGGCGGTAACCAATCCGGAGGACACTCGCTGGGACAAATTCAAGAAATGGGTAAAGGACGCATTTGTATAGGGACGACAAACGTGCAAGGCAAGGAGGAAGGAACAATGGTAGCGATTAGGATTGATGATGCAATCAAGGAGCAGGGGGCAAGGATCGTTGTTGTAGGCGCCGGGGGCGGTGGCGGCAACGCAGTGAACAACATGGTGGAGGCGCGCTTGGCGGGAGTAACGTTCCTCGTCGCCAACACCGACATGCAGGCGTTGGACAAGAGCAAGGCCGACGAAAAACTGCAGTTGGGTGAACGCCTCACCCGGGGCCTGGGCGCGGGTGCGGACCCCCAGAAAGGAAGGGAAGCCGCGCTGGAAGACCAGGCCAGGATTTCGGAGCTCGTGCAGGACGCGGACATGGTGTTCGTGACGGCAGGCATGGGTGGCGGCACCGGCACCGGCGCGGCGCCCATCATCGCCAAGGCAGCCCAGGACTCTGGTGCGCTGACAGTTGGCGTGGTGACGAAGCCGTTCGCATTCGAGGGGATCCCCCGTATGCGTAACGCAGAAGGGGGAATCGACGAGCTGGCGGAATGCGTAGACTCACTCATCGTGATTCCCAACGATCGGCTGCTTGAAACCGCAAATGAGCCCATGGGGTTGCTCGACGCGTTTGCGTTCGCTGACTCGGTGTTGTGCGACGCGGTTCGCAGCATCAGCGACCTCATCGTAGTTCCGGGTCTCATCAACGTGGACTTCGCGGACGCCAAGCGGATTATGCAGTCCAAGGGCAAGGCGATCATGGGTATGGGCGAGGGCACCGGCGAAGGCCGCGCCAGCCAGGCTGCTCAGCGCGCCATGACCTCTCCCCTTCTCGAGGAGAGCGGCATTGAAGGCGCCACCGGAGTTCTGGTGAACATCACCGGCGGCCCGGACCTCAAGATCCAGGAGATCAACGAGGCGATGGACCTGATTCAGAAGACCGCGGCTTCTTCGGCCGAGATCATCATGGGATGCGTGATCAGCGACCAGCTTACCGATCGCATGCAGATCACCATCATCGCTACCGGGTTCGATATGGTTAGGGAATTCGAAGGCGAATTCGACTTGGAAGCGGCTGCGGAAATGCCCAGAGAGACCGCTCAGCCCGGTCACTGGCGGGAGCAGGAGCGTCCCCGCAACATCCTGGGGCAGCAGCATCAGCAGGAAAGGACCGTACAGGTTACCCAGCGTCGTCCCCTCGGCCGCCGCGCCCGCAGCGAGTACGCACCCGGTGGACCCCCGCCGCTGCCTACCTCACGGGCGACTCGTCGGCCCACGTCCCATGCGACCAGGCCCGAAGAAGCGGACGCCGGCGACGATTTCGATCCCACCAAGCCGGAAGGCTGGTTCTAGACCCCCCCGCCGTTCCTTAGCTAAAATCTCCGATTTAGACTAACTTGCCTATTCAGCCGCAGTTGACAGCGCTTTGCCGCAGACTTCCCGGAAGCGGAACAGCAGGCTCAAGAGTTCCTTGCGGTGGGCCGGGTCATCAACCCCGGTGCGGATCTTGTCGGCCACGGCCTCAATTTTCGCCGGGGCCTGATGCAGTGAGAAGGCCGAGATGCGGTCCGCGAAATCGGTCGCGGTGTCTTCAAGGGGGAGCCTGACCATTCTGGCGCAAACGTTGAAGACGGTCTTTTCGTTCGCTGCGTACCATTCCTTCAGACTCTCGATGAGCTTGTCCGGTTCGTTGAGATTCTGCTCGATCATCATGTCGATCTGGTCGCTGAGAGTCATCGCCTCCAACCACGGGTCTTCATTGAGCGGGGGACGCTCCTTGACCTCTTTGTCCCTGGCAGCCCTCAGTTTCAGCACGCACCCGTCCATTCCGTCAAGCTTTGATTGGCTGAGCATGCAGGCCGCAGCCTGGTCCGCAGCTTCATGTTCCGCGGTAGTAAACTCCTGCACGCAGGCCTTCTTCATCTCCGGTCCGGCGCTTTTCGCCGCGCCTGCCAGCTCCGGCGTTGCCATTGCCAGCGCGACGATATGGTCGCAGGCTCGGTTCCACAGTTCCGGGCCGTTGCCTTCCACGGGGGGTAGATCCTTCTTCCAGCGTGAGGTGTCGTAGCAGGGGGCCAGGTCATCAAAACCGGTGGCTGCAACCATGCAGCCCGCAGCCTTGTCTGCCAGTTCCCCGCCTATTCTCTCGAACTCGGCCATACAATCCGCCACCATTTCGTCTTTTGGCGCCAGGTGCAGCATGGTCTTGGTCTCCGCGTGCGCGAGTTTCACGGCGTGGTCGCACGCGGCTGTCCAAAGCTCCACCCCGGTGGTCGGCGCCGGAGTCGGCTCAGGCTTACCATCCTTTTCTTCGGCCGTGGCCGGCGTCACTTCCGCGGGTGACGGAATGATGTCTTTTAGGGGTGGGGAGGGTTCCTGAGAGGCTGAAGGGGCGGGTTTATCGGCCGGCTCCACCGGCTTTTCCGCCGGCTTCTTGTCCTGCTCCGATTTGGCGGCCGGTTCCTTGGTCTTCTCTGCAGGCTTTTGTCCCTTCTTGCAACCGGCAAGTAGTAGCATCGAGCAAGCCAGGATGGCGACTACGGTGTAACGTAGCATGGTGTCCTCCATGAGGCGGCTCCTCGTTGAGCCGCACAGCGATTATGGGATATTGACAACTTTTGATCAACCCGGTTCCGATGAGTGGGCTATGGGGCGGTCTCCGGTTGCCAGGCCTGCAGGCGTTTGTTCATGAGTTGCACAGCCTCGGGGTTGCTGTCCACCAGTAGGAAACGGCGGTGGTTGGCGGCCGCGGCTTCACCGGTAGTTCCGCTGCCTGCGAAAAAGTCGGCCACCAGGTCTCCGGGGCGGCTATGGACCCTTATCAACCGGTTCAAGATGCCTAGAGGCTTCTGGGTGGGGTAGCCGGTTCGCTCCTTGCCGTTGGTCGCCACGATGGTGTGCCACCACACGTCGGTGGGTGTCTTTCCCCGCTTGGCTTTCTCTGGGCCAACCAGCCCGGGAGCCATGTACGGAATCCGGTCCATGGCGTCGAAATCAAAGGTGTAGTTCCCCGGGTCCTTGGCATACCACAAGATGTTATCGTGCTTGGGAGACCATCTCTTCTTGTTGCGTGCGCCATAGTCGTAGGCCCAGATTATCTCATTCATGAAACTGGCTCGACCGAAAATGGAATCCAGGAGCACCTTGCAGTAGTGCACCTCGCGATAGTCGATGTGAAAGAAGAGGGAACCGTCGTGGGCGAGCGCCCGGTGCATCTCCTCCAGCCTGGGCGTCAGAAAGGTATAGAAATCGTCGAAGCTGTCGGCAAAAGCCCGGTTGCCGAGCTGCTCTGTTCGGTACCGTTTGCCCCCGAAACCGATGCGGTCGCCCTGGTCATCGCGGGTGGTGCGCACGCGGCGCGCCGCCTGAGATTTGCCGGTGTTGAACGGGGGGTCGATGTAGATCATGTTGACGCAGCCGTCTTCCAGTTTGCGAAGTACATCCAGGTTGTCCGCCAGCACGACTTTTCCGCTCAAGGTACATAGCCTCCCGTCAAGAAAGCCAGAATAGCGCCTGGCGCAGCACAGGTCAACACAGGAGAGAATGGGCTTGCACTGGACCGAGAGGGGGGCTAAAGTCCAAGGTCACAGTTTCGGAGGTTGTTGTGCGAGAAGTTCTGGAGAAGCGGCTGCTGCTGGTGGCCGGCAAAGGTGGGGTAGGGCGGTCCACGGTGACTGCGGCCATTGCCCTTGCCGCAGCCCGGGACGGGAAACGTGTGCTCATCGTTGAGTTTGAGGAGCCCACGCCCCAGACCCGCTCGCCGCTGGCGGAGCTGTTTGGCCGGAGCCGATTCTCACCCCACCCGCAACGGCTTTCGGACGGAGTGTACGGGGTGACGGCAAAGCCGGAGCGGGGGACGGAGCTGTTTCTGGGCGCGGTGTTCAAGACTCCCAGGCTGGTGGGTCTGGCGATGCGCTCGAAAGCGCTTCTCAGATTTTTTCATGCCACCCCATCGTTGCACGAGATGGGCCTTTTCTATCACGTGCAGACTCTTGAGAAGATGCGGAATCCTGACGGGAGTATGCGTTTCGACCTTCTGGTTATCGACATGCCGGCCACCGGGCACGCTCTGGCTCTTGCCGGACTGCCTGCGGTGCTGCTGCGTCTAATCCCGCGGGGCCCGGTAGCCGACGCGGTGACCGACGGTCAGAAGTTGCTTCATGATCCGCAGCGCACCAGCACCCTGGTGGTTACGCTGCCGGAAACGCTTCCCGTGAGTGAGAGCCTGGAGTTGATCGAGGGGTTGTCGGAAAGCGAAGTATCTGTGGGCGGTGTGCTGGTGAACCGGGTGCCGGGCCTGCCTTTCAGCGCGGACGAGATGAAGGCGCTGGAGGAGTTGAAGGCAGGCAGAAAGCTCTTGGGATTGAGGACGTTGGAGCGTCTTTCCCGTGCGGAGTCCTCCATTGATCGGCTACAGCGCGCCATAACCCTGCCGGTGTTCCGGCTTCCCGAATGCCCGGAGACCGGGCAGGAGTTGGCTGATGCGGTGTCCATCGCGATCAGCAACCTCGTATCCCACCCGCCCCAAAGCAAAGTAACGGACGATCGCAGGCCGACCGAACCGGATCTGGTGTTATTTCGGGAGGACAGATGAGCGTCCTGGCTTCATACGTCGCAAACAAGCGAATCATCGTGAACTGTGGTGCGGGCGGAGTTGGCAAGACCACGGCTTCGGCCGCGTTGGCTCTGGCCGGGGCCAGAATGGGGCGGCGGGTACTCGTGCTTACCATCGATCCCTCCAAGCGCCTGGCCGAGACTCTGGGCGTGGCCCGAAACGAGCCGGAGCCGCTGCCGCTGCCTGAGGAGCGCCAGCGCGCAGCCGGGATCGTGCCCCCCGGCAGCCTGTCTGCCTGGGTTCTTCATCCGGGTCTCGTGACCGAGCGAGTGATCCGCACGCTTACCCGCACTGAGGAAGAGGCGCAGCGCATGCTGCAGAACCGGGTGTACCGCAACGTCACCCACATGGTTGCCGGCATCCAGGAGTACGCAGCGGTCCAGGCGTTGCATGATCTGGTCAGTTCCGGCAACTACGATCTGGTGGTGCTGGATACGCCGCCGTCGCGCAACGCGCTGAACTTCCTGGAGGCTCCTTCCCGTCTTGCCAGATTTCTCGACGGCAGGATCTTCAAGCTCTTTCTGCCCAGGTCCGGGATACTTACCGGGGCAGCCACCAGGTTGATATGGAAGATCGTGGCCACGGTCTTTGGTGAGGATTTCTTCCGGGAGTTTCAGTCTTTTCTGCAGCTTTTCAGTGGGATACTCGGGACGGTCAATGTCAACGCCAGGACTCTCAAGGCGAGGCTTCAGCGGACGGATGTTGCGTTTCTGCTGGTGACTGCTCCGTCCCGTGAAGCAATAAGAGAGGCTTTCCACTTTGAGGAGCGTATCAGGGAGCTGAATCTCCCCTTCGGCGGGTTCATCCTGAACCGCAGCCGGGTACCGGACGCGGAGCTGAAGTTCCCGGACGAGTCGTTGCTACCCGAGGCCGCCACGCCCTATCACGTCAGTGCACTGTCCAAGCTTATCGCGTTGGCCGAAGAAGAGCGGGCCGGAGCGGCTCAGGACATCGCGTTTCTTGCCCGCTTGAAGGAGCGGACCCTCGGTGCGGTGCCAGCACTTGCGGTGCCGGAAATACCCGGTGGCGTGGACGACATGAAGAGTCTCTCGAAGTTGGTCGACTGGCTGGTAGCGAGAGGATTTGCCGACCGGCGGGCGCCGGCCTGATCCCCACGGGAGACGGAGGATGAACCGTCATACGATCCGTTTTGCAATAGCTCTTCTCTTCATCGCCGGCTGCCTGCTCACTTCCCACCAGACGTTCGGGTTGTTGTCGGTAATAACGTTCTTCCTCGGCTATGCGGCTCTCCTCGCCGGCCCTTTGGCACTGCTGGTAATTCTTGTTCGAGAAGGTCGGCTCGGCGGGCTTAGAGGCCGGCTTGTGTTGCTCGCGGTTTCCGGGTGGGTTTCCATGCTGGTGGCGTTGGCGGTGCTGGTGGGATTGCGCGGAGAGTTTCACCGTCCCCACTCCCATCGGGATGAGAACATATCGTTCCATCCTGAATTGGGCCATGCGCCGATCCTGCGCCCTGGCGACGCGGAGCGGGGGTTGGTGTTGGAGGACACAATCGGACAGCGACTGGAGACGGTGGACCCCACCCGAAAGCAAGTGCTGTTCATCGGTGACTCGGTGGTCTACGGCTGGCGTCTGGACGATGCTGAGACCGCGGCAGCCATTCTGGATGAGATGGTGCCTTCCGTACAGGTAATGAACGGAGCAGTATCCGGCTACTCGATCTCTCAATACTACCTTTACCTGCAGAGAGTGCTGGGCCGCATGAAACCCCGGCTGGTGATTGTAGGTATCTTCGCAGGTAATGACTACGAGTCCACGGCTATGAGCAACTGGAGCGGGCATTCCACGCCGCTGTTCGTCCCCGACGGGCAGGGCCTGAAGCTGTGGCGACAGGATACCCCCCGCTTCAACTGCGTTGATTTTCTGTCGGGCAGTCTGCTTTTTAAGCCGTTGTGGGCCGACTTGAAGTTCGCAGAGCGACTGGGCGGCCTGATCTGCAACGCCAGGACGCTGGCGGAGCCTGAGCACCGCGAGGTGGTGAGTCGGCTGCTCGCGGCTATCGAAAGGTTGGTTCGCTCTCACGACGCAGAGCTCATCTATCTGCTGCTGCCGGACCGATGGGATTTCACCGAGGGTACCTGGTACGCTCAGGAGAAAACCAGGTATCCTCACCTGGTTGACCTGCTCACTGAGGGAGGCTACGAGGTCCACTGGTTCATGGACGACATCACCGCCACAGGCGACCCTGTCGAATCGCTCTACCTTCCCAAAGATTCCGCCCACTTGAGCGCCAGTGGACACAAGTTGTTGGCAGGTGCGCTGCGCAGGCGGCTGGCTGGGCACGGGATACGATAATCGGCGGTGGCAAAAAAATGCTGGACAGAGGGCGGTTTTGCGAGTATCTTTGCGCCCGCTTTACTCGCCGGGATTGTGTTTCCAGTCCCTTACTGTTAGACTGACAGCGAGGATAGGCGCTGAGCTTGGAGGAGAGTATGGGTAGCGTTACCAAATGGCGAAAGAAGAAGATCAACAAGCACAAGTATCGCAAGAAGAAGAAGATGGATCGCCACAAGAACAAGAAGTAGTTTCTACACCGTCAAGCTGCACGCCGTTCCTGGCTGTAGCGTACTCTCCAATCCCCAACATCAGATCCATGGAATCGGTAGTGAGCGCACTATCTCTTTCACCTCGGTCTTCGCACTGCTGAAGTCGGCTGCATTCTGCACCTGCCGCACATAGACGTTCATGACCGGGAAGCGGAAGGTCTCCCAGGCCAGTGGCAGCGACGGCTCGGACGCGGCGGTGGGGCCGTACGCGGAATCGAGCCGGTACCATCCCACCGACTCGCTGAAGTTCCCCTCGATCTCCTCGAACAGCGGGAGCACCAGGAAGACCTTGGCGGCTCCCCCGGCCGGCCATTCGAAGCTGTTCATTTCGGTCACTTGAGCTTGCTGGAGCAAAGGCTCACCCGGTTCGGCCCCCAGATGCAGGAAGTATGATGCGAAGTCGGAATCAGGCACGGACGGCACAAGGAACGGAGTGGCGGGCGGCAGCTCCCGCCCGCAGTAGAACGACAAGGCGGTGAAGTACTTGTCGTAGCGGGTGACAACCAGATCCCCGGGCTTCAATTGTTCGCCCAAATGGGCGCATACTGCGCCAACGTCGCTGCCCATTTCGAGCCGGGTAGGCCGTTGAAGGTAGCGCACATCGAGTAGCGTCATCTGGGTTGCAATCGCGCCGATTGCGATGGCCAGCGCGCCGCGGGTGGCCCACCGGTTTACCGGGGCTCTCAGCACGCCGGTCAGCCCGTGCGCAGCCAGCAGGTAAAGTGCGGGTGCTGCGGGAAGCATGTGGACATAAGAAAAACGGCCTTTGCCGAGCCACATCGCGACCAGGAGAGCGAAGGGCGCCAGCAGCGCCCACAGCCCCAGTGTGACCATCCTTCGTGTATCGTGCTCGAGCATCAAGAGCAGGCCGGCTGCGGTGAGGGCAACAAAAAGATGAGCAGGCCACCCCTCGCCGGTGCCCAGGTGCCCGAACAGCTCGAGGAAGAACCCCGGGGCCGGGGCGTACGGCTGCAGGCTGAAGTAGTCGTGGAGTACCCGGTAGCGCTGGTGAGCGGAGAGGATCTCGATCACCTGGATGGCCAGGGGGACAGCGACGGCCGGGACGTATGCCATGAAGGCGCGGCGCGTGGGCAGCCGTTGCAGGATGTCGGGCCTCAGTTGGGAGAGCCAGCGTGTCCCGATCCAAACTACCGCGTAGGGATGGCAAAGAAGCGCTAGCGCGTCTGCGACAGCCAGGGCCGCCACCTTGCGCCTGCCGGCATCCCAATACAGGTCGACAACCAGCCCGGCGGTGAGAAAGAGCTGGAGGCCGGCGTAGAGGCGCGCTTCCTGAGAAGCGGCGATGAGAGGCATGGAGAGGGCTGTGAGCAGGGCCGCGATGGCACCCTCAAGCCATCGTCCGCGGCGGGCCGCAGCCAGATAGATAACCGGTGCGAGCAGTGAGCCGGCCAGGACAGCCAGTCCACGAACGACCCCGGGGGCCGGCGACAGCCCCAGGAGGTGGCACATCCGGTGGTAAAAGAAACCGACGAAATCTCCGGCGCTAAACAGTAGATTGTCTGTGACGCCGCCCCGATATGCGTAGACAAATTCCTGGATTTCAGCGATCCAGAGAGGTTTAAGGGTCAGATTGTAGAGGCGCAACGCGACCGAAAGCGCGAGAAAGGCGAAGGCTCCTCCCCAGAACCACCATTTTGCGGGCTTAGTCTCCACGCGCCTCGCCCCGGGAACTCTGGGTCATGAGACTGACCACCACTGCGCCTGTGACGCTGGCAACGCAGGCGGGGATCAACTCGAAGACACCGGAATAGAGCCCGCTGTCGATGCCGGACAGGGCTGCAGACACTGGGGGTAGGTGCCACAGTATCACGGTCGCAGGCCCGAGTATCATTGACGCCAGTGCCCCCCACCTCGTGAACGGTTTCCAGTACAGTGAGAGTAGCACTATCGGGGTAAATGCCGACCCCAGCGCGCCCCACGCGAAGAGCACGAAAGTGTAGATCAGCTTAATCTCCTGCATGGCAATGGCCGCGGCGATCACGGTGATGGCCGCGATGACGCCCCGAGTGGACCAGACCAGCCCCTTCTGACTCAGGCGAGAGGGCCGGATGCGGAGCCACAGATCGTTGACCAGCGCAGTTGCGGCATAGATAAGTTGACTGTCCGCGGTAGACATGATGGCGGCGCTCACCGCGGCCAGCACTAACCCGGCGATAATCGGGTGCAACTCTGTAGTGGCAAAGAGGGAGATGATACCCTCCGCAGCCTTCTGGGAGGTGATGCACACCCCGGCGTCGGTACAGAGAGAAGCGTCAAGGGGATAGAGCCCTCGGCACGCCACGCCCAGGAGAGCCGAACCGAACAGAGCAACGGTGCCCCACGCCACCGATATGTAGGCGGCTCGTTTCGCCTCTTTATCGTCACGGACCGTGATGTAGCGGATGACCATGTGGGGCATACCCTGATAGCCCAGCCCTACCGACAGTTGGCTGAAAACGAACCCTCCGGCTCCCCAGGCGAGCAGGTCGGTGGCGGGAAAGAGGGCCTGCTGGGCCTGCAATGTCGCCCACACCTCTGCCGGCCCGCCCGCGGCCACCACCGCATAGGCCGGCATGGCGACCATGACGAACAGCATCATCACTCCCTGGAGCGCGTCGGTCCAGCACACCGCTGCGTACCCGCCCATGAAGATGTAGATGCCCACAACAGCCGCGCCGATGAGCACACCCATTTCGTAGGTGGTGTCCGCGCCCAGCACGTTCATGTCGTCCAGCAGGCGGCCGGCGCCGGTAAACTGGGCGACTATGTAGACGCCCAGGAAGAAGGTGATTATCACCGCGGAGACCTTCCGCAGGATTTTGGTGTCATCGTTGAGGCGGGCTTCGATAAAGTCCGACAAGGTCACTGCACCCAGGCGGTCAGATTCCCTTCGTAATTGCCGGATCACGAACAATCCGTTGCCGATGAATCCCAACACGCACCCCGCCGCGGCCCACAATGCGGGGAGGCCGAACCAGTAGCCCAGCCCGGAGAGCCCCAGGATCGCCCAGGCGCTTTCCGCGCTGGCTGCGGAGCTGAGAGCCGTGGTCCACGCGCCCAGCGATTTGTCCGCAGAAATGAAGCCGGCAAAGCTCTTGGAGTGCTTACGATCGCCCAGGTAGCCGATCACAAGCAGTAGCACCAGGTAGCCCACAAAGGTGGCCACCATTGATAGTTGGTAGGTTCCCACGCCGTAGCCTCCCTCCGGATAGGGTTACCTTCAGTTGCGTCGGCACGCGATTGAAGGCGTTTGACCGTCCAGTTCACACAGGACGGCCAGCTCGTTGCATTCGAGCTTCACTTCCCCGGAGGTTGCATCTCCGACGGGAAGGGTACATCGGGCTGCGAAACCGAAGCCGTCCCAGGCATAGAGCAGCAAGTACAACTTGCCGTCCAGGCGCTCCAGGGTGACAACCGGGTCGCGGCCATCTCGTCCTTGCCCAGGCACTGCGAAGTGCAGCAACTCCCCACTCATCCTGCTCCCCCGCCACTTGGGTACGATGCCTGTCGGGGCCACGCCATAGACGTGCAGTCGATGGTGCGCGGTGCCGGGCGGCGCCCACTGCAGCAGCACCTCGAGTTTTCCATCCCCGTCAACGTCCGCCAACGCGGCTTCGCTGACTCCCCTGGCTTCGGCCAACAGCGTCTGCCGGCTACAAATATAGATGGTTTCCCCACGGCGTTCCAGCATCAATTCCTGCGGCGGGTCTTGCTGTCCGCTGACGCACGGCGCCACCCTGGCGGCCGGCGGAGCCGAGCCGGAGTTTCCGGCGCACCCGCTTGCCAGCGGTGGGAGGGCAGGTAGTAGCAGGAGGCAGGCGAGACCAAGGGCAGAAGTGTGAGAGGCTCTCACCGGCATTCGTGGTGGGGCCATAGGGCTGAGAAAAAACCTGTTGGGAGGAGTGCACAGGAGAGGCAACTGTTGTTGGTAACGGGTACGGGATCTCCCAGGCTGTGTCCCACCGGCAACGTGGTGCAGGTGAGTCCAGCAGGGCCGAGGCGGGAGCATTGGACCATCAGGCCGGCCGGAGAGGCCGAAGACGACAGAATGTTGCGTTCATCGAAATAGGTGCCGATGTTCAGAATGCCAAGGCCGGAATCCGACGTCGCCACGCCGCGTGCGATGCCGGAATCGGTGCCCAGCACCAGAGGCAGACCGGCGTCGATGAGGTCTTTCAGCACGTTGCTTCGTTGCGCCAGGCCTTCCGCATCTACGGAATCGGGCCAATGGAGAAAAACGACCAACACCGCATCTGCGGACTCCATGGCCGAGATCTCTTCTTCGAGCAATTCAGCGATTTTGCCGGGCTGGACGTCCGGCAGGGTCGGGCAGAAGGCACCTTCTCCCTCACGCACGCGATAGGTGAGCAGGCGGGCGAATACGCGGTCGCGCACCTTGAGCACCGCGCGCGGTTCTCTTGCCAGGCCCACCTCCGGGCCGTAGCCGAACGGGCGCATGCCGGTGGCTCTCACCGTGTCTACCAGCCAGGCCAATTCCTCGTTGCTGGGGCAGTTAGTGAGAGCAGCCAGATCGATGAGCACGGGGTCGGGCCTTGGAAAGGCGGCCACGGCAGCCCCTACGGAGACGAGCGCCCGTTCCATGGAGTGAAGCGAGCCGCTGGGGACCAACAGGTTCTGGAGCGGTGCGACCAGCCAGCCGGAAAACGCGATGCCGTTCCAGGCCGCCTGCCGAGCAGGCCTGGCCCCTGCGGTCTCCCTCAGTTCCATAACATCGAGCAGCGTGTCGGAGACGTTGAGTGCGGGCAGCACCGTGAGGAATGGGAGAACGTCGTCGCCCTCCATGCGATTGCCTTGCTGGTCGAAGGGGCCGGCCGCCACCGTTGCGCATGGTTTCAGTTGCTCAGCGGACACCAGGCGCAGTGAGCAAGGGTTTTCTGAGAGCACGCCGCACACTTCGTCGTCGCCGTTGATGGCACCTCCATATTCATAGCCGCACTTATCGCCGGCTGCGGCTGCAGCCAGGGGCAGATCCCCTCGATTCAGGGCGGAACGCGGATGGAGGAATGAGCAGGGAACCGATTGGGCGGAGTGCACCAGGTAGAAGGGCTTTGCGGCATCAGTGTATTTGAGCCTCAGGTCTGCGGCTGCGAGGCCGCACTGTTTGCCCTGGTTCTCGGTGATTTCGCATTGGGCAGGCGGCCGGGGAGGTTTCAGGGGCGAGCCGTCGGCTGCCCGTCGGGAGACGGTGTGGAACAAGAAAGCGAAGATTACACACAGCCAGAGGTGGATGACAAAGATCTCGAGGAATTGCGTGAATTTGTTACTCTTCGCCATCCCCGCCCCCGTCCGTCTCGTACTGCTGCACCTCATTGAGGTAGCGCCGGGCCCGGGCGATGTCGGAAGCGCTCACCAGCGAGGAGCTGGCCGACACGTAGTTTCGGGCGCGGGTGAGGACAAGAAGAGAGAGACCGCCGACGAACAGCCGCACCGCAAAGCCCAGAGCCAGCAGAACCGCGACCCCGTTTACCCGGGCCAGGTGGGCAGCGACTTCCTGTCGCCAATCGGGAGAAACCAGGCCTGAAGCCATGGTCGAGTGGCTATAGAGTCCCAGGTCCACCAGCGCGCCGATGAGGGCCACCAGCAAGGCAACGAGACCCATTCGGCGGAGCCACGTCCATACTCGGATGCGAAAAAAGGCACGGTCCCAGCGGTTTTCAAGGTCGGGAAGGAGCAGTGGAATTACCGGGCCCGCTCTCGAAAAGCGGCCGAGCAGGAAGATGCCGTTTACCAGGTGGCCCAAGTTAGCCGCGACAACCCAGACGAAGGCCAAAAAGGCCAATCTGCCCCAAAGCCCTTCGGGGCTGAGCAAAGCGAGATATGGTGCCACTGTTTCCATTTGTTTTCGTCCGCTCTGCCCTAGAACGGGCTACTTCGTCCGCGTCCGTGCAGAGACAATTCTTGGAATATTGTGGCATGAACTGCGACGTGTAGCAACAAAGATTAAAGGACCAGGCCCGAAAGGATTCGGGGTGCCGGTCGGTCTGTTCTAGCCCAGGCCCATCAACTTGCCGATCTGGCCGGAAAGAACGAAGGAGATGATGAGGGCGTAGATGACCAGCGATTCGATAAGGGCCAGCGCCAGAATCATGGGGGCGAGAATCTTGCCCGAGGCATCGGGGTTGCGGGCGATGCCGGTGAGTGCGGCGGCAGCCGCCTTACCCTGGCCGAGCGCTCCGCCGAAGGCCGCAATGGCAATGCCGAAGCCGGCCGCCAGGGCGAGGTACATGCCTACCGAGGAGGCGTTGTCGGCTCCTGCTGCTGCGACGGCTCCCTTTGCTGCCTCACCCGCGTCGCCGCTCTTCTCCGCCAGGGCGGTGAGAGGCGCCAGGATTCCGGAAACCAGAAAAAGTGTGACGCCCCAGTACACCCTGCTCAACTGCTTCTTCATAATAACCTCCTTGTCGTCGGATCAATGTCCTTCTTCGTGTTCGACAGCCAGTGCGATATATACGATGGACAGCAGGCAGAACACAAGCGTCTGCACCACCGCCACCACTAATCCCAGCGCCATAATGGGCAGAGGGACCAGCAGAAAACCAAATGAGAGAAAGATGCCCAACACCTTGTGGTCTCCCATGATGTTGCCCATGAGACGAACAGCCAGCGAGCATGGCCGGACCAAGTGGCTGATGATCTCGATTACGAGCATGAGCAACATCAAGGGCAATGCATACCACTTGATAATGGGCCCCATGAAGTGCTTGAGATACGCGATACCGTTTTCTTTCAGACCGTAGTAGTGGGTTGCCACGAACACCACTCCGCCCAAAGCCAGGGTGGTGCTCAGCGTATCTGTGGGCGGAAGGAAGCCCGGAATCATACCCAGCAGGTTGGAGAACAGAATGAAAATCGCCAGCGTGCCGATGAGTGGGAAATAGCGACGGGCGTTCTTCTCTCCCATGATGCCGGTCATCAATCCCAGCACTGCCTCGGTGATACCTTCCATGATCGTGAAGGGAGTCAGCTTACGATCCGGAACCAGGGGCGGGTCCTTCCGGGTGCGGCGAAAGACGCTGAGAGCCAGAAGCGTGGCGACGGTGAAGACCACCAGGGCCATCACCATATGGGTGACGCGATTGGGCTCTTCGCCTGCAATGTAGCTCTTGTGTGGGGCGATGGTGGAATGGAGATTGTGGACGATACCGGGGAAGAACTGGACCACCAGGCTCCAGTGCTCGCCGGCCGGTGTGTGTTCCGGCAGTGGGGCGTGAACATCAGGAATGAAGAAGGAGGACGCCATCAAGCCGACGACAACCACCGCGACAAGAATGCCCTTGACCTTTCCGCTCATGTACTAGCTCTCCCCAAGCAGCGTGCGCTGGTACGCGACCCCGGCATACAATACCGACAAGACCATCGTCGAAAACCCGATGAGCAGTCCGAGGACGTTCAAATTCAAGATCCAAACCAGCACGAAAACTATTCCGGCCACGATCGGCAGTTTGACCCCCAGAGCGATGGTGTAGAACATCCTGCTCCTCAGCGGTCCTGCTGCCAGGTTGGAGGCTGCGAGTGCGATAACCGCGAAATCGAGAGCTGATACGATGCCCCCTGCCGCAGCCCCGATAGCGCAGTCGACCCCGACGAATCCCAGAGTAGCAAGGACTGCCGCGGCGGCTAGAACTGCCTGCACCACGAGGGCTTTTTCGAATACGCTCTTAATCGCTCTGCCTCTCAATTCGTTTGAGCGCCCTGTAGAGACTCAGAAACCCTGCTGCGGACCCAACAACGATGAACACGATCATTCCCCAGGGGGCTGTGTCCAATTTGCCGTCAACGTAGTCCCCGATAAGGTAGCCCAGGCCCACAGCCAGGCCCAATTCGAGTCCTACCGACGACAGGGAGGCGGTGCGCTTGAGTCCGTTGCCGTAGCTTTTCCACTTGCTCACCCGGTCCGTCGCTCCGCCAGAGGCCAACTGCCGTTTCCAAGTTTTCAACGCCAAACTGCGTCGGCCGAAAGACATAGCAGATCCATTGCATGCGGTCAAGGATTGCGATGGGTTTTCCTACCTTGACTCGTGGACACAATGCTGCTATTTCAGTAGGGCCGGTTAGGCCTGATCCTCCGAGAGTCGGATGCAAAAGAAGATAAGAAATGGAATAGAATTGGTGCCGGTAGCCCGCCAGTTGGGCGAAATTGCACTGGAAAACGTGATGCACTGGCTTGGGAAAAAGCGTTTCCAGCCGTACCGGAACGCTATCCTGTCCATCGTCGAGCGCGGCGACTGGGAGTTGTTGGTTGACAGCTTCTACCGCATGTTGCCATTTGGAACCGGGGGCCGTCGCGGCGCGGTGGGAGTCGGGCCCAATCGCATGAATCCCTACACTGTGACCACCTCTGTGCAGGGACATTGCACACATCTCAAGCAGTTGCACTCGGGGGAGGCGCTGAAGGTAGTGTTGGCCGCCGATGTCCGGTGTTTCCTCGACTTGAGGAACCAGTATGACAAGGAGAGCCTCGGCATCCTTTACGGTCTGACTTCCAGGGACTTCTCGGTTATGGCGGCAGAGGTCTATGCCGCCAACGGGGTGGACGTGATCATGGCGGACCCGGGCATCGAGACCTATGTGTCCACGCCGGAGTTGTCGTTCCTGATCTACCGCCTGGGCGCTCACGGTGGCCTGAACATGTCGGCCTCACACAACCATCCCGACGACAATGGCGCCAAGTTCTACAACGGCGCGGGGGGGCAGGTTGTGCCGCCCGAGGATCAGCAACTTATCGAGATCGCCTCCACGGTTACCGAAGCGGTGACCGTGCCGTTTCAGGAGGCTGTGGGTAGCGGCCGGGTGCGCTTCCTTACCGATGAGGAGCGAAACGGCTATCTGGAGGAGAATCTGCGCTTGTCGCTGACGCCGTCGTCTCGTTCAGCCCGAATCGCATTCAGCCCGTTGCACGGGACTGGCCGCACCACTGCTTTGCCCATTCTCCGCCGGGCCGGTTTCTCCGTGTTCGTGACCGAATCCCAGGCAGAGTTTGACGGCGCATTTCCTTCCGCTCCGTTCCGCATTCCCAACCCGGAAGTTCCCAGCGCTATGGATGCAGTGATCGCTACCGGACGGCAACACGATTGCGACATTGCAATGGCGACGGACCCGGACGGGGATCGCCTGGGAGTGGCCATACCCGACCAGGAAGGCCGTTGGCACTGCCTTACCGGCAATCAGACGGGCCTGCTCATGGCTGACCACGTACTCTCAGAAAAAGAAAAAACCGGAGAGTTGAGGCCCACCAACTACCTGGTGAAAACCGAAGTTACCTCCAACCTGCTCAATCGTCTCGCCGATGCATATGGTGTGCGGGTTCTCGGGCATCTGCTGGTGGGGTTCAAGTATATTGGCGACGTGCTGGATTGTGTCGCCCGAACTGGAAGGTGGGGCGATTTCGAAGCCGCTGAGTCCGACTTTCTCATGGGTATGGAAGAGAGCCTGGGCGTGTTGGCGTCTCCGGTCATCCGCGACAAGGACGCGGCCAACGGCGCGCTGTGGCTGGCGGAGCTGGCGGCCCGTTGTCGTGAGGATGGCATTTCCGTGCACCAGCGCCTGCGATCGCTGTACAAGCGGCACGGCTATTTCGGCACCGGCCTTAGGTCGGTAGTCATGGAAGGTGCGGTGGGCCTGGCTGACATCCGTCGTCTCCAGGCCGACTTGCGCGCTTCTCCCCCGGAGCGGATTGGGGGGCGGAAGGTGCTGGACTTCGCGGACCGGCAGGACGAATCGGGGGTTTTCGGCAAGGCCAAGAGTGAGACCGACTTCCTCTCCCGCGATGTGCTGGTTTACCGGTTGGAAGGGGGAGTTCGACTTACCCTCAGACCTTCGGGAACGGAGCCGAAGAACAAGACTTACGCGGAAATGTCTCTTGAGCCGTTGGGGGTGGACGCGGGCGACGACGCACTGGATGAAGATATGGGGCGGGTGAACCGGGAATTGAACCACCTTCTCAATTTGTGGGAAGTTGAGATGCTCGCGCGTCTCGGCATCGACTACCCTTACTATGCCACTCTGTTTTCCGATTCTCTGTCGCTGGCGAAGAAGAGGGAGTTTGTGACCACGGTCGAGCCTGAGTTGAGGGGTCTCGCTACTGTCGCCGATCAGGAGGCCGCGGCCCGGGCGGAAGGGCTGATGGCGGCAATCGGTCCTTTGGAGATGCTTCTTGGCGGCCTGGCTGAAATGACATTGAACTGGGATGAACACGAGCGGGAAGGTTTCAGCCGCCTCCTCCAACTTGTTGAAGAGGGGCGAGCAGGCAGTTCCATCGCCCCCGGGGACTAGTCGTCATGCGCCGGCTCTACGTTTCACTGTTTCTGCTCCTCATCTTGCCGGTTCCGGCAGCTCAGGCATTTCAACTATCGGAAGAGCAACTGGCCCAATTCGATTCGCCGGCCAGCCCCTACAAAGTCAGTCCGGAAATGGTCCCCGCGGTGCGGGCGCTGTTAAGCCCATATGACATGGACGCGGAGTTCCCCGGCGGATGGATACTGGATGGCATTACCATCGAGCGATTCTACGTACGCCTGACATTTCTGAAAGGCTCAGCCAGTTTCCATGCGGTGTTGTTGCCATCGGTGGTGGAAGTGGACGAGCAATCTGCCGCCACCGAGTCGTTCAAGATCGTTACCGAAGGGCAGGCAGACCCCGCGGCCATGTCTGCGCTAATCGCCGCGATAGGAAAGAACGATCAAGCCGGCTTCTGGCCCAAGGCCCCGGCCCTGGTGACTCAGGAAGGCCGCAAAGTCCCGCCATCGGTCAGGAAAGTGCACTATTCCGAACTGCTGGGTGATTTCTTCCTGCTCCTGCTGCTGGCCGGAGTGGTACTGGCCGCCCCGGCCTTCAGGAAGGTCTTTGCCGGACGGACTATCGGCTGGTGGTGGCTGCTGGTCGGGGTCGGGCTGCTCGCGGTGGGACTGCGGGTACTTTTCTTTGTGGCCTGGGGAGAAGACCAGTCCCACGCGGTCTGGACTCCATCTGCGGACCTGCCCCACGTCTCGCTGGCCTGGTTTCTCAATACCATCAGCCGGTTCTTTGTCGTAACCTTGAATCTGGTGACGATGCTTAACATTGCGGCCGGCGCGCTCACTGTCGTCGGAATCTTCCTGATGTGCTCCCTGGCGTTCCCCGGTTTGTTGGCGCCTGCGTTGGCCGCCCTTTTTGTGGCGACCTTGCCCGCACATGTGGCGTTGTCTGCGAGCGTAACCGTAATGATCCCTTTTTCCGCGCTCCTGGTCTGGACGTTTGTTACCCTGTCAGTGTATGAGCGCACCGGTTCAGCCCCAGCCCATTTTCTCGCGGCTCTGCTCGGGGTTTTTACGCTTTTTGCAAGGCCGGAAGCGTTGGTCTTCGTGGTGCCCTTGATGCTGTTCTACGCGGCTCGGGTGCGCCCGAGGGATTGGCTGAAGCCGACATTCTTCGCACCCTTCCTGTTCCTCGCTGCGGCACTGGTCATAAGATGCCTGACGTTGTCCGATGCCCCTTCGAGTGGGGAGCGAATTCTCTCGTGGGAGGTTGAAGTGGGGGGGATGTTCAACAATCTAGGGGTGTGGTTTTTCGACCTCGGGCGGGTGCCCCTGGTGGGAATGTTGTTGTGGGCAGCCGGAATCGCGGCCCGCCCCTGGCGCCGCGATTTGGCGGGGTCACTTGTCGTCGGGTGCTGGCTGCTGCTGGGTTTCGCAGTCTATTTTCACGTGGACCTTACGGATACATTCCAGGGAGGACGGGCGTTTCTGTTCTTCGTGCCGCCCCTGGCCTGGCTGGCCGCGAGCGGGGCTACCATGCTCAACAGCTTGTCTCGCGGCAAGCGCGTGTGGGCGACCATTCTGGTGGTTATCTGGCTTCTGGCAACGCCCTTCATTCATTACTCGGCCGTCAGGCAGGACTACAAGGCGCTTGATTATGC
The DNA here is from genome assembly GCA_964626565.1 of uncultured Myxococcales bacterium. Classification (GTDB taxonomy): domain Bacteria; phylum Myxococcota_A; class UBA9042; order CAIXZC01; family CAIXZC01; genus CAZVFX01. Next base: position 35,442 of record CAZVFX010000063.1, read on the forward strand.
CACCAACTTCCTCAGAGAGGTCTAAGTGGTGATCCCGGCCGCCACAAGAACCCGGGCATGGTGTTGGGCCCGACCGCTTCAGCTTGCGCTTTGTGCGCAACTGGTCATATCTGCGGCGGCTTGCTCCCGGGATGGCGACGGGTCTGCCGCGCAGGGGCCCCCGGTTGAACCGGGCGGGGCGCCCCGTTCCGTGTCCCAGGAACCTGCTTCGACGCCGCCCAAGCCTGCGCTCAGACTGAAGGTCTACCCGGATATGGCGGTGCCCGGAAAGGAGGTGGTGCTCGAGGCGGAGGTAATGCCCGGGGATCCCACCGGGACAAGGAAGGTGACCTTCGTTGCGGTGTCCGACCCTTGCGAGGGTGAGCTGGTTCAGGATGGGGCGCGCGCCGTGTATCACGTGCCGCCCAAGTGCCGGGGTTCGGGGATCACTCTTGAATGCCGGGTGACCGGGCCGTTTGGCCAACTGGCGAAAGCGGTAACCATGGATATCAAGAAGAGCGCCCACATGGAGTCGGTGGTGATCAACTACCCGATGCCCGGCAACCGGGTGTGGGCTCCAATCTACATTGGCTGGGACAAGACTCTGTACCAGAATCGCGTTGAGACGCTCTCGTTTTCCGTGAAACGGCGCAAGCACATCATCCTTGAGACCATGCAGTTTGCTCCCGACGCCATGGTGGAGTTGGACATTCCCCCTTCTCCGGACCCGGTGGTGCTGACCGCCCGGGCTTCGGGAGGGAGCACCGAGACGGCATTGCTGAGAGTGTTCGACCGCAAGGCGCCGGAGTGGTCCTCCAACGTGCTCTTGATCGACAGCTTCGCGCTGGCGGACATCAACAGCCTGGAGGAAGAGCGCATCGTGCTGAATGACGGCGGCAAGGTGGTGCTCGGGGCCGGCGTACGAGTGTCGGCTGAGGGAGAGCGGAACTTCCTCTACATGAAGTACCACGTCTCCAAGGCGGCTCGTTACTCGAAGAAGAACGCGCGCCTGGGAGTGAAAGAGATGGTTCGAATGCGCTCGGCCACGAAAGCCGCGTACAAGAACGTGCGGGTGTGGCTGCGGGGCGAGCCGGCGCGTCAGCCGGCCGCACCGGTGTACGTGGAAGTTGTGGGCAGCAAGGGGTCCCGGAGGACGTTCAAGATTGTGCGGTTGCGGGAGACCTGGAGACAGTACTACTTCCCTTTGAACAAGGCGCTGCGAAAGGCGGGCGAATCTGTACGGGAAGTGTCGATCTTCCTGGATGCCAAAGACGTCATGCCGCCGCTCGGCCACATCATGTTTGGCGGCCTGTACCTCGAACCTCACTATGTGAAGAAAGCCAAAGAGCCTGAACCGCCTGCAGAGGAGGAGGACCCGGCTCCCGCGGATCAGTAGAGAGTAGGTTTCACACTTTCGTGTGGGGCGGGGATGATCTCGTGGCGGATCAGTTGGCCCGATGTTACCGCTTCCACGGCTGCAGACATCGCGGCTTCCACTTCATGGAGGTCGCCGGTGAGTGTCATGTACGCCTTGCCACCCAGACCGTTGGCCAGTCTCACCTCGATGAGGGTGATCTCCGCTGCCTTGCACGCGGCGTCCGCGGCGATGACACATGAGGGGCAGACCCAGGTTTCCAGCAGGCCCACCGATAGGATCTCAGGAACAGGGTTGGCGCCCTGGATGGCCGGCAGCACCTGGGGATGCAGGTTTTCGATGATGATGCTGTCGGTCATGGTGTAGCCGCCATAGTGTTGGCCGGCCTCCATGGCCTCCTTCACATCATCGACCTCCCCCGTTATGATGATGATGAATTTTCCGGGGCAGATCGGATGGTTGTTCAGAACCTTGATCGGAGCGCGTTTGGCCATCGCATCGCAAGCCACGCTGCCCCTCGCCAGACTGTTGAGCTCGACAATTCCCAGAGCTGGATTCTTCATGCCTTATGCCTCGATTACGATTCGGTCAGGGGTTATGGCAGCGACAGTCCCGGAGATGCTGGCGTGGAGGTTCGCGCCTAAGGCTCCCTCCGGGATCCCTGCCACCAGGTCCCCCTTGTTCACAACGTCCCCTTCCTTGACCTGCGGCTGAGAAGGTGCGCCGATGTGCTGAGACAGCAGCAATTCGACCCTTCTGATGGTGGTGATGTCCCCCTTGAAATGGAGGTGGCCCGCATAGTTGGTCATGCCGCATCGGGCCAGCGTCCGCGTCTTCGGTATCTTGGTGTAGGCGTAGCCGTGGCGGACCTCTTTCGGCTGCCGGTGATGAGGGTTTTTCACCCCTCCTCGCGCCAACTGCTTCTTGACCTGTGCGAAGACGTTCCGCGGTGACAGGTAGAGGGGGCAGGCGATGGTCTCGCAAATGCCGCAAAGGCAGCAGATGTGCGCCTGCGTGAGCTGGTACGACGGCTCATCGCTGCGCGTGATCACCGCCCGCATCACTTTGTGAGGTTCCAGATCGTGACCCAACTGGTAGCGTGGGCACAGGTCGGTGCATTCGCGGCATTGGCAGCACACGGAGATGGTGCGAATCAACTCCATGTTGTCGGGCATGGTGCGGCGCACGACAAATGGATGGTCGGCAGGGGCGACGATGAGGCCCGACGTGGTCTTTCGCACGACGCCGTCGAGACCCACGGATATGCGGCCCATCATGGGGCCGCCGTCGATCACCGCCGGATTTTCGATCTTGGGCCCGCCCGCGGCAGCAATGGCATCCTTCACCGGCGTGCCGACGGGGAACCGATAGACGCCGGGGCTCCACACGTCGCCGTTAATGGTAACCACCCTGTCGGTAACCGGGATTCCGGTCAGCGAACGGTGGACGTTGTAGAGGGTCTCCACGTTGTCCACGACCACGCCCACGGAAAGGGGGATTCCGCCTTCCGGCACGATACGGCCGGTGCACTCGTAGACCAGGGAGTGTTCATCGCCTGAAGGGTAGAACGCACCCAGCTTCACGATGGTGAGATCAGGGTGGCCTCCGAGCAACTCCTCATACGCCGCGATCGCGTCCTCATACACCGCCTTCAACGCGATTATGCCCTGGCCCGCGCCGGTGGCCTGCATCATGGTTTCAAGCCCGGCGATAATCTCCCGGGCGTGCATTTCCTGCAGATTCTGATCGGAGTAAAGCAGCGGTTCGCACTCGGATCCGTTGGCAATGACGATGTCCACAGAGCTTTGCGCCTTGACGTGGGTCGGGAATCCGGCGCCCCCGGCTCCAATTACCCCCGCATTCATAATCGCATCTGCAATACCGCCGGACATCCCGTCACCTCCCAGACACAGCACGATACACCCTACACAAAGAATTGAGAATTGAAAATTGAAATCTGTCTACTGAATCGGTGGCACAGCGGTGAGCCAGATAGCCTTGAACTTCGGGTTGTAGGTCAACTGTTTCTTGTGCTTGCCGGCCAGGACGGAGGCGACAAAAACCTCACTGCTCTGCTTGACGTTGGCCGACCTCTCGGAGAGGCGGGTTTCCATGTCGGCGCCGTACACCGGGGTCGCAAGGAATGCGATGGCCTGCTCGTCGGGAGAAAGGTGGAAGTGGTCGATGGCCGTGTTGAGCACCCCGTCGGTGCGCTGGTTTCTGGTCAGGTTGGTGAACGTGGACTGCTCGAATACTCCGAACTTCATTTTTGAGGTGGGCATGGCGAGCACGTCGGTAAACGGCTTGGTCTTGGGGTCGCAGTTGGACGAGGCGATGAACAGCAGGTTGTGCCCGTCGTTGGTGAATTGGGGTTGGTCCACGTCGTTGAATTTCCAATCCGACATGGAGATCTGGGCGCACGAATCGCTGGCGTAGTCCTTGCCGGGCGTGCCCATAAGTACCAGTTTGTCATGGTTGCCGAAGTCAGTGTCGTACATGCGCAACTGAAGTTTGTCTTTCAGTTTTGCGAAGTAAGCGAGTTTCTTGCCGTCTCCGGAGAGAGCCAGGGGATCCAAGTCGGAGAAATTGCTGCCCGTCCCCGTGCAATGGTCGTCCTGAAATCCTCCCGGGCATTCGTAATCCAGTTCCTCGAGCACTCCGTTGCGCCACACATAGATGCGGAAACTGCGGATGGTGGGTGAGTTGAACGCCAGGGTGCTTCCGTCCGCGCTGGCAACGAAGTGGCCGTCGGTTATGTGCTGCCCGTCCTGGTAATCCGGATCGTCATCGGGAGGGATCAGGAAGAGAGAATCGGGTTGGTCGATGTAGGTGAGGTCGTACCGGTAGACGATGAACTGGCAGCCGGGGTCGTCGCAGTATTTCACCTGCGAGAAGTAGAGGAAGTCCCCGGCGAACGCGGTATCGACGATATTCTTGAAGTAGGTTCCTTTTACCATGGCCACTTCGAGGTCGGCGTTGAACTTGCCGATCTGGAATGCGAACCCGGTCTGCCCCGGCTTCTCCACCGTGACCAGGATCCAGGTAAGCGTCTGGTCAACCACGCACCCCAGGTTGCAGGAGCAGGGCGCCTTGGTAAGAGGGGTGCCATCGGGCTTTCTGGCCAGTACGAGTTGGCACGCGTCGGGGTCAATGGAGAAGGTGGTCAGCGCCAGCGGTTTGTGTACCTGGGGAGCCATGGGGTTACGGCCTTTGGAGTCCACGATGTACAGATCGCTCTTGTCGAGGTTGTCGTTGGGGACCATGCCTTTGTAGACGAAGGGAATGACAAAGTCGGGTACTTCCCACTCGGTGCTGTCGATGTCCTTGTCCGGGTTGCCGGTGTCCTTGTTCCCGATACTTACGTCTTCGGGTGGGACCCACAGGTCGGAGACGCTTAACTTCTGGTCAGTTTCATTACCGCAGGCCCCCACCATCGTGAACCCGACAAATAGAACAACCAGGAATCTCATGTTCCCCTCCTGTTCGGTCTATTCTACTGGAATGGGAGAGACACCTCAACGTTGAAAGCGGGCCGCGGCCATCAGTTCGGATTCGTCAGGGTTGGGGCGAGGACAGCACTTTTGCCATGGCCCGTCGCAATTCTGCGAGGGTGTAGGGTTTGGAAACGGCCGCTGCGAAGCCGTAGTCGCGGTAGGCGGAAAGGACGGGATCAGTGGAGTAGCCGCTGGAAACAACGGCCATTACCTCAGAGTCGATTTCCTTGATTCGGGCCAGCGCTTCGAGGCCACCCATGCCGCCGGGGACGGTCAAGTCCATCAGAACGGCGCCGTAGGGGCGGCCCTCCGCCTTGGCCAGGGAGAACATCTCCACTGCAGAGTGCCCTTCCGGCGCCAGGTCGGGTTCGAGGCCGAGAGAAGTCAGAAGGCGATGGATTACATCGCGGATGGCGCGGTCATCATCCATAACCAGCACTCTGGCGCCTGCGGCCAGGTCTGCCGAGGCGGGGACGCACTCGTCGGTATCCTCTATCTCCGCAACGGCCAGAACCGGCAGGTACACGGTGAAGGTGGAGCCGATGCCCAGAGTAGATTCCACATGTATGTGACCGTCATGCTGACGCACGATGGAATAGGCGGACGCCAGACCCAGCCCGGTACCCTTCTGCTTGGTGGAGAAGAAAGGGTCGAAGATGCGGTCGAAGTGGTCTTCGGCTATGCCGGCACCGGAGTCGGTGACGCTGACGGTCACGTAGTTCCCTTCTTGCAAAGGCAGGCCCGTTCCCACAGTCACCGCGGTCCCGGCCAGTGCGATGTGAAGCATGCCGCCCGACGGCATGGCCTGATCCGCGTTGATGAAAAGGTTGTTGAATACCTGGCTTAACTGGCCCGCGTCGAATGCGGTTGCCGAGAGTTCTATGGGCAGGTCGATTTCGTACCCTACGTTGGAGCCTCTGAGGCACAGATCCGCGCACTCCCGAACCAGATTTGCGAGGGACCCCGCCTTTTTGCGCGGTCCGGTCCCCCTGGCAAAGGTCATCAACTGGTGAGTCAGATCCCGGGCTCGCATCGCGGCTAGTTGAGCGCTCTCCAGCATCTGTGAGGTTGCGGGTGAGCCGGGGGGCTGCCGGGCCGCCAGGCCGATGTTGCCCAGCACGGCGGTAAGGATGTTGTTGAAGTCGTGGGCGATGCCGCCCGCCAGCACCGCAAGTGACTCCAGTTTCTCAACCTTCGCCAGCTCGGCTTCGGTACGCTTCTGCTCCTCGATGTCTTCCAGTATTCCGTCTAGGCGAACGACCTGCCCGTTATCATCCATTATGGTGGTAACCGTCATCCGGACGTCGATCTCGCGGCCGTCATCCTTTCGCACGCGCTTGGCTTCGAGCTTCACCACCCCGGTTTCCCGGACTTGCGGGTCGGCGAGGTACTTGGCGAAGGTGCGGGCCCGCTCTTCCGGATCCGCATAGTGACCGAGCACAGGGGCACCGATGGCCTCCTCGACGGAGGCATAGCCCAGGATTCGCGCAAAGGCAGGGTTCACATCGGCGAGAAGTCCCGTGCGGTTGTCGATGCTGAATACACCGACGCTCAAATTGTCGATGATGGTGCGAAGCCGGACTTCATCCGACGTCACATTCGACGAAGCTTTTCCTTCGTCCATAAGCGACCGCCTCAAGTAGAGCAAACCACCAGTTTCCAGCGTTGCGGCCTTCCCGTCGCATGGGTCGGCAACGCGCTTGATCCCATTTTAGACCGAAACGAAGCCTATTGCTAGAGCTATAAACTGGTCTAGA
>CAZVFX010000064.1:0-40657 GCA_964626565.1 uncultured Myxococcales bacterium
CTTGCATTTTTCTTGGCTCCACCGCCACAGAATTGGGGACAGACCCCGGCATTTGGCGATAAGAGAGGGACCAAACCGGTGGGGGACAGACCCCGGCATTTGTCGATAAGAGAGGGACCAAACCGGTGGGGGACAGACCCCGGCATTTGTCGATAAGAGAGGGACCAAACCGGTGGGTGACAGACCCCGGCATTTGTCGATAAGAGAGGGACCAAACCGGTGGGTGACAGACCTCATAATTCGACGGGCGGGTGGAACTGGAGTGGGGACAGACCTCGGTCTTGGTTGGACGGCGAGCTGGGGAAGATGAGGGGAGCGGAGTCGGTGTTACGGTGCGGCCACTGCTTCGAGGAGGTAGGAGAAATGAGGCGGGCTTTCGGCCAGGCATTCTATGTCGCCCGAAGACACTGAATTATCGAAGAGGACGAGGCGGAAATAGCCGCCGAGGGTGCGGAGGATCTTCTCTTCGCCCGGTGCAACGAGGTGTTCCTTGCCGCGTGCTTCTGCCTGAAGGAAGTAGTGTTCCTTATCGATGGTACAGCCTGACTGGGAGAAAGTGGAGGTGACGAAGACCGGCCGGCGAACCGGAGTAAGTTTGAGGCCGGCGGGAAGGTTCTGGCCCGGCACGCCGTCGTCTCCGCTGAGCAGGTAGAGCAAACCACCGGTTTCGTCTCGAATAACGACGCCGAGGGAAGGGGGCAAAAACAACTCTCGATGGCGGTAGTAGTAGGCCACGGAATAGGTTCGCCCCGCCTTCAGCCGTGGGGCAAAGGAGCGAGGCAATCCGAAACGCAAATTGAATTCATTCTCGTCGTCGGGCGAGACAAAGTGCATTGAGTAGCGGGACTGGTCTTCCTCGTTGTCTTGTGCCCTCTCGTCCGAGAATCCGGAAGCGGTGAAGCGGCAACGGAATGTGAGGCTGCCGGAGTCCCCCGGTTCTGCGGGTTTGTCGTTTATGAGCAGCGAGAGGTCGGGTCGCTGAAGAGGGGCGAGGCCGCCCCTGATCATAGGGCGCTGGGCGATCTGCGGCGGCGAGCAGGTTGCAAACAGAGTTGCCCCCGCACAAGCGGTGAGGAGCGCCCATGGGATGAATCGGTTCATTGAGGCTGAGGAGAAGAAGAGGGAGACTAACCGACGAGCTTGTTGAGGTCGACGCCGAGCTTCCGTGCATAGGATTTCAGACCGATCTTGTCGATGGTCCGCAGTGCGCGGGTCGAGAGCTTGAGAGTTACCCACCGGTCCTCTTCCGGGATATAGACCCGTTTCTTCTGGATGTTGGGTTTCTGCACGGTCTTGGTGCGGTTGTGGGCGTGGGAGACGTTCATCCCCACCAGCCTTCTTTTTCCGGTCAACTGACATTTGGCCATTTTGCCACCTCCCGCTTCCCCATGTCCAGAGGGAAAGCAAACGTGGGGCAGAACATACACGTGAGGGTGGGGGGTGTCAACATTTAAAGGCAGGCTGTAGGAAGGGAGAGGCTGTGGGGGAGGACAACAGCCACCATCAGGCGGCAAACGGCTAACGGAAGAACCGGTGGAAGGCGGGAGGAAGAGACTTGGGGTCTGTCCCCTTGGCAAGGGGCGCAAGATCGATCGCGGAAAAAGTGTTCCAGAAGAGGAGCGGGCCGGTGGTAGTTGGGACAGACTCGACCAGGGCGCTGAGGGCTTTTGCGGTGTAGGTTGATTCGAGGACGACCCCTTCGGTTTCCCGGAGTAGTTGGCGAGCGTCTTCGCCTTTGGGGGTAGGGTGGCCGTAACCTTTGCCGTAGTGTCCGCCGGCGACCTCGAACTGGTCTTTCGTCAGCTTGAGGGAGGGGACAGACCTGTCGTGCCGTTGCATGAGCCGAAGGGCGCCGGAGGCGAGTTTTCGGGCGGTATTCGCGGAGGCGAACGGACCTGGTGCGACTCTGACTCCGACGACTTCGGTGTCGAGGCCTGCGAGCTTCAAACCCAGGACCAGACCGGCCAACGTGCCCCCGGTGCCAACCGGGGTGAAGACGGCCGCGGGTTGGGGAATGTCGCCGGCGGCCACCTGTGCGGCGAGTTCGAGGCCGGCATTGACGAACCCCAACACTCCCAGGGAGTTGGAGCCGCCCGGCGGGATGAACAGCGCATCCCGGTTTCTGAAGCGCTCCACTGTGTTGTAGCGGACCAGCGCGGTGAGCACCGATCCCATGAAGATCATCTCTGCGCCCTGAGCGTGATAGGACAACAGGGTGTCGCGCACATGCGGCGTGACCGGTTGTTCGAATAGCCCGAGAGTGACTTTGAGGCCCAGTTGCCGGCCGAAGATCGCGGTGGCCAGGCTGTGATTGGACCCTATACCGCCGCCGGTGGCAACAGCGCATTTTCCCATGGCCTTGGCCCGGGCCAGAAGAAATTCGAGTTTACGAGGCTTGTTTCCGCCGTAAACGGTGGAGGTGAGGTCGTCCCGCTTTATCCATACATTGCCGCCAACCTTGTCGCTGAAGCGGTCCAGCCGCTGAACCGGGGTGGGCAGATCCACCAGTTGCACCCAGGGGACAGACCCCTCGAGGGCTGGAAAACGATCAAAGAGGGGTATCATCGGCAGATCCTGCTGGCGAGCCCCCTCCCTCACGGTTGGGGCTTTGGGGGATACCGGTACATCGGGGGTCAAGGAGTTCGGGGCGGTATTCGAAGTGCATGGTGTCGTAATGGTACCACTTGCCGCCCCAGATGAAACCGTGCTTCTCGAACACTTGCACTATGTCGAGGGGGATTCGATTGCGGTAGGGGTAGCGGCCATCCGGCCCTGGCTTATTCCACCGCCAGTAGTCGGACTTCTTCACGCCAATATCGAGGGCGATTGCGAAGGAGTGAGAGCTAAGGCGATCAGTGCCGTGGATTTTTCGCCAGTTGAACGGTCCAGAGGTCTGTCCCCCCAGTTTTCTAGCGGCGCTGTCGAGGAGAGCGAGGTCGTCGGACACCGCCTGGAGTGCTTTGTCGACGCGGTTCACACTGGTGACTTTCAGCCTGCGATTGACGCTTTCGGGAAGCCAGCGGATGGTCACGAGGTTCTTACGCACCGCCTTTGCTGAGTCGCCGTACATTTTTCTGAAGAACGGCTCGTAGCGGATTCGGCCCGGGTCCGAATCGACCTCGGGAGGGTCGTAGTCGGCCGAGAGGGGATAGGCCTGTCCCATCTGGTCTTCGAGATCGGGTTGGTTGAGCCTGGTGTGAAAATCCTTGTCGGTGCGGTTGTCGTCCCAGTCCATGAGGGTGCCGTCCGCCCACCGGAGCTGCCACCCCTTGGAAGGGTCGAGAACCGGGGGCCTCAGTCGGTCCGGATACGCCTCGGTGAGGCAAACCAGCCCGTCGGGAGGCTCCGGTTTGTCTCCTCCCAACGCCAAGATAAGGGCAGCAAAAGCTGCGGCGAATTGAAGCATCAGGTACTGCCTCCCGTAAGGTCTGTCCCCGCTTTGGATATGGTATCGTAAGCGTGGGAGGTTGTCATCGGAATTGCTTCCTGCTAACGTGGTTCCGGAATCCTGGAAGGGGAGAAGATAATGTCGGCACTGCCCATCATCGTTGCGTTTGCTGTTGGCGTGGGGGTCGGCCTGCTGGTGGCCCGGTGGCTTGGGGCGTCGAAACAGAAGGCCTCCGAGGACATTGCGCAAATGGTGCTCAAGGAGGCCGAGGCGCGGTTCGGGAATCTTTCGTTCCAGGCGTTGCAGCAAACGTCTGACCAGGTGATGAAGAGTGCGCGTGAGTTGATGGAGGGGCAGCGGCAGAGCACGGTCCAGGACCTGGAAAAGCAGAAAGCGATCCTGGGGGAGCGGCTCGAGCGGCTTGATAAGGAGTTGAATGCTGCCACCGAGTTGATGAAGGGCCTCGAGAAAGATCGGGCCACCAAATTCGGGGAGTTGGCCAAAGGTCTGTCCCACCTCAACGAGCAGGCGGGCCACTTGTCTGACGGAACGGGTAAGTTGAATGCGTTGCTCTCCAGCTCTCAGTCCCGGGGGCAGTGGGGAGAGCGGATGGCGGAGGACGTGCTGCGCGCGGCCGGCTTAATTGACGGGGTCAACTACGTTTCCCAGGCGACTCTGTCCGGGGACGGTGGCCGGCCGGATTTCACTTTTCTGCTGCCTTCCAACCGAACCTTAAACATGGATGTCAAGTTCCCGTTGGACAACTATCGTTGCTATCTCGATGCTGAAGACGCGGGCGCAAAGGAGCGTCATTTGGCGCAGTTCCTGCGGGACGTGAAGGCTCGCATCAAGGAGCTTACCAAGCGGGAGTACATCCAGCCGGGGGTCACCCTCGACTTTGTGTTGTTGTTCATTCCCAACGAAGGGATCTTTCGCTTCGTCATGGAGAAGGACAGTGCCCTTTTCGACGATGCTATGAGCAAGAAGGTTGTGCTGTGTTCGCCTTTCAGCCTGTACGCATTGCTCACCATCGTGCGTCAATCGCTGGACACTTTCACGCTGCACGAAAAATCGGCGGAAGTGCTGAAGTTGATCGGGGAATTCCGCAAGCAGTGGGAGAAATTCCTAGACAAGCTTGAAACGGTGGGCAAGCGCATCGATGCCGCGCAGAAGGAGTTTGCGACTCTCACCAGCACCAGGCGTAATCAACTGGAGCGTTCTTTGCGGAAAATCGATGAAGTGCAGCCGATGCTTCTTGATGCGGGAGTTGATCCGGCGGGTGAAGGAGGGGAGGAATGAGGGCGATGGTTTGCGCAGCCGCGCTGCTCTTGGTAGTGAGCGGGGGCGGGTGTGGAGGAGAGGAGGGCGGCGAGGGCGGTCCGGAGACAGGCCGAGTCGTGGTGTCGATTTCCGGCGGAACGTTGGTGGAAGAGGGGATGCCCTCGGTTCAGTTTGATGATGACTGGAGTGTGGAATTCCACAAATATGTGGTTCTTGTCCACGACCCGGTGGTGGCCTGTGCCGGGGCGGCACTGCCACTTCCTTCCGGTTGTGGTGCCTTTGATTTGACGCAATCCGGTGGCGTTGAGTTGGCGACCTTTGAGGACGTTGAGGTGGGGTCTTGTGGTCCTGCGGAATACGGAGTCGCTCCGGTTCCCCAGGAGTGCGTGGGCCTGGGCGGCAACGCTGACTCTGCAGTCGTGCAGAAGATGATTGACGAGCAGCGGTCGGTTTATGTCGAAGGGGTGGCGACCAAGGGAGGGCTCACCATCGAATTCAGTTGGGGATTTTCGCCGGTGGTACGGTTCACGGAATGCCCCGTTGGTGCGGCGGTGGAGGCGGACGTCGACGCGCAGGTGACGCTCGTCTTGCGGGGCGATCGCATTTTTCTTGATGACCTGGAGAGTTCCGACGCGGTATTCAGATTCCTGGGCATCATGTTTGCAGATGGCGATGCCGACGGTGTGACCACTGAGGAAGAGTTGAAACTACTGGCGGGCCAGGTGTTCCACGGAATGGAAAACTACGGCGTCGGGAGCGTTGGTGTCAACAGTATGTACGAGTATCTTTCCCATCTCTCCGGGAGTATGGGATTTGGCGACGGGCCCCAGGCTTGTATTTTGGAATAGGAGTTGCTAATGTTCCTTGTTAGACAAGGTATTTCCTAGTAATCTGGTCATAGAAGTGGGGATTGAACTACGGGTGGAGATCGAGATGCGTGGGCAGGTGCATTCGTCGGTATTCTACTGTCTGGCCCTGGTTTCATTGTTACTGGTTGGGTGCAAGGATGAGCCACCGGTGACTGAACAGAAACCGGTGCCGGCCCAGTCAAAGGAGGCCTACGAGGCCAGAAAGGGAGCGGAGAGGGGTGTCACCGCAACTTCCGATGATGATCGGGAGGCGCTGCTTGTGGCAGTGGCTCCCGTGATATCTCCGGAGGCTTCGCTCAAGCAATACAAGGCTTTCGTCAACATTCTTGCGGACCGGGTGGACAGGCGCGGAATTTTGCTGCAGCGTTCGTCGTATTCCGAAACGAACACTCTCATCAGACAGCGGCGCAGCGACATTGCATTCGTGTGTACATACGCGTTTGTGCAGGGTCGTAAGGACTTCGGCATGGAGTTGCTGGTGGCGCCGGTGGTACGAGGTCAGTCGCAGTACCATTCCCAGTTGATCGTACCGTCGGGCAGTGAGGCCGATTCCATCGAGGATTTGAAGGGCCGTCGATTTGCATCCGCCGATGAGTTGTCCAACACCGGATGGCTTTACCCGACTTTTGTGTTGCGCAACCTGGGGCATGATCATCACGGCTTCTTCTCCGACGTAGTTTTCACCGGGGGGCACGATCGCTCGATCCGTGCGGTTGCTGACGGTGTTGCGGCCGGGGCTGCGGTGGACAGCCTGGTGCTGGAGACCGTGATTGAGGCGGAACCTGAAATCGGCAAGCGCGTCAAGGTGATCCACACCTCTCCCGCGTTTGGGAATCCGCCCGTGGTGGTCCACCCGGGGTTCGATCCGAAGCTGCGGGAACGGGTGCGAGAGGTACTCTTGTCTCTGCATGAGTCGAAGGAAGGTGCGGACGCGTTGGGCATTCTCGACATCGATCGGTTTGTCCTGCCCGACCCCGACAGTTACGACGCGGTCGAGCGCATGATGCGGGTGATGGAGTCCCAGCCATGACGACCTTGGAGGGGCGCAGTCCCTTCGGCCGGTTGGCGTACCGGGTTTTGTCAGTTCCAATCCAACTGAAGGTGATGGGAGTAGGGATACTGGTCGCGCTGTTGTTCGGTGCGGTGGTGCTCACGGTCATGCGTTGGCAGTTGGAGACTGCGTACGAGGGTACGTTGCGCGACGAGTCACGGGCGCTTGCCCGTCATGTCGCGGTTCGTGTGGAGCGTCAGATCATAACCGGCGATGTGCTGGGCGTTCATGAGGTGCTGACGAGCTTTCGCGCTACTCACCCGGACATTGGGTACGTGGTGGTGACCGACCGATGGGGGCGTGTGGTGGTCGCGGATGGGGTAGTGAGGCCGGTCGCGGCCGGGGAAATATCGGAGCCGGAGGAGCTCCCTGCGGACGGAACGACCAGCCGGCTCGAATTTGAAGGCGAAGGCCTGTACGAAACTGTTTTCCCGGCGCTGGAGGGCTATGCCGGCGCGGTGCGTCTGGGGCTCACCGATGAGCGGCTCCACGAGGCGCTGGCTTCGCAAGCCCGCTGGCTTCTGCTGGCTTTTGGAGTGTGTGTTCTGGCCGGTCAGACGTTGGCCGCGTTCCTGGCCCGCATTTTGACTCGTCCACTGCACGACCTGGTGGAAGCGGCCGGCACCGTGGGCGCCGGCGACATGGAACTGAAGGCAACACGTTTCCACGGCGATGAAATCGGCGAGTTGGCGGTCGCGTTCAACACCATGATAGACCGCTTGCGGGAGCAGCGGGAGGAATTGAAGTCGACGGAAGTTCAGCGACTCAGGCTGCTGGACAAGGTGATTACGTCTCAGGAGGAGGAGCGGGCCCGTATTGCCCGGGAGCTTCACGATGAGTTGGGCCAATCGTTGTCGGCCCTGCTGTTGCGCATCGGGTCCGGGCGAAGCCTCGAGGGGCCGTGTGCGGAACACAGCGTTGTTTTGGAGAATGCCATCCGTAGCATCATCGAAGAAGTGCAGACCCTGGCCTGGTCCTTGCGACCCTCAATCCTGGATGATCACGGCTTGGAGTCGGCGCTCACGAGGCACATTGAATCGGTGCAGGGGGTTGCGGGCATCCCCATCGATTTCCAATTCGTTTGCATGGAAGGGGCCTCCAACCGGTTTGAGCCTGCGGTTGAAGTGGTGCTGTATCGTGTGGTTCAAGAGGCATTGACCAACGTCATTCGTCACGCCGACGCCACTGCGGTGAGCGTGGTGGTCTACCGGGAGCCAAAGCGAGTGCGTCTTCTGGTCGAGGATGACGGCGAGGGTTTTTCGGCCGGGCGCGGAGCCGAGGCCGAGGAAGAACGCTTGGGTGTTGCGGGGATGAGGGAAAGGGTGAGCCTTGTCGGTGGCGAGTTCACAGTTGAATCAGTGCCGGGCGCGGGAACTACGGTACTGGCAATAATTTCTACGATGGAGAGGGAGACATGAGCATCAGGGTGTTGATAGCCGATGACCACGGGTTGTTTCGGGACGGACTTCGCCGCATGTTGGAAGAGGAACCGCGCCTGGAAGTAGCGGGTGAGGCCAGCGACGGTGCGGAGGCGCTGCGGCTTCTGGAGGGGAACGAGGTTGACGTGTTGCTCCTTGACTTGAGCATGCCGGGTCCGGTATCGGGTCCCCAGGCGGCGGAAGCGGCGCTGAAGATCAATCCCCACCTGGGCATCGTAGTCGTGACGATGCACCAGGATGAGTACTACCTGCGGGAGATGTTTGAGGTGGGGGTTCGAGCCTATGTGCTGAAGAAGTCCTCCCCGGACAACCTCGTGTCCGCGATCCTAGCGGCGTCCAGGGGCGGCCGCTACATCGACCCGTCGCTCACCGACCAGGTGCTGTCGGGCTATCTTGGCCGTAAGGTGGAGTCGGACAGCCGTGCGCACTTGCTTTCCGACCGGGAGAGGCAGGTGTGCGAACTGTTGGCTCGGGGCTATACAAATGCGGAGGTCGGAGACAAATTGTGTATCTCCGTGCGCACGGTGGAAAGCCACCGCGCCCGCCTCATGAGCCGCCTGGGCCTGAAGAGCCGCTCGGAACTTGTACGTTTTGCCATCGACAACGGTCTGTTCAGGACCAGTTGATCTTCTTGCCTCCCGGCGCGGTGGAATCGAGGCGTCGGGCGGGTAGTTTCTACGCGACCGCGAGCAGTTAGCACGGTAGGGCGAGGCCCAAAAGCCGCAATTCCCACCCATGCGCCCCCCCTTCTGTTGTTCTAAAATTTTGTCGCCATAAGGCCGCGTGGATGTGCGTTCGCAAGTGAGCTGTTTCAATTGTAATGCACTGACAAGCAAAGGGGGTGGCAATGGGAGATGAATCAAAGCACAGATTCCGTCGACGTGATTTCCTGAAGGGGGCTGCGGTCGCGCTGGTTGGCGCCGGGGCCGTCGGAGGGGCAACAGTTGCCAGGGTATAGCCAGCCCGCAGTTGCGCCTCTGGGCGAAGCCAGGGACATGAAGGACGTGGCCATCGACTTGTCGGCCATGCTCAGCACCGGCGATGACGACCCGATCCGGAAGCTGGCGAACGTGGGCACTGCCGAGAAACACGTGAAGGCGGCTTGCAACGATACGGCTGTGGCCAACGACGCTGGAATCGCCGCGGGCTACAAGGACGGATTCGAGTTCATGAAGGCCGAGGGCGCCTGGTACGATCCCGATGGAGCTCCCGCCTTCATGAAGTACGCCAAGGAAATCTCGTTCAAGATCGCGACTCAGACTCACTCCCGGTCGAAGAAGCTGCTCAACGACTACACAGTGGACGAAGAGTTGGCGCTGGGCACCGTGGTTTCGGAGATGGAAGTTGAGGTGCTCGTCACCGATTCGATTCATCCCAAGGCCATTGCCATCTCGCACCACTTGGGCCACTGGGCCTACGGGCGTTGTGCGAGCGGCAAAGCGCACCCGCTTTCTGATGATGCGGATCAAGCGGAACATGCTGCCGGGGACCCGGACATCACCAACCTCTGGTGGAAGAAGTTGGATGAACTGGGGTACTCGGTAGATGTGGAAGATATTGAAGACGACGCTTTCTTGAAGCAACTTGCGATCGAATATTCGAAAGTGTACATTGGCCCCGGGCCGCACGTAGCTCCGTACGGTTCCATACACCACCCGGACGACCCGAAGCAGGGGCGTTTGTGGGGCGATAGCACCATTTGGGTGCGCAGGTTCATCAAGGAGCACGGTTTGGACCTGGGGGGCAAGAAGTATGATGGAATTCCGGACCATATCGGCCACGAACTGGAGCTGTTCTCCCTGCTACTTGAGGGCGAGGCCTCGGCTCGTGAGCAGGAAGATCCGGCCGGTGCGGAAAGAGTTGTGAATTCCCAGCGGTTGTTTGTGGAAAAGCAGCTCGGGCGATGGGTGCCGGAATTCACCCGCAAAGTGGCCGAGGCGGCCAACCTTCCGTTTTATGAGCAGGCTTCCAAGCTGGCTTGCGATTTGATCGAAGAAGAAGAGGGGAGACTTGCAGAGGCCAACTAACGGCAGGCGGCCGCGTTTCAGCATCCAGGAGTTTTCAGGCGCGCTCGCGGACCTGGGCACGCTCGCTCCCCTGGCTGTTGGTCTGATTGCAGTTTGCGGCGTGAAAGCCACGACGCTGTTTGCGGTTACCGGACTGATGTACGTTCTTACCGGCCTGGTCTACCGACTGCCCGTCGCGGTGCAGCCGCTCAAGGCTGCCTCTGCGCTGGCCATTGCAGGGGGGCTGGGCACGGGAGAGATTGCTGCTGCGGCCTGGACCATTGCCGGCTTGCTCATAGTCCTCTCATTTACCGGCTTGGCGGAGATGCTGGCCGAACTGTTCACGAAACCGGTGGTCAGGGGGATCCAGTTGGGGGTCGGCCTGATCCTTGTGAAGAAGGGTATAGTGCTGGCGACCCGCGAGAGCATCGGCGGTGCGCCTGCGGTCCTTCCCACTGCGGCCGCGATTGTCCTTGGAGCTATCGTCATAGGTCTACTGATCGCCGGAATCCGGTACAAGAAGTTCCCGGTGGTGCTGGGTTGCCTGGCGCTGTCGCTCGTGGCGGTGGTCCTGGTGGGTGGAGACGTCGGTTTGTCAACCCTCACACTGGGGCCAGGGGCACCTGCTCCCGTGGTTCCCACCACCGCTCAGTGGTTGGTGGGCGTTGCCGTACTGGCGCTTCCCCAAATCCCGCTGACTCTGGGCAACGCGGTGGTAGCAACCAAGGATTGTGCCGGTGAGTATTTCAAGGAGCGGGGCCGGGGCGTGACGCCGGGCAAGCTCAGCCTGACCATGGCAATCGGCAACTCGGTGTCCGCGCTGTTGGGCAGCATGCCCATGTGCCACGGCTCCGGTGGGCTCACCGCGCACTATCGTCTGGGTGCACGTACCGGCGGAGCGCCCCTGATGCTTGGGGCGATCTTTGTGGCTGTCGCGTTCATCTTTGGTGAATCCGCACAGTTGCTCCTTCTGTCCATCCCTCCGGTCACCATCGGCATTCTCATGGCCTTTGTGGGCGTGCAGCACGCGCTGCTGTTGAGGGACATGACGGTGTACCGGTGGAAGCTGGCCCTCGCCATTGCAGTTGGAGTAACCGGATTTCTGACCACCAACCTGGCGCTGGCTTTTGCAGTTGGATTTGTAGCCGAGAGATTGCGAATGGCTGTTCCCCGCTGGCGGGATCGTCCCACCCAGACCTGACCAGAATCGCTCCACCTCAGCGTGACGTCATCTGCGGCGGTATGGTCGCCGGGATAACTGTTTGCGATGGGCCTCGAGGAGTAACCGATCCTTCCCCATGTATTCCGCTGCGGAACAGACGTTGCCCAGTTCGAGCCGCTGACGATCCAGCCAGCGGGCGCCGTCGTCGGAGCGCATGACGTGGTGGTCAACCACAACAGTACCGCAGGCGGCGGCCAGGCGTCGCAGCCGGGCGGCCGCGGCATCCAGAATGTCGGTACGGTTGCCCAGCAGGTAGACGGGCGGGCCGCCAACGAATGCTACGTCAGCGCCCCACTCGCAGAGAATGTCTACTGCCGGGTCATTGAGGAGTTGGATGTCGGAACCGTGGGCCACCATGTGCTCGCCGGTATCCACCAGCACCATCATCACTGAAGATGAGCGGTGCCCGCCCTCGCCATGAGGAACCGGCAGTGAGAATGTAAACGGGCCGAAAGTCTGCCCCGCCGCGTCGATGGTCTTCCTGCCAATGAGCTTTTCGAGGAGATACTTGCGGTGAGTCTGGCGTTTGGAAATCTCTTTCTTGCCGATGGAGAAAAGCTCGGCTTCGGCCAGGGAGCGGGAGACCTTCAGGGCCGAAAGCTGGGAGGAGTCGGCTTCTGCCATGGGGTGATGGTCACCGTGGAAATGGGTGATGGCCACGTGAGTTGCGCCGTTGAGTTCGTTGCGCAACGAACGTTGTACCCGGGCAGCCGCCTCCACCTCTTCAGCGCCGGGCCCCAACCGTGCGCGTCGGGGAGCCAGAGCCAGGCCCGGATCTACGATAAGTTTGAAATCTCCGCCGTAAACGACTGCAGCCATGCTTCTTACACCCAGAGATTCGGATGCCAGGATGTTCAGGTTTTCGGACACTTCAACTCCCGAGATTCGGACACGTAAATACGATCTCATTGTAGAGTTTAGCGAGCGCGGTGTACAGGACCAAAAGTGACAGCAAACACCCTGTTCCCGGGGCGCTGGCTAGGTATTAAATACGTCGCTGCTACGGCTTGCTAACAACGTCATTATTAAAGACGTTGATTGTCTGTTGACAACAGCCGTAAAGGTGCCTAAAGAGGGGCAATAGGGGAGCGAGCAAGAATATGAATCCTGACTCCAGAGCGCTGGTGCTTGAAATTGCGGTACTTCTGGTGGCGGTTGTGTCCTTAGCTTGTGGCCCGGTTGGAGGCGACGCCAACAAGGAGCAGCCCAACCAGGCCGACACCGTAGCGCACGATGCGAGAATCCCGGCAGAGGATGTGAAGCAGCTTGAAGACGGCGCAGAGCCGGGCGAGGATTCTGTGGAGCCGGTGGAGGACTCCAGTGAATTGGTGGAGGACGTGGCCGGGCCGGACGTCGAGGGTTGTACCCCTGTGCAGATTCCCGAAGGTTATGTCGGGGCTGCGAAGTGCCTGAGCTGTCACCAGGGGATGCACCCTGAAGTGGTGGAGAACTGGCAGCATAGCGGGCACAGCTACAAGTTGAACGAGGTGGTGGACGGCAACCCGCCTACCTATCCCGTATTTGTGGGGGACTGGTTTTCAGACGGCGCCTTTGAACTGCTGCCGGGGCTAGCGCTGAACTGGACGGACATTGCGTACGTGATCGGTGGCTATGGCTGGAAAGCCAGGTTCATCGGTCAGGACGGATATATCGTCACCGGAATGGAGGCCAATCCGGGCGTGCAGTACAATCTGGCCACCGCCGAGTGGGCGAGCTACTACACGGGCGAGAAGAAGCCGTATACCTGCGGTGGGTGCCATACTACCGGTTGGGCTGCAGCCAAGGACAACTGCCCGCCCAATCCCGATATGCCGGGCTTTCAGGGGGTCTATGTCGATCCCCACGTTTCCTGTGAGGCATGCCACGGACCGGGTGAGGGGCATGTTTCCAGCCCTTCAGCCGCCACCATCGATGATGGGAACGACTCGTGTCAGAATTGCCACATCCGCGGGGATGACCTGGAGAAGATCCCGGCCAAGGGCGGTCTGATTCGCCATCATGAGCAGGTCCAGGAGTTGTTGGCTTCCCCGCACAAGACGTTTAGCTGCAGCGCGTGTCATGACGCCCACGCTTCAACGAAGTATGACCCGGCTGCGCCGGGGGATGGTGTCCATTCGCAATGCAAGAAGTGCCATGGCAACGTGGAGGTGAATGCTCCTCATGATACGGTGGCGACGTGTACCGATTGCCACATGCCGGAGATCGTGAAGAGCGCGACCAGCACCGTCAAGGGTACCGGCGACGACGCGGTAACCATGGGCGACATATCCGGGCATATCTTCGCTCTGACTCTGGATCCGGAGGCGACGTTGACCTTCAAGGATGCGGACGATGCGGAGTGGGCCAGCCCGGAAGTGCCGGTCATATTCGCGTGCAAGAAGTGCCACGCGGAGAAGACGATAACAGAGGCGGTTCAGGGCGGGGCGGCAATTCACGCTGAATAGCGGCGCCCGCCTTTAGTTTTTTTCAATAGGTTTGCCTCACTGGGGTCTGACAACACGCTTCATCGGCAATCTCCTGAAGGTTGGCAGGCCCCCCTTTCTTTTCCCTTTGGTAGTAATCCCTGACCTTCCGCCCTGACCCCGCCTCTCTCTACTTGAGCCAGCCGGCGACGTCCGCGGCGTGGTAGGTGAGGATTATGCCTGCGCCTGCGCGCGTGATGCTGGTGAGGGTCTCGAGGACTACTCTCTTCTCGTCGATCCAGCCCCGCTCGGCCGCGGCTTTGATCATGGAGAACTCACCGCTGACGTTGTATGCAGCCACGGGCAGGTTGAAGGTGTCCCTCACCGCCGCGATAACGTCCAGGTAGGCCAGAGCGGGCTTGACCATGACGATGTCGGCCCCTTCGAGGATGTCTAACTCAACCTCTCTTATGGCCTGCCGGATGGCGGCCGGGTCCATCTGGTATGAGCTGCGGTCGCCGAAGGTGGGTGCGCTGTCCGCTGCGTCCCGGAACGGCCCGTAGTAGCCGGACGCGTATTTGGCTGCATAGGACATGATGGGAATTGTTTCATGGCCGGCCTCGTCCAGCGCGGTACGGATCGCATCGATGCGTCCGTCCATCATGTCCGACGGCGCCACCATGTCCGCGCCTGCTTCCACCTGGGACAGGGCGGTGCTTACGAGGAGGTCCAGGGTGGGGTCGTTGAGCAGCTTGTCCCCTTCGATAATGCCGCAGTGGCCGTGGGAAGTGTACTCGCACATGCAGACGTCCCCGATGACCATCAACTCGGGTACCGCGGCTTTGATCGCGCGTATTGCTTCTTGAATGATACCTTTGGGCGCGAACCCCTGGGAACCTTCCGGATCTTTGTGCTCGGGGATGCCGAAGAGGATGGTGGATTTCACCCCGAGGTCCACCAACCGCTTGCACTCCTCAACGAGGCTTTCCATGGTGTGCCGGTATTGGCCCGGCATGGAGATGATTTCCTCCTTGCTTTTGAGCCCTTCGACCACGAACAAAGGGGCCACCAGTCCGTCCACATTAATCCTCGTCTCCCGGACCATGTCTCTGACCACCGGGTTTTCCCTGAGCCTTCTCATTCTCACCGTCGGAAACATCTTTACCCTCCCGTATCTGCTGTTGGAATCTACAGTGATCCTATGTTCACGCCGCCCGTTACCCCGCACGTCGCAACAACGCGCGCACCCGGGCCAGCAATTCGTACATGTCGAACGGTTTGGTGATGTAGTCGTCCGCACCGTCGTCGAGGGTGGACACCCTCATGTCCAACTCCCGCCTCGCGGTGAGCATAAGGACCGGCATCTGGTGGCCCTTCTCCCTGAGGATTTTCAGCGCTTCATCGCCGTTCATGCCACCGGGCAGCATGATATCGAGCAAGATGACGTCACAGCCCTCCTTCTCCAAATGTTGCAACATGGGTGCGGCGCAGTCGAAGCAGGTGACATCGAAGCCGTTCTTCTTGAGGTTGAGCTCCAGCATGGTGGAGATCAGTTCCTCATCTTCCACTACTACAATTCTAGCCATCCGCTAACCTCCGGTTCTGGCGAGGGATAGAACAAAAGTGCTCCCTGTGCCGGGGCCCCGGCTTGAAGCTTTCAAGCTTCCGCCCATGTCCTCGGCAAGCTTGCGGGAGATGTGGAGCCCCATTCCAGTGCCGTGCTTGTTTGAGGGTAGTTCGTCCTCCAGGCGGCGGTACGCGTCAAAGATCGTTTCCGCCTTGTCGGGTTTGAAGCCAGGCCCGTTGTCGGAGAGGCCGAGCCGTACGGTCTCCTCTTCCTCGTCCTCATGAAGGGAAACCTCGAGTTTCAGTTCGCGGCCCGAGTACTTGACTGCGTTGTCTACAAGGTTGTCCAAAATGACGCGTACTGCGTTAGGGTCGGCCCGCACCGCGGTCTGAGCATCGGCAGTGACTTGCACCGAGATTCTGTCCGAATCGATTTGCAGATTCCGGCCCGAAAAGTAGTCTTCGACGAAGGGTACGATGCGCAGGTCTTTCATGGCCAGGCGGTGGAATTCACCGCTAAGCCTTTGCCCAACCAGGAGGTTCTCCGCCAACTTCTCCTGGCGCTCCACTTCCTTGAGCGCCATGCCCACCAGGGGTTGAAGTTCATCTCTGGATAGGTCCTGGCCCTGCAGCGTCTGCAGCAGCGCCTTCAAGCCGGTAATGGGAGTCTTCAACTCGTGCGTTACGCGGCTCCATAGCTCCTGGAGTTCCCGGGCTGCCCTTTTCTCTGCGGTGATCAGGCGATAGAACATGAGCGCGGTTACGAAGACGAGGAGTACCGACAGTCCCGCTTCGCCCAGGGCCATGGTGCGGCGCAACCGGTGTTCCCGTTGCAGTCGTTGAACGGGGGCAAGCGCGATGCGTACGCACAATTCCGGGTGAAAAGGCTGCAACGGGTGGGTCAAGGGTGCGGCCACGGCAGGGCAGGGGACCACTTCGATGCGGTCATCCTCAGGCAACGGTCCCGGTGCAGGGATGCCAACATTGTTGTGTCCCATGAGCGCGGCGTAGAACTGGACTCTCAGGTCCATGAACTCGAGCTTCATGCGGTGTTGTTCTTCAACGGTGCTGGTAATGTGAACCGCCCACCAGCCGATGAGGATGGCCAGGGAAAGGAGGGAGCAGCCAAAGAGAAGGTGGTACTTGCGAGCGGCGAGCCAACGTATACGATGCCCGGCCTGTCGCTCCAGTGTCCCTCCGGGGCTCATCTACAGCGCCTCCAACTCCTCGATCACGGCTCGAGCCAGACCTTTCACTTCATCTTCCGTGTGGGCTGCGCTGATGAAGAGCACTTCCACCGCAGACGGCGGCAGGTAGTAGCCGCGGTCGAGGAGGCGGCTGTAGATAGCGTTGAATCGTTCCGTGACTGCGGGTGAGATTCCTCCGGGGGCGCGGGGGAAATCGCCTTCGGCCAGGTAGAGCCAGGCGATGGAGCCTTGCCGCACGGCCCGTATATCGGTTCTTCCCGCCTCGGCAAGGGTGTCCTGCAGCAGTTGGCCCAGTTGGTCGAGTCGTTGGTAAGGCTGCTCGGACTGGAGGATTTTGAGCGTTGCGGAGCCTGCGGCCACCGAAACCGGATTGCCGCTGAGGGTGCCGGCCTGGTAGACGCCGCCGATGGGAGAAAGAAGGTCCATGGTCGCAGCTTTGCCAACCACGGCGCCCACCGGCATGCCGCCGCCGATAATCTTGCCCAGGGTTACCAGGTCGGGAGCAATACCGGCCATCTGCCCGAAGCCGCCAAACTGAAGGCGGAAGCCCGAGATGACTTCATCGAACACCAGCAAGGCGCCGTGGCGAGAGGTGATGTCCCGCAGGAACTGCAGGAATTCGGTGCGCTGGAGGAGCAGGCCGTTGTTGGCGGGCATGGGCTCGATGATAACCGCGGCGATGCGGGAGCCGTGATTGTCAAACAGGTCTTTCACCGATTCTTCGTCATCCAGAGAGGCTACCAGTGTGGTGCGCGCAATATCTTCCGGTATGCCGTGTGAGCTGGCGGTTGCGAAGGTCGCCAGGCCGGATCCGGCCTTGACCAGCATGCCGTCGAAGTGGCCATGGTACCCACCTTCGAATTTCAGCACCATGTCGCGTCCCGTCGCTCCCCGTGCGATCCTTAGCGCGGTCATCACCGCCTCGGTTCCGGAACTTACCGAGCGGACCCGGTCGAATCCGGGAAAGGCGGCGAGAACGAGTTCGGCCAGTTCCAGCTCGGCGGGATGGCAGGCGCCGTAGGATAGTCCCCTTGTAGCCGCCTCTCCGGCGGCGTGGAGCACCTCCGGCCGGGCGTGGCCGAGGATCAGCGGCCCCCAGGACTGGCAGAAGTCAACGTATTCGTTACCGTCGACGTCGGTGAAACGGCTGCCGGCAGCGCTATCGAAATAGACTGGGGTTCCTCCCACCGAGCGAAAAGCGCGCACGGGACTGTTCACACCGCCCGGGATAAGGTTGCAGGCGCGGTCATACATCTGTTTGGAGCCGTTGCGGTTCATGACGTATTCCTCCTCAAAGGTCGTGTAGACATCTCAAGACTGCGGTCAGCAGGTCCTCAACCGCCGGGGACGCTGCGGCCAGGGTTACCGGCAGGTCGTAGGAGGCCAGTACCCGGGCAGTGGTGGGGCCGATTGCGACTCCATGCATGCGGCTTCGTAACCGGCGGTTCACCAGGAAGAACCGCTGGGCTGCCGAGGGGCTGGCAAAAACTCCAATGACCCTTCCCTGGAGACCAACAAGCGGCTCCAACTGCGGTTGAACGTTTTCGTAGACTACAAGCTTGCATACCTCGTAGCCGTTGTTCTCCATGCCTTTTTCGAACTGCCCCGTAGTCTGGGCGCCGCTGACGTAGAGTACGGCTGCACCGGGACTCAGTACCGCGGAGAGCTCTTCGGCAAGTCCGGCGCCGGTCTGCGCATTGGCCACGACATCTGCCGGGCGGCCGAATACTGCCTCCACCTCCGTGGCGGTGCGATTGCCTACTGCGGCCAGAAACTGCCGGGTGCCGGCAATGCGGCGTGCCGCGCCGGAGATGCCTTGCACTCCCCGTTTGCTCGAAAAAGCGATGGCGGCGAAATCCTCGAGAGCCCGGCCGCAACAAAGCGTACCTTCAACGTACGGATGCAGGCGTGAACTGATGCAGGGGTAGTCGACGATTTCTACGTCGTAGGGAGCGAGGCTCTCGGCCAGGGCCGCGTTGTCGGCCGGTTCTCGGGTGAGAATTACGGTTGGAAGGGCTGGCATAACTTCTCCCTGTTGGAAACGGGAACGGGCGCAAATCGCGGTGCGAGGTCGGGCCCGAGGGCGCTGCACTCCTCGAGGGTGCCCGAGAACACCTCCTGACCCCAACCGACGTCCCCTCCCCGATCGATGCCGATGGAGACCTCCCAGCCCTGGTCCAGCCTGCGGGCGTGCGCGCCAAAGGCGGTGTGGCAGCCGCCTTCGAAATTGGCTAACAGGCGGCGCTCCAGACGAACCGCGGCGTGGGTGTCGGCGTGGTTCAGTGCGGTGACAGCCGCAGCAGCTTTCTCGTCGCCTTTTCTAATCTGCACCGCAACCGCACCTTGACCGGGAGCAGGGAGCCAGACTTCGGAGTTCAACTGAAATGCCAGTAGCGGTGCGGGGTCGAGTTCCAATCGTTCAACTCCGGCGCGGGCAAGTACAACCGCACCATAGTCTTGATCCACACATTTGCGCATCCGAGTTGGAACGTTGCCCCTGATGAGGGTGGGCGTGGCGGTGGGCGCATAGTAGTTGACCAGGGCCTGCCGACGCAGGGAACCGGCGCCCACCACGCAACCGTCACGCAAGGGCAGCACGCGAGATTCATCGTACCAGTCCGGGTGGATGAACAGCACGTCCTCCACAGGTGCGCGCACCAGGCAGGCGGCTACCTCAAGGCGGGGGTCGATGGACGTCGGCAGATCCTTGAGGGAGTGCACCGCGATATCGATTTCACCTGCGGCCAGGCGTTCCTCTATCGCTTTGGTGAAGAAACCGGTTTCAGTGCCTCCCTGGAGGGCTATGTCTTGCCGCTGATCGCCTTCCGTCTTGATGATCTTCATCTCAGTTGTCGCAGGCAAGAGGCCCCGGACTGTTGTGGCCTGCCACAAAGCCAACCGGCTTCCCCTCGTTCCTATAATCAAGCCTTTCTCACTCGCCATCATTCCTTGCTCCAAAACTCTTCAAGTGCTGAGTGTAACGAATCGAACACGTCGTTGGAATACTCTCTTACCAGTTCGCGCATAGCAGTGACAACCCGGGCCCGGTCCTGTTCCTCAAGGGCCTCCCCCAGTTTCTCGGTGACAAATTCGTTGATGGTCTGCCCCATCATTTCGAAGCGCTTCTCCTGTGCGCGCTTGAGCATGCGAACCATGTGCCGCTCGAGACAGAAGCGCCTGAACCGGTCCACCTGCTTGTGAAACTCTTCGGCCAGTTTTGTGCGCTGGGAATCGGTGCCGGCTTCAACCTTCAGGTGCAACAAGTCGTCCACGTTCTTGTACGTTACACCGTCAATCTGTGCGACCGCCCCTGCTACCTGTTGAGGGATTCCGATATCCATAATGGTGAGGGCCTTGCCTTGAACTCGACGCTCCAGATGTGCTGCAGTAATCACGGGAGTGGGGGCGCCTGAGGCGACAACCAGAAAATCGGCTGTTTCCAGCGCCTCGGGCAGCTTGTCCAACCCCTGCCACACGGCCGCGTGTGAGTCGGTGACAGTGCGATTTATCCGTTGCACCGGGCACTCTACGGTCTGCTCGATGAGATCCGCGGTCTTGCGGCCGATTTCGCCCATGCCGACCACCGCCGCGGAGCGTGCCTGAGAGTCGGTTTGGGCCATTTGGGAAAGAAAACGTGCAACCAGCACGTGTATGCCCCGGGTCCTGGTCGAGCGAAAGCCCAGGCGATGGGCAGTCTTGGCGATGCCGCCGGCAAATCTCCCCATGCCGTTAAGGATTCGGGACGAGGTCTGTTCCGCCAGTGCACGCTGGAGGCCTTTTTGAAACTGCCCCGCTATCTCGGCCTCGCCTTCAGCCAGAGACTCCATGCCCGCGACCAGACGAAAGATGTGCAGCGCAGCCTCGCGTCCCACATGGACCGAAACCCTGGGCAGTCCCTCAACGTCCCCGGCGTCACGAGCCCAACGGCTGAGCATCTGGGCCTCAAGCAATTCACCAATCCAGGCGGGGTTTTCGGTGGAAACGACCCATTCGACACGGTTGCAGGTTTCCAGCGCCATAAATCCAGCGGACGGGTCCATTCGGCGGATCGAATCAAACAAGCCTCCCCGGCCCTCTTCAGTGGTGAGCAACATGGAGCGGTAGGTTGTGGAAGCGGTACGGAAGTCGCAGCCAACCACGACGAGGGGTACGTCAACGCCCCGGGCGGTGGTAGTGGCGTCGTATTCTCCGGTCTTGCTGTTATGCACGTCCACCCTCCAAATACTCCCCACACCGCTCTGCAGCCCGGAAGCCACTCTCTACTGCGTGCTCGATGCCGACGCCGGTGAGATAGTTGCCGGCAAGAAAGAACCCGGGTTTGGCCGATACACTGTCGACCACTTCTCTGACGCGCTCCGGATGATCAGGCATAAGCTGAGGTATAGCTTTGCTATTGCGGAGAATTGTTGCCATTTTTGGAGTGCCAACGTCAACACCCAGGATCGTTTGATGGTCTCTTCTAAGTTGTGCGAGCAGCTCTGATTCGGAAAGACTTGCGGCCTCCGGATCGGTTGCGCCACCGTAGTAGGTGGACATGAGGTGCATGTCTTCCGGGGTCCTGTGGGAAAAAAGCTGAGACGGGAACAAGGTGCCCAGGAGGCGCAGGTCGTACAGTCTGGGCACCAGGAATCCGAAGCCCCTGGGAAACGGGTTTCCGGCGCGTTGATGGGCCCAGTGGATCAGCGCTACCGGGACCATGGGCACAGCCGCGAGAGCGTCCGCAGCCGCAGGTGCCAAGGGCTGGAGGATCTCGCAGCCCCGGTCAGGCGGGACCGCTACCACCACTGCGCGGGCGGAAACCTCTCCGGCTGCGGTGACTACTGTAGGATGGGCGCCGGTCTGGACCGATAGAACCTGCTCGCCGGTGACCAGGGAGTCACCAAGGTCGGCCGCTAGTCGTTCCGTAATGACTCCGAGGCCTCCCTTCATGCTGAACAGCCCTTTGCGCGCGGTTTTGCCTTCCGCCTTCAGGCGTTTGCGCTTTGCCTTCATATACCTGAGTGCGCCGCGAATCATGGAGCCGCGCTCATTTTCAAAATCCCAGAATTTCGGGAAGGCAGCCCTGGCGCCGAGGGTCCTGACATCGCCGGCGTACACCCCCGACACGAAGGGGGACATGATATACTGTGCCGCTTCGCGGCCGAAGCGACGGCAGAAGAAATCCCATGCTGTTTCGAGAGGCTGGGCGCGGCCGCGAATGAAGGGCTCCATGGCCAGGCGCATTTTGGCCCGCCAGCTTAGCAGCCGGGAAGTGAGGAACGCCTTGATTGAAGTGGGTAGAGGATGAAGCGCTCCATCCCGATAGATGAACCTGTTGCCGCCGATTTTGAGGGCCGGCTCCACCTGGGCATCCAATCCCGCTTCCTCGATGAGTTGCCAGATAAACTCCGAAGAACCCATGAAACTGTTGGGTCCCTTTTCCAGCCGAAAGCCGTCCTGGTCGAGAGTCTGCACGTTGCCGCCGGCACGCCGGTGCTCCTCAAAGACCTGCACGTCTTTGCCGGCCTGCTGCAGCTTCCAGGCCGCGGTCAGCCCTGAGATGCCTCCTCCAACAATTATGACGTCGCGCATGGGTCCCTCTCGCTCACGAAGAGGTTCTCCACCAGCCGCGCCAACCCTTCGACGTAGGGTTGTTCGGCTCCGGGTGTGGGAACCCGCTCGAACTGCTCTATTCCGCGTTGGTTGCACAGTTCGCGGAAGCAGATGTCCAAATCGTACATGGTTTCGAGGTTTTCTGAAACAAAGCTGACCGGCTGGACCACCAGGCGTCGGATCCCCCGGTCCAAAAGGAGCTTCAGCTCCTCCTCTACGCTGGGTCCGTGCCATTCTCCGAACCTCACTGCGCTTTGGAAGGCGAGGGAGTAGGGGAGGGGGTTGCCTGCTTTGCGGGCTACCAACTCGACCGTTTGTTTGACCTCGTCGATATATGGGTCTCCACTCGCGGTATAGCTCACCGGGATGCTGTGCGCTGTGAAGAGGACGTGGCTGTGGGTTTGCTCTGTCAGCCGGTCAATGGCCAGGTTCTGCAGGTTTGCCAGCGCTTCGATGTAGCCGTCGCACCGAAAATGCCGATCAACTACCGAATATGGGAGCAACCCGTCAACCTGCCGGGCGAAATCCTGGAGGGATGAATAGGTAGTGGAAGATGAGTACTGAGGGTAGAGGGGTAGGGCGGCGACACGAGTAGCGCCTTGTGCGACCAGTTCTTCGGCGGCCTGGCGTGGGGAGGGGGGAGAGTAGCGCATGGCCACGGCGACCGGTGCGTCCAGGCGACGGGCCAGAGCAGAGGCCAGCTTGCGGGTTTCGGCCAACAGGGGAGAGCCCCCTCCGATCGCCGTGTAGCGGTCACGCACCTTCACAGCCCGCCGGCGGGCAATGAAACGGGCCAGCAGCGGTTGATAGAGGAATCCGGCGGGCATGCGGATGAGGTTGCGGTCCGCCAGGACGCGGCTCAAGTATGGGCGGATCCCGTCGAGGTCTTCGGGACCTCCCATGTTCATCAGCACGACTCCGGTTTTCGACTCAGCGGCCATGGGCAATGCCTATCATTCCCTAGATGGTCTTCGAATACCTCTGTGACTTGTCCCCCTCTCCGTGGAGATAAAGGTCGAACGTCATGGCAATATTCCGTACGAAGTAGCGCCCCAACCTGGTCACGTTGATCTCGTCGTCGGCGACTTCAAGCAGCCCGTCATCTACGAATCCTTGAAGGCCTCCCAGTTCAGCGGCAAAATGTGCGGCAAAGTCGATGTTGAATTCTTGCTCGACCCTGCGGGTGTCCAGGTGGAAATTGCACAACAGATCCATGATTACATCCCGACGCAGAATATCTTCGTCGGACATGAGGAATGCCTTGGACCAACGGGATTTTCCCGCCCCGCCGACGTAGTCGCCAATCTCCTTTTCGTTTTGCGCATAAGTGAAGCCAACCGAGCTGATGCCCGACGCTCCCATGCCTACCAGGTCGAGGCCCTTGCGGGTGGTGTAACCCATGAAGTTTCGGTTGAGGGTGCGTGACTCAAGCGCTGTGATAAGCTCGTCTTCGGGCCGGGCGAAATGGTCGAATCCGACATGTTTGAAGCCCGCGTCCAGGAGTTTGTCGAAGGCGATGCCGAACAGTTCCATGCGAAGTTCTGCCCCGGGGATTTCCAGATGTTCCATTTTCTTCTGATGAGGGCTCACCCAGGGTACGTGGGCGTAGCCGAAGACTGCCAGACGTGATGGCGAAAGGGAGATGATTCGGTCCACAGTGGTGGCGAAAGACTCCGGCGTCTGGCCGGGCAGTCCGTAGATGAGGTCGAGATTGACGGCCTTCATGCCGCGGCCCTGGAGTTGAGTGACCACGTTGGTGAGCCGTTCGACGGAGAGAACACGATTGATGTTGTTTTGCACCGACGGTTCGAGATCCTGGACCCCGAAGCTGAAGCGGTTGAAACCCAGATCCAGCAGCAGGTCCAGGTAGTCGGGCTCCACCCACCTTGGGTCCACTTCGATGGCGCGCTCTCCTTCCTCCGGGAAGTTTAGCCGGCTGCGGAATTCCTCCATCAGCTTCGCCATGGTATCGGGTGAAAGATAGGTGGGCGTGCCGCCGCCAAACGCCATCTGTTCCACCGGGCGGGAAGGGTCGATAACGTCGAGCAGCCAGGACAGGTGGTCCTTGAGCGCGGCCACGTATGTCTGCACGGTGGCGTCCGCGCACTCGACCCTGGTGTGGCAGCCGCAGTAGTTGCAACGGGAGCGGCAGAACGGAATGTGCACGTACAGCGACATGCCGGGTGCGTCCTGGCCCGCGGCACCATTGCTGTTACGCCAACGTTGGACTACGGCGGTCTCATCAAACTCGGTAGTAAACTGTGGGGCCGTGGGGTAGCTGGTGTAGCGGGGGCCACTCTTGCGGTAACGCGCCAGGAGTTCGGAAGGGATGTTCCGCGGGCTTATGTCGCTGTTGATGCTTTCGGTCATTATGCCCTCCACTCGACTACGGCATCAACGAAAGCGGCGATCCCCTCGATGGGCGTGTCGGGCGAGAGGCCGTGGCCCAGATTGGCAATGTGCCCCTGGCCGCCGGTCTGGCCGAGCATCTCAAACACTTTTCGTCTGATCTCCTCCGGTTTTCCAAAGAGCGCGACGGGGTCAAGGTTGCCCTGCACGACCATGTCGGGCCGGGTACGCTTGCGCACGTCGCCAAGGCCGACGCGCCAATCGATACCCAGCGCCTGAGAACCGCACCCGGCCGCGTCCTCAAGCAGGTTGCCTATTCCGTTGATGTAGTAGATTCCGGGGGCGCCCTTGCCGGACAGGCGCTCGAATACCCGCGC
Source organism: uncultured Myxococcales bacterium (assembly GCA_964626565.1). Taxonomy (GTDB): domain Bacteria; phylum Myxococcota_A; class UBA9042; order CAIXZC01; family CAIXZC01; genus CAZVFX01. Next base: position 24,751 of record CAZVFX010000064.1, read on the forward strand.
TACTGCGGGCAGGGCGAAGCGTCGGAACTCCTCGCCCGGGAGATCCCCGACCCAGGTGTCGAAAAGCTGGTATGCTGTGATGCCGGCCTCGATCTGCATTTGCACATAGTCGGCGACGACATCGCCGATCTTGTTGAGCAGATCTGTAAACAGGGCCGGGTCGCGGTACATCATCGCCCGGGTTTTGATAAATCCCTTGGCTCCCAGTCCGTCGACCATGTAGCAGGCCAGCGTGAAGGGAGCACCGGAGAATCCGAGAACCGCCTTTTCTTCGCCCACTTCACCGATCACGTTGCGCAAGGCACCGGTTACGTAGTCGAGGCTGACTCCGACGTCAGGAGTCTTCAACGCGTTTACGTCAGCACGTGTGGCGACCACCGGGGAGATTACCGGCGCAGGTGTGAAGTCGATGTTGAGTCCCATGGCCGCTGGCACGGTCAGAATGTCGCTGAAAATAATGGCCGCATCCACGGGAAAGCGGCGCAACGGCTGCAGCGTAACCTCGGCAGCCAGCTCGGGAGTCTGGGCCAGTTGCCAGAACGAGTACTTCTCTTTGAGCGCCCGGTATTCCGGCAACGTGCGGCCTGCCTGCCGCATCATCCATACGGGCGGTCTGTCGACAGGTTGGAAACTGCACGCGGCGCGGAAACGTTCAAGTGAGTTCATTTACTTCCTCCGTGCGAGGCCGTCAGGCACGCGGCCAGGAATTTCTCGCGTAAGTTAGCGGATGTTCCAACGCGTAGTCAAGTAGCATCCGCGCGCACTACGCGCACAAGGAAAAACACACTACGGTTAAATACTATCAATGATCATTATATTTTATTTTCGACAAATATACCTCAACCGCTCTTGACAACATACGCCCCGATTAGGTAGTAGGTGGTTTGTCGGGATGGCGGTTGGTGAAAACTACTACTAGGGGGTGGGCGCATGAAGACCTCACGTCGGGATTTCCTGAAGATCGTCGGTTTGGCGGGCGGGTCGACGCTGGTTTCGGGCAGGGCCCGGGGGAGTGAATCTCCGCCGGTGTTGGAAGGGGCAGAAGATTGGTACGGGTGCCTGGTTGACCTGTCGCTTTGCGAAGGGTGTCGCAAGTGCGAGCTGGCCTGCAATGAGGCCAATGAATTGCCTTCCCCCGACGTACCTTTCGACGACAAATCTGTTTTTGAGAAGTTGCGGCGTCCGTCTGCCACTGAATACACGGTTGTGAACCGCTACCAGGTGCCGCATCCAACGGACCCTGAGCAGACGAAGAGGGCATTCTCCAAGGTGCAATGCATGCACTGCAAGGACCCTGCCTGCGTTTCCGCGTGCCTGGTTGGCGCCTTTACCAAGGACAAGGAAACCGGTGCGGTAGTTTATGACGGTTCCCGGTGCATGGGCTGTCGCTACTGCATGGTGGCTTGCCCGTTCCAAGTGCCTGCGTACGAGTATTTCAACGCGTTCACGCCTGTGGTGCGCAAGTGCCAGTACTGCGTTCACCGGATTTCCAAGGAAGGCGGCCTGCCCGCGTGCGTAAAGATGTGCCCCAAGGAGGCGATAACCTTTGGAATTCGGGACGACCTGGTGAAACTCGGCTGGGAGAAGATCAAGCATCCGGGGGGGAAGAACCGCAAGCACGGCCCTTACGTTGAACACCTGTACGGGGAAAACGAGGTTGGAGGGACTGGCTGGATGTATCTCTCCACTGTGCCATTCAATCAACTGGGTTTCCTCAATCTTCCCCTCGAGGCGCCTCCCAGAACCACGGAGACAATTCAACACGGCATCTTCAAGCATTTTGTGCCGCCCATCGCGCTGTATACGCTGTTGGGAGTGTGCATGTATCTGTTCAAGGACAAAAACAAGCCGGCCGAATCGCCTGAAGGTTAGACTGATGAACTTCGTGAATAACCGCCGCCTGGCAGGGTGTGGAAAATGGAACACGCAAAATCAGAACCGGTAAGAAGTGTAAAGTTCTTTACCCCGGGAGTATTCGTCCTGCTGCTGATCATTGCGGTTGGAGCCGCCTTCGGCCTCTATCGGTTTATTTTCGGCATCGGGAGCGTAACCCACCTGGATGATCAGTGGCCGTGGGGGATCTGGATCGCCATCGACGTCGCCACCGGGGTCGCACTGGCGGCAGGTGGATTTACCACCGGTGCGCTGGTGTATATCTTCCATCGGGAGAAGTACCACGGCGTTATCCGGGCGGCCCTGCTCACCGCAATGCTCGGCTATACGTTCGTCGGTATCGGGCTCATGTTCGACCTGGGCAAGTTCTACAATATCTGGCACCCGGTGATCTATTGGCAGGGCAACTCGGTACTGTTCGAGGTGGGCATCTGTGTCGTCTGCTATCTCAACGTCCTCTACCTGGAATTCATGCCCATCGTTCTCGAGCGCTTCAAGGAGGAGGAGTTCGAGAACTTTCCTCTCACCCTGCTCAACCCGATCCTGAGGGTGAAAAGCGTGCAGACGGCCATTAACTTCGTGGACCGGATTCTCGAAAAGCTCATGTTCATTTTCATCATCATGGGGGTGGTGCTCTCCTGTATGCATCAGTCCTCACTGGGGGCACTCATGGTTATCGCCCCCACCAAGATGCATCCTTTGTGGTGGACGCCCATTTCGCCGTTGCTGTTTCTTTCCTCCGCGGTTGCGGTGGGCTTCCCAATGGTGATTTTTGAATCGATGATAGCGTCAAAATCGTTCAAGCGGCCGCGGGAGATGAACATCCTGACTCCCCTCTCCAAGATGATCGTTGTGACCCTGGGCATCTACCTGGCTTTGAAATTGGGCGATATGGCCATCAGGGAGACCTACTTGTACCTTGGCGACGGCAGCGTGCAATCGTTGATGTGGCTTATCGAGATGGGAGCGGGAGTAGTGTTGCCCTTGATGCTGCTCATGTCTGCGAAGGTGCGCAAGTCGGCCGGCCTGCTATTCACTTCCGCCGCGCTCGTGGTGGGAGGGGTGGCGCTCAACCGTATCAACGTATTCCTGGTGGCGTATGACCCGCCGTACGACGCCAGTCCCTATTTTCCGGCAATCGGAGAGATCGCGATCACCGCGGCGCTCATTTGCACCCTGGCGCTGGTGTATCGGTTTGTGGCCTTGAACTTTCCTATCCTTGAGGCAGTCCACGGGGAGAGCGACTAGCGATTATGGGAGGCAGTCCTATGAGAAGATGCACATACATCGCCGCCTTGTTGGTGTTGCTGTGCTGGACCCTGGGCTCCTGCAAGGGCGACGCGACGACGGTAGTAGAGGAGAAGCTGGTGCTGAAAGAGGTGCCCGCACGTTGCGAGCCCTGCCCCCCGTGCCAGGTTCCGGGCGAGGTGCGCGAAGCGCCGGCTCCGGCGCCGGACGACCTGGGGCCTGAAGAGTGCGTTCTCTATCACCTCGTGGATATATACGAGCCCACCGTGTTCTCCCACGCAAACCATGTGGAGTATGAAGAAGATTGCGAGGTGTGCCATCACCACTCCAGCGAAGTGGAGAAGTTTCCGCCCTGCCGGGAGTGCCATGGTATCGCATTCAAGAGCCTCGATAAGCCCGGCCTCAAAGGCGCCTACCACCGACAGTGCATGAACTGCCATCGCCAAATGGATAGCGGGCCGTTGGGGTGCCAGGAATGCCACAAGAAGCGGGAGCCCATCGCGGTTTCTCAGGAAGACCTGGCCCGCAAGTACGTCCAGGACACCATGAAGCTCGGCCACCTTTCCAAGGACTTCGCCGAGGTGGTGTTCAACCACAAACTCCACGTGGAGCTGACCGACCATTGCGAGGATTGCCACCACCACCACACCGAAAACGAGGTGACCCCGCCGTGCCGGGAATGCCACAACCATCAGAAGACCGAGGAAGGGAGCAAAGTGCTGGGCCTCCACGACGCCTATCATGAGCAGTGCCTGAAGTGCCACCGGGCGTCGTCCAAGAAGGGGAAAAAGAGCCCGCTACAGTGTACCGATTGCCACCTGTCGAAGAAAGCCCCGGCGTCGGTGGAGTTGGGCAAACTGGCGAAGAAGTATGTGCCGGTGGAGTTCGACCACGAGATGCACACCGAGACCACCGACTATTGCACCGATTGCCACCACGCCAACACTACCTACGATCGCATCGTCAAGTGCGACACCTGCCATAAGCCGGGTAAGGCGGAAGAGGGCAAGACAAATCTGAAGAAGGCGTACCACGATCAGTGTATCAACTGCCACAAGGAGCAGGACGAGGGCCCGCAGGACTGCGGTGACTGTCACGAAGAAGCGGAATAGGGTGACGCGAAGCCGGATCCGCAGTCCTTGACATGATTCCACAGGGCGGTATCCTCGCTACCTCGGGCAGCTGGGGTCCCTTCAGCGGACTTGCAGCTTCATGATGAGGCCATCGAGCTATGGAATCTGACAACACAAGTAGGTCAAGAGTACAGCTTGCGGCAGAAGTGCAGGAGCTTCGACAGCGGGTGGCCGAACTGGAATCGGCGCACACGTTGCGCAATGGCGCTGAGCACGCGCTCAGGAAGCTGAGCAGCGATCTGAAAGAGCGGGTCAAGGAGTTGAATTGCCTGCTTAGCATATCAAGGCTGCGGGATCGCCCGGGGCTTACGATAAGCGGGACACTGCAAGGCATTGTTGACCTCATTCCGCCGGCGTGGCAATACCCGGATGCCACCTGTGCGCGCATTGTTCTAACAGAAGGCGAATACAGGTCCGAGGGTTTCCGGGAAACTCCGTGGAAGCTGGTGCGCAAGATTGCCGTTGCCGGGGAGAGGGTGGGCGATGTTGAGGTGTACTACCTGACCGAGAAGCCGCGCGCCGACGAGGGGCCTTTCTTGCAGGAAGAGGTGCACCTGCTGGACGCCATAGGTGAGCGGCTGCAGCGAATAATTGAGCAGGGGATGGCGGAGGAGAGGGCCCGTCAGCACCAGCAGCAGATGGTTCAGCTTGACAAGATGGTTGCCCTGGGCACGCTTGTTTCCGGTGTGGCGCACGAAATAAACAACCCTAACAACTTTGTGATGTTGAATGCCCCGGTGCTGCGTGAAGCTTGCGAGAGCGTCATGCCGATCTTGGAAGAGTACTACGAGGAAAACGGGGATTTTGTGATGGGCGGCCTGCAGTACACGGAGATGCGGGAGAACATTCCGACCTTGTTCGGCGGGATTCTCGAAGGAGCCAGGCGGATCAATTCCATTGTTCAAAGTCTCAAAGGATTCGCCCGAGTGGAGACATCCGGGTTTAGAGAACCTGTGGACATGAATTCGGTGATCAGGGCGGCTCTCATTCTGATTCGCAGTCAGATCGAGCGAAGCACCAAGCAATTCTCCTTGGACCTTGTGGAGCCTCTGCCCGAGATCAAGGGCAACTCCCAACAGTTGGAGCAGGTGATCATCAATCTTGTTCAGAATTCTTGCGATGCGCTTTCCGGTTTGCAAGATGCCGTAAAAGTGTCCACGTCCTTCGATGAGACCAGCGTGGTGGTCAAGGTCAGCGATGAAGGAACTGGGATCACTGCAGATGATCTCCCTCACATCATGGACCCGTTCTACACTAGCAAAAGACGTTCGGGTGGGACCGGTCTGGGTTTGTCGGTGTCGTTGGGTATCGTCAAGGATCACGGTGGCAAGCTTGATTTCGAATCCGTCCCGGGCCAGGGTACGTTGGCGATTCTGGAGTTCCCCATCTGGAGCGGGGAGACCGGGACTGAGGAGGCAAGAGAGTGAGCCGGGAAAGACACCCCTCGTTTCCCGTGCTGTTGGTGGACGACGAAGTTGAGTTGTTGCAGAGTTTGCAGATGGCCTTGCGCACCGGCGGCATCAGCAATGTGTTGACCTGCCAGGACAGCGAGAAGGCTGTTCCCCTGCTTGCGAACCAACAGATCGAGGCAATGGTGCTTGACCTGTGGATGCCTGGCGTGTCCGGAGAGGAGATCCTCTCGGTAATGGCGCAGGATTATCCTGACGTTCCGGTCATCATTCTGACCGGGGTGAATGATGTTGATACCGCGGTCAAGTGCATCAAGAACGGGGCGTTCGACTATATCGTCAAACCCGTTGAGAAGGCTCGACTTCTTACGGCTGTGGACCGCGCCATTCAGTTCCGGGATTTGCGTAGGGAGAATGCGCTGCTGAAGCGAGGTGTGCTGTCTGCGGACGTGAAGCATCCTGAGGCGTTCGCCGAGATGATCACGTCGAGCCGCGAAATGACCTCAATCTTCCGATATGTGGAAGCGGTGGCCGCGACCTCCCAGCCTGTGCTCATAACCGGCGAAACCGGGGTGGGAAAGGAGCTGTTGGCCAGGGCGATCCACGCAGTGAGCGAACGTACCGGCGCGTTCGTCCCGGTCAATGTCGCCGGGCTGGACGACAGTGTTTTTGCCGACACCCTTTTCGGGCACAGGAAAGGTGCTTTCACCGGCGCCGAAGTTGGGCGGGCCGGCTTGATCGAGCAAGCCCGAGGGGGCACCCTCCTGCTGGACGAGATAGGAGACCTTACCGTATCGTCGCAGCTGAAACTGCTGCGTCTCTTGCAGGAAAGGGAATATCTTCCTCTCGGCTCGGACCTGGCCAGGCGAACCGATTCACGAATTGTGGTCGCGACCAACGAGGACCTCGACAGATCGCTGGAGGCCGGGCGGTTTCGCAAGGACCTGTACTACAGGCTTCGCACCCATCATATCCACATTCCGCCACTGCGCGAGCGCCCGGAGGATCTTCCACTCTTGCTTGAGCACTTCCTTCGAAAGGCTTCATCGGTGCTGGGAAAGAAAACGCCTCGTCCGCCGCAGGAAGTGCTGGCGCTCCTGGAGGCTCACGACTTTCCCGGTAACGTTCGGGAGCTGAAATCGATGGTCTTCGACGCCGTGAGCAATCATGACCGCGGCATGCTTTCGATGAAACTGTTCAAGGCGGCGATGGGCGGAGCGATTGCCCCCCGCGACATCGGCGGTGCGGGCGATTCGCAGGACGCAGACTCGGCCCTGGAATATCCTAACCGATTGCCTACGCTGAAAGAGGCGGAGAGGTCGCTGGTCTCTGAAGCACTGCGTCGGTCCCGGGGCAACCAGTCGGTGGCTGCTCAACTGCTGGGCATTTCCCGGCAAGCTCTCAACAGGCGCTTGAACCGAGGGCAATCCTGAATACTGCCTCGAAGGGGTGCAACATTTGTTGCCCGCTGCCCGTTTGCGAACATCAGTAATCTACCTCTAATCATAGAGAAAATGGCCGTCTGATTCGAAACGGCGTCAACCATTGTTGCATCCCTTAGTGCGCACTCGCGTGAGAATCCAGAAGCTCCTTTCCGAGAAGCGAACCGGCCGATTCGCATGTTCCTGCCCGGGTGGCCCGGCTATTGCAATAAGGGCCACCTGCGAAGCCGCGGGGAGGTTCACGAGGCTGACAGGAGAAGTGCATGCGGAGTGCGGAGACAGCGAAGCGGGTGTTGGTGGGAGACGCGGAGGAGCACATCAGGCTGACACTTTCGCTGGTTCTGCGGAGAGCGGGGTTCACCGTGACCGCGGCAGGTAATGGCGACGAACTGCTCAGCACGGTGCGCGAATCGAGCATCGGCCCCGCCCCTGTTGAATTAGTGGTGGTCGATCTTCGGCTCCCCGGCCTGTGCGGTTCCGATCTCATCGCCCAACTGGCAAAAGTGGAGGCCCCTCCCGCGGTTCTAATCACGTGCGGGTATCTTGACAAGGATATGGTGGCCGAGGCGATGCGGTCCGGCTGCGCGGGTTATCTGGAGAAGCCGTTCGAGCCGGATGTGTTGTTGGAACGGGTTGAGCGGACGCTGGAGAAAGGCGGGCGTCTGCTGAAAGAGGAGGAGATGATGGCCGGAGCTGACCAGAATCGCAGCTTGTGTCGTACTTGCAACGACGCAGCCTATTGCGTGTACGCCGCGACCGCGACAAGCCCCATCCTGCACTGTGAGGAGTTCGACGCATTCCAACCGGCTTCTCCCGGGCCTGGGAAGGCACTAGTCGCTTCAGGAGTCGTTAGCAGTGGTCTCCAGGGTGCAAGATACCTGGGGCTATGTGTGAACTGTGAATTTCGAGCCGAGTGCATCAATTCAACCTGTGAGGGAGGGGTCTGGCACTGCGAAAACTACCAGTAGGCGGTTCGCACGAAACGAGTGCCATCCACCCCACCTCCTGAGGAGACCTGCGGATGGGAGAAGAGACCATTCTTGAGATTCTGGAAGGGTACGACAGTGAACACAAGGACTTGCTATCGGTGCTCGAAGAGATCCAGGCAAAGTACGGCTATCTCTCGGAGCAGGCCTTGAGGCTGGTGTCCGAAAGAACCGGCCGTTCGTTGGTTGACGTCTATGGCGTTGCCACTTTCTACAAGTATTTCACCCTCAAACCGAGGGGAAGGCACCTCATCTCAGTTTGCTTGGGTACCGCTTGTCACGTGAGCGGGGCCCTTGCGCTAGCAGATGAGTTCCGGGCGCTCCTGGGAGTCGAGGACGGGGAAACAACTCCCGATAACGAGTTTACCTTCGAAACTGTCAATTGCCTGGGAGCTTGTGCCATGGGGCCGATTGTGGTTGCCGATGGTCGCTATTTCGCCAAGGCGAGGCCGGCACAAGCGAAGGGGATAATAGAGCAGGCGCTGCAAGGGTTCGACCAAGGCCGCATGGAGCAGGCCCATAATGTGTTTCCAGTGGAGGTGAGTTGTCCCCGTTGCAACCATAGCGCCATGGACGCCGGGGTAACAGTCGACGGTTACCCTTCGATAAGGGTTACGACCTCCTTTGGAGCGAAGCATGGGTGGCTGCGATTATCGTCATTGTATGGCAGCCACAATGTCTCTTCCGAGCACGAAATCCCAGAAGGTTCAATCGTGCATTTCTTCTGTCCACACTGCCACGCGGACCTGACGAGCAGCAAGGACTGCTCTCGTTGCAGTGCACCGGTAGTACAGATGACGGTGGGCGGCGGGGGGATGCTTCAGATGTGCTCCCGGAAGGGTTGCAGAAGCCACATGCTGGACGTCAGCGGAGTCAACTTCTGAGGATTCAATCGGAGTAGGAATAGGGGGTCACATGAGAAGACAGGAATCCATCGCCCAATTCAAAGCGCTCAAGAGCCGCCTTGTCGATGCATGGGACCCGGGCATCCCGACCGTGATCATAAACGCCGGCACCTGCGGACAGGCGAGCGGCGCCAACGATTTGATCCGCGCGGCCAAGCGTGAGGTGCTGGCGAGAGGTCTGGGTGACAGGATACGCGTCAGGATAACAGGGTGTCATGGATTCTGCCAGTTGGAGCCATCCATCATCGTTGAACCGGCCAGAACGTTCTATCCGAAAGTGGAACGGGAGGCGGTGCCGCTGATCATGGAGGCGGCTCTCAACGGACAGGTGATCGAAGAGTTGTTGTTCAAAGACCCGGCATCCGGCGAGCCGATTGAAAAGCAGGAAGACATACCGTTTTTCAAGCGGCAGACCCGCACGCTGCTCAGTCAAAACGAGAAGGTTGACCCGATCCGGATTTACCATTCCATCAGAATCGGCGGTTACTCGGCGCTCTGTTCAGTGCTGGAAAAAGGGGATCCCGGCTGGGTTGTTGAACAAACGAAGGTGTCCAGTCTTCGCGGCCGCGGTGGGGGCGGCTTTCCCACGGGTATCAAATGGGAGCTTCTGGCCAAGCAGTCTGGCGAAAGGGGCAAGTACCTCATATGCAACGCCGATGAAGGGGATCCCGGGGCCTACATGGACCGCAGCCTCCTCGAAGGGAACCCCCACAGCATTATCGAGGGAATGGTGATCGCCGCGTACGGCACTGGTGCGACGGAAGGAATAGTCTACGTGCGCAACGAATACCCTCTGGCCATCAAACACCTGCTCATCGCGCTCCGGCAGGCTCGTGATCTGGGTGTGTTGGGCGACAATATTCTGGGTACGGATTTCTCGTTTGATGTCAGAATCGCCAAAGGGGCTGGGGCTTTCGTGTGCGGGGAGGAAACTGCGCTGATTCGATCCCTCGAAGGCAACATGGGAGAACCGCGACAGCGGCCTCCCTATCCGGTGCAACGAGGGCTCCATGGAAAGCCCACCTCCATAAACAACGTCGAAACCTGGGCCAATGTACCGGTCGTCTTCCAGAGTGGAGCCGAGGATTTCGCAACTGTCGGTACTCCCGGGAATTCGGGGACCAAGGTGTTCAGCCTGGTGGGCAAGATCAAGAACACCGGCCTGGTGGAAGTGCCGATGGGTATGTCTGTCAATGAGATCATACACGACATCGGCGGCGGCCCGACAGGTGAGGGCAAGATAAAGTCCATCCAGACCGGCGGTCCTTCCGGCGGATGCATTCCCGCTTCCATGTTTGACCTCGCCATCGACTACGACAGCTTGGCTAAGGCCGGTTCGATCATGGGTTCGGGTGGCATGATCGTCATGGACGAGGGAACGTGCATGGTGGACATCGCCAGGTACTTCATGGGTTTCCTCAAGGACGAGTCTTGCGGCAAGTGCTTCTCGTGCCGGAAAGGGACCCAGCGAATGTACGAAATCCTTGATGACATCAGCAAAGGAACGGGCACCCTGGCGCAGCTCGAACTGCTGGAGGAGTTGGCGGTGGCGGTAAAAGATGCCTCCATGTGTGGCCTCGGGCAAACCGCTTCGAATCCGGTGCTGGCAACACTGCGGTATTTCCGTGATGAGTACCTGCGGCACATCGTCGACAAGCGCTGCGATGCCTTCGTGTGCTCGGAGTTGGTGGGGGCCCCCTGCCAGTCGGCGTGTCCCTTGGGAACCGAGGCGTGGCGGTACGTGGCCCACCTTGAGAAAGGGGAAATGGAGCAAGCATATCGCGTAATCAGGGAGACCAATCCATTCCCGTCGGTGTGTGCGCGGGTGTGCGACCACCGGTGCGAGAGTCGTTGCCGCTTGGGAACGGCGGGCGGTGAGCCACTTGCTGTGAGGGCGTTGAAAAGGTTCGTAACCGACCGGGTTGATCCGACTACGTATGCTGCAGGGCGAGTTGCGGCGAGTTGCAAGGACCCGGTGGCAGTTGTTGGCGGGGGACCCGCCGGCATAACGGCTGCCCACTACCTCTCACTTCAAGGCCACGAAGTGACACTGTTCGAGGCGGAACAGGAACTCGGAGGCATGTTGGTGAGCGGCATCCCGGCCTATCGCCTGCCTCGGGAAGTGCTGCGCAAAGAGATCGCGGCTCTTCTTGATACCGGAGTCAAGGTAGAGTACGGAGCCGCAATCGGTCGTGATTTCACATGCGACGACCTGTTTGGCAGGGGTTTCAAGGCGATATTTCTCGGTCTTGGCGCGCACCGAAGCTTGCGCCTCGGCCTTCCGGGCGAGGATAGCTCGGGAGTGGTCGCCTCGATGGAGTTTCTCAAGGAACACAACCTCAACAACCGGCAACTGGGCACAGGCCGGGTGGGGGTCATCGGGGGCGGAAATTCAGCGGTGGACGCGGCCCGGGTGGCATTGCGCCAGGACAAGGTGACCGACGTTACGATCTTCTACCGGCGCACTGTGGGCGAGATGCCCGCTTTTGGGGAGGAGGTGGCCGCGGCTCAGCAGGAAGGGATAAGGTTTGAGATGTTGGTCACTCCGCTGGAGCTTCTTTCGGAAGCGGGCCGTCTAAGGGGAGTACGGTGCATCAGGAATTCGTTGGGCAAAGTCGATGCCAGTGGCCGGCGAAGCCCCGTCGCGACGCCAGGCTCAGAATTCGACGTTGACCTTGATACCCTGATCGTCGCTGTCGGGGAACAACCTGAAACTGAGCCCGTGGCGAAAATGGGTTTCGAGGTCGACCGGAAAGGTCGGGTACGAACAGATATAGATACGCTTCGTTCTACGCGGGAAGGGGTGTTTGCAGGCGGCGACGTGGTGACAGGGCCCAGCACCATCGTTGACGCCATCGCAGCGGGCAGAAGAGGAGCGGAGGCCATCCGACGTTTCCTCAGCGGGCAGGAGTTGCGGAGACCCGCTGAATTGTGCCGGCCGCAGACCTTCCTGGAGCCCCGGGAGCCAGGGCAGGAAGAACTCGAGGAGGCCTCCCGGTTGGAACCGCCCGTAATCGCGGTGGACCGCCGTGAGAAGAACTTCGCGGAGGTGGAACAGGGTGCCTCGTTGGATGAGGTGCTGCGTGAGGCAAAACGATGTCTCAGATGTGATCTGGAATTCACCCGAAGCGGTCTCAATGACCTCTCGGGCGATGCAGAGGGGGAAAGGAAGGTATGATATCCCTGACCATCAATGGCCTGACGGCCACAGTCGAAGCAGGAAGTACCTTGCTTGAAGCAGCACGATTCCTTGGCCTGCCGATTCCGACGTTGTGCCACCGCGACGATCTTTCGCCGTACGGTGCGTGCAGGCTGTGTGTTGTGGAAATCGGGGAAGGCCCGAGAGCCAGGCTGGTGTCCTCCTGCACCTATCCTGCGGAAGAAGGACTCAAGGTGCGCACCGCATCTGCGCGGGTGTTGAAGACTCGTAAAATGCTAATCGAGTTGTACCTGGCTTCCTGCCCGCAATCGAAAGTCATCCAGGACCTGGCCTCGGCCCACAATGTGCGGCAGCAACGCTTCAAGCAGGAGCATGACGACTGCATCTTGTGTGGGTTGTGCGTACGCATGTGTAAGGAGCAGATGGTGGCCGGAGCCATCGGATTTCGGGGCCGGGGCGAGGATCGCAGTCTCGGCACACCGTTTGACGTGAAATCGGATGTCTGCAGGTTCTGCGGTGGTTGCATGTACGTGTGCCCCGCTTGCCAGTTGAGGTGCACCTTCACTGAGCCGGACAAGGCGGTCTGCGGGGGTTGCGCCAACCTGGGACCGCCTTGCGCAGAGAAGGAACAGTTCGACGATATGATGTGCTACATGGAACCCTGTGTAGCTTGTGAAATAGAGAAGGATTGACACCGCTAGGGAGGATACGATGACTCTGTCCAAAACCAACGCCACAGCAGCAACTTTAACCAAGAACCGCACCGAAGGCTCAATAACCCCCGCTTCCGGCATGTGCGTGACCTGTGTCGACGGCTGTGTCGGCATGTGCGAGATAGGCAAATCAGCGTACAGGGGGCATGAAGTAATCTACCCACAGCCTTTCGGAGTTATTACAACTGCCGCGGAAAAGACGTATCCCATCGACTATTCGCACTTCAACATAATGGGCACCGCAGTGGGTGCGCACGGCATTGAAGCCGATAGCGACAAAGCGATATTCCCAGCGGTGAACCTTGAAGTAGTTTTCGGCCGGGACGGAGGGCTGAAGTTTCGCCTCCCGTGGGTCATCCCGGGCATCGGTTCCACCAACATCGCCAAGAATAACTGGGAAGGGCTGGCCATCGGGTCGGCTCTTGCGGGTACGGGATTGACCATCGGCGAAAATGTCGCAGGTATGGACCCGGAGGCGATAATCAATGACGGGCGGGTAGTGGACACCGTGGATCTCAAGCGTCGCGTCAAGCTCTACAAGGACCATCAGCGCGACGGCTACGGGGCCATCATTGTGCAGGCCAACGTCGAAGACACCCGTCTAGGAGCACAGGAGTACGCCATTGAGAAGCTTGGCGTTGACTGTGTGGAACTGAAATGGGGCCAGGGTGCCAAAAATATCGGCGGCGAGGTGAAGATAAAGGATCTCGATAAGGCGCTGATGTTGCACGAGCGGGGGTACGTGGTGTTGCCGGATCCGACCCTGCCTCACGTGCAAGAGGCATTCCGGAACGGAGCGTTCTCCGAATTCGAACGACATTCTCGGGTCGGCATGGTTACCGAGGAGTCTTTTGCCGCCCGAGTCGCAGAATTGCGGAAGGCGGGAGCCAGGTACATCTTTCTGAAGACCGGTGCGTATCGTCCGGCAGACCTTGCCAGGGCAATTGTCTTCGCCTCAAAATACGAGCTCGATCTACTGACCGTAGATGGTGCCGGCGGCGGCACGGGCATGAGTCCATGGCGGATGATGAACGAGTGGGGAATGCCGCCCGTAGAAATACACTCGCTCCTATACCAGTATGCCAAGCGTCTGGCCGACAGAAACGAGTACGTGCCCCCGTTGGCCGTTGCCGGCGGATTCACCTTTGAAGACCAGATCTTCAAGGGGCTGGCCATGGGCGCTCCGTTTGTGAAACTGGTGGGCATGGCTCGCAGCCCCATCGCAGCAGCCATGGTTGGCAAGACCATCGGCAACACAATCGAAGAAGGTGAGTTGCCGGTGTACGTGGAGCGCTTCGGACGTACCAGGGACGAGATCTTCGTCACGGCCAGCTCGCTGAGAAAGGAGTTGGGGAATAGCGAGTTCGAGAAGCTGCCGACCGGCGCCCTAGGCTTGTACACCTATTATGAGCGTCTGGCGCAGGGCCTGCGGCAGTTTATGGCCGGCAGCCGGAGGTTCACCCTGGAACACATGAGTAGGAGTGACCTCGCGGCCCTGACTCACCAGGCGGCAGAGATCAGCGGCATCCCGCACTTAATGGATGTGGACAGGGCGGAAGTCGAAGAGATCCTGGCATAAGGGCGACCTTTGTCTCCCCCCTTCCGGCGCTCCCCTTTCTGATTCAAACAGCGTTGGACAGGAAGTGCTGGAGGATTTCCGGTTACGGACATACTCCCGGGGAGCGTCGGCAGAGGGGGGACAAGGGAAAACAAGTCTGCCAAATGATCCCGGTAACTACTGGGTAAGGTGGATTCTCACGGGAAGAGCGATGGTCGGCTAGTCAGCGTCACACTCGCAACCGGCCATGGTCAGGCAGTCGCACAAGTCTTCGTCGCAATCTGCAATGCAGGTCACGTAGTCGGCGTCCATCGGGTCGCAGTCGTTGACGCAGTCGGCGTAGTCCACGCCGCAATCGGCTTCGTCGGCGGGGTCACACTCGGTGGTTTCCACACACTCGCCTCCAACGCAGATTTCGCCCGCGTCGCATGCCGGGTCGCAATCGGGGGGTACATCGTCTTCTACGCATTCACCCGCGATGCAGGACCAGCCTTCATCGCACGCGGGGTCGCAGTCGGGCGGGACATCATCTTCGGTGCAAACACCGTTGACGCAGGACCACCCTTCGTCACAAGCGGGGTCGCAATCGGGAATCTCGCAGTCGCATCCGGCCGCAGTGAGGCAGTTGCACAACTCATCGTTGCACGCGGCGACGCAAGCATCGTAGTCTGCGTCGAGCGGGTCGCAAGCGGGTACGCACGCGCCGTGTGCGGCGCCGCAGTTCTGCTTGTCATCTTCGGCGCATGCGGCTTCCGTCACGCACTCGCCGTTGACGCAGGATTCGCCTTCTGCACAGGCCGGGTCGCAACCCTCGGGCGGCGTCACGCACGCGCCGTCCACGCATTCTTCGCCTGCTGCGCAGGCCGGGTCGCAACCGGCCGGGGGATCAACGCACGCACCGTTAACGCACTCCTGGTCACCCGTGCAGGCCGGGTCGCAACCGGCCGGGGGATCAACGCACGCACCGTTAACGCACTGCTGGTCACCCGTGCAAGCTGGGTCGCACGCGGGGGTTTCGCAGGTACAGCCCGCGTTGGTGAGGCAAGTACAAAGGTCTTCATCGCAACCCGCCACACAGGCCTCGTAATCGGCCCCCAGGGGGTCGCATGCAGCCACGCAGGCTGAGTGAGTCTGGGCGCAGCCGTCCTGGTCGGAGTTGTTGCAGCCTTCCGCCATGCACGTTCCATCGACACAGGTTTCTCCCCCGGCGCAAGCCGGGTCACAGCCGCCGTCCGAGCTGTCGCTGTCTCCTCCACAAGTGGGAAGGGCCAGCAGTGCAGCCGCCACAACGGTCAAAGCAAACAAACATGCTGACAGTCTCATCATGAACCTCCCTTGATTGTCGTAATCTGCTGTCCGAGGCAATAGGCTCGGGATGACAGCAGAACGAGTATATATCTAGAATAAATGTAACCGTTCACCTGGGGTGAGAATGTCGGCCGTGTTTCAGGCAGCGAGTG
>CAZVFX010000065.1:0-21090 GCA_964626565.1 uncultured Myxococcales bacterium
GGTCGCGGGGGCAGGACTTGAACCTACGACCTTCGGGTTATGAGCCCGACGCGCTACCATCTGCGCCACCCCGCAATATCAAACAACAGAGAAGATAAATACTCCGCTAGGGAAACAGTGTCAAGGGAAAAAGGCAGGCTGTAGCAACGGATAGGCGGTAGGCTGTAGGTACGGTAACTGCGATGGCGGATGCGGGCGCTTTGCTTAGGGCCCGCTCATTTACTTTCACGGCTCGTAAAAATCGGGCGGCGGTTGTCGCGCGGGAGGATCGACGACAAATGTCGATTAAATGGTACAGATCGGGATCAAAGTGGTGATAAGGAGATAGAGGCAATCATCAATAGTCAATCATCAATAGGCAATTTTCAATGTTCAATGAACGGCCAACGGCAGACGGCCACAACTGGGAGGTGTGAAAAATGCTTGCTCAAAAGGAACTGGCTTTTGTGAAAGTACGCTACTCGGGGAGGGTTGCGAAGGTGGTTGGATTTGCGGCGGAAGATGTGGTGCTGGAGGAGGAGATGCGGTTTTGTTGGGTGCTGCATCTGCTGTTTCAGGAACGGCCGGAGATCCCGGAGGCCTTTCCGCCCGGGGTGTTGGGATTCACGGTGAATGGTGAGCCGCCTGAGCATGAAACTCCGGTGCGCAGTGGGGATGTGATTACGTTTATGGTGCCGGAGACGGCGGTTCAGTAAGACCGGCTGTTTCGGGTTTCCGGTTTCGGGTTGACGGCTCGGCCTCTTGTGGCTACAATGAATCTGTTGTGGCTGCATTGGGGGTTGCCATGGACACGGTATCGTCGAGGGAATTGAAGAACAAGTGCAGTGAAGTGTTGCGGCGGGTTAGGGGCGGAGAACGCATAATGGTGACTAATCGGGGAAAGCCGGTGGCTGTCATTGTTCCGGTGGCGGAGGCTATGGCCGATGGGGATTTCGTGCCACCTCTGGCGGAAGCGTGGGCGGATATTGAGACTGCCCTGGAGAAGAGCGCGCCGGAGCATGAGTCGTGGCAGGAGGCCTTGGCTCGGAGTCGGAGGCGAAAGTGATTCTCATCGACAGCAACGTCTTTGTCATCGAGCTGAGATATCATCGGGATCTGCTTTTCCCGGCCAACCGGGAATTCCTGGACCGCGTGAAGGAAGACGGCAATGGTGCGACCACTCTGGTCAATTTGCTGGAGGTTGCCGGCATTCTCTCCCACAACCTGAACCCGCGCCAGCTCCGGTCCCTCGTCACGTTCTTTGCCCGAAAGTATGGTGTGGGCGTGCTGCCGGCGTACGAACCGGGCGGGATGCTGCCGGCAGTCCCTCTGGATTTGCTTCTGGCCACAATCGGGCAGAAGTGCTCATTCGGAGACGCGATGGTGTTGCATTTTGCCGAGCGCTACGCTCCTCCCGGGTCGACCTTTGTCAGCTGGGATGCGGAGCACTTTCAGGGAAAGACCTCACTTACCGTCATGACTCCCGAAAACTACCTGGGAATCTGAGAGGTGAGGCGGCTCGTTTTCGGCGCTTGCTTCACAGACCGGGGGCGGGTAAAGAGGATTGGACAACAGGGAGGTTCGAATGAGGAGTGTGATTGCGGCTTGTGCTTCGTTGCTGCTAGTGACTGGGCTGGCATGGGCTGGGGAGCCGGTGCCGGAGGTGGAGGACCACAAGCACTTCAAGCGGCTGAACAAGAAGTACAAAAAGTACGACGACCGGGTGGCGCAGATTCAGGATGTTACTCCCGAGGAGCTAAAGGAGACTCCCTTCGAGGTTTTTCGAGTCTTCACTCGACGCGACCAGGTGAAAGACCCCATGACTCCCGATTTCTGGATCGTGGCCAAGCGGCGGGTCTTCGAGCTATCGAACCCGGGCATAAAAAAGGCTATGAAGCGCGCGAAGTGGGCGCCGAAGAAAGAGCAGGACGCGCTGGGCCTGGCCAAGCTCATGGTGATCGGCATGGGCTACACGGGCGTCGTGTTTGAGGACCGGGTGGAGAAGGCGAAGACACGGTTCAAGGAGAAGCTGACCGAGGAACAGGCGGCCAAAGTGGCCGGGCCGAAAGTCACGAAAAAAGATGACCTCTACGAAGTAGTCCTGGTCGGCTGGACCGATGTGCCGTTCGGTGGTTCGGAGTTGCTGACGCTCTATACGGTTACGGTAGGGAAGAGGACGTTTGAGGTTGAGGCGGAGGAGTTGGTGGGGAGGTTCTAGAGAGGCGGGTCCAGGGTCAGGGTCCAGGGTCCGGGGTGTGACGGCTAGCGGCTCACGGCTAACGGCTAACGACGGTCAGATATTAGTCGGGTGGGCGTTTGTGGAAGGTTGTCTTTGTCAGGCTGCGGTCTTTTTCGGGTACTGTCTCCATGGCGGTGTAGAGGGCTCGGGTGACTAGCTGGAAGGGGACGGCGGCGTCTACGAAG
Source organism: uncultured Myxococcales bacterium (assembly GCA_964626565.1). Taxonomy (GTDB): domain Bacteria; phylum Myxococcota_A; class UBA9042; order CAIXZC01; family CAIXZC01; genus CAZVFX01. The sequence goes on from CAZVFX010000065.1 coordinate 2,404, forward strand.
AGCGCGAACTCCACCTCGTGTTTCCGGGACATTTTGTCCTGCATTTCCCGGATCTTATCGAGGCGCTCCTTGAGGACCGGGGCTAGTTTCGGAAGGCCTGTCTTGTCACTGCTGTCGCCTGTTGGTTCCAGGGTCATTTTCAGGTTGGCGCACTCTTCGGGTTTGGACTCTCCGACGCAGTTGGAAAGCTGGCGCTTGCATCGGCTCTTGTTGTCGTCCGGATCCCCCTTGCAGGTGAGGTGAATGACCCTGGCTGAATCTACCCACACCGCGTCCATGGTGATGGTAATTGTGACCACGGCCGGGGTCGGTCCGGAGAGCGGATTAAGCAGCAATCTCACCGCTGCCTTGTGCAATGGGGAGAGGTCAAAACCTTTGTCTCGGGCGCGGGCCTCCATCATGGTGACGGTGAGCAGGATGGCCAGCGGTGTGTTGGCCGCCAGGTCGGGCTCGATGGCCCGGTCGCCTTTGGGCGGGCAGTTGGCCGCGAGCTCGTAGGCGCGCATGACCGGACCCATGTTGCTCATCTGCTCAAAGACCCTTCCGCAGCCGTACTTCTTAATGATCCCTTCCAGCGCTTGCACCACGGCCTGGTCGACCCGGTCGGGGGAGACTATATTGATCGCGTCGAACGCCTTGGCCAGGTCCTCGCCGTAGAGGTGGCGGTGCTCGTGAACACTGAAGAAGCCGCTGATGAACTCCCGGCGTTTCTCTGTTGCGACGTTGGGGATCGCGTTCATGAACTGCCGCTCCATAGTCGCCATGGGAGCGGGACCAGGATCGTCGGCCAGGGCCGGTCCGATGGGCAGAAGTGAGGCGAAGGTCACGGTGAGAAGCAGCATTCGATGCATGGGTAGCCTCCTTCGAAACGGAGTTTAGCAGGGCCGCGGGAACGGGTCAATTGGAGAGGCCGGCGACGGCGACGGCGACGCCAACGCCTACGTGGAAGGCAAGGGCATGAACTCAACGGTACCCTAAGCGTGAGCGCCGGGCCTGCGATGCGGGGATACCGCCGAAAAGCCGGGCTCGTGTGCCGACTCTTCTACTTACGGGTAAGGTGGCATATAATAGGGATGACTTTTTTGGCTTCCGGAGGAAATTATGGGCGGGCGAATGGTGGCGTTGGTTTTGGCACTGGTGCTGGGGGCAGGGTGTGGATCCGGGGGAAAGGTCAGCATCATTGTGGATAGTGGTGGTGGTCAGGACTGGTTCTTCCCCGATGTGGTGGCGGAAGATATTCTAACTGAGGTGGGAGGCTCGGATCTGGATGTTTCTTTCCTCCCCGAAGATGTCTTCGACCTCGTCCCGGCCGACGTTTCAGATCTGCTTTTCTTGGACGGAGGAGGTAAAAACTTCGGGGAGCCGTGCTGGTCCAATGATGAGTGTGAGGGAGGGTTGTGCGTAGAAATTTCTCCGGGTTTCTCCATCTGCTCGTCGTTGTGCGTAGAGGATTGTCCGGAAGGATTCGAGTGCAAAATGCTGGGGACCTATGGCCCCGACCCCGTCTCCTACTGCCTTCCCTCTGGAGTGCAGTCAGCGTGGGAGCTGCTGTGCGACCCCTGTGACTCGGAAGGGGTAGAAAACCAATGCGGACTGGGCGGGGAGTGCGGATGGTTGGAGGTCGATCAGGCCCACCACTGCCGCGGTCCATGTGCCTTGGTGGGGGGAGGGGGTAAGGAATGTCCGGACGGGTACGGGTGTGTTGAGGACGCCTGTGTGCCGGTGTCCATGAGTTGCGAGTGCTGGAAAGGGGTCGAGGGCAAGAGCCGTGATTGTTCTAACACTAACGAAGCGGGCACGTGCGAAGGAGAGCAGGAGTGCCTCGGGGACGAGGGGTGGGGCGAGTGCGATGCTGCTGTGGCGGAGTTCGAGTCTTGCAACGGCAAAGACGACGATTGCGACGGTGAAGAGGACGAAGACTGGCCCGGTTTAGGCTCGGCTTGCGACGGGCCCGATGCGGATATTTGTGAGCTGGGGTTGCTGGCTTGCTCTGCGGACGGAGAGAGTGCGGTTTGCGTCCAGGATGTACCCATGCTTGAGCTATGCAACGGCCAGGACGACGACTGCGACGGCGAGGTGGACGAGGAATGGCCCTTCCTGGGAGAGGCTTGCGACGGAACGGACGACGACCTGTGCGCCAACGGCGTGCTGGTGTGCCAGCAGGACGGTTTTGGCGCCGAGTGCGAAGAAGACCTTTCCAGTGCGGAAATCTGTAACGGCCTGGACGATGACTGCAACGGGGTGGTGGACGACGGTTTTGACGATCACGACCTCGATGGCCTGGCCGATTGTGTGGATGACGATGACGACAACGACGACGACCCTGATGTCGACGACTGCGAGCCTCTCGACCCGACTATTGGCCCCAGCCAGCAGGATTTGTGCGACGGCTTGGACCAGAACTGCAACGGCGTGATTGACGACGGGTCCCCCGACCTGGACGAAGATGGGCTCGCGGACTGCGTGGATGACGACATCGACGGCGATGGCGTGGTCAACGACGGTGACAATTGCGTTCTCGTGGAGAACCCGGGACAGGAGGACGAGGATTTCGACGGGCTGGGAGATGCCTGCGACGCGGATATCGACGGCGACCTGGTTCCGGATGTGGAAGACAATTGCATTGACATTCCCAACGGAGACCAGGTGGACACTGATGGCGATGGCGATGGTGACGCCTGTGACGCGGACGACGATAACGACGAGGACCCGGACGATACCGACTGCAAGCCCCATGATCCGGAGGTTTCGACCCTCGTGGCCGAGAGCTGCGACGGCATCGACAACGACTGCGACCTAATGGTCGACGAAGGTTTCCCCGACAACGACTTCGATTCGTTGAAGGACTGTGTGGACGCAGATGATGACAATGACGGGGACCTGGACGAGACGGACTGTGCGCCGCTGGACGCCACGATCTATAACGGGGCGCTGGAGGTTTGTAACGGCCTTGATGACGACTGCAACGGCGAGGTCGATGACGGTTTTAACGATCAGGACCTGGATGGGACCGCGGACTGTCTGGACATGGATGACGACAACGACGGCATTCCCGACTTGCAGGACAACTGCCCTCTGGCGGCCAATGAGCAGCAGATAAACTCTGATAGCGACCTCATGGGGGATGCGTGTGATCCGGATGACGACAACGACGGCGACCCCGATTTGAGCGACTGTGCCCCGCTGGACCCGGACGTCCATGTTGGGGCGGGTGAACAATGCAACGGGGTGGATGATGATTGCAGCGGCGTGGTGGACGACCCGTTTGAGGACACCGATGGAGACGGCCTGGCCGATTGCATAGACGACGACATCGATGGCGATGGAGTACCTAACAGTGCGGATAACTGTGTTGGCGTAAAAAACCCGATGCAGGGGAATACGGATGGGGATCTGTTGGGGAATGCTTGCGACCCGGACGATGACAACGACGGGGACCCCGACCCTTCCGACTGCGCACCGTACGATCCGGAGATATTTGTGGGCGCGGTTGAGCAATGTAATGGGAAAGATGACGATTGCGACGGCCCCGCGGACGAGGATTTCCCCGACACCAACGGCAACGGGATTGCCGACTGTGTGGATGAGGATGATGACGGCGATGGCATCCCCGACGTTGCGGACAATTGCGTGAGTGTGCCTAACGTCGACCAGCAAAATTCCGACAACGACCTGTTGGGGGATGCTTGTGATCCCGACGACGACAACGACGGGGACCCGGACGTCACCGACTGTAAGCCCTTTGACCCGGTTATAAACAGCGGTTCGGTGGAAATCTGCAACGGCGTCAACGACAACTGTGACGATGCAATCGACGAGGGTTTTCCCGACAGCGACCTTGATGAGTTGGCGGACTGCGTGGACGATGACGACGACAACGACGGCATCCTCGACCTGCAGGACAATTGCCCGCTGGTGGCCAATCCGGCGCAGTGGAACTCCGACAACGACCTGCTGGGCGATGAGTGCGATCCGGACGACGACAACGATGGCGACCCGGACGTCACCGATTGTGCGCCTACTGATCCGGCCGTCTATCACGGCGCCGACGAAGTGTGCGGCAACGACGTTGACGAAGACTGCGACGGCCTCGCCCCCCTCGAGTTTTTTTATACCATACCCCTTACGCTTACGAACAACGCTGGGGAGCAACTGGCCGACGGCTCGGTGCGCATCGTGATTACGGAACTACAGATTCTCGCTCACGTGGGAAACACAGCCAACGGTCTTCGAGCCTATCTTGAACCCGTCGACGATCCGTACGCCGAGCCCTATGCGGGCCTGCCGCTGTACGTCGAGCATCACGCAGACGCGAAGCTCATCTTGTGGCTCAGGCTGTCATTGGACGCGGGGGACAGCCAGACCGTCTACCTGTACTACGGGCCTCAGGCGTTGCCGTCGGTTTCCGATGGGCACGAGGTGTTCGATTTCTTCGCCGACTTCGGGCCTGGCAGCCTGGGAGACTGGAGTTTCCAGTCCAATTTTAACTCAGGCTCCAAGAAGCAGGAGTTGGACCAGCAAACCTATCACTCCGCCCCGTCATCCCTCATCGACTATTGCCAGACTCCCGGCATCAGTTGCCAGTCGTCGCGGTATGCCTATTCGTATCGTGACATCCAGCTTCCCGGCTCGGGTCTGTATCACGTGAGCCTGTACGGAAGATCGGCCAGTTGTAGCGGCTGCACCATGTACAATCGGTTGTTCATGGACGGTTCATTGGTTCACAACGTGTACAATCCGGGGCCCGCGCTGAAGTACTACTCGTACAATCAAGACCTCAGTCAGGGGACACATCAACTGAAAGTGGGGATGTATACCACGCTCATGTGCTCCGGGAAATTCCGGGCGAATACCGATGACATCATGATTGGGCGAACGGTGTCGCCGGCACCGGCAGCGGCATATTCAGCGGCTAGCGAAGACGGTGGGGGGTGTCTTTAGGGGCAATTTTCAAATTTCAATTATCAATTATCAATTTTCAGACATGAAGAGAACGCACTCAGCAATCAGCGTTCAGCGTTCAGTTTGGGTTGCGCTCTTGCCAGGTCGTGACGTACCGGGCGTAGGAACGGCAGCCGTTCCAGTATGCCAGCCACTGGAGTTCCGGCACGTAGGCCGGCTGGCGGCAGCGGATCTTGTTTTCCGCTCGTTCCTGCAGGTATAGAATCACCTGAACCACGACCCGCCGGGCGCAATGGCGCTGGAGTGCACAATCGGGCTCCACTCGCTCGAAATTGCGGCTGTACCACCTCAGCCAACTCCAGGTCCGGGAGTGTCGTAGCTGCCACAGGCCGAGGTCGAGTTTGTGGTCCCAGACCTTTTTGACCTGGCGGCAGTTGGTGCGACAGGCTGCTTCCCGCACGCACTTCTTGCCCTTCCACTTCCGGCAGTATCTGACCGCCTCGTGATTGCCGCTGCTTTCGCGGCGGACCAGTTCCCGTAGGATCCATTTTTCGACCCCGGTTCTTTCGGCCACATATTTTATGTCTCGCTCGACGCTGGACTTGAACTCGGGATCGGGTGCTGCGCTCAACAGAATAGCGACTGCTGCTGCAACGGACATTCTTGTCCTCCTCAGCGCCGTTCGCCGACGCTTCGCACACCTTTGCCGCCTTGCAGTCCTATTCAGTTCCAGCAATAAGTTGTGTATCCGAGTTACCTTCGTCCAGTCATCGGGTAGCCAGTCGCTGCTCTTGTTTAAAGGAAGAATCGGTCCTAAGGTGATCTTTGCCAGAAGGGGGGGCGATTTGCCGGCAACCGGAAGATATAAGCCTGAGTTTGACGCGGCCATGGAGTCGATTGACGCGGCGCTGCAGCCTGTTTCGGGCGCCGAAGAAGTTCCGCTGTCCTGCGCATTGGGCCGGCGGGCGGAAAAAGCGGTGGTTGCTCCGGGTGTTTATCCTCAGACGCGTTTGGCAGGCATGGACGGCAAGGCTGTGGGAGCTGACGGGCGGTTTGTTTCGGACCGCGTTCTGGGCACCGGGGAGCCGGTGCCGGAAGGGACTGTGCGGGTGGTGCCGGAAGAGGAGCTTGAAAGTTACCGGGCCGGAACGGGGGACGAGCCCGGGCGCAACTATGTTGCCGAACCGGAAACTGAGTACCTGGCGGGTGACGTGATTGTGGCGCCCGGAGCTGTCATCGATGCGGCGACTGTGTCGCAGTTGGCTCTTTTCGGCTTCGAGAGCCTGGAGGTGCTGCGCCGGCCGGTGATTCGGGTGCTGGTTTACGGCGAAGGACCTCGAAGCGGTGCGGTATCGGCCTGGCTGTGTGGTTTTCTGGAAGGACTGGGCGACGTCGAGGTGGCTGCCGGGAGTGTGTCCTCCCTTGTCGGCATCGCCGGGGACGCGGAAGGTGCGGATCTGTTGGTGCTTGCGTCGGACACGGAGCCGGGACGGTACGGGGAGATGAGGCGTGATCTATATGATGATCCCGTGTCCGGTTGGTCCCCCGGTTTCTGGAAAGTAGGGCTGCATCCGTGCAAGCACGTTGGTTTCGGGTTTGCCGGGGCGGGTGTTCCGACCCTCGTGTTTCCTGATGTCTTGTCCAAAACAGTGCTTTCGGCCCTGGTGTTCGCCCCCATTGCAGTGGACGGTCTGCTGGCGCGGCGGACGTGTAGAATGGCATGTGATCTTACTTCGCGGTTGGAGCTTTGCGGGCCGTTTCCGGAGGCGGTGCCGGTGCGGGTTGAGTTGCGGGAAGGAGCAGTTGTGGCCCGGCCGTTACCGGTTCGTGACTCGTTTTCGGCGCGGCGGGTAGCGGTGGCCAACGGCGTGATCATCGCGCACGGTCCGATGGAACCATCTCAACCGTACCAAGTGTTGCTGCCGGGAGGGGGAGTCCATGACTTCGTCTAGATTGCTGCAGGCGTTTGCCGATGCAAGGGCGGCGGGTCGAACGCTCTTTCTGCCCGAGATTCTGACCGGATATCCCGACGAAGAAAGTTCGCTGCAGGCCATGGATTATGCGGCCGGCTTTGACCACGTGGTGTGCAAGGCGCCGACGCCGGTTTTCGCAAATCATCCTTCCAACACCAATGCTGTCCTTGTCAACGCGCATCGCACCGCGATTGCCAACGGCGTCACAGTGGGGAAGACAGTGGAAATTCTGGGCAGGTATCAGCCCAACTTCCTGGTGGTCTATCGTAACGCAGTGACATCCGGAGCGGCGCAGTTTTTGAAAGACCTTGACGCGAGGATCGACGGCGTCATTTTTGTGGAAGGCGTGGGCGGCGACGAGGCCGCTTTGGAATTGCTGGGAGAAGAGGACTTGTCCACGGCAGAGCTTTCTGCAGAGTCGGGGGTGGATATCGCTCGCATCGTGTACGCCGGCCATGATACGGGCTTTGACGAGGCGGTGACGGCGGCCAGGGGTTTTGTGTATCTGGCCCTGTCGGATCAGACCGGGGGGAGCCTTCGACCTTTCCAGGTTCTAAAGGCGGCGGTGGACCGCATCCGCTGGGTCACTGATACTCCCGTCGTGGCTGGTTTCGGCATCCGAACTGCTGACGACGTCCGGCGAGTGGTGGGCGAAACCGGAGTGGACGGGGTCACCGTAGGTACGCGGTTGATAGAATGCTCCGGCCGTAGTTTCGACGCCTTTCGTGAGACCTTCGACGACCTGTACAGTGGGCTTGGATAAAGCCCGCCCTACTTGCCCCCCGCTCCACTTTCTGGGATGATGTGCTGGTGTAAAAAGGGGGAATTAATGCGCACTGCCGTGATTCTTGCCTGCGTGCTGATGTTCGTCGGTTGTTCCACTGAAGCGGGAAAAGTCGACCTGGTGAAAGAGATAGACGCAGGTAGCGATGTGACCGTCGCGGAAGTGACGGCTGAAGTGACCATTGCAGACCTGACCGTCGCTCCGGACCTGCCCCGGGAGATCATTCCAGACTTCTCCTCGCCGGACATTCCAGTCTTGGGATGCGATCCGGGCGAAGGATGCTTTATGGACCAGTGTGCGGGCAACGGCGACTGTGATTCCGGATGGTGCGTGGAGCACATGGGCGAAAAGGTCTGTTCCCAGACCTGCCTGGACGAATGCCCCGCAGGATGGAGTTGCACCCAGGTGGCGGGGACGGTGCCGGACATAGTATTCATCTGTGTCTCCGATTTCCCCAACCTGTGCCGGCCTTGTGCGAAAGCCGCTGACTGTGCGGGCGTCACCGGCACAGAGGATGCCTGCGTCCAGTACGGGGCGGCTGGTAACTTCTGCGGCGGATCCTGTGACTCCACGCCCGGAGAGGGTAAGGAATGCCCCTGGGGTTTTTCCTGCACTGACGTCGTGACGGTGGAGGGTGTTGAGCTGACGAAATGCGTCAACGATGCGGGGGTCTGCCCCTGTACCGAAACCTCGGTGGAGTTGGGGCTGTGGACGACTTGCGAAGCAACCAATGAATTCGGAACGTGCGCGGGAATGCGCGTGTGTGAGGAGTCGGGTCTGTCCCCCTGCGACGCACTGAATCCAGCGGCGGAGCAGTGCAACGGCCTGGACGACAACTGCGACGGAGACATCGATGAGCCGTTGCTGGTGGACGGCGATTTTGTGAACCTGTGCGACGACGGTAACGACTGCTCGACGGACAAGTGCACCGGCGCAGAAGGGTGCGTCAACGAGTTGCTGGAGTCGGGCGATTGCAACGACGGTAACCCGTGCACCGTGGCCGACCACTGCGACCAGGGAGTGTGCCTGGGCGACCCGGTGGAATGTGACGACGAAAACCCGTGCACCGACAACGTGTGCACCGAAACGGGCGGCTGCGAGTACCCGGCTGTGGCCGGTGACTGTGACGACGCCGACGCGTGTACGCTGGGCGACCACTGTGCCGACGGAATGTGCAAAGGGGAGCCGGTTGCCTGCGACTGCCTGGCGGATGAAGATTGTGCAGACCTGGAGGACCAGAACCTCTGTAACGGAACACTGGTATGCGATGATTCCGCCGCCCCGTTCAAATGTGTCGTGGACCCGGGCACGGTCGTCGAATGTCCCGGGGCCGAAGGGGCAAGCGCCATTTGTCTTCAGCCCTACTGCGCCCCGGAAACGGGAGAGTGCTCCCTGGTGCCGGACCACGAAGGCATGGCGTGCGATGACGGCGATGCGTGCACATTCTCAGACACCTGCACGGAAGGCGAGTGCACCGCAGGCCCGACGCTGAATTGCAACGACGGCAATCCGTGCACCGACGAATCCTGCGACCCCACCTCCGGCTGTTTTTTTAACACCAACACAATGCCCTGCGATGACGGGAGTGCTTGTACCACCGAGGATGTGTGCAGCGACGGTGACTGTCTGGGAGGCCCTGCGGCGGACTGTGATGATAACAACCCGTGCACCGACGACGGGTGCGACCCCGGGGTCGGCTGCATCTTCGAAACCAACTCCCTCCCCTGCGATGACGGCAACGCCTGTACCACCGGCGATACGTGCGCAGACGGCTGGTGCGTGGCCGACGGGGAGTTGGCCTGCGATGACGGCAACAGTTGCACCGTTGATTCATGCTCCCCTTCCGCCGGCTGCGTCAATCAGAACGCAGACCTTCCGTGTAGCGACGGTGACCCATGCACAGTGGGAGACCACTGCGAGTCAGGAGCGTGTGTGCCCCTGGCCCAGCAACAGTGCGACGACGGCAATCCGTGCACCGATGATTCGTGCAACGACGCCGGCTTGTGTGTTTTTAACTCGAACACACTGGCCTGCGATGACGGCAGTGCTTGTACTACGAACGACCAGTGTGCAGGGGGCTGGTGCGTCGGCGGAGACCCGCTGACCTGTGACGACGGCAACGAGTGCACCGACGACTCATGCGACCCCGCGCTCGGCTGTGTTTTTAACACCAACACAATGCCCTGCGATGACGGTAGCGTGTGCACCGTCGGCGATGAGTGCACTCTGGGTGAGTGCGTCGGTGGCGACGAGCTGTTCTGCACCGACCAGAACCCCTGCACCGACGATTCATGCGACCCCGACCTGGGCTGTGTCTTTAACGATAACACCCTCCCTTGCGATGACGGTGATGCTTGTACCACCGAGGACCAGTGTGGGGGCGGCTCGTGTATGGGCGGAGGAGCGTTGACGTGCGACGATGGCAACGAATGCACTGACGATTCGTGCGACCCCGACCTCGGCTGTGTTTTTGACACCAACACCCTTCCCTGCGATGACGGGGACTCGTGTACTGCGGGGGACGTGTGTGGCGCCGGCGTGTGCGCGGGTGCGACCTGCGGGCAGTTGGGAATGTTGTGCGTTGACGGCGTGTGCGTGCAGCCTGCGTGCGGGTCGCTGGCGTTCGATGGCGATGATTCCGTGGACGTAGCCAACCACAACTGGGACGGTGACTTGACCGAACTGACCGTGGAGGCTTGGGTCAACTCCTCCAGCCCCACCCAGGCCTGGATCGCCAGAATAGTCAACCGCCACCTGGCGTGCGGCGCGGGTGCGGCCGCTTCCTCTTTCTCCCTGCACCTGGAAGGGGCCGAGACGTTGCGGCTGTGGGTGTGCAAGACCGAGGATCCGCCGCTGGTATCTGTGGGCGGGGACATCGGCGATGTTTTGAAGGACGGCCAGTGGCACCACGTTGCGGGCACCTGGAAAAGCGGCGGCATGTCCAGGGTCTTCCTGGACGGCAACATTGTGGCGGAACTGGCGTCAACCGGCGGGACGGTGGGCAAAGGAGAGTTGCCCCTGTTCCTGGGCGGAGTGCCGCCTTACGGACAGCATTATGAAGGAAACCTGTCTTCAGTGCGCATTTCGTCAAAGGTGAGGTACACGGAACCGTTTGTGCCTCCGCAGCAGATGTCCCCCGACGCAGATACACTGAACTTGTGGCTGCTGTCGGAAGGGGAAGGAAACACGGCACACGATTCGGTGGCCGGAAAGCACGGCACCCTGACCGGACCGACCTGGGTGGATGGCGGGCCGTGGCCGGAGTGCTGCATCCCTGAGTGCGCAGGCAAAGAGTGCGGCGAAGACGGTTGCGGCGGTTCTTGCGGTGCGTGTGGGGAAGGGTTCCACTGCGATGCTGACCTGTGCGTCCCGGACTGCCTTCCTGACTGTGCGGGGATGGAGTGCGGGGATGACGGCTGTGGTGGTTCGTGTGGGGATTGTCAGCTGGACGAATTGTGTTTTGACGGTGCGTGCAAGCCCAAGTGCAGTCCGTATGCCTTCGGCACTGCAGGACTGGGAGTGAACAACGGGTGGAGTTGCACAGACGTGTGTAACCAGTTCAACGGCGTTTCGGTGAACTGGGATAGCAAGCAGGAGCAGATCGACTATTGCCAGAGCCTGCACCCGGGGTCAAACGTGATTGTTGCCAACCCCAACAACCACAGCTATCCGATCTACGAGCCACAGGGTCCCACCTGCAAGGTCAACGAGGACGGCAAGAAGACCGGCTGGTCAGGCAACGGAACTCCCCAGTACGGGGACCAGATTCTGTGCAAGTGCGAGAAGGGCTGTGACTGCATTGTCGAGTGCGCCGAAGACGAGCTGTGCGTGGCCGGCGAGTGCGCCCCGGTGGCGTGCCCCCAGGGCTTCGAGCCCGAACTGGGTGGATCCGACGGAAGGTCGTGGTGGAAGTCCACCAACTGTACCGGCACCGAATATATGGAGCCGCCGCCGTTTCCGCCGCCGTGGCGGGCTGAGCCGACCTTGCTGTGCAAGGCGAAGAACGGCACCAACTTCCAGGTGAAGTCGGTGAAAACCTCGCCCCAGTGCAATGGGTCGAGTGCCACTGCAACCACGGTGTGGTTGGAGGTGGTCGACCCGCTGTAGGGTGTGGGTCTGGGTGTGTTATGAACTGGGTCGGGACTGGCGTGGGAGAACTGTTGGGGGAAGTTGGGTGACTGCGGTATGATGTGCGGGACGGAGGTGGTTGCATGCGTGCGGCGGTTGCTTGGGGGAGCGCGATACTTGTTTTGGTGCTGGTGGCACCAGCTCTGGCAACTACAGGCGGGCCTTCGGTAGTGGAGATGCTGGGGTATCAGCCGGTGGATGGGAAGGTGTATTGGCTGGAGCATTCGGGCGGGGAGAGTGGTGACCTGCCGTGGTTGTTCTATATCGACTTGAAGTCGGACAGGAAGGGCGTCGCTCACAAAGTGAAGAGCTGGTATCGGGGCGACTTGCCTGAGGACACGTTCTGGGACCGGCTCCACGACTTGAAGCAGCGCCTGAAACCGATGAAGGAGCTGCCGCTGGGCGAGTTTGTAATTGAGGTGCATGCCCGCAAGGTCGGGGATTGGTACGAATGCGAGGATTGCGGCGATCCTGCAGTGCCTCACTACAAGACGTCGGTGAGCGTGACCCGTCGGGCGAACGGGGCGGGGGCGAGTACCACCATCGAGGCTTACCACAGCCACAAAGTGCGACTGTTGACCGTTCACCAGGCGCCCACGGGGGAGGCCATTGCGATCATTTCCTATACCGGTATTCCGGTGGAGGGAGGGTACGAGGAGCAGCGGGTTCTCTTCTTGCGCCCGGCTCACGAGTTGTCGGTGTTGAAGTGGAGGGAGGAGCGGGTCGACAACTTGAAGAAGGAAGGAGGTTGGCTGTCGCTCGCGGGGTTGTTCTGGCTGAAGGAAGGGGTCAACACCTTTGGTTCGGCGAAAGACCGGGATATTGTCCTTCCTACGCACGCTCCCGCGCGTGTGGGCGCGTTGATCCTGAAGGATCGGCGGGTGCGGTTGAAGCTGGTTGAGGGGATTGACGCAACGTGCGCGGGCGAGTCGGTGACGGAGAGGGAGATGCGCACCGACGCTGACCCTTCCGCTCCGGCTGACCGGGTCAGGATGCCTCCGTTCAGTTTTCTGGTGATCATCAGGGGCGGGAAGCCGGCGCTGCGGGTGTACGATATGAAGGCCGGGACTTTGCGCAAGTTCAAGGGAATCGACTACTTCCCCATAAGTGAGTCATGGCGCATTGTTGCGCGTTACAAGCCTTACCCGGAGCCACGAACCGTTGAGGTGTCTACTGCGATCAGCACAACGGAGAAGGTAGTGGTGCCCGGTGAGTTTCATTTCGAGGTGGATGGTAAGTCGTATACTCTTCAGCCCATGAGTTATGAGGGAGCGGACGAGTTATCCCTGTTGTTCGGCGACCGCACCAATGGCAAGGGCAGTTATGGTGGCGGCCGATTTCTTGATGTGCCGAAGCCGGAGGATGGGAAAGCGATCCTCGATTTCAACCGGGCCTACAGCCCGCCCTGCTATTTTACCAATTTCGCTACCTGTCCCCTGCCGTGGAAGGAGAACCGGTTGCCGGTGAAGGTTGGGGCCGGGGAGAAAGGCAAGTAAAGGCGGCTTGGGGCTTGGAGCCGCTCGCGGTCCAGCCCTTGCCCCAAAGGCGGCTTTCTGGGATGATGTATCGGCACGGTACTGGAGGGCAGAATGCGCGCAAGGATCTTGGTGGCCTGGTTGCTGCTGGCCGGGGCTTGTTCGGGAGAGGCTGGGAAGATCGATCTGATCAAGCAGTTGGACGCGGTCACGGAAGCAGGGGGAGCGGAAACATCCGGAGAGGTGATCTTCGTCACCGATTTCGGGGCGAAGGAAGTGCACACCAAGGACGTGCCGGTCTCACCGGATCCCGACGTGCCGGTGTTGGGTTGTGACCCGGGCGAAGGGTGTTTCATGGACCAGTGCTCCGACCCCAGCGATTGCCAGTCTGGGTGGTGCGTCGAGCACATGGGCGAAAAGGTCTGCTCCGAGACCTGTCTGGACGAATGCCCGGAAGGGTGGACCTGCACCCAGGTAGCGGGGACCGCGCCCGACGTAGTGTTCATCTGCATCAGCGATTTTTCCACCCTTTGCCGGCCCTGTGCAGAGGCTGATGATTGTGCAGGCGCCGGCGGTTCGGAGAAGGCATGTGTAAGCTACGGCGCTCAGGGCGCCTTCTGTGGCGGAGCCTGTGACGATGCGCCGGGAACGGATGAAGAATGCCCCTGGGGTTTTTCCTGCACTGATGTAACTACGGTCGATGGCGTTGAGCTTAAGCAATGCGTCAATGATGCAGGAGTCTGCCCGTGCACCGAAACGTCGGTGGAGTTGGGGCTCTGGACACCGTGTGAGGTGGCTAACTCGTTTGGCGAATGTGCGGGCAAACGGGTGTGTCTGGCCGAAGGGTTGTCGGATTGTGACGCTGCGATTCCGGGGCCCGAGATTTGTAACGGTGCGGACGATGATTGTGACGGGGAGGAGGACGAGCCGGACCTGGTTGAAGGGGAATACCTGGAGCTTTGTGACGACGACAACGATTGCACCGACGATTCGTGTGTGGGAGAGGAAGGGTGCGTCAACGAGTTGCTGGAGACAGGGTCTTGCGACGATGGGAATCCGTGCACTGTTGCTGATCATTGCGACGGGGGAAGCTGTGTGGGTGATCCGGTGATTTGCGAAGACGAAAACCCGTGCACCGACAATGTATGCACCGAGGCCGGGGGCTGTGAGTACCCGCCTTTGGCCGGTGACTGTGACGACGGAGACGCGTGCACGCTGGGAGACCACTGTCTGGAAGGGGACTGCGTGGGTGCCCCGGTTGACTGCGACTGTCTGACGGACAACGATTGCAGCCTGCTGGAAGACGGAAATCTGTGCAACGGCACGCTCTACTGCGAACTGGGGACCATTCCTTTCAAGTGTGCAGTGGATCCTGCCACGGTTGTGGAGTGTCCAGCTCCGGAGGGGGTCGATGCGTTTTGTCTGCAGAATCTGTGTGCCCCGGAAACCGGAGAGTGCTCCGTGGAGTCCGCAAACGAGGGGATGGCATGTGACAACGGGGACGTGTGCACTTTCTGGGACAAATGCACGGAGGGCGTATGTACGGTCGGTACGGGCATAAATTGCAACGACGGTAATCCGTGCACCAACGATTCGTGTGACCCGGAGGTCAGTTGCGTCCACAGCGACAACACCAACAATTGCAGTGACGGCAACGCCTGTACCATAGGGGATGTCTGTCAGCAGGGGATGTGTGTGGCAGGGGACGAACCGATGCTGTGCGATGACCAGAACTTATGCACCGACGACCTGTGCGACCCGATCTCCGGCTGTTTCTTTAACGCCAACACACTTCCCTGCGATGACGGCAATGCATGTACCACGGGCGACTTGTGCGCCGACGGCTGGTGCCTGGCGGGGGGGGCGATGAACTGCTCCGATGGCAATGTGTGTACCAAGGACAGTTGTGAGCCCGAGACCGGCTGTGCGCATCAGCCTGCGAGTGTCTTATGCAGCGACGGCAATCTGTGTACCGTGGGCGATCACTGCGAAGCGGGGGTGTGCGTGAGCGGAGTGCCGCAAAACTGCGACGACGACAATCCGTGCACCGATGATTCATGTGGCGGCGATGGAGTCTGCGTGCATACGGACAGCGATGCACTCTGCGATGACGGCGATGCATGCACTTTGGGGGACCACTGTGCGGCGGGCGCATGCCAGTATGACGCGGTGGCCGCGTGCGACGACGGGAACCAGTGTACCGACGACGTCTGCGATCAGGTTCTGGGTTGCGTCATTACCACCAATGAGAACCCTTGCAACGACGGCAGTTTCTGCACCATCGACGATCACTGTCATCTGGGCGGTTGCATCGGCGGCGGCCAGTTGGTGTGCGATGACAACAACAGTTGTACCGACGATGCTTGTGCTCCGGGAGTGGGTTGCCAGTTTACTCCCAACGACGGCGATTGCCCCGACGGGGTGTGCGTTGACGGTGCGTGCGTGCCGAGTTGTCCGGGAGGATGCGACGACGGCAATCCGTGTACGGGGGACCTGTGTGCGGGGGCGGAAGGTTGTGTTTTCTACATCAACGAAGAGCCTTGCGATGACGAAGATCCTTGTACCACCGTGGACGTTTGCGACGCGGGGGCGTGCGTAGGGAGCGGTCAGCTCACCTGCGACGACGGCGAGCTGTGCACCACGGATGTGTGTGTTGCGGGCGACGGCTGTCTTTTTCAGGACAACACCCTGCCTTGCGATGACGGGGAGGTGTGTACCAGCGGGGACCAGTGTGACGGTGGGGAGTGCAAGGCCGGTCCGCCCCTGGAGTGCGACGACGACGACCAGTGCACCGAGGATGCCTGTCAGCCGGGTCAGGGGTGTGTTTACACGCCCATTGAGCCGTGCGAGCCGGTGCTGTTGGTGCCTGACGAATACGACACGATCCAGGCGGGCATCGATGCGGCGGCCCCCGGGGAGACGGTGGTGGTGCTGCCCGGCACCTACACCGGCACGGGCAACAAGGACTTGAACTGGAACGGCAAGGCGGTGACCGTGCGTTCTAAGGAAGGGCCTGGAGTCACTACCATCGACTGTGAGAACTCGGGGCGGGCGGCTTACTTCCACAACGGGGAAGGTGCTGGTTCGGTGCTGGAAGGTTTCACCATCACGCGGGGCTCGACCACCGACGGCGCTGGGGTCTATTGTGACGGGACCTCACCAATCTTGCGGAACCTGCATTTCGTCGACAACGCGGCGGGCGCTTACGGCGGGGCGATTTACGCGCACCAGAATGCCGGGCCGCTGATTCAGGACTGCGTGGTGAAGGCCAACACCGCGGGCAACGGCGGCGGCGGGATGTTCTACAAGCTGTGGTCCAACCCGGTGATCGAGCGCACTGCGTTCTTTGACAATGTCTCCCAGGGGAAGGGGGGCGGGGTCTGTGCGTGGGACAGTGGCGGTGTGTTCCGGAACGTGATCCTCGGCAACAACACCGGCAATGGTATGGGCGGTGCGTTTTTCCACAACTGCACCACTCAGTGGACCAACTGCACTGTCTCCGCCAACTCGGGCGGCGGCCTGGAGGCCAACGGCAAGAGCCACGTGGTTTTGAATTCTGTATTCTGGGCCAACAATCCGGAGTTTGTGTTCAGCGGCGGGCAGGTGTCTGCGACCTATTCGTTGATTCAAGGCGGATACAACGGGGAAGGTAACCAGAGTGCGGATCCGAAGTTTGTGAATCCGGGAGCTGACGATTTCCACCTGCAGCAAGGCAGCCCCTGCGTGGATCAGGGAACGGCCGACGGAGCGCCCTCGGACGATATCGACGGGGATGACCGGCCTCAGGGTAACGGGTTCGACATCGGTGCGGACGAAAGTCCCTATGCGGGGGCGTGCGTGCCCAAATGTGCGGGCAAGGAGTGCGGGCCCGACGCGTGCGGGGGCTCGTGCGGGGATTGTGCGGGGGACCTCATTTGCAAGGAGGGACTGTGCGACAACGGGTGCATCGCCACCGGGGACCCGGAATGGTACGGCATGACCGGCGATGAGTGGTGTGCGACCCAGGGGGAGCTGTGCGTTGGGTTGAATTTCTACGGCAGCACCAAAGAGTGCGTGGGGGATGCCTACACCGGCTGCTGGGGCAGTCAACCCATGCCCGAGGCGTGCTGCGGAAAGAGCGTGGGCGGTCATGTGGGCGGCGGCAACTACTCCGCCATCTGGCAGTGCGAACCGGAGGCCTGTGGGGACGGTGCGCCGTGCTCGGCGTTCGCACCGTGCAAGGCGGGTGGACAGTATGCAGGATTCTACTGGGTGGCGGCGCACAAGGGACACAACTGCGAGGAGGCGTGTGCGTTGATCGAACGCACCTGTACGACGGCGGGGAGCGCGGTTTTGACCGATGCAGACAAACTGTACGCGGCCTTTGCCGCGGCGGGGTACGGCAAGGGGACTTCCAACGCGTTGGACCGGCAGTGGTGCACGGAGTCCATCGAGAACTCGCCCGCCGGGTATCTATTTGACGAGACCTCCCTGGTGAATACCGGGTATTACGACGCCACGGGGACGGTGTGCAATACGTCGTGTTCCAATACGTGGAATGTAAATGATGATTATCACCACTTGTGTAGTTGTGAGTAGAGGCAGGGTCCAGGGTTCAGGGATAGGGTCCAGGGTGAAGGCAACTGATCATAGACGAGCCGTGACCGTGAGGGAGCGGGCAAGCGCGGCCAGGCGCGAGAACGGGGGTGACCGTATGTCACGTTGTTTATCAGGCGCAATAATGGCTTGCGCCGTGTTGCTTTGTGCGTCTCAGGCGCAAGCCTACAACTGTTCCGGCAAGGATGGGGAGTACTGCTGTGGCAGCAGTGTCTGCATCTGCGACAACGGTGAGTGGGTGTTTCAGGATGAGTGCCTGTACGGTTGCGAGGGTGCGGGCCCCAACGCCAACTGTAAGCCCAAACCGTTTTGCGTGGGCAAGGGCAATGGCAAATACTGCGACGGCAACAAGTTGGTGACCTGTTCGGGAGGCTCCACCACTTCGGAGCAGAACTGCCAGTACGGGTGTGGTGGCAGCGGGCCCAACGCTTACTGCAAGTCCGGCTTCTGTGCGGGCAAGGCTGACGGAGAGTGGTGCAAGGGAGACGAGATCTATATATGCGACAACGACGAGTTGGTATTCATCGATGGGTGTTTGTACGGCTGCAACAACGGGGACGGGCCCAATGCAGATTGTTCTCCCCCGCCCTTCTGTTCGGGCAAGGCGAATGGGAAATGGTGTGATGGAAACAAGCTGATTACCTGTTCGGGCGGCTCCACCTCCAACCAGCAGAGCTGCGCCAACGGGTGCGGTGGCGGTGGCCCCAGCGCTTACTGCAAGTCCGGCTTTTGTGCGGGCAAGGCGGACGGAGAGTGGTGCAAGGGAGACGAGATCTACATTTGCGATAACGACGAGTTGATGTTCATCGACGGCTGTCTGTACGGCTGT
>CAZVFX010000065.1:21190-40636 GCA_964626565.1 uncultured Myxococcales bacterium
CTACATTTGCGATAACGACGAGTTGATGTTCATCGACGGCTGTCTGTACGGCTGTAACAATGGGGATGGACCCGATGCAGATTGTTCCCCGCCCCCAGACTTCTGCAGTGGCAAGAGTAACGGTAAGTGGTGCAAAGGGGGCTCGCTGATCACCTGTTCCAACGGCCAGACCAACAGCCAGGAGGCGTGCGCCGACGGGTGCACGGGCAACGGTCCCAATGCTTACTGCACGGTGACGGGGTACTGCGCGGACAAGGTGGACGGCGAGTGGTGCCACGGCAATGAGATCTACATTTGCGACGGCGGCGAGACTGTGTTCATCGACGGCTGTCTGTACGGCTGTGAAGAAGGCGTGGGCCCCGCCGCGGACTGCTCGCCGCAGTCGGGGTGGTGTGGCGACAAATCCGACGGTCAGTGGTGTCACAACAACGATATCTACGTCTGCTCGGGCGGAGAAGACACCTTCATCGATGACTGCCTCAACGGTTGCAACGAAGGGGAAGGTCCCAACGCCCAGTGCAACACCCCGCCGGGTTTCTGCAACGGCAAGGCGGACGGCAGTTGGTGCGACGGACCCACCTTGAAGACCTGTGCCGGCGGTGTCACCGTCAATTCGACGGATTGCAAGGTTGTGTGCGAGGGCCTGGGCCCCAACGCTGCTTGTGCGGGGGACAGCTTTTGCGAGGGAAAACTGGACGGCTACTGGTGCAACGACGCGACGGGAGACCTGGTGTTGTGCCAGGGTGACCTTATCTCCGGTACGGAGGAGTGCCCGGACACCGGTTGTATCCACAAGGACGTGGGGGAAGACGACGTGTGTGCGGAGGAGGAGGTCATCGTTCCTCCTGAATTCTGCGAAGGTAAACCCGACTCGTTCCTGTGCGATGGAGGCAACCTCGTGCAATGCCTGGCAGGAGCCGCGCTGTCCATCGCGCCTTGCCCCCACGGCTGCCTGGTGAACTGGCCTCAGGCGGACGACGAGTGTGCGGAGTTGGAGATCGACCCCCAGTTTTGCATCGACAAGACCGGATACTACTGCGCCGGTGAAAGTGCGCTGGTCTTCTGCAGCGGCAACGTGGTGGCCGCGTTCGAGGAGTGCCTGACCGGCTGTTCGGCCCAGGAACCCGGCACTCCGGACCTGTGCAATCATGAAGACCCGGACCAGTTCTGCAGCCACCACGGAGACGGAGCCTGGTGCAACGGGTTGGAGGAGTTGGTGGTTTGCGCGGGCGGCGTTTCGACGTCGGCAAACCCCTGCCCCGAAGACTGTCAGAAAGCCAACCCCGGTTTTCCGGATAATTGCTGGCAACCGCCCCAGTGCGAGATTGCCTACTCAGGGTCTCCGGTGTCGGTGGTGCTGGACGAGAATTGCTGCGCCTCCTTCGCCGGTACGAAGAGCCTGAATGTGCCCATCCGGGACCAGACCCAATACGACGATCAGCTCGGCACGTGCGAAGGAGAGACCATCAAGACCTGGGGATGCCTGATTACGTCATTGGCCATGTACTATGAGTTCGTCGATGTGAATCGGACGTTGGATGGCGAAGACCTGGAGAACTACCCGGATGACGAGAACGACTGGCGGACAGAAGATAACCAGGGCTATGCGTGTTGCGAGGACGACTGCTCTGACGGCAACGGTATCTGCTGCGCGATGTGGGGCACCAACCCGTCCGGCTTCGGGGGCTTCTCTCACATCGGAAATTCCCCGGAGGAAGGTTGTCTGCTGAGTGTATCGGCGGCGAACTCCATTGCTGCGGAACTCAACTCCGGCAGCCCGTTGGTGGCGTGGGTGACGTCCGGCTACACAAGCCAGCACTGGGTGTTGATCGTCGGCGTAGCCGCGGACGGCAATCTGTTGCTCAACGATCCGTGGAAGGGTCAGAAGGGGATGAAGTTCAACGCCAGCAGCGGGTTGGGCCCATACACCAGCATTCAGATGGTGAAAGCCCGGGGCGGTATCGGCGGTGGTACGGAGTCTCCCGAGCCGGATGAAACGGAGCACGACGGTCCCGTGGGCGTCACCCAGTGGACCGAAGAGGGCAAGGAGGAATTCGGCGGCTTCCTGATTCCGGCAGAGCCGGAGGAGAAGAGTTCGGGCGGTTGTGGAATTGCGACTGAGCCTCACAGTGCGGCCCTGCTGCTGCTGTTGTTGTTTGTGTTGCTGGTCGTGCCGGCCAGGAGGCGTAGATGAGCCGGCTTGTCTTCCTCGGCCTACTGTCAGTCGCCCTCCTCACGGCCGGCTGCCCGTCGTCGTCGGCACCTCCGGCGGTTTCCGGAGAAGTCCACCACATAGTGCTGTGTTGGCTAAAGGACAGCGGCAACCCGGAACATCGGCAGCAACTGGTTGACGCGTCCCGCAAGTTCGCGGTCATCCCCGGCGTCACTCGGGTAAGTGCTGGAACCGTGGTTCCCAGCGACCGGGCCATAGTCGACAGCACCTTCGACGTGGCCATCGTCATCAGCTTCCCCGATCGGCAGGCCCTCGCCGACTACCTGGTTCATCCGGTTCACAAGAAGGCGGTTGAAGAGGTTCTCAAGCCGCTAGTTGAGAAAATCGTCGTGTACGATTTCGAGGGGTAGTTGGCCTGCAAGCCGCATGCGGCTCGTCTCTAGTCCGAGATCTTAATCGCGACAAGGCGGGGGACGCCGTTGGAGTCGTTGACCCACTTGTAGATGTTGTTGTACGAGGCATGGTACCAGACCTCGACGGTGCACGGTGCTGCGACGTCGATTACCCAGGAGACGCTGCCGCCGTAGTTGATGAAGTTGGAATTGGCGGGTTTGATCCCTTCGTTGATCATGCGTGCTTCGGTGGAGTGGGCGGAGCCGTCGTTCCAGCGCACCTGGTTCTTGACGAACCCGTGGGCGGAGCCGTCCCGCCTGATGCGGTAGTTGGCCATGATCACGTATTTGCCTGCGGAAGGTGCCTCGATGGTCTGGAGCTTTATCCAGGAGTTGAGTGGGATGGTGGTCCCGCCGGATGCCCAACCTTCGGCGGCCCAGGACGCGGCGCCCGCGCCGGCCGGCCCCTGCTCGCCCTGGATTCCTTGCTCACCCTGAATTCCCTGTTCTCCCTCGGGGCCTTGTTCCCCCTGGATTCCTTGCTCGCCCTGGATTCCTTGCTCGCCCTGGATTCCCTGTTCTCCCTGAATTCCCTGCTCGCCCTGGATTCCCTGCTCGCCCTGGATTCCCTGCTCACCCTGCGGTCCTTGAATCCCCTGCTCTCCCTGGGGGCCGATGAGGTCCGTGGCGTCTCCGAGCCACTGGCCTGTGGGGCTCACCACTTCGGTGCCGCCAAACGCGAGATTGCCGCCGGCGCTCAGGGAAAGCTGGCCCACTACACTGGGCTTCTCCAGCAGGTCGCCGTAGCTGCCGGACAGGGCAACGGGAGCGAGGTCGTTGAAGTGGACCAGGGTTTCGTCGGAAACAGAGGTGCATTCTTCAGCATGCTTGGCCTGCATGGCGTAGCCGATGGAGGCCAGGGGCGCCCGGGGTAGTTCCGGCTGGCCGTCCACGGAAATCCCGACCCAGAGGTCGTCGTAAGTCTCGAACAGGGGCGGGTCGTCGAGGGGTGTCTCGCTGCCCAGGAGTAGGGCGAACTCGCCGTTGGTGAGCGCCACCTCGACGTGGTATTCGCTCCAGAGCGCCTCGATCCCGTCCGGGCCGGCATAAAGAGAGAACTTGAGTGTGACCGGTCCTTCGAGGGGTTGATCCGCGAGGTTGGACAGCCTTCCCTGGACCGCTATTTCGGGTGGTCCCCAGTCTGCGGTGGCCGGACCGGCGGCGAACAAGATTGCGAGGGCAAAGGCGACTCCCGCGGTTGCGGGGCGCCGAATGATGATCGCTGGCATTTGGTACCTCCGGCGGTATTCTAGCGCGCATCTGTGCGGTTCGGCAAGGGAAACTGCTGTTGCCAGGGGCGGGAACTGTGGTATCACTGTCATAGTGCCTGGTTGAACGACGGAGGTGCATCGATGCCCTGGTGGGGATGGCTGGTAATCGCGTTTGTGATCTGGACGGTGGTAAATAAGGTGCGGGGCTTGCTGAAGGGTGGAGTTCCAGCCAACCTGGACGAGGGGATGGCGCAGTTCAAAGAGCTGATGCAGAAGAACGAGATGTTGAGCCAATTGGGTGACAAGCTAGGCGTGAAATCGTTGCTTGAAGAGAAGCTGGCGGCCCAGGCGCCCGCGGCCGTCCCTCCGCTCCCGGGGGCATCTCCACCGGCCAAGCCAAGGGGAACGGCTGAGAAGCCCCGGGCGAAGCTCAAGTCCCAGGACGACGTCGCGGCGGACAAGCGCTCCGAGGAGATGCGGACTCAAGGAGCGGTTGAGCGGCAGAAGAAGAATCTGGACGAGCTGCTGGAAGCGTGGCGGTATGGCAGTTGGATCCGGGCCGACGAGGTTGCCCGTCGCATCGTATGGGAGGAGGAGACCGCGGTTGACGGGTTGAAAAACGAGGCTCCCCGCCTGGCGCTGCTTTACCTGGGTACCAGCGCCTATCGCACTGGTGCGCTTCAGGAAGCCCGCGCCTTCATGATCGCTTCCACTGCGGATGTACGCTCGCTGGACGCAGAGACCGCAGCCGTGCTGGAGAAGCGAGCGGGCAAGATGGGGAAGATGCTGTCGGATCGCTGGCGGAGGCTGCAAGCGGCTTGAGGAAGAACGGCGGGTCCAGGGTCCGGGGGCAGCGTCCCGGGTAAACGGCAGAACTGCTAACCACCGATCCAATCAAACTCGGGTTTTTCAAGGGTGTCCAGGAACTGGGCCCAGGCTGTCGGTTCTTGCTTGACGTGGTGTTCGAGCCATGGCAGGGCGAGGGAGATAGCCAGGGGGGTTTGCTTCTCTGAGCCCATGGTGTCGGCCCGGTTGTCCCCGCCGCCGAAAACCAGGAGGCAGAAACCGAACTCCGCAGTTTCGCACAATTCCAGGCCGGGACCCTGCTGGTCGCTGAAGCCGCAATGGTCGGCTTCCGGGAGCTCGACGAAGTACTTCATCGTCTCCTCCGGCAGCGCCTCGTAGATGGGTATTGCATTCATTTCGGTGGGACAGATGCAGTCCCAGGTTCCCTGCATGATAAGTGTCGGTAGTTCCAGGTCTGCGGCTGCCTCAATTGGGGACAGACCGTTGATGGGAATGGAATCGATGTTTCCCAGGGGGGCGAGGGAAACCACTGCGACGGGCGGAGTTTCTTCGAACAGGCCGGTGGCTATCGCGTCAATGCCGGCCCCCGAGCCGGTGGAGTGCCCCATCACAGCGACTACCGGCGCTACTCTGCCGAAGAAATGCGAACCTTCGTCCGCACCCCAAACCTGCAGCGTGTCGGCCATGTGCGCGAGGTCGGCCGCGTACTCATCGATGTCCACCGTGTTGGCTTTGTTCAACTTGTCGGGGAGCGCAACGATGTAGCCCCGGGGGACCAGTGCTTCCCAAACGTATCGGTAGTCGCCGAATGATTGTTTGTAACCGTGGCCGAATACAACAACCGGGAAGGGACCCGGCGCCACCGCTGCGTCTTCCCCTCCTTCGCAAGCCGGATAGTAGATGGATGCGGACAGGTCAGCGTACTCTTCCGAGGGCGGACCGAGGTCGGCGTACATGGAGCCGATGGGGCAGGGGGAATCCACGGTCCCGCAAGGGTTGCATACCGGCAGCGTCACTTCTTCCCCTGCGTCTGCCGCACCAACCTGCCCATCGGGGGGAGGGTTAGATTCGTCGGGAACCGATCGGTCGGGAAGTACCGCGTCGGCATCGCCGGCGGTAGCATTGCGGTCGTGAGGAAGGTCAGTCTGCCCGTCGCCGCCTACCGTTCCGGAGCAGGCGCAACAGACGGGTAGCAGCAGTAGTATGAGCCATCGAGTCATCGGTTGATTATCATTAATCTCCAGGAGATTATCAAATCACTTTTGTAGCGCTGTCCCGCGGGCGGGTACGAAAAGCTCCTCTTTCGTGCTAACATATCGAACTGAGGTCGCTGTTTTTCGGAGGTTGTCCGCCATGAGATTCATACACTTGCTGCTCCTTTGCTCGGTTCTGTCAGGATGTCTTTCCAAGCCTGCGCCATGGAATCCCGACTGGGGGACTGCAGAAGATGAGATCTTCGAGGACAGACGTTCCGGAGAAGGGACCCCCGGCGAAGTGGGTTTGCCCGGCGACCTGGGAGGTGAGTTGCCTGCAGACGTGACGGGAGAAGAACTGCCTTTGGACCTGTTGGCCGACCTGGCGCCGGACACTCCGCCCGACCTGACGTCGGACACTCCGCCCGACCTGGTGGATCTCGAATTGACCGCAGACATTGTTGATGTGCCGGACATCGCCGAAGTTGCCGACATTGACGACGACCACGTCGACCTGGTTTCCCCGGACCTGGAGGACGTCGAGTCTGAGCTGCCCGTGGATTTGGTGGAAGAGATCGAGCCCGACGTGTGCGAACCGGATTGTGAGGACCTCGAATGCGGTTCCGACGGCTGTGGCGGGACGTGCGGAGAATGCGTTGAAGGGGACTTCTGCATAGCCGGTGAGTGCCACCCCGACTACTGCCTGGAGGGTCTGGAGGAATTCGGGTGTTGTCTGGACGGCGTCGCGGTGTGGTGCGGGGAAGACGGGCTGGACTGGGCGGACTGCGAGGATGCGGGGTGCGGTTGGGAGGAGGGACAATATTCGTGCGGCTCGGTGGGTGAGGATCCGCTCGGAGAGTTTCCGCTGGCATGCTGCCTGTCCGATTGCGAAGGAAAGGCGTGTGGGCCCGACGGCTGCTGGGGGGATTGCGGCGAGTGCGAGGACGATGGCAACGACTGCACCGACACGAGCTGCGATTCCGGCACATGTGTGCACCAGAACAACGATGACAACGAGTGCGACGATGAGGATCCGGATACGGTAACAGTGTGCCTGGAAGGAGACTGCGTCTGTGTTCCCCAGTGCGAGGGCAAGGATTGTGGCCCGGACACCTGCGGCGGAACCTGCGGGCAGTGCGGTGATTTCGAGGAGTGCCAGGCTGGCCAGTGCATCTGCCTGCCCGACTGCGAGGGCAAGGAGTGCGGCGACGATGGATGCGGGGATAGTTGCGGTTCGTGCGATCCTTTCGGCGGCTACGCCTGCATCTCCGGCGGGTGCGCTTGCGCCCAGGCGCCGGTAATCGGCAAAGCGGTATTCAACAAGGAGAAGAGCAACGGAGACTACCAGTTCTGCTACGGCGCTGCCAAGAGCGCAAACGGCGGATATCTCCTGGTAGGCAGGGCATACGAGTCGACCCTTGACGATGAGATCGCAATCTGGCGGCATCAGCCCGACGGCAGCCACACCTACGGAGAATCGGGCACCGGGCCGTGGGACGAAGGCCGGGCGGTTGTGCCGTCCGGCGCAGGCACGTACATGCTGGGAGGGTCTTCGTCGAAACCCGGAGGACCCACCAAGCGGGATTGCCGTCTTGCCAAACTTCACGAAAGCAATCATACGCTGGCGTGGGACAAACACTTCGGTGGGTCATTGATGGAGGAGTGCTACGACCTTGAGACCCTCCCCAACGGCAATGGTTTCGTGATGGTTGGGTACAGCGAGAGCTTCACCAATGGGGGCAAGGACCTGTGGTTGGTTCACGCCGACACCGGCGGGGTCCAATCAGGCGCCTATCACTACGGCAGCACCGCAGATGACGGAGGGCGGGGAGTAGTGGTGGCGGATGACGGCTATGCTATCGCGGGGTGGACCAAGGGGAGCGGGAGTTCGGAAGCGTGGCTGGTGAAGATGACGCCGTTCGGGGCAGTTTCCTGGGAGGTTATCCTAGGACCGGGGGCGGCGTACGATTTGGTCCAGACCGAGGACGGCGGCTACCTGGTTGTGGGAGAGGGGACCGGAGAGGGAGCAGACGGAAAGGATGCTTGGGCCTGGCGGACAGACTCAGACGGTGAGCCCTTATGGGACACGCTTCTTCTGGGCGGGGCCGGGGAGAATTCGCTGTATGCAGTGACCGCCCACCCGGACGGCGGGTATGTGGCTGCGGGCAAGATGTCCACCGGTGCGGCAGGTAGCTCCGATGGTCTTCTGGTCCGCTTCTCTGATACGGGAGTGAAACACTGGGCCAGTGCGTACGGCGCGAGCAAAATGGATGAACTGAACACCATCTGGATTGAGGACCCCGGACACATCGTGTTCGCAGGCACCAGAGAGGGCGACAACTATCAGCAGGAGAACATGTGGCTGGTCAAGCTGGGGTTGGAGTGCGGGAATTGAAAGCTAGAACCTGTCCTCGTGACTGAATTCGTTGATTTCGCGGCGGCGGGGGGTGACGGCTTCGGCGGCCGGGTAGCCGGCAGGAATCATTGAGACCACTTCATAGCCTTCGGGAACGGCGAGGACCTCTCGGGCCCTGTCATGGTCGAACAGCCCAACGATAACCGTGCCCAGTCCCAAGGCGTGGGCGGCCAGGCACAGGTTCTGGTTGGCCAGCCCCAGATCATACATGAACCAGTCGCCGAATTTCGTGGTGCTTTCCCCTTTCTTGAAACCGGCCTTCCCGGCTTTTGCGCATAGCACAAAGACCACGGGCGCCTCCACCATCGCGTCGAAAGCGGGGTTACGGCCCAGGGCCCCCTGAAGCCCTGCCTTTTGTTCCGCATCCTTTACCACGACCACCTCCCAGCACTGGGTGTTGGCCCATGACGGGGACCAGCGTACAGCTTCCAGCAACTGGTGCAGCAGTTTGTCGGGAATGGGGTCGCTCTTGTATCGCCGAATGCTGCGGCGTTCCTTAATTGTCGTCAGAATGTCTGTCATGGAAAACCACCTCCCTGTCCAGAGTGCGTGTCAAGAACTGCTGTCCTGAGGGATGATAGCAGGTTATAGTATCTCCAGCAACGGAGGCGCCCGGACGGGATGAGCAGATGGCTACTTATCGCAGTACTAATTGCGGGCCTGGGCTGTACGCGTCATCTAAGGCCCGGCAGCGAGTACGCAGACATGCCCCGCATGGGTGACGCCGAGCCTTCCGCGGAGGCTTCATCAACAGATTGGGAACGGGGCGAGGTGGTGGTGCGGGAGGGCACCGCGGCAGCCATCGCGGTCGACGGCCTTTTCCATGATTGGGAAGCGGTGCCGGTGCTGCTCGAGGACAAGGCGGGCGACGCGGGTCCCACCGGAATCGATTTTACCCTGATAAAAGCGGCCAATGACGCTGACTATCTCTATCTCTACATGGAAATTGGCGTGGAGTTGGAGTTGGACTGGGGGCATCGGCTTGCGGTCTATCTCGACTGCGACGGAATCAAGGACTCGGGGCTGCTTACTCACGGTCTCGGCGCGGAAATCCGGTGGCTCGCGGGGGATCGGCAGGGGCAGGCTTTCGGTGCCAACGGCTTGCACGATATCTGGTTCACAGACATCGGGTTCAGGGCCGCGCCCGCGGTGAGTTCAGCCACTTTCGAAATGGCTTTCAACCGCCAGATGCTGGCGGCTGCGGCGCCGGCCTGTGTTGGAGAAGAGGTGTACATCGCGCTGGTCGACGATACCAAGGGACGACCCGGCAGCGGGCCCACCGATTTCGCACCCGAGGGTTACGGCAAGGTCGAGTACCGCTATGACGACGCTAAGGTTCCGGCCCCACCTCCGGTGGATTTGAGCGTCAAGGACCCCGAGTGCGTTCGGCTGCTCACCTACAACGTGCTTTGGGATGGCATGCTGGAGCCGGAGAAGTCGGAGCATTTCCGGCGCATCCTCCAGGCGATTCAGCCCGACATCATCAACCTGCAGGAGATCATCGAACATGAAGACGCTGCGGACAAGGTGAAGGAGTGGCTGGGGGGAGAGTGGGAGCATCTCGGGTATAGCGACCGGCTGACGTTGAGCCGCCATCCCATCGTGTGGGATTGGCCGCCGACGTACCAGCCGTTGAGCTCCCGGTACACCGTTGTGCCGGTGAAGATGTTGTCGGGACAGATGCTGGTGATCTTCAATGCGCACCTGTCGTTCGGCAGCAACGATGCGGACCGGCAGTGGGAGGCGGACAGCTTCATCGCATACCTGGAGGATATGACGACGCCGGGGGGCTGGGTGGATGCGGATGCCGGCACGCCGTTCGTTCTGGTGGGAGATTTGAACCTGGTGGGCGACTCTCAGCAGCTCACCACTCTGGTGACGGGAGATATCGTCAACGGGGACCGCTTCGGTCAGCCCCACTCCCCCGATTGGGACGGCACGGACCTCACCGACCTTTTTCCTCATCAGACGGGGAGTCGAATGGGGTTTACGTGGCAGTATGACGACGGGTCGTTCTGGCCCGGCAAACTGGACTATTTCATCTACTCCGACAGTGTTCTCGAAGTGAAGAACTCCTTCATCCTCAACAGCGCCGAAATGTCTGACGAAGAGTTGGCCGCATGCGGCCTGGAGCGTGAGGATACGGCTAAGGCCTCGGATCACCTGCCGGTGGTAGTGGACTTCGTCACGATTCCATTGCATCCGTGACGTAGACGGGGCAAAATGGAAGATCCAGGACGAGGGCTTTTCCGGAGGAACGGAGTATGGGAATGAGACCGATATACAGCAGTCTGGTGGTTGCTGCCGCCGTGATTCTGAGCGCCGGACCGGTTCCATACACCGCGCCGGAAGGCGACTTGAATCTGGACGGGGCGGTGGACGCGGTAGATGTGCAGTGCCAGGTGTTGCTGTTCGACGCAGTGGAGGCAGCAGGCCAGCCGTTGGGGGATCTGTGTGTCGCGGACGACGAGTGTGGCGGCGCCGCTTACTGTCGGCCGGGTTTCTATCAGTTCCTGCAGTGTTTGCCGGTGTGCCTCCACCCGGACGTCTATCTGGGGATGCAGCCGGACAGCCCCTGCGACAATCCCATGGCCGACGACGAGGATTGCCTGGGTGTTGTAGAGAAGAAAAGCGCGGATATGAACTGCGACGGGGAGATGACCAACGCCGACTTTGTCTTCCTGGTGGCCCTGGTGACCGGGAAGGCGGCCGGAGAAGATTCCGCCGACGCTGACCAGGACGGACTGCTCAACTTCTGCGACACCGATAGCGATGGCGATTCAGTGGAAGACGAAGACGACTGCGCGGTACTCGACGCCCAGGTTGGCTCTTGTGATGATGGCAACGCGTGTACCGAGGACTACTGTCAGGCGGGCGCGTGTGTGAACCAACCGCTGTCGGATGTTCTTTGCGATGACGGGGATGAATGCACCCACGGCGACAGTTGCCTGGAAGGAGTGTGTACCGCCACCCCATATTCATGCACCGACGACAATCCGTGTACCGACGACGGGTGCAACGGCGATGGCACCTGCCGATTCGAGATCAACACGGCACCGTGTGACGACGGGGATGACTGCACGCACACCGATACTTGTGGGCTTGCAGTATGCGTGGGCGTGCCCTACGAGTGCGATGACGGGGACCTGTGCACCGCGGACCTTTGCCTGGGGGACGGGAGTTGCACCACGGAGTTCAACACGGCGCCGTGTGACGACGGCGACGCCTGTACCGTCGATGACGCGTGCAGCCTCGGCGTCTGCGTCGGGGGCAAGGGGTTGACCTGTGACGACGGGAACCTGTGCACGGACGACGTGTGCCTCGCCGGTCCCGGTTGCGTGTTCACCGAGACGACCATGGATTGCAGCGATGGGAACGAGTGCACCGAAGACGCGTGCGACCCCGATTCGGGTTCTTGCGTCTACGCCTTTGTTGAGCCTGGAACGCCTTGCGACGACGGCAAAGATTGCACGGCCACAGACCAGTGCCTGCAAGGCGTTTGCAGCGGGGTGGGCCCTTCGGTCTGTCCCAGGGAATTGTACGTGGATGCGGGCAACGTTTCGGGGGATGAGGACGGCTCGATCACATATCCGTACAGTTCCATCGGACGAGCCCTCACCGATGCGATTGCAGGTGACACGGTGTGGGTGTTGCCCGGCAACTACAAGGAGATCATCAAGATGGTCTCCGGGGTCAAGCTTCGAAGCCTGGCCGGGGCCGATAAGACGATCATCAAATACGTGCGTCATGCGGGGGGAGTTCAACTGATCACGTGCAGCGGTTGCTCTGAGGAGACTCTCATCGAAGGGTTCACCCTGGAGGCGGGAATACAGCACAGCGGCCAGTCGTATGCGTTCAGCATCTACTCCGGATCATCGCCGACGATACGCAACAACATGATCCTGGCCTACCACTGGCAAGCCTACGCCATAGTGGTCTCGGGCTCCGAATCCCGGCCGACCATAATCAACAACACGGTGAAGTCGTGGGACGGCAGCGCCGAAACCGCAGGCATCGTCGTCTCCTCCGGCTATCCTACCGTCAAGAACAACATCTTCATCGGCGATTATGCCGGTGGCGGCAAAGCCTCGTGGGGGGTTGACGTCAACAACGGCTATTCTCTGGAGGAGAACAGCCACAACTACTTCTATCACCAGAGCACACCGGTTTCGGGCGCGGCCATGGGGGAAGGCTCCGTTTTCGACAATCAGGCGGCCCCGGAGTTCGTCGATCCCGACAACTACGACTACCACCTGGCCCCCGGCTCTCCGGGAATCGACATGGGCGATCCCGACCCGGCCTACAATGATCCGGACGGCAGTAGAAACGACATGGGAGCCTTTGGCGGACCGTTTGCCAGAACGGAGTATGTGCCCCCGGTCGCTCCGGAGCCTGTGCCTGCATTGCTTCCCAACGTCACGGTGTACGTGGACGGCGCCAACGACACAGGCGTCGAGGACGGCTCCCAAGACAGCCCGTTCAACACCATCGGTGAGGGGATCATCGCGGCTCGAGCGGGCGACACGGTTTTTACCGCGGAAGGGAATTACAACGAGATAGTGCGGCTGGAGGCCGGTATCAGTCTGGTCGGGGAAGACCCCCACACAACTTCCATCGACGGCAAGGACCTGGACGAGGAGTGGGGCGGGAATGCGTCCATGGTGGTGTGGGCTGCCGACGGCGCGACTCTCAAGGGCTTTCGCATTATGAACAGCGGCTACTACGGCGTCTATTGCAAGACCGTGGCCGGAGTCACCATGTCCAACATGATCATCGCCAACGTGCCTCACACCGGCTTTCGCTACGACACTTGTGAGGCCACGCTGGTGAACAACACTTTCGTGAACAACGGTTATGCCTCGCTCACTTCCGGTCATCAGGGGAATACGGTAGTGTTGATGAACAACATCTTTGCAAACGGGGGAAGTATCTACGAATTATCGACGGACGAAACCTACAATCTGTTCCATGCCAGCGGGTATTTTTCGGGCGGAGGTGAGGGGGACGTCGCTGGGGACCCGCTGTTCGCCGAGCCGGGTCTCGGAGACTACCACCTGCTGGAGGGTTCTCCCGCAATCGATGCCGGGAACCCAGACGGCTCCCATAACGACGCTGACGGCACCCGCAACGACATGGGCGCCTTTGGCGGCCCTGCTCTGGGTCCCTAGAATGGTCCGTATTTCGTTGCTGCTGCTGCTGGTTCTGGTGGCCGGTTGTGCTGAGGAGTCTGCCGTCGCCGAGCCCGACATTGTGCCCGAGGTTGATGAGAATCTGTGCGGCGGGGAGGAGTGCGGGGAGTTGGAGGTCTGTGGGCTGGTAGATTTTCAGGAAGCGTGTCTGTGCGGCATGGAGGGCTCCTGCCCGAAAGGCAAGGAGTGCACGGCCTGGCGCAGCGGCAAACTTTCGTGCGAGCCGCCCGTGGCGACGGGGAAACTAGGCTGCGACCTGGGCGACAACGAGTGCGGAAAGGGAGACATATGCATCACCCACACCCCTTCCAACGGTACCATTTGCGCCGCGATGTGCGAGACCGCGGACATGATCTGTGCTGACGGCTCCTACTGCATCGGCCTGCTCCATCCGCCTCTGGGTTCCAAGACCGATGGGTTTTGCAACGTGGGCGGCACAGTGAAGGTGGGCGACGCCTGCACCGTGTCGTTGGATTGTGTGGCCACCGCGTTTTGCGTCGGCGTACCCGAGGGGTGGTCTGAGTGTTTCCTGCCCTGCCGTCCCGGCAAAGGGGATTGCCCCTACGGCAAGGAGTGCGTCCCGCTGTTGAATACTTCAACCGAGGGGGCCTGCTTATGAGCCGGAGGAGCGCGATGTGGGCTGCGGGCCTGCTATTCCTTTTCATCGCGTCGGTTTCGGCGTGCTCCAAGGATAGTGGCGGCGATGCAGATGTACTGCCGGAAGGAGCCTGTGTTCCCGGTCACGCCTGGTGCGATGGAAACTGGCTGGTGCGTTGCGACGACGATGGTGAGACTCTGGTGGAGACCCCTTGCCCCGGCGTGTCGGGGTGCGGAAACGGGGAGTGCAAAGGGGAGTGCAAAGCCAATGCCGGAACCTGCCAGGGAACGGTGGCCAAGGTGTGCAACGGCACCGGCACCGGTTTCTACCTCAAACCGTGCGAGCCGGGGGTCTGCGTGGATGGGCAGTGCGGCGTGTGTTACCCCGGCACCAGGACCTGCCAGGACGAGGCTACCGTGGCTCAGTGTTCTCAGGACGGCTCGTCCATGGAGTTCGTGGAAGACTGTGACCCCGAGAAAACGAAGACAGCCTGCTTCATGGGGACTTGCGTCTCCATGTGCGCGGTGAGTCCCAAAGTGGCGACCAATGTGGGCTGTGAGTACTGGGCGGTGGACCTGGACAACTACTACAAGGTGGACGCTGACGGGGTGGAACATGACGCCCAGAACTCCCCCTTCGCCGTGGTTGTGAGCAACGTGCATGAAACGGTTTCAGCCGATCTGGAGGTCACAACCTTTGAGGGGTATTCCACCAAGTTCAACGTGCCCCCGGGTAAGCTCCAGGCCATTGAGTTGGAACCAAGAAACGTGGACGGCAGCCTGCTCGCGCCCCTGGCCTACCGGGTGAAGAGCGACATTCCGATAATCGCCTACCAGTTTAATCCGCTCTCCAACGTCGATGTCTTCTCCAACGACGCGTCGATGCTCATCTCTTCCGGCGCCCTGGGCACCGAGTACTACGTCATGTCCCGTGAGCAGACCGGGGACAACAACCGGGGATACGTAACGGTGGTGGGCACTGCTGCCGCCACGGAGGTCACGGTAACCTCCAGCGCCAATACGCTTCACAACGAGGATACCGGCGTGTTCATTCCGGGCGGTTCCAAAACCTACACGTTGGAGCCGTATTCAGTGCTGAACCTGGAGACCGCCGAGTTCGGTGACGACCTTACCGGCAGTCATATCGTTTCGGACAAGCCGGTGGCGGTGTTTGCCGGCTCCGAGTGTGGGAACATCCCCAACGACATGAAGTGCGACCAGGGCAGTTGCCGGGGCAGCGGACTGAGCTGCAAAGTGGACTCCGACTGTCCCATTCCGTGCTGCTGCGACCACCTCGAGGAGCAGTTGCTGCCGGTGGCCAGTCTGGGAGAGCATTACGTGGCTGCGCGCAGTCAGCCCCGAAATGGGGAGATGGACTACTGGCGCATCCTGGCCACCGCAGACGGCACCGAAATCACCACCACCCCGCCGGTGGCCCAGATACCGACCTTGAATGAAGGGGATTTCTTCGAGTTCGGCGTGGAGAAGTCCTTTGAGATTCATGCTAATCACCCGGTGATGGTGGGCCAGTTCCTGGCTGGCGAGAACGCACCGGTCGCCAATGTGTCCGAGTGCACGGGCGGCGGTGGCGGCAATCCCGGCAAGTGCAAGTACAACCCGTCGGTTGACTGCCTTTATCACGATGAGTGCAAGCTATACTGCATCACCGAGGCGGAGTGCGAAGCGTACGGCCTCCATCTTGACGCGGGCATCGGAGATCCCTCGTTCATAGTGCTGGTTCCCGTCTCCCGCTTCAGGACCGAGTACGTGTTCCTGATTCCGGATAAGTACGAGCTTGACTATGTCAACATCGTCCTTCTCGCCGGGGCCAGGCTGTACATCGATGGGAACGAGGTGGACGCGTCGGTATACGAAATGGTGGGTACCGGAGAGTTTCGTATTGCCCGCTCCATGATTTCCGACGGAGTGCACCACTTGACTTCCAATCGCCCTATGGGAATCACGGTTTATGGGTATGATGAGTACGTGTCGTACGGGTACCCGGCGGGCATGACCGTGGAGACGCTCACCGGAAGTCGCTAGAAAACGGGCAGGAACTGTCGTCGAGGAGAAGGCTATGAGAACCGGACTGTCGCTCTTGATGTCGCTGATGTTGCTGGCTTGCACCGGCGGCGATGGTGGTGTGGACAAGCTGTTTTCAGATGTGCAGCCGGAAGAGGTGGCCGCGCACGAGGTGCTAGCGGAGTTGCCGCCGGTAGACCTGGCCAAGATTGCAGCGCCGGAGGACATCTTCGAGTTGTCTCTCGACGTACCTTCCACTCTGCAATGTGCGCCCGGCGAAGGTTGTTTCATGGACCAGTGTGTCGACAACCCCGACTGCCTGTCCGGGTGGTGCGTGCAGCACATGGGGGAGAACGTCTGTACCCAAACCTGTCAGGAAGAGTGCCCGCCCGGCTGGAGTTGCAAGCAGGTAGCCGGAACCGACCCTGACGCGGTGTTCATATGCGTGTCCGGTTTTGCCAACCTCTGCCGGCCCTGCACGGCCAGCGGCGAGTGTACCAGTACCGGCGGGGCCGAGGATGCCTGCGTCAGTTATGGCGAGGAAGGGAGTTTCTGCGGTGGCCCTTGCGGTGCGGACGGCGCTTGTCCCTGGGGTTTCTCCTGCAAGGAAGTGGAGACTGTCGACGGTGCGCTGCTGCAGCAGTGCGTAAACGATGCGGGGGTCTGCCCCTGCACCGGTCGCTCGGTGTCCCTTGGCTTGTCCACCACTTGTTCCATGACTAACGAGTGGGGTGTGTGCAGCGGTAGCAGGGTCTGTGCCGAGGAAGGCCTCACTTCCTGCGATGCCGGGGAGCCGGGCCCGGAGCAATGCAACGGAGTTGACGACGATTGCGATAACGAGGTGGACGAGCCCAACCTGGTAGACGGAGACTACATAAACCTGTGCGACGACGGCAACGGATGCACGAAAGACAAGTGCGACGGCGCCGGAGGATGCTCCAGCGAAGTGCTGGACAGCGGCTCGTGCGAAGACGACAATCCGTGCACGGTTGCCGATCATTGCGAGGCGGGACAGTGCGTGGGGGCCGCAGTAGAGTGCGATGACGACAATCCCTGCACAGACGACGAATGCTCTGAAACGGGCGGTTGTTTTTTCAACGCGAACACCGCTCCTTGCGATGATGGCGACCCCTGTACGGTGGCCGATACATGCGGGGACGGGGAGTGTCTTGGGGTGGCGGTTTCGTGCGATTGTCAAACCGATGCCGACTGCGCTGCTCTCGACGACGGAGACGTTTGCAACGGCTCGCTGTTTTGCGATTTGGATAAGTTGCCCTATTTGTGCGCCATTGCTCCGGGGTCTGCGGTGGAGTGCCCCGTCCCGGCAGGGGAAGGGAGCGAATGTCTGCAGGCAACGTGTGATCCGGTAACTGGGCAGTGCGGGACCGGTCCGGACAACGAGAACTACCTGTGCGACGACGGCAACGGGTGCACCGTGGGCGAGACTTGTCAGGCCGGCGAGTGTGCCGGGGGCGGGCAGGTGAACTGCGCCGATGACAATCCCTGCACCGAGGACTTCTGCGAAGCGGGGGCTGGGTGCGTTCATGTGAATACCAAGCTGACGTGTCAGGACGGCGATGCGTGTACCGTGGGAGACGCTTGCCTGGACGGCGCCTGCGTTCCGGGACCGGCGAAATCCTGCGACGACAGCAATCCGTGCACCGGCGACTCCTGCGATCCTCAGACCGGTTGCGTCCACCAGCTCCTCACTGCTGATTGCGACGACGGCAACCCGTGCACCACCGGGGACCAGTGCGTCAACGGCGTGTGCACCGGGCTGGCGGTGGTTGATTGCGATGACGGCAATCCGTGCACCAAGGACCTGTGCCTTCCCGGCGGCGGTTGCTCAAACGTTTCGATTCCTGGACCCTGTGACGATGGCGACGGCTGCACATTGGGCGATTCCTGTCAGAACGGCCAGTGCCAGTCCGGCGCTCCGAAACTCTGTGATGATGGCAACGGGTGCACCGCAGATACGTGTGTTGGCGGCTCCTGCCTGTTCGCCCCTGCGGACGGCGACTGCGACGACCTGAACGCCTGTACCCAGGGGGATACCTGCATCAACGGCGAGTGCGCGGGCTTGGAAGGTGTGGAGTGTGAAGATGACAACCCCTGCACCAGCGAGTACTGCGATCCGGTAATGGGGTGTGTCTTTTCCACCAACACATACCCCTGCGACGATGGCAATCCGTGTACCACCGGAGACCAATGCGCCAACGGCAGTTGCACGGGGACGGGGGCGTTGATCTGCAACGACGACAACGAGTGTACCCTGGACAATTGCTCTCCGGACAGCGGCTGCACTTTCAGCCCGTGGGAAGGGGACTGCGATGATGGAAATGCGTGCACCGTGCAGGACGCCTGCAGCGGCGGGCAGTGCGTCGGCCAGAAGATCCTGGAGTGTGATGACGGCAATCCATGCACCAATGACCTGTGCAGCCCCGGTGAGGGCGGCTGTCTGTATGTGCCGGCGGACGGCTTCTGCACCGATGGGGACGCGTGCACTATGAACGATTATTGCGAGGCTGGCGAATGCCTGGGCGGCCCAACCGTGAACTGCAACGATGGTGATGTCTGCACCGACGACTCGTGCGACCCCCAGTCGGGCTGCGTCTTTTCCACTAACACCCTTTCCTGCGATGACGGCAATCCGTGTACCACCGAAGATGAGTGCTCCAACGGCAGTTGTGAAGGAACCGGCCTGCTCAACTGCGGAGACGGTAACGTCTGCACCGATGACGAGTGCGACCCGGTGGCGGGGTGTACCCACTCTCCAAACGATGCGCCGTGCAGCGACGGCAATGTGTGTACCGAGGACGACAGTTGTTCAGGCGGGTCGTGCCAGGCGGGCGCCCCCCTGGCTTGCCCCGACGATGGCGACCAGTGCACCCTGGGGCAATGCGACCCTGCGCAGGGTTGCGTGCAGACCCCGATCATTCCCTGCTGCGGAAACGGGCAGGTGGAGGCCGGTGAAGAGTGCGATGATGGCAACCTGGCCAACGACGATGGCTGCGATTCAGGCTGCCAGAAAGAGGCCGATTGTGTAGACCAGGGCGATGACAAGATAATCTATGTTTCGGAACTCAACGCCTGCCTCCAGGCGTTGGGCGCTCAGTTCTCGGCTGTGAGCTATATCGAGGTCGCCTACGGCAATACGGAGTATCTCGATAACATCTGCCAGGCGATGGGGTATTCGTCCTATAACGGTTGCCACGGCGGCGACAAGTGCAGCAACGCAGCCCACATGTATCCTTCCCACTGCAATCAGGGCTGGCTCGGCGGACCGTGCTGGAACGGATGCGGTAACGTCAATTACGATGGGTTCTTCTGCCAGTAGCGCTAGGGCACCATGGGGCATCCGTCGGCGCACCACACTTCGTCGGCGT
>CAZVFX010000066.1:0-39815 GCA_964626565.1 uncultured Myxococcales bacterium
ATGTCCGGCGTCAGGCGACCTGATTCAGATGGCCAACGTACGACAACGACAGCTATCGAAAAGGCTGTAAAACCAAAACGACCGCATGCACCGTTCGAGTTCGTCAGCCTCGTCTTCATGTCCTGACCGAATTGCGGCACGACGAAGAGTGCTTATCTCGTTCAAGATCGACCAAGCCTCTCTGGCCATGGTCCTTGTTTGTCCTCTTGTAACCGCGGTGCTCATCTAGCTGTCTCCTTTAACTGGCGTTCACTGCCTCCAATAGACGTCATCAATCAGCCCCCAGGTCGAACTGCTCTTTCAAGAGTCGGACATCCAGCGCAACGGTTCCCTCCGCCCGTCCCAATGTAAGTATGGCAAAACCCTCAACATTCAGTACATCTTGCAGCACGTCTAGAATCCGCTCAAGGCGAAGTCCCGGCTGATCAACCATTCTTGCCAGCTCTTGCGTAGCGATGGACCCGCCGCACCTGGCGATGCTCCACAGAACCAGTCTTGTCGTAGAGTTCTCCAGGACTTGTTTCCCTACGAGTGATACTTTGCGCTTCACAAATAGGTCGTTCTTCAGCAACTCCTCCAGCCAACGTTCCGTGGACTTGGCCGGCCTGGCTGTAGTCGTAGCCTCGAAAAGGAGGGGGGCACCCGACTTGCGAGAGGGCTTCGGCTTCTGCTGGCGAACCGGAAGCTCGACGACCGGGGAACAAGTCCACCACGATGGATAGTCGGGGGGGATCTCGGCAAGACCATCCGGCAGTTGGAGGCGCGGCCAAAGGAGCGCAACAGGGATAAGCATCTCTTGCGGTGTTGCCCCCCCATGGTAGCCGTTACGTTTCGCACCGTAGCGCACTCTCTCAGTCCACGGAAGGACAACCCGCCCCCCATCTGGCATGAGCACGCGCGGAGAATCCACAAGCACTTCTTCTTCTCGGA
This sequence comes from uncultured Myxococcales bacterium, assembly GCA_964626565.1. Taxonomy (GTDB): domain Bacteria; phylum Myxococcota_A; class UBA9042; order CAIXZC01; family CAIXZC01; genus CAZVFX01. The sequence continues at coordinate 931 of CAZVFX010000066.1, forward strand.
TAGGTTTCTCCGGGCGCCGCCAACGTGTCCCGTCTGAGCCATCAAGTTGTTCGGTGTGCCGCTCCACCACATGTCCGTGATCGCTCAGGAGCACTATCAGACGGTCTGCATCTCGGCACTCCGCCAAAATCGGTTCGAGTGCCCGGACATGTTCCACCGTCCAGATAGCATCCACCTGGTCGCCCTTGTCCAAATGGTCATCGACAGCATTCAGCACGATGCCGACGACGCGCTGCCGCTTGTTGCCTATTGCTTCCCGAATCTCGACAGCGAGACCCGAATCGTCTTCTGCCTCAATGGCAGCCTTATGGAACAGCTTGGGCGGTAGACCTGATTGAGAGCTGACAAGCAGGGAGTGGTGCCCTGCAAACCCCTTCACTTCGTCTGGTGCTTTCCCCCTGCACAACGTCCCACACAACAAACTGGCGCGGCAGGTTTCCGTCACTGACGGAAGAGCAGCGAGGGCCGTTACCCGCTTCAGAGAACGGTCCGCTGACAGTTCTACCCAGTTGCGTGACTTGATATCTGCGAGGAGCTCCCGCAACACGGTCCAACTCATTCCGTCCATGACCAGCACCAGAACTGGCAGCGTCTTCGCTAGTCTACCGACCAGAAGATCGAGTATACGTTCCACTGGTGCTAGTCCCAGTTCCGGGTTGCCCGCTGCCCGATGTTCAACGAGTGCTTGGCCAAACCGACGATTCTCTCTCTCTCTTGTCTCGGCTGTACATTCCACAAGCCGAGCATACGCAGCGGCAAGTTCGGGATTCGCTTCTCCTCCCCTGAGCACTTGGCGGGCCCAGTCAACAAAGCATCCCTCTCCAACGTAGGAACGCGCTGCATCCACCAGTCCCGGGGTTTTCGCCGAATCCTCACTTCTCCTACTCGACACCCAACGCACCAGCCGGAGCGCCATCTCCACCCGCTCCAACCTGCGACCTCGTCCACGTCCGAGACGATGGCGATAAATGGTGTGAAGCAACTCGTCAGGCTCGGCTGGTTGAACAGCTTCTCCCGATTCGAGGGCAGCTACGATTACTCGCCCCATTTGAGAGAGGCGCTGCTCAAGCCCCAGTGGCAGTACGTCGCTGCGCCAAGCGTGTTCATCGGCCCCAATAGCACGGAGGATGGTCTCAGCCTCATCATGGCAGCAACGCAACGTCTTGTCCGAAAGCAGTTTGGCCGCTCTCGCAGCGGCATCACCCCATCTTCGGGCCAACCCCGGCGAGAGTTCAGTAGCGCCCAGGTACGATTCCAGACGCCCAGCGGCCTTGTCCAGCTCGTGGCCGACATCACAATGGAACACCACTCCCATGACAAGGCCGAGCGAAAGAGCCTTCGTTCCGTGGTCCCCTTGAACGCTGGCGAGTATCGCTCCAGCGAGGTCTCCCGCGAAACTGCTGATCCATTCGGCGGCAGCAGTTCGAAACTCAGCAGAAGACCTGCTCCACCTAGCCGCCAGGTCTGTCTCAGCTGAGCTCTTCAGCAAGTCAACTCCGTCGACCTCCGCACCCGGCAGCCCGAGCTTCTTGGAAAGCAGAATCCGCCAGGCCGTCTCAGCATCCAGGAAACCAGCGGCTACGGGCGGCACATCTATCCCTGCGGTACACTCCAGCAGAGTATCAGCCAGATGCACATGTTGAGTAATCCTGGGGTCGAGTTGCTTGGCCCCAAAAAGTGACCGTACTATCTCCCAACTGTTGAGCGGGTGCAGTTTCCGGAGGGCCAGACGAACCATGATGTCTGCGCTTATCTTGCCTTCGTCGACCGGCGTGACGAGCACGACGGCCGAGGCACTTTCCGGTGCCTGCTGCAGCGCCAGGCGCATTTCCAATTCGGAGTCACATTGATAGACGGCAATCGAGTCCTCGTCAGTTCTGTCAACCAGGGGACCGCTCCAACGCCCTGAGGTGAAGATGCCAAACACCTTCGCCTTGGGTACCTTACTCCGAATCGCTCTCACCTGCGCCCGGATAACCCCTATTGATGGACTCGCCGTTGTCATCGGCTCCTATTCCTCCTCCTCTATCAGCCAGGATAGATTGATTCGGACGATGCCTGTTTCTCCTGCCTTGTCTCGGATTTGCCTTATCACTTCCTCGGCTTCTTTCATGGACAGGTTCGTACGTGAATCACTAGTGACCACCTTTCTGCCAACAGGCGACGGGCTTCCTTCCACCGGCTCGGGAACAGCCGGGGGCCCGGCTTCGTCAGACGGCTCCTCCTCCGGTTGCGTATCCGGCTTCTCGGGCGTCGTCTCTCGGGGAGAGAGCAAATCAATCGCCTTTTCCTCCTCCGCCTTCAGAACAGATTCCACCGCGTTTACATGCTGATCGCTGCTAAGTGCTCTACGCACGCGTTCGAGTACGGCCCCCGCAGCGTCTTTCCGTCCATCCTTGAGCTTGCGGATGCTCTCAAAGAGCTTCCATTTCGTGGCATCTAATGCCCTGACAACACTACCGGCCGTTTCCAAAGAAGTGCCCATGGCCGTTTCCGAAGTTTGTGGAGTGATCTCGGCCAGAGACTTGACTACTGCCGCTGGTTCGCCTGTCGACACTGAAGGCAGAAGGGCCGCAACCGCTTGCGCCGTCTGATACCGGGGTGCACTCTCTGCTCCTCCGCCAAAGTCCGCAATCAGTTCCTCCAACTGCTCCACAAGCGCTTGACACAGATCCTGGTACTCCCGAGCCACTCCCTGGACTTCTTCGCAAAGCCTGGCCAAATTGGAAGCGTTCAGAAGCGGGGAGGACTCAACCCCTAGAATGACGCGAGCTCTGTGGCAGGCGATGGCCCAGGTATCTTCACTTGGGAGTTTCTGTTCTCGCAACTCCAACTCGTCGGGCAGTTCCGCCAACGTGGCGTCGAATGCTGCCCCGTGAAGGAAGAAGCTGCGATTCGTCTGCGCGGCAAACAGAAGCATGACCAGATTCTGGCATTCCTTCGGCAGCCCCATTGGCCTCGGTTCATCGATCCACTTGCGCATGGAGCCTACGGTAGTAAGGCCAGCAGACTCAGCTATCTTTCTAATGAAATGGTCTCGCCAGCGTTGCCCCAGGACGAAATGTGTTTCGCCCTGTTCTCCCAAACTCAACGGTTCTGCAATCTGTTTCACTAGATGGCGCAATCCGCGATCCACCTCGGTGCGTCCATCCTTCTGCGATGTCGCCTTCACCGTTTCCGCATAGACCTTCTTGAGATGCAGGCTCTTGATCTCCGCACCAAACTCCGGGTGTGCAGGGAAATCGATAGCCAATGCTTGAGCCAAAAGACCATCCAATGCTCCCTGTAGCGTACTGGCGGCTGGCGGCTGGAGGTCCAGTCCTGGATACAACGACCTGAACGTATCGGACAACTCATGTGAGTTGTCGATGGATTTGCTGTGGCTTCCCCTGATGCCGTAGGCGGCTTCGATGTGTTGCTTCACGCGCTCGGTCAGCGAACTCCTTTGGTTTTCCAGCAGGGTTTTCGCCGTACTCCGGTCCAAAGCCGACATGAGTGGTGTATACCCGTCAAGTCTCTCCCCGGTGAGGACATGCTCGATTACCACGAGCCGACTCAGGTCACGCAGTGCCGTCCGAGAGAAGAAGGCGGGTAGCCATACGAGCGTCCGCGTACCATCCGGTTTGTTCTGGGCGAACATCTGCAATTTCCCGAGGTCGTCCCTCGTGGTATGTCCAGGCTCATCGAACGGGTAGTCAATGACAACCCTCCATGAACTGCCGGTGGCGACCAAGCTCGATTCGGGAAGAGAACGGACGTTCCCATAGACCACCTCGCATTCTCGATATGTGTTACGCCAGGTGAACCCATAGGACAAGAAGAACTGATCGGCGTTCTCAATCCCCAGTTCCTGGAAGAGAAAACGCCTGATCATCCTCATTTGGTTGCCTGGATTGTCCTCGTGGGAGGCCGCTGCGAGGATGGCTTCCGTGTCGACGCCGCTAAGCTGCACTGATACCGTCGGATTTGTCGGTTCCTCACCGATCTTGATCTCCCCTACTTCGGCAGCCCACTGCTTACATTTCTGCAGAACCGCTGCGGCTTCCTTCCCTCGGATGGGGGAACGAATCGTTCCGTGGTTGAGCGCCGCCAACCGGCTTGCCGTAAGAGCGCGAAGTGAGTTGACACCCGGAACCAACGCGGCCAAGAGCAGGGTCTTCAGTAGGCGCTCATCGTTGATGAAATTGACACGCTGGGGATCGTCGGAAGGCTTGGCTAGCAGCTCCTCTCGGCGCGCACCGTACTGACCCTCCAACATGGGGAGCAACTTTTCGTGATAGAGCTTGTGCGCGTTGTTGAAATGCACCTTCATGTCCTGGCTGAAAGCCTCGTCGCCGTGGGCTACAGCATCGTAGAGGTCACCCACCGGGACGATGTCCCCAAGCTCCAGAGTATCTCGCTTGTCAACGAGGAGCTGAACCATGACCTTGATGGCCGTTCGCTCGCGTTGCAGCATCCCGGACGCGGCAATGAGCGCGTCCATCAATGCCGGACTGAACGGATAGATGAGTTTGAAGATGTCTCGCCCGTAGCTATCGGTCAAGAGGGCATCCATCACTTCCTTCCGAATGCTGGCAGTCTCCTCGAACGCCGCATCGAGTTCCTGGCGCGCCGCTGCACTGCGTGGGACGAGGACTCTCTTGTTCGCAATCATCGGGAGGTTCCGGTCCTCGAGCTTGATTACGCTGAAACGCCCCTCAGACCAATCAACCGAGTCCTCGAAGTTCAACCTCGAGGCACCTGGCACCGTATCGCCGATGAGCTTTCGCAGGTCTCGCTGACGCGCAACGAAGCTGACAAGAGGTATAGGACGGTCGACCTCCTGTGCTTCGACCAACTTCACCAACTTCTGCGTCTCGCGATGGATGAAGCTAAGGTCAGCGGCGTGGCTGGCCAGCCACAGAATGAGTTCGTCCAGGAAAAGGACCACCGCATCGTAGCCCAGGTCCTTGGCGTGATTGGAAATGACCGCCAGACCCTTGTCGAGCTCAAGGTACGCCTCGTCCTGCCCCGCTGCTACATTGTGGTAGGCCCTGAAGAACGCCCCAATGAGATCCCCTACGAGGAGCGAACGGTCCCGATCTCCTGGTGGAGCGCTGACCGCTGCATCAAAACTGCTCGGGTTCCAGCCAGCTCCGATGGCCCCCCAGCCTCCTCCGCTCCCCTTCTTCTCGTTCAGTCTTTGGAAGAAGTGTTCATCTCCCAGGTCCTCTCGAAGGCTCTGGGCGTCCTCAAACAGGCTTTCGGCTAGATACACACCGGGAGTGGCCGCGTCGGGATGCAGTTGTCGTACATAGTTTGCATATTGCCCGAGGATCCCCTGTTCAAGATTCCGGCTTCCAATCATGTGAAACGGAACCAACAGAAATCTCCTCCCTTGAGTCCACGCGTTGTGCTTCGCCACCACGCCGGCAAGTTCCTTTATTGCCCTCGCTTCCGGGTTGTTCCGCAGCAAGAGGTGGAGAACCGCCATGAAGTGGCTCTTGCCGCTGCCGAAACTGCCATGTAGGTAACACGCCTTGCTTGTCCCCGAATCGGCCACAGCACCCTTGATGAACCCAAGGGCCTGCTCGAAGCAGGCGGTCAATTGTGGCGTGACGACGTAGTTCCTCAGCGTTGCTGCAGCGTTGTCGTCAGACACACCAGCGGCCAGATTGAGGACGAAATCGCCCTTGTTGACCTGCGATGGAATCTCAAGTAGTTCCCGAATGTACTTCGCCATCATTCGCTCCCGTCAAATCCTCAATCAGCCTGAACGCCTCGACGTTTGCGACGTCTCTTGCGAGGTCGCTTCTCCGGCTCCCAGGCCATCACCTGCTCGACGCTCATCCCAAGGCTCTTCGCTTCCTCGGTGAGGTAGACTTCAAAATAGTCGCCCATGCGAGTTCCATAGGTCGGGTCTGTCTCGTTGTGCCATTGCTTCAACCAGGGCAAAAGGTGTCCGATTGCCGACAGAAGCTGAACCAGTTTCCTCCCCTCCCTCTCCTTTCCTTCTTCGTATCGTTCAGCCACTGCGCGGGCGAGCTGCAGGTGATCGTAGCCGGCCCACCCCACAACCAAGGTTCCATCCTGCCCTTCGCAGCCCGGGAAGCTCACCCAACGTTCCTTGGGGACATCCAGCTTGCCGCGTAACCGCCAGTAATCCCCGTCGAGAAAGTCTCGCTTCGCATACTTGGGCGGTACTGGAATATCTCCCACCGCCGTTGCCTTTATGCGCCTGGCTGCATCTGTGACGGGCTTGATGATGTGTTCGCTGGACAAGTTCTTGCCCTCTCCAACGCACTTCCCAACATAGTCTGCGCCCCTGAGTGCGCTCGCCAGAAGCTTGTCTCTCATTCCTTCGGCCAGCGGCAATCCTTTTACGAGATTGCCGAGTCTGTTTTCCGCATCCTCCCGCTTGAGGCTTGCCAGCTTGTCTACGTCGAACACTGCATCAATGGCATCTTCCAGGCGCTGGAGTTCCCACGTACCCTCCCATGCGGCTCGCTTGTCCACGCCGCTGGGTCGATACCGCAGGACGGGCAGGCACGGAACGCTTTCGGACGCCATTAACTCCCCGACCAGACTGACCACCTGGAAATCCTTCCGATCGGTGAATAGTTCGGCCACAGCCATGAAATCCGCGTCTCGCTTCGCAATGTCTGTCACCATGGCCACGCTGGTCAAGCAACGGTCGGATAGATGGCCCTTCGCCGTAGGCACGTCGTCCTCGTTCATCCGGCCGTCAATGTCGAAGTAGCTCTCCAATCGCCCGAGCAGCCAGTTTCTCAGCGCCCGCTCCTGTTGGATCTCCCACGGCTCGATATTCCACCGACGTTTGTATTCAGGCCTCTCCATGAGCCCGATATTCCTGTCACTCTCGATGAGCTGGATGCGGCGCTCGACGACCTGCTTGTATTCCATGGGCCAGTGCTGCGGTATCTCAGTCGTTGGGGTCGAACCATGACGCTCGAACCAAGCCACCTGCTCCTTGCCGGCTTTCACACGTCTAGCCAGCACGATTTCGAAAGCTCGTTGGCCCAACTCGACAGGAGGAGGACTCTGGTACACGAAGGCCCCATCCTCTCCTGGAAGCAAGCCGAAGAGACTGTAGCACTCCCAGTCCAGCTCCTCTTGATACGAGGTCATCTGGCCCAAGCTAGAATGAAACCTATTCTGACACTCCTGAAGCGAACTCAATGTTGGCACAACCTCACCTGTCTGCACTCCCTGCGTGGATGCCGCTAGCTTGGAAGCAAGAGCGTCGAGTCGCTTTCCCATTTCCACGGGAAGAGTTGCTGGCATTGGAAGTGGCTCCAGGCCAGTTGAGGCAAAATCGTAGCGCTCGTCCCACCAGGTCTGTCGGACTCGCGCACCGTCCTGTCCCACATGATTGCCCCCCTTGGGAAAGAACACCTGCTTCATCCAAAAACACGCCGTGGAGGAATTCAGTAGCCCCAGGATGCCCATGTGGTCTTCCTCCGTCGAGGCATCCGGCAGCTTCAAAAGTGGGGCGGATTGCTTGAATACCTTCTGGCCACGGTCCAATGCGAAGTGGTTGTGACTCGCCACTGACCCAAAAACAATCGACAAGGGACTGCGAATACGTTCGAGGCAAGCCAAGTGCCATTCCCACCAGGGGCGTCCTTCCTTGAAATAAGTAGCCTTGCTGAAAGTCGCACGGTTTCCCATTGTCGTGCGGCATCGCCAAACCCAACGAAGGAATCCTGGAAAGAGGTTGACTGAGACCAACTCCTCGCCAATGTATGGAAACAGGACATGTTCGTCGACTGCAATTGACCACTCGCGTACGTTGCCGCCAGTCACTACTGGCAAGCGTACGGTGCTCTCCACAGAACGCCGTGCAAATGCCTGTTCAGGAGCCAGCATGACCTCATCTGCATTGGTCATGCCAAAGACACCCATCACCTCGGTTGCTTTCCGGAGCACAGAATGCGGCTGGTCATCCAGAAGGGCCTTGAGGTTGGCCGCGCCTCCTCCACCGATTGACCACGGGTGACCATGAAACTGTTCTCTAAGTTTGTCGTCAACTGTAACAAATTCACTCTCGGTGCCCGGCTGGTCGATTTGGCCGAGAATTGCCGTCCATACCAGTCCCTGAGAAGGGTCATCTGGAGCACTAGGTTCCCCCTTTATGCCCATGACTGTTCGGACAGTCGTGGCGACCGGCCTGCAATTGCGTCCGAACAATATGACCGTAGGAGTTCCGTGTCCGGGAAGATATACACCGCTGGTATCGATGACATGAGTCGTATCGACCCGGGGCAGGTAGCTTTCCACGAGTCTCTTTCCAAATTCTCTCTTCATGAAAGAATTTGCGGTAATCTGTCCTACGAGGCCCCTCCTGCGGGCCAGTTCGAACAATCGTTGCATAAATGGGACAGCCAAGGAGTACTTCCGGTAGCATACCTCAGGATAACGAGCGCGGTATGCCTGGCTTAGGACACGGTCCTTGACAGTGATATAAGGCGGATTGGCAACAACCGCCTCGTATTGCCCTGGTCGCAGAATTCGACGCAGGGTACTGATGTCCTCCGCATGAAAGTGGTGGGCCAATTCGTGAAATCCAAGCACCCCAGGACCCTGGACCCCATGAAGAAGCGAATCGCCACACGCAAGGTTGAACTCAAATGCCGGGGCATCGCTGAGTCGTGTGATGTCGCACTCCTTCATGGCTGCGAGCAGGAGGCGAAAGCGCGTGATGGCCACGGCGAAAGGGTTCAGGTCCACACCGTTGACCGCCTCGATAGTCCTTGCGACCAACTCCCTCTGACTCGTGGCCGGTTCAGACTTGCGCCAGTGTTCGAGAATGCGAGTGAAGCTCCCCAGGAGGAAGTGTCCGCTCCCGCAGGCCGGATCTATCATCTTGAAATCTTCGAGACCGAATTCGTCGATGGCCGGCTCCAAGGTCCGCTCCAGAATGAACTCCTCGACGAAAACCGGGGTCTGGAGAAGGGCGTATTTCTTGCGAGCCGCTTCGGAGAGATCCTGGTACAGGTCGCCAAGGAAGCGCGTATCCCACAGGTCGTCCCTGAAGTCGTGAAGGAGCTCTCCCGTACCATCAACGTCTATTCTCTGGAAGAACGCTATGAGGCCCTGTGCTGCATCCCCCGAAAGCCAGTTTCGATGAGCGCTGACCGGATTGTGGCGTCCGAAAACGTCTTTCGCTCCGGGGAGTCTGCCCAGGTCATCGAAGACGCTCAGGAGGTAGTCGCGGTCCGTGAGCACCGGATGAGCGCGGAAGTACAGATCACGTTCGTCGCGAGCCCTTTGGAGTCCTTGCCCCTCTTTGATGCCATGTACCGGTCCAGAAACCCGCGGCGGCGAAACGAGGGCATTGTCCTCCAGGAAACGCGCGAAGACACAAGAGAGCACCCACGCGACCGCAACCTGAGTGATCAGTTCCGTCCGCCACTGTTCGAAGCTTACGCCGACCCGGCCAGCCGAGTGAGCCTGTTCGTATTCGCTCCTAAGCTCGCTATCCAAATCCGGGACTTCGTCACACCGTCTCCGAAGGTCCGCCTCCAGATCCCGTAGCAGAGGTTTCAAGTCTGCGAGTAGTTCCTTCCGGTCAATCATTCTCGGGCCAATCCTCCTTATCAGCGGCAGCCTGTCCGAGTTTCTCGGCTTCTGAAGCCTCCTGGAGTACAGCGTCGGCTCTGTGCAGATTTCGGCACCAACTCTCCGGGATGGACGCCCACTGGTTGTTGGTAATCACAGGAACTGCAACGCTGTCCAGCAGGGGCATGTCCGTTTGTGGACTGGCTGGGATGAGCAACCAAACTCCATGAACATGGCCGTCCTGGACCGCTTGCTGCACTTCTGATAGCAGTACCACCTGGTCATAGCGTGCCAGCCAGTTCAGGTGATACATGAGAACCGTCTGATTGCCGTGAGCGATCGTTGTCTCAAGCTGTGGAACTACCTTGGCTGCAATCAGATGATTCAGGTTCCGCCAATCGAGACTCTCTCGAGGAGCCGAATCCGCCTTGACCACTACAGTCCAGTCCGCCCCAACGTCCTCTGCCCCCTTCCGTAGGGCTTCCACGAAGACCCGCTCCAGGTCCAGTGTCCGGACGTTGAACCTTGTGGCCAACTCCTCCTTTGCCCTCGCATACAAATTGGGCTTCACGGTCAGGGCCAGGAACGCGCCCTGTGATTCCGCGTGCCTCAGCCGTTCCTCGAACTGCCGTGCCTCAGCAACCTCTGGAGTCACGTAGTTCGGCTGAAAGTGGGGCTTCGACGTTCCCGCCACCCGACCCACCGTGCGGTATCGTGAGGGTGTGCGCGTAATACTCGTTACGCTCAGGACGTTCCGGGCGGTACTTACGTATGCTCCTCCTTTTGACCGTTCCGAATCCCAGGTCAGTTCCAGCCCCGCTTTGCTCAGGAGCTTGTCTAATCTGGGGCGGCCGGGGAGAGCGGCTGCATGTGGGTAGCGGCTCCGGACACGCTGGTGAATCTGTTCCACCGTAACGATGCTGAGGCCTACGAGTCCGCCATGGGAGAGCTTGAGAGCCCGCCCGGCGTCCATCCGGCGAGGATAGACCTCCTGGCGGCTTGACACCGCTGCCGTCTGGGAGGCAGCTGCTGCCAGGCGAAGCAGGCGGCTATCACTCAACGGTTCAAACTCAGGAGGTGGCCGTATCCCGCGCAACAATTCCACGGCGCGTCCTGGAGGGACCAACGGATCCTGCCGGGCGATCTCATCTGCCTTATCTCCTAGGGCGACAGCGTAGTCTGCTAGCGACAGATCCGTTGCCACCAGTACGTTCGTACCCTTCCGCCTCACCGCGTATCGAGCGTTCTCTTTCTGGCCCTCAGTCTCCACCGCCGCTCTGGCGACGACTTGTGCAAGACGACTCCGTCTCGGTTCTTCTTCGATGCTGCCGCGAGCGGAGAGCACGGCCTGGCACAACTCCTCCACTGACATGACTCCGCCATTCTGCTCGAGGAAGTGGACGATTTGATCTCGTAGGGAGGTCAAAGCCGGGTCTCTGCTCCAACGCTTGAGGCCCTTGCTGAGAATCTTGGCGATCTGTGCACGGTCAGCTCCTACAGCAGCAGCCACCTCCTTCTGACTTGGCCAAACGGAGGTGATGCGTTCATCTAGGCCAAGCAGCCCATCAAATCCTGTGGCGTCTGTCTCGCCCCCGTTCCCGCTCGCCACGCGCAGAACACGCTGCGCGAGAATGTCGACGCTTAACCGTTCCTTAGGAATTGACATTTCATAGGTAAGTGCGTCCTCGGTTGGGCGTGGAACCGGCTCCCCCGAATCAATTCCGGCGAGGTGCTTTCTCAGAACCTTGACCGCCGCCATGATGCGCTTGCGTGTCTTGTGTCCTACCCCTCGCATCCGTACCAGCCGTCGGCTGTCAGTGCTCAATAGATCCCGAACTACAACCACGTTGATTCTGTCAAGAGCATCAACTGCCGCTGCGCCCAGCCCCAACTCCGCTACACTCGTTTGCAGTGACGCACCTTCCAGCAGCGGCGTGTTGTCCTCTTCGTGCCCCTCGGAAGTTACTGTCACTGTGCTGAAGGCTCTGCGCCATGCGCGGAGCATATCCTGGGCGTTGTCGAAGCGTTCGCTGGGGTCGCGACGCAAGGCCCGCTCGAAGAAGGACGTCAGTTGCTCCCTGAGGTTGGAGTCGAACCGCTCAGCGTCAATGGTGGCTTCGCACTCCACCATCGTGGGGTCTGTCTTCCCGTCGTGCCACACAGGAAGCACCCCTGTGGCCATTTGGTATAGCGTTACCCCGGCGGAGAACCTTTCGGCTTGGAGATCCCACCGCGGAGGTTTGCGCAAACAAAGAAACGGGTCCAGATACCCGGGAGTTCCGGCTCGGATGTTCTCCGGGCTACTCCTTGAAAGCGAGAAATCGAAAAGCACCAGATGCAGGGCATCACCTCGACCAACCGCAGAGACCCCAATGTTGTCCGGTTTGATGTCGCGGTGTGCGATGCCCTCTCGCTCAAGAACATCCACTGCCTCTATTAGGTCCTCTCCGAATCGCTGAAGCATCTCAAGGCTTAGTCGGCCCTCATGCCGTATTCGGTGGCCGAGGGTTGTTTCGCCTGCCTGGTCCAGTAGAATCGCCTTGCGGTCATTCACGACAACGATGCCGTGACACCTAACAAACAGCGGACTGTCGAGTTTCTGGATCACCTCCCCTTCGGCGTGCACCCGTTCGTTGTGCTCCGAATCGACAGCAATCTTCATAACGTACTCACACTCTTCCTTCTCGACCAGAAAAGCGGTGGCCGTTGAGCCTGTCCCGAGCTTTCGGACTACGTTGAAGCCACCAGGAAGGATATCGCCGGTCTTGGCCAGGCAAGGGTCGCCGGCCAGATGTGAAGTTGGCGTGGTAAGCTCTCTCTCGACGTCATCGAGTCTCCGAAGAAACTCGTCCACCGTGTCAAGACGGTCCGTGACGTCTGGGTCCGTGCTGTCTTGAACCAGTAGTTCGAGGGACTCAGGGGCTCCGTTCAAAACAGACCCAACTCGAAGGCCGCGTTGAGTACGAAGCTTCTCTGCCAGTGCCAGGCTACTCTCTGCTGGACTATGCCCAGTGAAGAGTTGATAGCACATGGCACCGAGTGAAAAGACATCCAGATGCTCGCCCAGGCAATCTGGATCGACCAGCGTTTCGGGCGCCATGAAAATCTTCGTAGCCTCTTCGGCCAGCGTATCTGCGTGAACGGTCGGAAATTCCTCCCTCGTGATGTCCTTGGCCCCGCCGATTCCCCGATAGCCTAGTTGCCAATTCATGACAACAGCCTGCGGACTCTCATCCTTGGGGTTGACTACAAGAATGGAGCGAGGGCTCAACCCTCGATGTACGATCTGTTTCCCGTGTGCAAATCGGATGGTCTCTGCGACTTGCCTGATGAGGGAAAGACGAAGGTCATCATTGATCTCCCCGTTGCGTTCGGCAAGGAAATGATCCAATCGCATGGCCTCCGGCGAATGCTGGAAGATGATGGTGGGGCCCAGTTCATTGCTCGTGAATTCCATGGCCCGTAGCACTCCTCGATGCTCCAGCACTTGCAAGAGACGGAATTCCCTTTCTGCCGCGCGCCGGTACATTTCACGCTGCTCCCGGGGAGTACCGGGCTGCACAGGATAGACACGTATCCTGCGGACCGTGTCCTTCAACGACACATGCCGCCCCAGAAAATCCTGATAGCCCGGCCCAACATCGACCATGTGCCCGAGTTCGTAGTCTCCCACCCGACGAGTGCGGCGAGCTGCCTTGATTCCTATTTCACCCAGGGCCCGGCCAACCGCCTTGGCCATCGGCTTGTCGAAAGTCCCGCGAGGACGTTCCGCCAACCCCGGGCAGTCTCGGTTTCGGAAAGCAGCCACGATACCTGGTCGCTCTTCTTGGTCGCGAAGGCAGACATGAAAACGAGCGTTGCCGCGAAGCTCACATGTCAATTCCTCGGCAGAACAGAAGACCAGAGGCTCAATAAAGGGTACCCGGCGCTTGCTGAAGGCGCGCTTTCGCCTCAACAGTGAGGCGAGCTTCTTTGCCTTTAGGTTCGTCAAAAACAGGGGGTTGTCCAGCACCTTCCGTCCGCCACCATCCTCAAAAGTCCAGACCTGGGTATCTCCTCTGAGAACGCCCGGACTAGCCTTGATCTCGACAAGGAAGAAACCCTGGGGAGTGAAGAGTAACAGATCTACTTCATTTATGCTGCCGTCGTCCGCGATGAACTCAAAGTTGGACCAGGCGCGGTAGGGTTCGTGCGCTGGGAATCTCGCCCTGACGTAGTCGAGCGCCTCCTTCTCCCAGGGAAAGCGGGAGGAGGTGACTTCGTGCCAATTCTTGTGTCCCGAATCGCTCACTACCAGCCCCTTCGGCAGATTTCAACCGGCGATAGCGCCCGGCCAAACCAATTCGTCGGCAACGGAGCACCCGTGCTAGCCTCACGCAAGACGAATTGGACCACGGCAACGGTTCCCCGAAAACCGGGCCGAGTGTACTACGCTGGCCGCCCCGCTGGCAAGAGTTGTTTCTGAGCAATCTCGTAGGATTTTCGCTGGGTTGTCTTGTGCCGCAGATGGCTTCTACACAGCCACCCGCTTCCGACGGCAATTCAGCTTGGCCCCGTTGAACAGGATGTGGGCATCCTGGGCCTTGATGCGGAGCCAGAGGGTGTGGGAGAGATCGAAGGGGAACGGGAGAGGATCCCCCGTGTCGGGATCAACGAGGGGGACGTTGGTCACGCGGGTCTCGCCAGCGGCGACCTCGACCATCACGTTTCCGAACTCGACTCTCCCAGTCACGATGCTCTCGGCGTAGTCGGCGGTGGTGAAGCCGAAGTAGACGTTGAGCGGGCCGGTCGCTGCACTGGTGACGCCGACATCCACACTGACAAGCTCTGCCCCGACGATGCATATGGGCAGGGACGGGGGGACGAAATTTCCGCCCACTTTGAGGACGGTGCTCCTGGGCGGCGCGCCGGTGACCGCCTCGTTCCTGCGCCGGCTTCAGGCGCGGTTGGATCCTTCCACCCGGGTGGTGGCGCTGTACGGCATGACCGAGGCCGGACCGGTCTGTGTGGCCACTGCGGGAGAGAAGCTGGCGTTTCGAGGCGAAGGCGATTACGTCGGCGCCCCGCTGGGGAAAGTCAGCGTCGACGTGCTTGACCCCGACCCGTCCGGGGTAGGGGAGGTGGTGGTTTCAGGACCATCGTTATTTACCGGCTACCTGGGCGAGGAGGAGCGCTCCGGCGATGCGCCGTTCCCGACGGGCGACCTCGGCCGAAAAACAGGGGACGGGGGGCGCGAAAACCTGGTCCTCATGGGCCGCAGGAAGGACATGATAATCCGACGCGGGGTCAACATCTATCCCGCATCATTCGAGGCCCAGCTTGCGGCTCTTTCTGACGCATCCGGGCGGCCGCTGGTGCGAGCGTGCGCGATGGTGGGCGTGTGGAATGCGAGTAGGCAGGACGAAGACGTAGTGCTGTTTGTGTCTCCTTTCGACTCGAGCACTTTCGATGCCCGGCAGTTCGAGGGCAAGGCCGCGGAAATCTGCGGAAGGGACGTGCAGCCCGATCACGTCCGTGTGGTGGACGAAATACCGGTCACCGGAAGGTTGGACAAGACCGACAAGCGGGCGCTCAGGCGATTGGTGGAAGAGAGGGCGGCCGCGGCGCCGCTTGCCGGCCCGCTGGTGCCTTTCCACTGGCGCCGTTTCGTACGCAAACAGCTTCTCCAGGGAAGACAGTTGGGGCTGAAGGCCGCGCTGCCTGCCACCGCGTTTCGGCTGGGCCTCTTAGGTTTGCTGCAGGCCGGTTGGGCCGCGGACTACGTGACGGGCCAACGCGGGCAGGCCGATTTTGCGGGACCTCTGTTCATCATCGGCCATCAGCGTTCCGGCACCACCCTCCTCCACCGACTCTTGGCTCTGGACCGCAACTCGAGGGTGTTAAAACTGCACGAGATGTTCTTGCCCGCCACGAGCATCCAGCGGGGACTCGGTGCGGCAGCGAGTCTGGACAATGTCCTGGGTGGTCACGTGGGCCGCTGGTTTGAAAAACTGCAAGACAGGAAACTCGGGCCCATGGATCAGGTTCACCGGATTCGGTTCGACGAAGTGGAAGAGGACGAGTTCGTCTTGTGGACCGTATATGCGTCGGCAATGTGCGTCAACGACAGTCCCGTTTCCACGGGGGACACCGCACTGGATGAAATGCGCGACTTTGACCGCTGGGACCCCGCGGAACAAGAGCAGGCGCTTAACTGGTACCGGGCGTGCGTAACCAAAAAAGTACAGCGTCAGCCCACAGCCGACGGCTCACCGCCCCTGGTGGTTTCCAAGAACCCTGCATTCTCCCAGAAGATCCCGTATCTGGTGAGAACCTTCCCCGACGCCAGGTTTGTCTATCTCGTGCGCAATCCGCTGCGGACCATCCCGTCGCGGTTGAGCCTGATAAGAGAGATCTGGCGTCACCGTTTCCCCGGCTTCACCGAGATGAACGAAGAGCAGGTAGAGACGATCCTGCAGGACAGTTTTAACACCTACCGGTTTGCCGAGAGAGACCTGGTCGAGGTACCGCGGGGTAAGAGACTCGTGTTCACGTACGACGAATTCTCGTCGGCCCCTTCCCGGGCCCTGTCCCAACTGTACCGGCATTTCAAACTCCCAGGCCCTCCGCCGGAGTTGGAAGCAGAGCTTTCCCGGCTGGACGAGTCGCAACCGGACCGGACCTCCGGGCATCGGTATTCCCTGGCCGACTTCGGCCTTGCTGAGGACCGGATCCGGGAAGCGTTGCCCTCGGTCTTCGAGAAGTACGGGTTCGAGTAGTGGGAACTGCATCACAACGACATCTTCAGTTTCGGGGAGAGGTTCCAAGTCATGAGGGGGTTCTTCGGTTTGCTCTAGAGGGGCATTTTCAAGTACGGGAGTGGGTGCGTCGGGAGCCTCAGAATGACAGTTTGGATCGTGATAGTCACCCGGGGTATTTTACCCGCTCGATTTGCGGGTTGAGTCTCTCCAGCATATAGCGGGTGTTGAGGGCTTGCAGGAATACGGTAACCGCGAATCCGAAACGTTGGGGATGGGATGAACTCCTGGCGGTCTTCACCATCTGTTTGAGGAGCCATTTCTCATCGTTGGAGCCTCTAAGGAGGAGGTACTTACCCAGGCGGCCCAGTACGCCCAGGCTCTGCCGATCCAGGGGGTTGCCGGGGATCTTCAGGTCTCGGCGATAGGGTGATTGTTCGAACTGGTCCACCCAGGTGTTGAACCTGGCGAGGACGTTGATGGGTCGGTACAGTTCACGGATGAGCCAGTGGAGCCCCTGCTCCAACTGTTCGACAGTAAACTGCTTAGGCGTCAGCGTGAAAGTGTTAAAATTGTTGAGGCGGTCAGGAGGCAGGTCGGACTGCCATTCGAGGTATCGACCTTCTTTGATCATCCGCTCTTTTAGAGGTGTGGCGTCCGGGGCTTGGAGAGGGAACGGCTGGGGGCTTAGGATGCCGGCTTCCATGAAGTAGTCGAACTGGCGCTGGAAGATGGACAGATCGTCGTGATCGAAGCCGACAATACTCGTGCCCATCACCATGATCCCCATCTCATGGAATTTTACCACGTCAGCGACGAGGTCGGAGCGAACGTTCTGATTCTTGTTGGCCTCCGCCAGGCTGTCCTTGTTGGGGCTTTCGATGCCGATGAGTACGCGGTTGAGGCCGGCCTGAGTGGCCAGCCGCAGGAGCTCTTCGTCTCCCGCTGCATCGATGCTGAGCTGGGTGGCGAAGTTCACCCGCGGGCCCCTTCCCCAGGTGAATTTCTTGATCGCATGGAGGATCTCCCGCGATTTTTGGCGCCCCGCAGTGAAATTGTCGTCGGCCAACACAATGAACCGGAGGCCCATGGCCGCGAGCTGGCGGATTTCCCTCATGACGAGGTCCACCGTCTTGTAACGCATCTTGCGGCCGACATACGCAATCACATCGCAAAACTCGCAGTCGAATGGGCAACCCCGGCTGGTTTGCACGATACCGCCGAAGTAGCGGTTGACCGTCTCCGGCGCAAAACCGGAATAGTCCGGCAGAGGACAGATGTCCAACTCAAAGTATTTACTTTCGCGGTACTCCGGTTCGTGGCTCCCCGCCAGGAAGTCAGCACAAAACCGCGGCCACGTTTGTTCCGCCTCGCCGATTAGCAGCACATCAGCAAAGTGGCGCCAGCGCTCCGGGCTCACCGAAACCGACGGCCCACCACACACCACCGGCACCCCAAGCTCCCTGAACCGCTCAGCCACGGTTCTGGCCTGATCGAGCTGAATGTGGAAGCCTGTTATGCCTACCAGGTCCCAACCCGGGTGATAGGGCACGTTGTCGTAGTTCTCGTCTACGATGGTGACGTCAAGCTCAGGTGGGGTCAAAGCCGCCACGGTGGGCAGACTCACGTTGAGGAGTCCCGCCCTGCCTATGAGGTGGGAGACAAACCGCATGTCTCCATAGGACATGGCAAAGGACTTTGGAAACACTAACAGGAGCTTTTTGCTCATCTACAGCGTCCCTCGGCTGACAGGCTCACAACGGACATTATCGGCGACGGCGACGGCGACGTCAACGGCTACGGCTACGGGAACGACAACGAACTCTAAGGCCCAGCTTGGCGCGGGTGAGGTTGCGGTGTATCCTGAACGAGGGTTTATATGGAGGTAGACTGCATGAAGCGGACGGTTCCTCGATTAGTGATGGTCGTCGTCGTCGCATGGGGCGCGTGGGGCGTAGCATCCTGCAGTTCCGATGCGGAAGGTGGTGATGTCCCCATCGTCTTTCCGGACGGGGTGTCCTTCCCGGATGGGGGCGGCCCTGCGGCCGACGCAGGTGGAAGCGATGCCGGGGTGGACGATGTGGCAGGGACAGACCTTGTCGTTCCCGCGGATGCCGATGACGAGATTCCGTGCGTGAAGCAGTGCGAGAACAAGGCGTGCGGAGAAGACGGTTGCGGCGGAACTTGCGGCGAATGCCCCGATACTTATGTTTGCGACCAGAACTTCTTCTGTGTGCATGATATCTGTGTGCCCGAATGCACGAACAAGGAGTGCGGTCCTGATGGCTGCGGCGGCAATTGCGGCGAGTGCGATTATTGCGCTGACATCTGCGAGAATGGTTTGTGCGTGGCCACCTGTCAGCCGGACTGCGCCGGCAAAGAGTGCGGGTCCGACGGTTGCTGCGATTTCTGCGGTACGTGTCCGGTCGGAGTCGAATGCACAGGGGGTCTGTGCGCGTGCCAGCCCGCGTGTGAGGGCAAGAACTGTGGGGACGACGGTTGTGGTGGGATTTGTGGCGAGTGCCTCGGGGCACAGGAATGTACCCCCGGCGGGACTTGCGAGGGGCCGGAATGTCTCGTGCAGGGCACCCTGTCTTGTGGTGATGTGCTGGAAGGTTCCAACAAGGGTCTGGCCAACAATTACAACAGCTACAACTGCGGTTTCGACGCCAGCGGCCCCGAGGCGGTCTACTCGTTTGGCTTGGATGAGAGCAACTTCGTCACGTTGACCATCGATCATGCCGGTTCGACTCAGATCCACCTGTACGTCACCTATGGCAATTGCGTCCCGGGAGAGTGCGTGGAAAACGACTCATCCGAGGCGTTCTTTACTGCCGAAGGCGGTGTGGACTACCTGGTGATTGCCGACGGATACCAGGGCCTCTCAGGCGACTTCACCATCACCGTGGACTGCATCCCCAGCGGCGATTGCCCGAATGGCAAGATCCCCGGCTGCGGGGGCCAGTGCCAGTGGGGTCACTGGCTGGGCGACGGCATGTGCACCGACGCGTTCGAATGCCCCGAGTTCAACAACGACGAAGGAGACTGTGACTAACATGCGCACCCCCAACAGCACCCCGAGAGCGAGCGAGGGGCCTGCGCCGGCAGGATGGGCCCTCACGATAACGGTGTTGACTCTCCTGCCGTTTTTGGCCTTGCTTTCGGCCTGCAGCGACCCCGCCTCCAGCGGGCCGGAATCGGGCAAGTCGTGCACCGAGGATCAGTTCGGTGGCATGACCTGCGGCGTCAACCTCGGCGGTGACGCAGTGGTGCTACAGTGCCGCAACGTGGAAGGGGAACTGATCTGGGCGGCGACGGAACTGTGCAGCCTCGGCTGCCAGGACGCCAAGTGCCTGCTCCCCGATATTTTTACCCCTCCCAAAGATCTGACTGAAAATCTGAGCACGACACCGGATCTGCCGGGGGATGTTCCTGCGGAAATCCCGGTCGAGTTGGACGCTGTTCCCGACACCTTCTGTCAACCCGGACATCCGATCTGCATGGACCAGAACACCAGGGGCATTTGCAATGACCTGGGCGCTGATTATTACTCTGTTCCCTGCGACCCCGGACTGCTGTGTGACGACGGTTATTGTCTGGAGCTTCTCTGTACTCCGGGAGAACTGAAGGACGAGTGCGTCGGTCCCAGTTCGGCGTATGTGTGCAACGAAATGGGAACCGCGTGGGATACCATGTACTGCGAAGAGGGTCTCACCTGCTATCAGGGGCAGTGCGTCAACTGGCAGTGCAACCCCGGCGACAAAATGTGCAAAGGGCTCACCGCAATACAGGAGTGCCTCCCCGACGCCGAAGGCGTCTACGTGTGGACGGAAGTTGAAGTGTGCGAAGGAGGCTTGTGCAAGGAAGGAGTGTGTATCGGCGCGTGTGACGCGGACCTCAAAATGAACACCTACCTCGGGTGCGGCTATTGGGCGGTGGACCTGGACAACATCGAAACAGGTCAGTTCGAGGAGGTGGCCATCGTCGTGAGCGCCCCGACGACAAATACCCTCCCCGCCGATGTCTCGATTACCAGCACGAAAACCGGCCAGTTGCTCACCTCGGCCCAATTGGGCGGCTCGCCCCTGGTGGTTCAGCCCGGGGGGCTGCAAGTCTATACTTTGCCCGCCGGCAACGACATCGACGGCAGCATGCTTACCGACCGCTCCTTCGGCATCGAAACCACCCAGCCGGTAACCATCCATCAGTTCAACCCGCTGAATGGCGACAATGTATTCACCAACGACGCCTCATTGTTGCTCCCTTCCCATGCCGGAGGGGAGGAATATGTCGTCATGAGTTGGCCTATGCGGACCTGGTCCAGCACGTTGCGCGGCTTTGCCACTGTGATCGCAACTCAGGAAGGCCAGACCAACGTCACCGTACAGCCCGCGTCCGCGGTGCTCCAGGGGCAGGGGGTGTCGCCCATTCCCAAGAACGGCACCAAGTCGTTCGTGCTGAACCAGGGGGAGGTGCTGAATCTGGAGACTGAAGGGTCTGAGGGGGCCGACCTCACCGGTACCATCATCACCGCGAGCCAGAAGGTCAACGTCTTCGGTGGTCACGAGTGCGCCAACATCCAGATCCCGTGGGAAAGGTGCGACCATATTGAGCAACAGCTATACCCTCTACAGGCATGGGGCACTCACTACATCGGGGACCCCTTCGAGCCCCGCAACCAGCATCACGAAGATACCTGGCGTATTGTCGCCGGGGCCAACAACGTCACCGTGACGCTGGATCCCCCGGTGGCGGGACCTTACACCTTGAACAAGGGCCAATGGGTGGAATTCGACACCCAGCAGGTGTTCCAGGCTACGGGCACAGGGAAATTCCTGGTCGGACACTACCTGCAAAGCTGCAACTACCCCGGGTATACGGTGTTCTGCACCGATAGTGCGGGCCAACTCGGCATCGGGGATCCCGCGTTCACCCTGGCCGTTCCCGTGGGTCAGTATCTGGAGGGATACGTCTTCCTCACCCCGGAAGACTATGCCGAGGATTACGTGAACATTATCTACGAGGAAGGCACCGAATTGCAGCTTGACGGACAGGTTATTACTCCGGCCTCTGAGACCATCGGTTTCTCCGACTGGCGGCTGGCTCGTATCGAGGTCTTCCCCGGGGTCCACACCATCAACGCCAGTCAACCCGTTGGCGCCACAGTGTACGGGTACGGCTGCCACGTCTCCTACGCCTATCCCGGCGGGCTCAAGCTCGAGGCTTTCTAGCCCGCTCCTTCACAGTCACGGCTCGTTGATGATCTGTTTCTGGACCCCGGACCCTGACCCTGGACCCGCCTTTTTCATTCTTCCCCTTGACAACTCTCACCGCCAAAGATAACATATGTTATGTAACGGGCGACATTTTATCGCTCAATGCTAAGGAGGTGGCGACATGAAGCGTGACATTATCATTATTGGCGGCGGCCTGGGCGGCCTGGTTTCCGGATACAGACTTGCACAGGAGGGGCGAGATGTGTTGCTGTTGGAGCAACACCGGATCCCGGGAGGATACTGCACTTCATTCAAGCGTAAGGGATTCACTTTTGATGTTCCTTCGGTGCTCAGCGACCTTTCGGTGCTGGAGGAACTGGGCCTGGCGGATCAGATCGAATGGGTGGAGGTGGAGAAATTCGCCAAATATGTATATCCCGGCGTGGAGGTGGTGATTCCCGGCAATGATCTGGCCGCATGTTGCGACAATGTGAAAGCCGCATTTCCCAACGAAACGGAAGCTATCGACAGGATCTTCGGGCAGATAAGGAAGAACAACCTTATCCAGTTGGCGACCAAGACTGACAAGTCTTTTTCCGACCTGGCGTCCATGGCGCCTGCTCTGGTTCGTTTCATCTGGAATTCGCGCGTGAGTTTTTACGACTTCCTTCGCAGATTCACAGCCAACGAGAAACTGATCACCGTGCTCTCCAGCATGTGGGGTTTTGCGGGGCTCCCGAACAAGCAGATCCCGGCCACCCAGATGCTCATGCACTCTGCCAACAGCTACGGCGGCAAGACCTGGTTCCCAAAGGACGGATTCCAGGCAATCTCAGACCTGTTGGCCGCCCGGTTCACCGAGCTTGGAGGAGAGATCCGGTACGGTACTGCGGTGTCCCGAATCCTCATCCGGGAGGGAAGGGCGGTGGGTGTTGAAACCAACAAGGGCGAGACGATCGAGGGGGAGTTCATCATCTCCAATGCGGATACGAAGAAGACTTTTCTCGACCTGGTGGGAAGGGAGCATCTGCCCGAGAAGTGGGCGGCCCGAGTCGACGCCCACACCCCGTCGGTCTCCGGGCTCTCTCTGCAAATCGGCACCACCCTCGACCTCACCCAACTGGACCTCAACTACGGCTCGGTGTTCTACAGCGAGTCGTGGGATGATCACAACCGCTACTTCCAGCGGGGCGTGGCCAACGACCTGGACCTGGCTTACGATAACCTCAATATCGGGATTCAAGCCCCCTCTCTACTGTCCGACCGGTTGGCTCCGGAAGGCATGCACACGCTCCACATTCTTGTTATGCCGGTGAGCGACTCGTACATGAATCGCTTCCGCACCCTGGGGGCTAGGCGTGGCCCCGAATACCGGCATTTCAAGAACGAGCTGGCCGACATCATAATCAAGAAGGTGGAACGGCTGATTCCGGGTTTGTCGGATGCGATTGTGGTCAAGGACCTGTCTACCCCACTCACCTTCGAGCGCTACACCGGCGCGACCGGGGGGGCGTGGTACGACCGGGTTGCCTCGGTGAATCAGGGCATGCAACAGCCGAAGGTGAAGACCCCGATCAAGAACTTGTACATGACCGGTTCGAAGGCTTTTGGAGGCGGCGGGCTGCCCACCGCGCTGGCGGGAGGAATGAGTGCGGCGAAAGTGGTGCTGAAGCGTGGGGAATCCGGTGCCGCCCGGCGCAGGCCCCTGGCTTCCGACTTCGCCGAGGCTTCTTCGTGACAGGCGCTCTCGGGGTACGGACTACTTCAGGGCCTCGGCGGGGGCGGAGTAGAAGTCGCGGTCGAAACGCCAGGCCGCGTGGGCTTCCGGAGGAAGCCAGGGTGTTCCGTCTACGATCATGGCGGTAATGTTGCGGGCGATGCCGGGGCCGAGCATGAAGCCCTGGCCGCACATGCCCACTGCCAGAACCAGGCCGTCGCGGCCTGACACCCGATCTACGATGGGCATACCGTCGGGTGTCATGGGATAGCAACCTCGCCAGGTGCGGCGAATGAGGAGGTTCTTGAGCCTCGGCACCAGCGAGATCAGACGGCTTGCCAGAATAGGCAGAAACTCGGACAGGTTCTCCCTGTCAGTGCCGACGAAGAGCTCTTTTGGCGTGTAGCAGAAGATTATCTGGCCTTCTCCGTTCTGGCCAAAGTAGAAATTGGCCGTCTTACCCTCAGGCCCGGGCCGCAAGTCAACGACCAGCGGCTTGATGAAGTGGGCGACGGGGGCGGAGATGCCCCCTTCGTGGGAGTCGGGAGTGACCGGAATGTCTATTCCGAGGAGCGGCCCGTGCTCCGCCGCATCAGCGCCGGTGGCCAGCACCACCGTTCCCGCCGAATACTCCCCACGGTCGGTTTTCACTCCCGTGACCCGGTGGCCGTTGGTCAGATACCCGGTAACTCGTTCGTTGAACAGGTACCGGGCCCCGTGAGCTTTCGCCTCACGCTCGAACGCCACCGACGTAAGCAGCGGGGACACCTGTCCATCTTCCGGAGAATGGGTTCCACCCCGCAACCCCTCAGTGGCAATCCCCGGGATCAGGTCGTGGATCGCATCAGGTCCGACCCAGTCGATATTGAGGCCGAATTCCTTCTGGGAAGGCAGTATCCCCTTGAGGGTCTTTTCCACCTCTTCCGTATACACCGGGAAGCAGTACCCGCCCGGTTTCCAGCCGATGTCAAACCCGTAGGTTTCCTGCCACGAGGTGAAGACCTCGAGGCTTTCCCGGCAAGTGAGGATTTTTGCCGGGTCGGAGTGGGTGGCGCGTACGCCTCCGATGGCGGCCTTGTGGTCCCCCTGGCCGGACGCGGGACGGCGATCGATAACCAGTACCTTGCTCCCCGCCTGGGCCAGGAAGCAGGCGGTGGGGTTGCCCACGCTGCCTGACCCGACGACAATGACATCGTAACTGTTCCTACTTGCCATCATCGCCTCCGTCCACCTTCACAAAATCCCCCAGGTGCACCTCGGCAGTCAGTGGCCTGATGGTGGGAAGAGTGACCCGGTCAAGCGGGATCCCTTCCTCCCTGAATATGCGCACTATCAGTTCAGTACAAGTTTTTCCCCCGCAACCGCCCATGCCGGCCCTGGCGCTGGCCTTCAACTGATTCATGTCCCTGACCCCGGCCCGGATCTGGGTTACGATTTCGCTTTTTCGCACCCGTTCGCAGCAGCAGACTACCGGGTCAGCGTCTTCGCTCTCGTCCCAGTCCACCAACACTCCGTCGTCAGGGGGGCGGACCCGGAAACCCGCCACCAGCAGGCGCTCGTCAAACGGCACCTCCAGCAGCAGCAATCTGCGGCGGTCCTGGTCGTCACGTTTGCGCATGGCGAGCACTTTCCCGGTCCCAATCTCCTCACCTTCCATCCCCGTGGTAACCACCTCCTGCCCCAAAGGGACTTCCCTGTCGTTGAACTCAAAGGGCAACATCAACAGAGCTTTTTCGCCGGAAGGATCGTAGTCCGTACTCACCAGATTGATAGCCAGCCCGGGACAAGCCGCGACGCACCGGCCGCAACCAACACAGCCATCCGTGAACTCCGGCCGATCCATAATCGACCCTTCCATCTTGATGAGGCCGTGGGGGCACGCCTCCCGGCAGGGGTCACACGGGATTTCCTGCACGCAGCGGATCACCGGGTGCACGTCACCATCCCGGTCCCAGTGCTCGGGCAGGAACGGTTCCTCTTCGCCCGGCTTACTGCGCAGCAGGTCAGCCATCGGTTCCCATTCCTCCGGGATTTCCACGTTCAAACCCAGGTCCCGGGCGATGCGCCGGCCAGTGATTCGGCCGGAAAAAATAGCGGCGGACGCCTCGGCAATTTCATCGGTGTCCCCTGCCGCATATGTGTCCATGCCGTACTCGCGGGCCTTCTTCAGCAACTCATCAACCGGGGACAGACCTACCGCGATGAGCACGGTGTCCACGTCGAAAACGCGCTGGGTCCCGGGCACCGGCTGGAACCTATCGTCGATTTCGGAGACCACCACCCGCTCCACCCGCTCTCCGCCCTCGGCTTTGAGCACGGTGTGCGAGGTCCACACCGGTACTCCCAGCCGCTTGATCTTGTCCTCGTGAACTTTGTACCCTCCACAGTTCGGTAACGCTTCAACCAACCCGACGACGTCGATGCCCGCCTGCAAAGCGTGGTAGGCGCCGATGAGACCCACGTTGCCGCCACCGATGACGAACAGCTTCTCACAAGCCCGCACCAGGTCTCGGTTGACCAGCGTCTGGAAGGCGCCGGCGCCGTACACGCCGGTGAGATCCGAGCCCGGAAAGCTGAGGTTCTTCTCCCGGGCGCCGCAAGCCACCAGCAGTTTTTGAGCGTTTACGAGGCGATAGCCCTGCTTTCCAGCTACGCCGATTTTGCCGTCCCGATATACCCCCACAACAGTGGAATCAAGCCACACTTTCACCGTCGGCAGTGATGTTGCCTGTCCGGCCAGCAGCGTGCCGATGTCCACTCCCCGGGTGCCGGCCCAGCACTCGGCTACGGAGCCGAAGAAGTTGTGGGTCTGCAAGGAGAGTTTCCCGCCCAATTCCGCCTTGTCATCCACAATAAGCACGCCGATTCCCAGTCGGCCCAGCTCGACGGCTGCATTAATCCCGGCCGGCCCGCCTCCGATGACCAGCACCTGGACCTCCAATTCGGCCACGTCCGGCGACAAACCCTGAGGAGGTCTGTCCCCAAGCTCGGGGAGTCCGTCGCAGCTCGTCACCTGCATCCCTTCGGCTACCGGCTCCATGCACGATTTCACCGGCCGCCCGTTCGCCACTACCGTGCACTGTGAGCACTGGCCGTTGACGCAGAAGATCCCCTGTGCACCGCCGTCCTTGTGGTGATGCCCGAATACGGAAATGCCCGCGGCGTAGAGCGCGGACGAGATAACCTCGCCCGTGCGGGCCGGCAGCGACTTGCCGTTGAAGGTGAATTCGATGTCCGGGTCCGGTAGTGCAGCCAGAATCGGATGTTCCGTTATCCTCTTTTTGCCTTTCCCGCTCATGCTGGTTTCTCCCCGGTACACCACGCACCTTCCCGGGATTTCAGCAGGGAACGGGCAAACTCCAGCAGGCAGGTCTGTCCCTGGAGATCAAGTTCACGCATCGGGCGGCCACGGACGTGGGGCGAGAGTAGCAGGTCCAGGGCAACAACGTCGCCAGGATGGAACACTGCGTCTTCCCCTGAACCTTCGAACAGAGAGGCAAAGTCGGCAGGTATCTGCGGGGTCAGTTCAGGTCGGGCCAGGAGCCAGCGCACGACTGCCAGTGCTTGGTCCAGGCCCCTCTCCTCAGAAGGGGGGAAAGCGGTCTCCAGGGGGGAAGCGTTCAGACTTGCGCAGAACTCCGAGTAGCTTTCGGATGGTCCATGGTAGCCCGAACGCGGAACCACGAACCTGACCCGGCCTTCCCCCAGGCCGGTTATGCGGGCCAGAGCGTCGGCAATTTGCACTCGCTCTGCGGCCTGCTCCTCACCGATGCCGTGGGCACAGGTGCCGGGGTCTCTGCCCATCACCAGCACGCCCGGTGCGCCGGCCGCAAGGAGGGAGAGCAGGTCCAAGACCGACACTTGTCCCACGCATGGCACCTCAACCAGGTTGTGGTTGCCCTCCGGAAACGGCGCTCGGGAACAGGCCAGGACCGGGGCTGTTTCCGGGCCGGCGAATTTGGGGACAGACCTCTCTGGCTTGTCGTCGACCGGAGCGATGGCCCCGGCCGGGCAGGCCCCGGCGCACAAACCGCAACCGACACATACATGAGCCGCAATTCTGGATACAAATCGTCCGGTCCGATACGCAACCACCCGGGGGATGGCCAGGGGACAGACCTCTTCGCAAACGCCGCATCCTATGCACCGGGAGACCGCGACGGCGAAGGGAGGCTGGTGGAAGGTGCGATTCCAAATGGAATACTGCCCGGGGGTCCGCGTTCCCTCGATCTCCCCGGTGGGACAGACCAGCGCGCAAGCACCGCAGCCGGTGCAGTCCTCCCCCACCTTGTCAGGGCGAGGGCCAACCTCCTTGGCCGCGCCGCGCCCCAGCGGTGCGATAGCCGCGGGCCCCAGCGATTGGCACACTCTGGTGCACATGCCGCACATGACGCACCGGTCGGCGCCGTCCTCCACTGCGAAGGGCGACTCGCTCACCCCTTCGGCCGCGGCCATTGTGCGCACGATTTCAGCCTCGGGGCACCTGGCAAGCAGCATCTCCAGCAGCGTCTTTCTGGTTGCCATGACTTTCTCGGACCGGGTGGATACCTGCAACCCCTCTTCCACCGGGTACAGACATGCGGTCACCAGCCCCTTCCACCCGCCCCAATCGTCATGAGTGATCTCCACTACACATAATCGGCAGGCGCCGGAGGGCTCGAGGGACGGGTGGTGGCAGAGGGTGGGGATTTCGATGCCCATTTCGCGGATGACGCCCAGCAGCATTCTTCCCGGTTCCGCTTCTGCCGTCTGTCCGTTCACATATATGGTCGTCATTTCACCCATGTCTAGCTTGCCCGGAGGGAGTGAAAAACGCAGCTTGCCTGGCACAAGCCGCAACGGTCGCATTTATGCTGGTCAATGACGTGCATTTGCTTCTTTTCTCCGACGATGGCGCCCTGGGGACAGACCTTGAGACAAACGCCGCAGCCGGTGCAGGTTTCGTCTATGGAATATGAAATGAGGGAGCGGCAGACGCCCGCGGGACAGACCTTGTCGTTGATGTGGGCTTCGTATTCCTCACGGAAGTGTTTCAACGTGCTGCGGGCCGGATTAGCCGCGCTTTTGCCCAGCCCGCACAGGGAGCCGTTGTCCAACACGTCAAACAGTTCTTCCATCTGCGTAATGTCCTTACCCACCCCGCCGCCACTGCAGATGCGGTTCAGAATCTGCTCGAGGTTGGTCAGGCCTAGCCGGCAGGCCGCGCACTTGCCGCACGATTCGTCCTGGAGGAAGTGGATGAAGTACCTGGCCACGTCTACCATGCAGGTGTCCTCGTCCATGACGATCATGCCGCCGGACCCCATCATGGACCCGGCCTTGGCCAGCTCGTCAAAGTCCACCGGCAGGTCCAGCATGCTTTCCGGCACACAGCCTCCCGAAGGCCCACCGGTCTGCACCGCTTTTAACACCTTACCTCCCGGTACGCCGCCGCCGAGTTCGTAGACGATTTCCCGCAACGTCATGCCCATGGGCACTTCCACAAGGCCGGTGTTGTTGACCTTGCCCACCAGGGAGAAGATCTTGGTGCCGGTGCTTTTCTCACTCCCCACGCTGCGGTACTGAGCCGCGCCCCGGCGGAGGATGTTCGGCACGTTGGCCCAGGTTTCCACGTTGTTGAGCACTGTCGGCATGCCGAAGAGGCCCGCCTCGGCGGTGTGGATGTATTTGGCCCGGGGCTCCCCTATCTTGCCCTCGATGGAGGTCATGAGCGCGGTGGATTCACCGCATACAAACGCTCCTCCACCCCGGCTGATGTGAATGTCGTAGGAAAAACCGGAGCCCAGGATATCTTCACCCAGGAGTCCTGCCAGTCGCGCCTGGGCGAGAGCTGTTTCCAGGTGCTCCACCGCCTTCGGGTATTCGTGGCGCACATACACGTAACCTTCTGCCGGGGTCTGTCCCCCTTTTTTGGAAGGTCCGGCGATGGCGTAGGCCCCGATGATCATCCCTTCGATCACCGAGTGCGGGTTGCCTTCCAGCAACGCGCAATCCATGAACGCGCCGGGGTCTCCTTCGTCCGCGTTGCACAGTATGTACTTGCGCTCGCCGGCGTTGCCGCGCGCTGACGCCCACTTGCGCGCAGCGGCAAAGCCCGCGCCCCCGCGCCCCCGCAGGCCCGCTGTACGAACTTCGTCGAGAACCTCGCCGGGGGTCATGGCGGTCAGAGCTTTGGCCATCCCCCGATAAGCCCCGCCCATTACGATGGCGTCTTCGATGCAAAGTGGATCGATGAGGGCGTTGACGTTCATGAGTTGCCGTTCCTGCCCTGCGTAAAACGGTACCTCTTCCTCTTGCCTGACTGTTGCGCCGGTGGAGGGATCTTTGTACAGGAACTTCTCCAACACCTGCCCGTTCCTTAGCGTACTCTCGACAATTTCGGGCACGTCGCCCGGCGTGACATTTTGATAGAGGAAGCCGAAGGGACGAACCACAACGAGGAGTCCTTCCTGGCAAAAACCGTGGCAACCGTTGGACTGGATGCGGAAGGGGACCTCCAGGTCAGCCTTGGCCATCTCCCTTTGAAAAGCTTCGATGAGGGCCTCGGCCCCCAGGGCCCGGCAGCCGCTGCCGGCGCAGATGGAGAGCGTGGGCTCAAGACTGCGGTTGGAAAGATGAGACCTCAACCCGTGAAGTTCCTCGGGGGAGTTGAGGCGTGGAAATGAAATAGTGGGCTCCAGTTGCTCGGCACAATCGGGGCAGGGCCGGCGACCGGCTTCGGCCTCGCGGCAGCGGTCGAGGGCGCGGCTTACTTTGCGGGGAGTCATCTCGCCATGGACTTCGCCGTCGGTGAGTACGACTGGGCCCAATGCACAGGCTCCGACGCAGTGCACGGTGTTGAGCGAAAACTCCAGGTCGTCCGTGGTGCCGCCGGGCGGGATTCCCAGCTCGCCGGCGATCTGGTCAACCAGGCGGCCGGCGCCTCGTACGTGGCAGGCGGTGCCCATGCACACGTCCACCTGGTGCTTGCCCCGGGGCGTCAGGGAGAGGGTCTTGTAGAATGAGACGACCGAATAGACGCGGCTGCGGGGAACGCCCAAGGTTGCGGCGACCTCGTCCACAGCTTCTTCGGGAATGTGGTTCAACTGTTCCTGGATTTCCTGAAGTATCATGATCAGGCTGGATTCGTCTCGCGGGTATCGTTTGAGGATCGCCTGAACTGCCGAATTCAATGAAGACATATAGAGCTCCATTCCAGATTCAGCCGCCCTATTGTATGCAAACAAAACACAGTGTCCATCATGTTTTTTTTCTGTCAACGGCCCCAATTGACTTTGCGGTTCGGACGTGGGATAGATCCCGACGGAGGTCGACTTGTGAACCGGGCGCCACAGCTTTGGGCTTTTTCGCTGCTCCTTGCCGCTGTCTGGGCTTGCAGCACGCCGGCGGGCGACGGCCCCGACGTTGTCGAGGACGCAGGGCCGGACAGGTCTGTCCCCGCTGATGTTTCTTCGGAAGCGGGCCATGAAATCGGGGACCTGTCCGGGGCGGAGGCAAGCTTGGAAGCGGAGGCGTTTGCCGACCTGGCGGCGGAACAGGATTCCGGAGCCGGGGATATACCTACCGGCGATGAACTTGCCGAGCCCCCATCTTCTGAACTCTCGGTCCTCACCTTCAACCTGCACTGTCACCACGACGAGCCGGAGAAGCGCTTCAAAATGGTAGTCGATGTTGCGGTGGAGTGGGGGGTGCGAGTTCTTGCCCTGCAGGAAGTGTGTGAGGGCGGTGAACTGGAAAACACGGCCAAGACCCTGGCCGGGCTTCTGGACGAAGCAACGGGAATAGAGCACTCGGTGCTGTTTACGACGACGCACGTGGCCTGGGATACCTACCAGGAGGGCTTGGGGCTGGTGTTCGCAGGCCAGATGACCCACTCCGAAGCCTTTGACCTTCCCCCCGGGCTGTTTCCACGCAAGGCGTTGTGGGCGAGAGTGGTGGACGGCGGGGAGATCTACGATGTGGTGGTGACGCACCTGTCCTTCGGGGACCAGCAGGCGGACATTCGATTGCAGCAGGCCGAGGCTCTACAAGGGGTGTTGGTGGAAAAGATCCTGCCCTATGCCTCCGGCCCCGTCATCCTCGCCGGCGATTTTAACACCTCCCTAACATCCCAACCTGTCGGTATTTACACGGCCGAGGGTTGGACCGAAGCCTTCGCCCACCTGCATCCTGACCAGCCCGGCTACACCTACCCGGCGGGCAGCGCAAAAGCCAAGATCGACCACCTGTTGTTGTTCGACGGCAGCTACGACGAGATCCTGGCCGCGGACGTGGTGCTGGACCAATCGCAGGACGGGCTCTATCCTTCCGATCACTACGGAATCGCAGCCACGTTCTCGTTTTGAGCCGGCGTCTTTTCTCTACTCGAAGGGGTAAGTGCTCATGTAACCGGAGGTGATCTGGTACTGGCCAACGTCATCGGTGATGACGTGCACCTTGCCGCTGGGCCACTCTACGGTGCAGACATCCCACATATCCAGTTCCTGCAGCATCACGTCCGCCACCTCAAACACCAACTGGCTGTGAATATAGACGCGCACGGTAACGTAGGCCGGGCCGAATCCGTGGGAATCAAAGTAGTGAGCACCGACGCGGTAGGTGACGTTCTCCGGAATGACGAGGTTCATGATTTCCGGACCCCATCCGTCGGTATCGGCCAGGTCGAGCCCGGGGTCATCGTCTATTTCCGGCTCGTAGCTTCCCCAGTTCGGGTGTGCGTTGAACCAGAAGCAGTCGTAGGGAATGTCGAACCATCCGTCCGGTTCGCCGTTGCCGTCGAGGTCGGGGCCGCCCGCCCAGGGATGAAGGAAGTGCAGATCGAGATCTGAACCTGCTTCGGGGCCGGTGTCGGTCTTGTCGGGGTCGTCGGGGTTCGACCACAACAACTCGACGCGTATTGCCTCGTTTGAGTTCACCACCACCTCGTGAAATGCGGGGACGTCAGACCACAAGTTTTGAGTGTCCTTAACCGACAGGTAGAAAGTATATTTTCCGGTCACGTTGAGGTCGAAGGTGGGATTCGCCGCGTCGGCTCCCGGCATGAATGCCGACTGCGAACCAGCCGGTTGGTCGACGCTCCACTCCCACTCTTCGATCTCACCTTCAAGTGCATATGACTGGTCGCCATGCAATTGCAGGACTGTTTGGGGAGCGAGCTCTTCGCCCTGGTCGGAAGTGATAACAGGGACCGGACAGGTCGGATCGAGCCCTGCTCCGGACACAAGAATCTCCATGGTGCTCTCGAACCCGTTGCCGACCACAACAACCGCCCCTTCGTTGAGTACAAGGTTGCCGTCGCCGTCGACCGGGTTTATTGACTCGGGGGCGAAATGTATGAATACGGTTTCCACTGCTCCGCCCGGGATTATGAGGGGGGTTTCAGGTGAGGGAGGTGGGTCGAAAACCGACAGGTCGACCGTGAAGCAGGGCGACGACGCTTCGTGGACGTAAACTTCATACACCTCCAGCGGGTCGTCGTCGCAAGCCTTGATCTGCAGCGGTGCGATGGTGCTTTGCCCGACTTTGATGCCCCCAAAGGAGATCTCCGAGGGGGCAGATGCCATGCAGGGTACGGACAGATTGCCGGAGACCATGACCGCGGGCGTCTGCTGGATGTCCTCGAAGTAGATTGACAGAGTTGCAGCGGCCGGCGCCGCGTCCAGAGGCTGGAATCGTACCTTGATCTTGGCGTTGGCCGAAGGCTCGATTTGCAGTGGGCTGTCGAGCATCATGTTGTTCCCGGGAGATTCAAGTACTGTAAACTCCTGGTCGCCGGCAATAAGAGTGAAAGCCTGGCTGCCGCCTGTTGAAACGAAGGCGAACTGGCCTACGACAAGCGGATCATCGCCCGAGTTGACGATGGTGATCTCACGCTCTTCGTATTCTCCGGCGCTGAGATTGCCGAATTGGAGGTCGAGGGGCGTGACCGATACTCCATCGTCCGGAGTTAAGCCGTCGGGCCGGCTGACGCAGAGACCGTCGAAGCCGCACACCGCACCGGTCGGGCAGTCTGCGTTTCCGGTGCACTCTTTTACGCACACATCGACAACACAGATCCATCCGGCAGGGCATTGGCACTGGGAGTCGGCGTCGCCTCCGGACTTACCGGAGCATGCGGCTGCTGCGGTCAGGGCCAGGGCAACCAAGAGCATCAGGAGCCGCCCCCTGTCTGTCTGGTGTGGTTGTCTCATCCCACCTGCCGGCATAGTCGCACCTCCGCTCTGTCCGCCTGTTGTCGAAAGCTGGCCCCAGCCAATACAGTTTATGGTTGGGGCCGCGGCAACGCAAGTGGCTGCGGATTCGGACGTTCTCCTTGCTCGCAGTTGGACAATGTGATAGTCGGAGAGAGACTTGCCGTTGCTAAGAACCGGAATGAGTCAAACTGAGAGCGGACCTGCTGCGTCTTCCCGACGCGGGCGGGTCGGTCTGAAGGGAGCCGGAAGATGGACGAACATCCGGAGCGGGTAGGCCCGGTGAGAGTACTGGTGATCGACGCGGCAGAGGGTGAAGCCCGGTTGGTTTGCCAGACCTTGCTCAACAGTACGAGCATGGTTTGTGAGGTTGAATTGGCGGACTCTCTGGCGGCCGGGCTTCGCAGACTAGCGGGAGGCACATTCGATGTAATGCTCCTGGAGCCACATCTGCCGGACAGCGACGGTCCGGAAACGGTAGTGCGGCTCTGCACCGAGGCACCCGACGTACCGGTGGTGGTTCTTACCGGGGCGGGGGACGATAGCCTGGGCCCCGCACTGAGGGCCGGAGCACAAGACTACATTCAAAAGACGCACTTGAACGGCCCGCTGCTGACTCGCTCCCTGCGTTACGCGATGGAACGTAATGTGGCCCGGAGCGCGTTGCGGCGGGCGGCCCAGGCTTCGGAAGAGCTGGAGCGCAAACTGGGGGCCGAGGCTCTGCTGGTGCAGCGGCTGAAGGAAGTTGACCGCATGAAGGCGGAGTTCGTGGAGACGGTGACTCATGAGTTGCGCACCCCCATGACGCCGCTGAGGTCTGCCATCGAGATGTTCCTGGACGGGACCCTTGGGGAAATGAGCCAGGATCAGCGACAGATGCTGGAAATGATGAACCGCAACGTTCAGCGTCTGGCGCGCTTTGCCACCGACGTCCTCGCGCTGTCCAGGCTCGATTCCGGCACCCACCCGCTTCATCCCAAACCGATGGACCTGATGTGGGTAATGGAGCCGACGGTGGAGCTGCTGAAGTCCAAGGCCGCTCAGAAGGGCATCTCACTCTCCTTGGAGGTGGCCTCGGGGGTGGGAGCATTTGCAGATGCCGACGCTTTGTCCCAGGTCATTACCAACCTGGTGGATAATGCCATTTCCCATACCCCCGAAGGCACAACGATCACGGTTTCGTGCCGGCCCGGGGGGCGCGAGTTTGTGGAGGTGGTCGTGTCCGACGATGGACAGGGAATCGCTCCCCATGCCCTGAGGAGGCTGTTCGACCGCTTCTACCAGGCCGACCGACAGGCAGGACCGGGATACAAGGGGACTGGAATCGGATTGGCCGTGTGCAAGGCGCTGGTAGAACGGATGGGCGGAACCATTTCCGTCGATTCCCGCGTCGGTAAGGGGACCAAGTTCCGCTTCACGCTCCCCACTGATCGTCTGAGCCACGAGATCCTGTTCGGCAGGATCGCGTTCGGCCTCGGTTATGCCACGAAAGAGCAACTGAGGGACGCCATCGCGCTTCAGCACACGTCGGAAGGGAGACATAAAAGAATGGGGGACCTGCTGGTGGAGGAGGGGCACCTTACCCGGGAGCAGAGGGACGAGGTGCTAAAGACCCAGGAGCAGAATCTGGCCGCTCCCCACCCCCACGTGCCTGCCATGTCCGTGGGCGCGGCGTTGCTGGGCCGCACTGCGGTGCGGCAGGGGCTGATCTCTGAGGAAGAGCTGCACGAAGCGGTGCGCACCCAACAGAAGTTGAAGGAGGCTGGGGAGGAAACGCGGCTGGGGGAGATCCTGGCTGGTATTGCCGGGATGAGCCTCGACGCGGTCCTGGGCCTGCTGGCCGCACAGAACCGGCGCATCGGGAAATGCCCGGAATGTGGCAGCCGGTTCAACGCCGACAGCGACCCGAGTGGTGCTTCTCCGGTATGCCCGCGCTGTGGGGCTGCGCTGGAGATGCTGGAGCAAACCGACGAAGTGACGGTGGACGGAGACATAGAGTGAGGCGGGAAGGCAGGGTCCTGGGGCAGCGTCCAGGACCCAGGGTTTTCACCATTTAGAATTGGAAGTTGGGAACTTGGATTTGGAGTGACAAATGCCGAAGAAGATTCTGGTTGTTGACGATGAGGCGGACATCAGGTTCGCACTGAGCATCTTCCTGAGGACGAAGGGTTATGTGGTTGACCTGGCCGAGGATGGCCGCATGGCTCTGCACAAACTGAGCAAGTCAAAGTATGATGTGATGCTGCTGGATATGATCATGCCGAACCTGGACGGGCATGCGGTGTTGAAGGCCATGCCCGCAGAAGTGGCCGAGCGCATGCCCGTGGTCGTGCTCACGGCCAAATCCCAGAGTACTGACGTCATGAAGGGGTACAGCCAGGGAGCCTCCTATTACGTCACCAAGCCGTTCCAGAACAGCCGCGTCCTCGCCATTATCCGGTATCTCACCGAAGAGCTTTCTCCCGAGGAGAAGGCGGCGATGGAAAAGCTTCTCTGATTTTCCCTGAGTGCTGTGTTCGCCGCGGCCGGGAGTGGCTATTCGGTTTTAGTGGAGGGGCCTGAGACCACGGTGTCGAAACCCCGGGTGAGTTCCATGGTGTCCTGACTGATGACCAGGAACTTACTGTCCATGCCACCTTCAATGCAGCGCACCACCACCGCGGTGATGTTGTCCTTTCCGCCGCCCTTCAACGCCAACCCGATCAGCTCTTTGCAGGCTTGGGCCGGTGTTTCGGCCCGGCCGAGAGTCGCCGAGATTTCCGCGTCGGACGCTTCGTCGGAAAGTCCGTCGGAGCACAGCAGGTACAGGTCGCCCGGGCGGGGCGCAGCCGTGGTCAGTTCGAGCTCCGAATTGGTTTCGTGGTCCACGCCGAGAGCGCGCGAGATTACGTGTCTCAACCGGGCCATTTTGGCTTCCTGATCCGGCCGTACATTGTACTTGTCTCTGAACTCGTTGAGGAGGGAATGATCACGGGTAAGCTGGTGAAGTTCGCCTTCCCGCAAACAGTAGCACCTGCTGTCGCCTACGTGGGCGACGTAGAGGCGGGAGTTAGCGAACAGAGCGGAAACCACCGTGGTCCCCATGCCTGAAAGTCGGGGCTGCAATGCGATCTCTTCCAGAAGCGTCGTATGGGCCCGGCTGATCGCATCGGAGAGCCGGGCCGGGTAGGGGTCATCCTCGGAATCGGCCGCCCCCCCGCGCTCCGGGACCGCTTTGGAAAACGAACGCTTGATAGTGCGTACGGCAAGCCGGCTGGCTACGTCTCCGTGACCGTGGCCGCCCATGCCGTCTGCAACCACAAAGAGGTTTTCCCGGTCGAGGGTCAGGTAGGAGTCTTCGTTGGCTTTCCTCTTTAGACCCACGTGTGTGGCGGCTGCAAATTCAACTCTCATTTTGGCTTGGTCTCCACTGCCTGAATTGTCCCCACCAGAGTACCTGCCGTCCCGCCCGGTTGTCAACAACCCCGCAATTCGAACTCGATAACTGCGCGGCCCGCGAGCATGAGGTACTCGGTGGCGGTCTTCATGGGGTCACCTTCGGTTTCGGAAAGGAAGAGAGTGGCCAGTCCCTGGGAGAAGAACCACATGAGTGCATGGATCCTGGTGAGCTGGGCGTCGGAAAGGGACGCCAGGATCGGGTCGGCCCGCATCGCCTCCAGTGCAAATGGCGGCGGCGGTTTTCCCTGTTGCAGGTCCTTCAGGACGATTCCCTCCTGGCCAACAGCGGCATAAAGTTGGGGCTCTTCCCGGGCAAAGCGCAGGCCCCCAAGCCCGAGGCGCAAAAACGGCGGCTCCGCTCCCGGGTCGCCTCCCAGGTAGCCTTGCGCCACCCCTTCCGCCTTCAAGATCACTTCGGCCTTGAGCTCGTCGATGGAGGCGAAGGCGCGATAGATCGGCTGGGTGGAGCAATCCAGCGCTTTCGCCACGCGGCGAGCAGACAATGCGGACAGCCCTTCCTTTCGCACCAGGTCGAAGGCTGCATCAAGGATCTGCTCGCGGGTTACACTTATTTTCGGCGGCATTTTTACCCCCCCGGATGAGCGTCTAGAGGTTGATTCCGAACAGGATGGATGGAATGAAGTCGGGTTCGTCATATCCCTTGGGTTTGACCCCTTTGGGCCATTCGCTCCGAGTGTAGGTCATGAAACCGATGCCCGGCTGGGGAATCACAAACCAATCTACTCCCCAAAGGTCGAACTCAAACTTGTATCCGAACAGCACCTCGGACCAAACCCCGATAGCAGTGTGGGTGCTGCCGTCCGAATCCATGGTGAACGGGGAGTAGGCGGGGTAAACGACGTACTCCAGGTGCAGCTTGCGCCACAAGTACTGACGGTATGCCAGCACCGGTGAGTAGACTTCGTAGTGACCCTGCTCATGGTCCACGGTCCTGAACATGGCGCCCAGAGCCAGGTCCCCGTGCTCCCACACCTCGTATTCGGCCCGCAGGATGTAGATGCCGATGAATGCAGACGTACTGGTGTCTATCGCCCATCCGCTGCCGCCTGAATCGACCTCTTCACTCGCGGCCGCCGCAACCGGCACGGCCAGTATCGCAACCAACGTCACTATGATTACAGTTGTCTTATTCATGATATCTCTCCCCCTGGTTTGCAGGCTTGCAATTGATTATGCCGCATTCCGGGCGTGATGTCGACGCCCGAGGAAACCGAGCAGCGGCAGCCCTATCAATACGGGGCCGACCCACATCATGACGCCTTCGACAGCCTCCGCCCCGAAACTGAACTTCGCCATGCCGATGGCCAGAGGCGGCAGAAAGACGTACAGTGCGAACTTCTTCACAAACGACTCTAAAGTCATTCCCCGGTCCAACAGCTTGTGAACGATGGTAACCACTACCGGCAGCAGGGCCAGGCCGAACACTATGGAGAGGATGACGCTAACCGGGGTCAGCAGTCCGGCCACGCCTGCAAGGTAGTAGATGTAAACGCTCGCGGGTGCGAAGAACAGGCACGCGGTTACGACTCCCGGTGAGTAGACACCTTTCCGCAGTGTAGGGACGGAGTGGAAAATGACGTTGCTGAAGAAGCCGAAGGCGCCGGCCAGCGACATGACCGCACCCGCGGTCTGCCAGGCCCCTTCTCCGAACGCGGCCAACAGAACCGAGCCGATGCAGACGGAAAAGAGCACAACGTTCTCCGCGACGAATTTTTCCCGGGTGTAGGGAATGCCCAGGTGGTCCCCGGCCCAGTCCGCGAACCTGGGGAGTTCTTCCAGGACATGGAAGATGTAAACCACCGGCAGCAGCCAGATGGCCTGGTAGAAATCGATACTTCCAAAGAATGCAATGATGGATTCCATAGCAACACCTCCAATTGAAAACGACCGTTACATAACACATGTTATCAAAACAGAAAGAGATGTCAAGGGAAAAAATGAAAAAGGCGGGGTCAGGGTCCAGGGTCAGGGTCCAGGGTCAGGGTCCAGGGTCAGGGTCAGGGTC
>CAZVFX010000067.1:0-39185 GCA_964626565.1 uncultured Myxococcales bacterium
CGCACTCGCTGCCTGAAACACGGCCGACATTCTCACCCCAGGTGAACGGTTACCTATTATAGTTCACCAGAGTTTGACCCGCAACCGTCAAGCTGTATACTTGGAGGCGAATCGACCGCAACCGTCCGGAGGAGTGGATGATGAAACGCCTGACAATACGGGACCCGGACACCGGGACCATCGTCCAGGCGTCCCTATTCCATCCGGGACAGGGAGTAAGGGAGGTGTACCTGTGCGGCTTCGCCCCGGGCCGCGCTCCCGCAGAACAGTTGGCCGCCAGACTATTGGAAAGCTATCGGTCCGCGCTAGGCGAATTGGGCCTGCCGGAAGAATCGGTGGTGTTCCGGCGACTTCACGCAAGCCGCGGCAACAACGGGCAGGCCGGTCTCGCCGGCTCCCCCCTGGCTGAATCGGGCGACGGGCCTGACTCAGCCGCGGTGGCCTTCGTAGGCCAGCCGGTCAGCCCTGATGGCGGATTGGGCCTGTGGGCCTACCATTTGCACGAAGATACCCCGCTCAAAAAGACGCAAGTGAAGGACGGAGTGGTAATCCGGCGGCCCGGTTCAAATTTGCTGTGGTTGGCGGGGTTACCCGGGGAAGTCAACTCGACCAATGACCCGGCGGCACAGACCAGACTCGCATTCGAGGCGTGTGCCGCAGAGTTGGACCGATGGGGCGGCAACATGGCGGACCATCTGCTGCGCACCTGGGTCTATGTAGATGACATCGACCGCAACTACCAGTCCATGTGCGATACGAGGCGAGAGCTGTTCGGGCAGCACGGCCTCACCAGCCGCACGCATTATATCGTAAGCACCGGCATTGGCGCCGACTTTTCCGATGACGCGCGCGTCATCTCACTGGACAGTTGCGCAGCCATCGGCTTGAGCAACGGCCAGGTCCACTACCTGGCAGCCCCGCACCTGCTCAGCCGGACCGACCTGTACGGCGTCACCTTCGAACGAGGTGCGACGGTGAGTTTCGGGGACCGCAAGCACATACTTCTGGCCGGGACTGCAAGCTGTTCGAGCGAAGGGGAGACCTTACACTCCGGGGATGTCCCGGCCCAACTGGAGCGCGTCATCAAGAACCTGGAGGGCTTGCTCGCAGAAGCAGGCGGTACTCTCTCAGACCTGGCGTACCTGCTGGCCTACGTGAGGAACAACGAGGATGGCGCGTCGGTCCGCTCTATGCTGTCAGAGTCATTGCCCGACGTCCCGCTGCTGGTTGTACAGGGGCCGGTATGTCGTCCGGAGTGGTTGGTCGAGGTTGAAGGTGCTGCACTGCTGGCGGACAGCGACTCGAGGTGGCTGCCGTTTTGAGCCGGGGTGGTGCTACTCCTCTTCTTCCACAAATTCAGAGAGGAGCTCCCAACTGTCCATGACCCGGGAACGATAGCAGCCGAGGATGTTGCAAACACCTACCATGTCCCCTTCTTTCAACGCAGGGGACAGGTAAATGCCGATGAGGTCTCCATCGCCGCCACAGTTGCAGTCGGCAATCTTGGGAAACTCCACCTCGCATTCGGGGCACTTGATGTTGACCCGGACCCCTTCCTTGATTTCGCGGTTCATGCCGACCTTGGAGTGGTCCCCATGAATCGGGCTCAGGATCACTTCACCCGACCAGTCTCCCGCCTCCACGAACAGGGAGACTCCAGGATAACCGTCGAACACCACGTCCTGGCGGCGAACAAGGTTGTGGCCGTTGGGACAGAAAGCCTGGGTGATAATCACCATCACTCCGTCAGCAACCGAGATCCCGGTCTGCTCACTCGGAGTTGGCCTCCTCATCTTGACTATGCCTTCCCGTTTTCGTTCCACTGGCCTCCCTCCATCTCATAGTCTCGGGTGCATTATAATGACGGGAGGTGGCTACGCAAAGAAAAAACATGGAGGGGTTAGTTGGAATTGATAATTGAAGATTGATAATTGAGAATTGATAATTGAAAATTGCTTCTCTAATCCGCGTGTACGAGCTGTCCGGACTGAGTGGCCTTGAGGTCGCTCTGGTAGTACATCCGCACTTCCGAATCGCCTGTCTGAGCCTTTACCGGGTAGCGGGCTTTCAGGCGGTACTCAACAACGTGCGGCTCGCCGTGAACCAGGTCATCGAGATAGACGATGAGTTGGCGGCCGGTGACCTCGTAGAGACTGATGGCGCCCTGCTTCTTGAGCAGTTCGAGGTCCTCGGTCATCACATCGAATCCAGGCGGAAGCCCCAAGGACACCAGCACCATTCCAGCCGCGTCCGGGTCGTTCTTTTTGAGCACCGCTTTCACCTGTACGGTTTCATCCACCTTGACGTTTCGGCGGTCATATTTGACGTCGATGGTCAACGCTTCCGCCGGCTTTTCTTCCTTTCGCCACGGCACAAAATGGGTTGAAACCACCTGGTAGCCCAGATTTCCGCGTCCCTGGTAATCCAAAGTCAGCACGTTGCGATTCTTCAGCAATGAGGAAGGGACCTCCACCTGCCACACCACGTCCCGATTGAAGTTGTCGAAATGCTGGGCCTCCAGTTCCTCTCCGTTGAGCAACACGCTCACGTCGGCCTGAGTGTCCCCACCTTCCAGGGTTGCAGCGGCCAGGAACGTCTTGAGAGCCAGGACGCTGGCCTGGGTGTTGTATCCCCAGTTGCCGCTGGGGTCCTTGCTCGCGGCGAGGTAGTTGACGATTGCGGGAACGTCTGCCTGGTTGCGGCCCGAGTGGATGTAGGCCAGGGCCATGAGCGCAGAAATCTCGACGTG
Source organism: uncultured Myxococcales bacterium (assembly GCA_964626565.1). GTDB lineage: Bacteria > Myxococcota_A > UBA9042 > CAIXZC01 > CAIXZC01 > CAZVFX01. The sequence continues at coordinate 2,750 of CAZVFX010000067.1, forward strand.
AGCGGCCTTGCCTGCTGAGTATACCAGAGTGTGACCTGTCTGTTCCCAGTGCAAAGTGTCACCGTCCTCTATTCCTGCCTTGCGAATGGTCTTCAGTGCGCTGTCCAGCGCGCCACCTTTCCTTCCGGCCACGGCCAGTGCATTGGCGCACAGGCCAAGGGTGTAAAGGTCCTCTTCCTTCTTGACGCCCTTTTCGATGTACTTCAGCGCCTTCTTCACCGACCCGCGGTCACCGTATCCGCCTTCCACCAGGCCCCACGTGATGTAACATGTGGATCTCAGTGTTCCGGCGCCGAGGTTCTCGTTGCCCGCGTGGAGATGGCGATCCTCGCCCCACGAACCGTCGCCTTTTTGCAACCGCTCCAGATAGTCTCTGGCACGGGTGATTACCGCTTCATCCACCGCGTCATACACCTTCTGAGTGTCTTTGAGCATCATGATGGCGAGGGCGGTAAGGATCGGATTACCCGGGTTATCTCCTTCCCACCAGTTGAATCCGCCCGACTCACACTCAAAGGTAAGAATACGCTGGTAGCCGACGTTGACATACTGCATAGCTTTCATTTCGATTTCCGGGGTGGACTGGTCAGTGTCTTTCAGGTACTGGAGAGCCAAAACGTTGGGCCACGCCGACGACGTGGTCTGCTCAAATCAGCCCCCTGGAAGACGTAGCATGCTATCCATGCCCTGGACTACGTGTGAGGCCAGCCCCGGCAGCACCTGGACCACCAGGTTTGCAGAGCCGTCGATGGTGCTCTTGGGGTAGTCCAACTTCACTTCCACCCTGTCCTTCGCTGCACCGTCGTCTTTCTCGGTGCTGAATTTGCCGCTGGCGCTGGAGAGGATTTCCTTCCCATCGGACCGCACCTGCACGGTGCGACGGATCGCATCGGCCACGCCCCGGCTTCCCCGGCCATGAACGGTGAGCGAGTGCCAACCTACTTTCTTGACCCGCACCGGAAAACTGGCCCCGGCCACTTCGCCCGGTCCCAGCCGCAAGGTCTTTTTGCCTTCCCCGAGCAATTCCATCCAATCCTCTTCCTGGACTTCCAGCGTAATTTCCTGCTCTTCTTCCAGGTAGTTGTAGATGGCGATGGGAAACTGCACTTCGTCGTTCCGGGTCAGGAAGACGGGGAAATCAATATCAACAAAGAAGTCTTGGAACACCACCATCGGATCCGCGCTGCCGCCCAAGCGGCCACTCATGTCCGAGGCAAGAGTGGACATGCGCCAGGAGGTGATGGAGTCCGCAAGCGGGATCTCAACCGCGGCCCGGCCGTTTTCATCGGTGATAAGGCTGGGTTCTACGAACAACGTCTCGGGGAACCAGCTTCGCACCCGCACCTTTTCGCCGCCGCCTTCGCCGCCGCCGGCTTTGCCATCGGCCTTGCTTCCATCGTCGGCGCGATCTTGTTCACGCAGTTCGTCCATCGGTTTTTCCGCGGCGAGCTTCATCATGCCGCCCGCGTCTCCCGCAGCCATGGGAACCGCACCTTCCGCGAAGTCCATGTCCCAGCCGCCTCTCCGGGCCCGCACCGCGGTAGTCTCTACCCGGGGGCACAACTCCCACTGGTTCAGCGTCACGGTGACGTCGTCCCACGATTCGAAGAGGGCATCGGGACCAGCGGAGGTCAGCGTCAGATTGCCGTGTTCGGCCTTGGTCCGAAACTTCGTTCCCCACGGGTCGTTGGACTGCCGGGCGAGCACTTCGTCGTACAGTTTGTGCAGGTCCTGCCAGGATTGGTTGTAACACTGGTAGCTCTTCCTCAGCTCCCCAGCCATCTCCTCACGCATCTTGGCAAAGTGCTGGTTGAGGCGGGCCACCGTTTTCTCCCGGGTCCCGGTCCACGATGACACCGTGGTTATCCTTACCGCCACATCGCCGTGCGCGGCCAAGGCCACGGCCGCGTTTTCCTGCACGGCGTGCTTTTCTCCGTCGTCCGTTGCCGCCGAAGCCCGCATGATGAGACTTCCCAAAGTCTGGCCCATGAGGGGCCCGATCTGGTACGACGCTTTCTGCAACTCCTCCTCCAACGCGAAATAGAGTTTAAGGAGTCCCGGCTTCGATTCGCTTAGTGCAAACACCGCTTCGTCCACCACCTGGATCCCCAGGGCCGCCTGCACAGGATTGTCGTTGCCGTCGGTAACCTGGAACTCCACCAGGGCGGTTTCCGCAGGCTTGTACTGATCGCGGTCGGAGGCCACGTCGACCTTCAGGTCGCTGGCGCTCTCCACATAAACTACCCGGCTGTCCCGGGTGAACTCGCCGCGCTCAGATAGAACGTAGGCTGACACAACAAGGGTTCCGTTTATCCCCTGGTCCAAATCCAGCTTGTAGCTTCCCTTGCCGTTTTCCATCGCCACCGTTGCGGTGGCCACCGTCTGGTTGTCTCGGGTGACGTCCAGAAATGCATCGGAGACGCCGCCCGGGGCCAGAACGTCCACCACCATGGTCTCTCCGCCTTTGTAGATGGCCCGGTCAGTGCGAGCGAGCACGCTGGTGTCTGCGCCGGCCGCGTCGAAGTGGAATGATGCCGAGTGGGTATGTCCACTCAAAGCTTTGGCCGCGACCTGGATGTCGAGGCTCGAGTTCTTCGGCACCAGAGAAAAAGTGGCGATACCGTTGTCACCTACTTTGACCGGAGTCAAGGGCATCCCCTTCTGGCCGAAGATGGACGAAGAAAGACGGCAACCGGCAGCCATGGGACCGCCCGCCGGGTCTGAGACCACCAGGTAGAACCGGTTGGAAACCCCGGGGACGATGGCGCCGCTTTCGGGGAAAAGCCCCACCTTCATCGGTTCGCGGGCAACCACGATCTGTTTATTGGAAGAGTGCTTCTGGCCTGCCGAGTCTTCAACCGCTACTTCCATGAGCATAAGCGCGTCGCCCCCTTCCAGAGGCTGGCCGATGAGGCGCTTGGGCAGCTTGTAGGAGAAGTGGAGGATTCCCTCACTGTTCGCGGTGCCCTGAATTACCCGATCCGGCACCCACTGTGCCTGGTAGTCGAATACCGTAACCTTGACCTTGGCGCCGCTCACCGGCTTGCCGAAGAAGTAACGTGCGTCGACGGTACCTTCCAGCTTCTGACCGGGAAGATAGTACTCCCGGTCCAACTTGGAAGTCACTTTGAATTTCGGCAGCACGTATCGTTCGACCGTAACCGCTTTTTCCATCTGATTGTCACCGGCAGTGACTGCGACCGTGTACTTGCCCAAATTCACCTGGGTGGCCAGCACGAAGCTTGCCGATGCGACACCAAAGGCGTTGGTACGGGTAGCCTTCTTAAACACCTTGTTTCCCTTGGCATCCATGATCTCCATCAGTACGTCTTCTTTGCCCACGGGACGATTATCCGGGCGCTTGAGAATAAGAGAACGCAGATGCAGGGTCTGTCCCGGCTGGTAGAGCGGCTTGTCGGTGGTAATGAGGATCTTCGTCTCCTCGATCACTTCAGCCGAAAATGACACTTCGGCAACGCCTCCACCGGCCAACTCTCCGGCCGCGGCAAGCTCAACCCGCCCCTTTTTGAACGCGGGAAGCTTCACCAGCGCAGTACCGTTTGCATCGGTCCTGGCGGTGACTGTAGCCTTCTTTCCCTTTTCCGTCTTGGCGGTAAGTCGCACCGTACGCCAGGCGTAGGGCTGATGCGTCACTGCATCCATCACTTTGACAGGCAGCCGGGCGTCTGCGCCGGCGTAGAAGTTCTCCGGTACGTGGGCTGCGAGCACGGGCTTGGGCATGAGATAGAAAAGGCTCTTTCGATCATTGGCTCGCTTGCCCGCGAATTTCAGCGAATAGGACACCACATAATCCACCTCTTCCGCCCCACCCTGCCCCGACAACAACTTGGGCAGCGAAACGGTGAGATCGTTGAACCCGGGAGCGACTTTACGCTTGCCGCCACGGTGCGCCACCTGGTTGCCGGCAAGGTCTTCTACCAGCACGAAATAGGAAACCCGAACCGGGTCTTCCATCCCGTTTGCGAACGGGAATCGTAGCTCGAGCCCCTTGGAGACGGTTGACGCGGTTACGAGTTTCTTCTTCAACGAAATACTACCTGCCACCGGGGCTCGTTTGTCGTTGCCGCCCGCGGCGTCGAAACCACCGCCTGCACCCGTCGCGGCCGAGCCGTCGGAACCCTCCCACAGCGCGTTGACGTCCACCATGTCGATGACACCGCCCGAGCCGTCCTTCGGGTCGCCTGCGCCGGGATTTCCATCCCGGGCGTGGCTTTCCTTCAGACCTCCCTGGAGCACCAGCGTCACTCCCAAAATCACCAGAACCAGAGCCTGTCGAGTTCTCATTTTCCTCCTCCTAAACCGTGGGGGTTCATCCACTTACAAGCGGCCGAATGTGCGACCGGACAAACGGGGGTTACGAGGGTCTTGGAAAAAGGTTCTAACCGGCGAGTCTGAGACAGCCCAGCGCCCCATTGAAGCGCGGTTCAGGCAGGGGAGTGACCGACGGAGCTTGCAATAATTCGGAAAGGAGGGTGGCCAGCGCGGCGCCGGCAGCCAGCCCCCCGGCAAGATGCACGGGCAGGCCCCGGGCTTCCGGGAGCTTGGCCACCAGGCCCGCAGTGCGTTGGGCAACACTTTGCATGATCCCCGCGGCGATCCCCTCGAACGGGATTCCTTCCACCACCAGCCCGATCACTTCCGATTCCCCGAAGGTAGCGCACACGTTGGTCAACTCGACGGCACCCTCGTGATGACGCACTATTTCGTCGAGGGGCATGGCCAGCAAGGTCGCCATGTTCTCCACGTAACGGCCGCTGCCCGCGGCGCACTTATCGTTCATGACAAACGCCTCAACCTCGCCGCGGTTAACCACCACCGCCTTGGTGTCCTGGCCCCCAAGGTCGATAAGGAGGAAGCGCTCGTCCGCAACCTGGCCCGCCGCACCCGCCGCATGGGCAACGATCTCGGGTACCGCACGCGTATTGCCGAACTGCACCAGGTTACGGCCATACCCGGTGGAGACAAGCACCGCGTCTCGCGGGTCACTGCCCGGGACTCCCATGGCAGCCAGCAGCTTGCCCACGTCAATCTCCGGCTTTCCCGCCTTGTTGGGAGAGGCAAACAGGTTGTAGAACCGCACCGTGTCCATGGCCAGTGAAGCAGGCTCACCATCCGCTGATGCCACCACCTTGGCGAAACGACTACCGAGGTCCATTCCCAGCGCCAGGCCGGAAGGAAGACCGGGCGCCTCCAGCCGCCCCTTCGGCCTGGGTTTCCGACGGGCCGACAACAACTCGAGGAATCCTTCCAGGCGTACACCGTCGCGGGCGGTTATGGGACGAGGAAGGTCCCCTTCCAAGACCAGCAGGGGGGTACCGGCGAGCTTTCTTTCGACGAAGGCAAGCTCCAGGTTGTGATGGCAGAACGCCTGGGAGTAGATGATCACGCCGTCTACCCGGCGCTCCTCCAAGAGCTTGTTGAACTTGTCGACTCTCGCCTCGATCCCATAGGGATAGGCGTAGTCAAGATACTGTTGCGCCAGCGAATCGGAAGGGGGCAACATGGCGAAGTCGCGCTCCGTCTCAGTGAGTACGACATGCGCGCCCATCTCCTCCAGCCTCTCCAGGAATCCGTCGAACACCGCGGGCACTCCAAACAGGGCCAACCGGGGGCCCTGCGCACGGGCGCCATCGTCATGCTCCTCGAGCACTTTCTCCAACCGCCGCTGAAAGAGCCGGGGGTTGCCGCCCATATCGGTGGACCTGAGCAGGCACGCCCTGGCCACCGACCCGGGCACGGTTCCGTCAGCCCAGTTCGCCTCATCGACGCGGGCGAGCAGTTCCCTCACCGGCCGGATCGTTTCAAAGGTGCTTTCCACCTCCGCTTTGCTGATTTCGAACTGGTTGCGGAAACGCTCCAGTTCCAACTCCATCTGCTCATCCCGGAAAAGGCCGGCGATGGGATAGTTGAACTCGATCACTTCCACGCCCCGCTGCTTCAGCAGGCCGGCCATGGCCGCGTTGTTGGTGCAGTCCCCCATCGGGACGGCCACAACCCTTCGGAAATCCAACGCCACCGTGGCCCCGAACAGACCCCGGGTCCAGGCGCATCCGTTGCGGGGCAGCCCGAGCACATCGGCCTGCCTGAGAAGCATCCCGGGGTCAGCGTGTGTCACGAACAGGTTGTTCAAATCCACCGGCACCAACCCGGCGGCAAACAGCACCTCGACGGGGACGGTGGAGAAGATGCCGATTCTCTTTTCCTTGTGCGCCATCAAAACACCGTTGTGCAGAAGTTTTCCAATCGTAATTGCCGGGCTGAATCCATGAACCCCAGGCGCTCGGACTCAAGGACCAGCAACGGCTTGCCGAGGTCGTTTCGAAACCAGGCCTCGTCCAGAGCAGAGGCGGAAAAAGGCTCAACCACCAGGATAACCGCGGCAACATCTTCCAGATGCGGTCGAAGACGCGCCAGGCGCGCAACCGGGCCCGTTACCAGGGGGCTTTGGGCCAACGCGTCAAACGGCTCCCGGGCCAGCGCCAGCTCAGCGGCCAGCTCCGCCCATTCATCGTAAACAACCCTTCCGCCCTGCATTTCGACAAGATCATACAGGTCGGAAAAACCGGCGAGAGAGCCCATCACCGCGACCGGGACCCGGTCGTCCTGCAAACCGTCTACCTCCGGAAGGGGCACCGCGGCAGGCCGCAGCAGATCGAGCAAAAAGCTGTGCCATGCCCCGGAAGGAAAGACCCCCTCGCGCTGACGGCCAAACGCCTCGGCCAGCAATCTTACATGCATGGCCGCATGGGGAGCCCCCTCCTCGTTGTCTGCTGCGGGCAACTCGTCCAGCAGGGCAGACACTCCTTCCCGTGTTCGGACTGCATCCCCGGGATACACGGGCAGCGGGTGGGTGGTGACATGGGGGTGCAGTCGGGTAAAAGCGGCGGCATAATCCACAATGTCTCCGGCCGTTGCGGCCAGTACGCGCCTCACCCCGCTGACCTCGGCCCAACCTACCGCCGCTTTTACCGTGGCCGCGGCGTTGCGTACTCCCAGCAATTCCTCACCCCGCTCCTCGTACAGATAGGGGCTCTCCGCAAGGTGCAGCACCGCCCGAATCACCGAAGTTCGACCGGCCAGTTTTCGGGTTAGCAGGTGAGGAAGCGGTAGCGTTGTTGCCAGCGTACTCATGCCCACACTATAACACCAGTTGGCTGTTAGTTGTTAGCGACTCTCGACTGAAAATTGAGCTTTGTAATTGAAAATTGGTAATTGGTAATTGAGAACTGCCGTTTCTCAAACCCACCCGGGCCGTGGCCCCGCGCCCGCAGCCCGGGTGGATAAGATTGAACCCTGATTAGTGCGGCAGGAAACCGTGCCTTTCCACATACTCGACCAGGGAATCCAGCGCCTCGTAGTCCACCGTGAGCAAGCCGTCGGGCGTGTGCCCAACTGCCCACGGGTAGAGCGCTTCGACTTCCTGAGCGATGAGGCCTCGGTCCTCGCCCCTCAGTCCGTGTTCGAGGGCAGCCTCATTCCAGGTGTATTGCACACCCTGGAGGCCCAACACCTCGTACTTGGAACCCGGCAGCGGACGAATATCCGTCTTCAGCCGGATGTCGGACAGGTGACCGGAACTGGCGTTCCAGGTCTTGATGATCAATCTGTACGGTGCAGTGTACACCGCCTGTTCATAGTACATGTCGGTGACAATCCAGTAGGTGCCCGCCGACCAGGTCTTCGGACTCGACCAACTCCAACCCCACGATTGCTCGTTGTTGGTGGAGTAGCGACACAGCATCTTCTGGCCGTTGCCGTTCTTACAGAAGTCGGCGCCCTTGTAGATCATCATACGCGGGTAGTTGTTGGGCGACCAACCGCCGTGCTTGTTGTAGTAGATGGACACGTACACCGTCCACGGAAGGTTGAAGCGGTAGATCTTGTCGTAGTGGCCGTGCGGCTTGCAGTAGTTGCAGAACCAGCAGTTGCCCCATGCCCAGGAACCGTACGGGCTGAAGTCGTCGTGGTCGCCGGCCAGGTTGTCATAGAAGTACTTGGTCTGCGGGTGCGTGGTGAAGTTGGTCTGGATGAAGTTACCGCAGTAGTCACCCGACTCGTAGCATTCCACAGGGTTGTTGGTCTGGTTTTCGCCGTAGGTGCTGTCGCAGGCGCAGTTTCCGCACAAGGTGGTCCAGTCGAACTGGATGGTATAGTCACCCTTCTGCGTGCCGAAGCCGTCCACGTAGACGTACCAGTCTTTGCCCGGCAACATCTTGTTGTGGAGGCAACTGCCCTTGCCCAGGTTGCAACCGTCGTCGTTGTACCAGATTTTGACGCCGTCGCCACCGCAGTGAACCTGCTTGACGTAAAGCAGCGTGTCGAAGTTACCCCACACCTTGATCTGCAGGTCGACACCGACACTGTCGCTCTTGGTGTGGATGTGGTAGACACGGTCCCTTCCGTACTGACCACCACTGTTGCCGGTGGACCAGAGGAACTGGTTGCTGGCGCCGAACGTCGACCCGTAGTAGGTCGCGTCAGCCGAGTTCACGTTACTCGAGCTGGCCGTGTTGGCCGGCGGCGAGTGTGCTTCAATGTACGGGCTGCACGTGTCGCCGTAGCAGCAGTACTGGCCCTTGGCGCACGGTGACGACGTGGAGCAGTTCTGACACTGCGTATTGGACTTGCAGATTGCCGTCGGGCAGCAGTTCTGGTCCGCAGTACAGGAGGACCGGCACTGGTCGCCCAGGCAACTGAACGGGCAGCAACTCACAGAACCTGAGTCAAGACATGAACCGGCGCCGTTGCAATAGTCGGTGGGCTGGAACGCATTGTTGTCGCAGGTCTGAGTGTGGCAGATAACGTCTGCGCCCCACTTACGGCAGGCGCCGGAGCCGTTGCAGGTTCCGTCGTTGCCGCAGGTGGACATATCCTGCTGACCGCAGTCGTTGAACGGGTCGGTACCCGAGTTGGCGTTGACGCACGCGCCGGCTCCGTCACAAATGGAGCAGACCCCGCACTCATCGTCCGGGTCGGTAAGGTATGAGTGGAAGGTGCAGTTGCCCACGAAGCCGGCGAGGTTGCAAGCCTTGCAGCCACCGGTGCATGCGTTGTTGCAGCACACGCCGTCGACACAGAAGCCGGATGCACACTCGCTGGCGCTGGTGCAACTCTCACCAATGCCCTTCTTGGCTTTGCACTGACCGCCCTGGCACCAGAAGCCGGTGCAGCAGTGCGACGTGTCGGAGCAGTTGCTCCGGCAGGAATCCCCGCTGCACGCGTACGGGCAACAGGAGGATGAACCGGCGTCCACGCACACGCCCAAGCCGTCACACTTGTCGGCCAGGTGCAGCATGTTGCCGAGACAACTCTGCGGCGTGCAGATGGTGCTGTTCGGCCACATGGAGCAGTTGCCTGAACCGTCGCAGTTACCGCTCTGGCCGCAGGTGTCCGAATCGGTCTGGGAGCAATCCCCACCCGGGTCGGTACCCGCTGCCACCGCTGAACAAGCCCCCGCACCGTTGCAAGCCTGGCAGTTGGGGCACTCGTTCCCGGGGTCGTCGCCGCTCGGATGCGGAGAGCAGGTTCCTTCCTTGCCGGAAACGTTGCAAGCCTGGCAAGTGCCGGTACAAGTGCTGTTACAGCAGAAGCCGTCAACGCAGAGTCCACTGGCGCACTCTATGGCGCCGCTGCAAGCCTCGCCGTTGGCCTTCTTGTCCACGCAGGCGGAGCCGTTGCAGTAAGAAGTGGCGCAGCAGTTGGCGTCACTGGCGCAGGAAGTGAGGCACGCGTCGGTGCCGCACTTGTACGGGCAGCAGGTCGATGAACCGGAGTCCACGCAAGCGCCTGTACCGCTGCAGTAATCGGTACCCTCGAGAGTTTCACCCACGCAACTCGGGGTTCCGCACTCGATGGAGGCGGGCCACTTCCGACACTGGCCGGAGCCGTCGCAACCGCCGTCGTCGCCGCAAGTCGTCGACACGGACTCGATGCACTCGTCCTTGGCGTCCTGGCCTGCAGGCGTCATCTTGCAAGCGCCCGCACCGTTGCACACCTGGCACTTGCCGCACTCACCGTTGAGGTCGGTATTGTTGGAAATGTATGCGCACGCACCCAGCGAGACCGGGCTGTTGCACGCCCGGCAAACGCCGGTGCAGGGCCCGTCGCAGCAAACGCCGTCGACGCAGTAGCCCGAGAGGCACTGGTTGTTACCGCCGCAGCCTTCGCCCAACGACTTCTTGGGCACGCAAACACTGGCGGAGCAGTAGTAGCCCACCACGCAGTCGCCGTCAGTGGCGCAGTTGGTGGCGCAGTCGTTGCCCGAACACTTGTAGGGCGAGCACGACGTCGAACCGCTGTCCTCGCAAAGTCCGTCCCCGTCGCAGTAGTCGGCGAGGTACTGAGTGGACCCGGAGCAGATCTTCGGATTACACTCGGTGCCCGCATCCCACAGCCGGCACGAACCGGAGCCGTCGCATTGACCGTCCTGACCGCACGGTGACTGCGCCAGGCAGTCGTCCAATGCGTCAGAGCCGTCGGCAACGTTGACACAGGCCCCGAAGCCGTTGCACACCTTGCACACACCGCACTCGTTGTCCGGGTCGGTGTTGGTTGACAGGAAGGTGCAGAAGCCAACCTTGTTCTCCACGTTGCAGGCCTGGCACGTGTTTTCACACGCATTGTTGCAGCAGAAGCCGTCAACGCAGAAGCCGCTCTCGCACTCATCACCGGCGGCGCACGCTGATCCGTTGGGCTTCTTGGACAGGCACTGGCCGGAGATACAGAAGTACCCACCACAGCAGTGGGAATTATCGGTGCAGTTGGCCCGGCAGGTGTTGCCGGAGCCGCATGCATACGGACAGCACGACGTCGACCCCTCGGGCAGTGAAATGCAGTTACCCGAGCCGTTGCAGTACTGAGTCACGTATTCGACATTGTTGGAGCATGTCTGCTCCTGACAGACCGTGTCGCTCTGCCAGTACTGGCAAGCGCCGCCGCCATCGCACAGGCCGTTCAACTTGCAGGTGGCCTGGTCCGACTGCGTACACGCATTGAGCGGGTCGGTCTGAGCATCGACGTTGACACACGCACCCGCGCCGTCGCAGAAGCGGCAGAGCCCGCACTCACCGGTCGGGTCGGTCTGGGCACCGTAGAACGTACAGGTTCCCAGCTTGCCGCCGACGTTGCATGCCTGGCACTGACCGGCGCACCAATCGTCGCAGCAGTACCCGTCAACGCACTTCTGACTGAAGCACTCGGAGTTGGACGAGCACGACTCGCCGTTGGCCTTCTTCGGCACGCAGGCGGAACCCACGCAGTGGTAGCCGTCGCAACAAGAGACATCGGAGGTGCAGGAGTTGAGACATACACTCTCGGTGCCGCACTTGTACGGACAGCAATCCTCAGCGCCCGCTTCGACGCACAATCCGGCGCCGTCGCAGTACTCGGTCGGGTAGAACGTGGTGCCGCCGCACTCGGAGGACTCACACTGGGTGGCATTGCTCCAGTACTGGCACGCACCCGCACCGTCGCACATGCCGTTCCAGCCGCATGAGGAAGCGGCCGAGGCGCCGCAGTCGTTCTTCGGGTCGCTGCCCGCATTCACCGACTTGCAGGCGAAGGCGCCGTTGCACACGTTGCACTTGCCGCACTCGCCCTCGGGGTCGGAGTTGTTGTCGTAAGGAGTACAGTTACCCACGTTGCCGGCGAGGTTACACGCCTGGCAGTCGCCGGAGCATGAACCGTCACAGCAAACACCGTCGGTGCAGAACCCAGACAGGCACTCCTGCGGTGCGTTGCAGCCTGCACCGTTGGACAGCTTGCCCACGCACGTGCCGGCTTCGCAGTAAGCGTCGGAGCAGCAGTGGCCGTTGCTGGAGCAACTGTTGCGGCACTCGGTGCCGGTGACGTTGCAGCGATACGGACAACAATCGGAGTTATTGGCCGGCTCGCATACACCCGCACCGTCGCACTCGTCCGCGTCGTAGTAGGTATGGTCAGAGCATACGATGTTGGAGCACTTGGTGCCATCCGGCCAGAACCGGCAGGTTCCGTCGCCGGCGCACTGGCCATCGTATGCACAGGACGCCTGCGCCTGTTGGACGCAGTCGTTACCCGGGTCGGTGCCGTTGACCGCCAGCTTGCAAGCCTTACTGCCGTTGCACACCTGGCAGGTGGCGCAGTCGTTCTCCGGGTCGGTATTGTTGGGCTGAGCACTGCAGGTACCTTCCTGCCCGGGCAGGTTGCAGGCCTCGCACAGGCCTTCGCAAGCCGTGTCGCAGCAGTAGCCGTCAACGCAGAAGCCTGACGGGCACTGTTCCGGGCCCTGGCAAGGATCGCCCAGGTCTTCCTGGAGCTCGCAAACACCTGCCTGGCAGAAGTAGCCGTCGCAGCAGTCGTCGTTCCCGCCGCACATGGTGCCACAGCCGTTGCCCTGGCACATGTACGGACAGCAGGAGAAGTTGTCGGCGCAGCAGCGCACGTAGGCCGTGTCGGTGGCATCAGTGCACGACTTGGGAATGGCGCCGATGTTGTCCGGGTTGCCCGGACCGGTCCAGAACGCGTCCTCACCGCACTCGCTGATGGTCCAGACCCGTTCGGCGTCGTAGCCACAGCCGGTGCCCTGAGATTCGCGGTCGGCCAGTTCATCGTAGGTGCAAAGCCGGCCGCCCCACGCACTGCACATATTCACGGCCTGCTCGTAGAGCACCGGGCCGCTGCAGGGATCGGACTCGCTGCACACCAGGCCGGAGCCGAACAGGTCCTCCCAGCCGAGCACTTCGCAGCCCGAGCCGGTGCCCACGCACGCGCCGTTGCCGTCGCAGAACTTGGTCGGTGTCAGCGCACTGGCAGCACAGGCCTGCTCGTTGCAGTTGGTGCCGCCCGGCCACTTCCGGCACTGGCCGGAGCCGTTGCACACACCGTCCGCACCGCAGGTGCTCGGGTCGGTGGAAACGCAGTCGTCCTTCGGGTCAGCGCCCTCGTCCGCGTTGCCACAAGAGCCGGTGCCGTTGCACACCTTGCAAAGACCGCACTCGGTCTCCGGGTCGTCGCCCGGCGCATGGTAGGTGCACACACCTTCGTGCCCGGCCAGGTTGCAGGCCCGGCATTCGCCGGCGCAGCCGCTGTTGCAGCAGTAACCGTCAACGCAGTTGCCCGACAGGCACTCTACTGCAGAACCGCACGGCGAGCCGGTAGCCTTCTTCGGCACACACACGGAACCAAGGCAGTAGAAGCCGCTCACGCAATCCGCATCGTCGGCGCAGGAGGTGAGGCACGACTCATCATCGGCGCACTTGTATGGCGCACAGGTAATGTTCCCCGCATCAAGGCAGGTGCCCAGACCGTTGCACGTATCCGCCAGATACAGCGTGGATTCAGTGCAGAACTGGTCCTGGCAAGTGGTAGTGGCGTCCCAGTACTGGCATCCGCCCACTCCGTTGCACTGGCCGTCGAAACTGCAGGTCCAGGCCTCGAGCTGAGTGCAATCCTCTTTCGGGTCGCCGCCGGAGGCAGCGTTCTTACAGAAGCCGCCGCCGCTGCAAACTCGGCAGACACCGCACTCGGCTTCGGGGTCGGAGTTGTTGGCAATGTTGAAGCAGATACCTTCCCAGCCGGCTTCGTTGCACTTCTGGCACTGCCCGGCGCACGGGCCGTTGCAGCACACCCCGTCAACACAGTACCAACTGAGGCACTCGGTTGACTTGGCGCAATCTTCGCCGTTGCCCTTCTTAGGCTGGCAAGTGCTGTCCGCTGCACAGTAGTAACCGAACAGGCAGTCGCCGTCCTCATCGCACGAGCTCTTGCAATCCAGCCCTTCGGCATCGCAGGTGTAGCCGGAACAACTGGCGTAACCACCGTCGGTGCACAGGCCCATGCCGTTGCACTGGTCCGCGTAGAAGACGTAGCCGCCCACGCAATACTGCGGGAAGCACTCTACGCCGGCATCCCAGAAGTCGCACTGGCCGGTGCCGTTGCACATGCCGCTGTAACCGCAGGAACTCTGGGCGTGGGCTGCACAGTCGTTGGCCGGGTCGGTATTGTCAGCCGCGGGCACGCACGTGTTGTCGGCGCCGGAGCAAACCAGACACGGAGAGCAGTTGTTCTCCGGGTCGGTATCAGTAGGAGTAAATGTACAGGTACCCTCGAGACCTGCCTGGTTGCAGGACTCGCACAACTGGGTACACGGAGTATCGCAGCAGAAGCCGTCGATGCAGTAGTTCGACAGGCACTCGCTGTGCCCGTTGCACACCTCGCCGTTATCCTTCTTGGCAGTACACCCGCCCGCGTTGCAGTAGGCGTCGGGGCAGCAGTGCCAGTCAAGGGCACACGCATCCCGGCAACCGGACGCCTGTGCGTTACAGGCGTACGGGCAGCAACTGGCGGAAGGTGAGTCGGTGCAAACCCCGTCGCCGCTGCAGTAGTCAGCGGGATAGAGGGTGGTCCACTGGCACACCTGATTGGCGCACACGGTGGTGTCGTCCCACACATCGCAGTGTCCCGCACCGTCGCAGGTGCCGTCCTGGCCGCAGGACCACGGCATGGTCTGCCAGCACTCGGTCTTGTAGTCTTCGCCCTCTTCGACGAACTTGCAGGAGCCGGCGCCGTTGCACACCCGGCACAAGCCGCACTCGGCCTGCGGGTCGGTGTTGGCCGCGTAGCTGGTACAGGTACCTTCCTTACCCGCAACTGCGCAGGAACGGCAGTCGCCGCCACACTCTTCGTTGCAGCAGTAGCCGTCGATGCAGAAGCCGGAGAGGCACTCGTAACCCTGGATGCAGGTCTCCCCTTCCGGCTTCTTGCCCACACACTCAGCGCCGGAGCAGTAGTTGCCGGTGCAGCAGTGGTCGTTGTTGAAGCAGGAGTTGAGGCAACCGTTGTTCCAGCACATGTACGGACAGCAGCTCTCAGTAGCGGATTCGACACAAGCGCCGCCGCCGTCGCAGTAGTCAGCCGGGTAGAGGGTCGAGCCCACGCAGCTCTGCGCATCGCAGATAGTGGTGTCGGCCCAGAAGTCACAACCGCCGGAGCCGTCGCAGTAGCCGTCGCCCTGGCAGGTGGATTCATCGAACTGCGGGCAGTCGTTGTACGGGTCCATCCCGTCAAGGACGTTCTTGCACAGGCCGGCGCCGTTGCACAGCATGCACTGGCCGCAGTCATCTTCACTGTCGGTATCGTTGGCGAAGAAGGTGCAGATACCTTCCACGTCCACAATGGCGCACGACTCGCAGTTCCCGTCGCACGCAGTGTTGCAGCAGTAGCCGTCTACGCAGTGGGCGGAGATACACTCGGCATCCGCGGCGCACAACTCGCCGATATCCTTCTTCGGCACACAGTTGGGCACGTCGCACCAGTGAGTGGAGACGCAATCGTCGTTATCCACGCACAGGGTGAGGCACGCGAAGGCCGCGTCGTCGCACACGTACGGCGGGCAGTTCGTGGTGCCCTTATCGAGGCACTCGCCCACACCATCGCACAGGTCGGCGGCATGCTCTACGCCGTTGACGCAGAACTGGGCCAGACACTCGGTTTCTTCAAGCCACAGCCGGCAGGCGCCCGCACCGTCGCAGGTACCGTCCTGGTCGCAACTGGCGGCCGAGTCGGCGGTGCAATCCCCAACCGGGTCAACACCGTCGAGCACCAGCACACACTCGTGGCCGTCGCCGATGCACGCCTGGCACAGAGCACATTCGTCCTCGGGGTCGGAGCCCTGAGCATGGGTAGTGCAGGTACCTTCAGTGCCGGCAATGGCGCAAGACTCGCAGGTCTCCTCGCACGGCGAGTTGCAGCAGTAGCCATCAACGCAGAGGTTGGAAAGGCACTCATTGGCGCCGTTGCAGGTCTCACCCAGCACCTTCTTGGGTACACAGGTGGGCGCATCGCACCAGTAGAGCGGAATACAGTGATCGTCAACCGAACAGGAAGTCCGGCAGTTGGTGTCATCATCAGCGCACTCGTACGGCGAGCAGTCAATGGTGCCCAGGTCGAGGCAAGAGCCGGAGCCGTCGCACTCGTCGGGTACGTTCACCACGTGGAAGTCACAGTACTGCTCGATACAGATACTGCCCGGCAGCCAGTTCCGGCAAGCACTCTCACCGTCGCAGACGCCGTCCTGGTCGCAGGTGGAGACCGGGTCGGCAAGGCACTGGTTCAACGGGTCGTCCCCGTCGAGAACCACCTTGCAGGCCGCATCACCGGTGCAGACGTTGCACAGGCCGCACTCAAGTTCGGGGTCGGTATCAACGGCATAGGTACCGCAGGAACCTTCCTCACCTTCGAGCGCGCAACTGGAGCAGGTTTCAGCGCAGGCCGACTCGCAGCAGTAGCCGTCGACGCAGAAGTTGGAGAGGCACTCGTTGGCCGCCCCGCACGGATCGCCAGTGGGCTTCTTCGGCACACACACGGCGCCGAGGCAGTAGAACAGCGGCATGCAGTCCGCATCGGACTGGCAGGAGAACAGGCAGTCGGTGCCGTCCCCGTTGCACACATACGGCTCGCAGTCTACATCCGCCGGATTGACGCAGTCACCCACACCGTCGCAGTAGTGGGTCGGGTCCTTGATGTGGCCGGCGCAGGTCTGAGCCAGGCACTCGGTTGCGGTGTTCCAGTAGCGGCACTGGTACGCACCGTCGCAGTACCCGTCCAGGTCGCAAGTCTCCACATCGTTGGGGATGCAGTCGTTGAGCGGGTCGGTGCCGTTCTCAGACGCCTTGCACGTGCCTGCGCCGTTACACACGGAGCAATGGCCGCACTCGAGGTCCGGGTCGGTATTGTTGGTCGCATAGCTGCAGACGCCGAACAGGCCGTCCATATCGCAGCGCTGGCATTCGCCGTCGCATGCGGTGTCGCAGCAGAAGCCGTCCACGCAGAAGTTGGACTTACACTGATTGGCGCCGGTGCAGCCGTCGCCGTTGTCCTTCTTCATCTCACACTCCTGGTTGGCGTTGCACCAGAAGGTGTTGTGGCAATGAGCGTCGATTTCACAGAACGTCCGGCAAGCAAAGCCGGCGTCGTCGCAAGCGTACGGGTAGCAGCCCTCTTCGCCGCCGTCCACGCACGTTCCGAGTCCGTCGCACTTGTCCTGCCAGTAGACGAAGAACTGTGAGCAATACTGCTCGAGGCAGACCGTGCCGTCAATCCACAGCCGGCACGCCCCGGCGCCGTCGCACGTGCCGTCAAGGCCGCATTCGGAGGCGGAGGTCTCCCCGCAGTCGTTTACCGGGTCGGTGGCAACTGCAACCATGACACAAGTCGTGTCGATGCCGGAACAGGCCTGGCACTCGGCGCAGTTGTCTTCCGGGTCGGTGTCGGCTTCGTGCACAGTGCACGTACCTTCGACACCCGGCTTGTTGCACGCCTCGCAAATTTCGTCGCAGGCCGTATCGCAGCAGTAGCCGTCAATACAGTAGTCGGACAGGCACTCGCGCCCCTCGGTGCACGTTTCGCCGTTGTCCTTCTTCGGCACGCACTCGTCGGCGAGGCAGTAGTATATCGCCTGGCACATGTCGTCGTTAGTGCCTTCGCAATAGGTCAGGCAGTTCACCGCGTCGGCAGCGCACACGTAGGGCACGCAATCGACTTCGCCTGAATCGACGCAATCACCGACGCCGTCGCAGTAGTCGGTGGGATACTCCAAGAACCCGACACAACTCTGCGCCACGCAGATGGTGGAGGCGTTCCACAGCCGGCACAGGCCGGTGCCGTCGCACCAGCCGTCCTGGTCGCACGTGTCCACGCCGTCTTGGACGCAGTCCTCTTTTGCGTCCTCGCCGTTGTTTACGTTCATGCACTCGCCGTTACCATCGCACAGGCGGCAGGGCGGGCACTCGAACTCGGGATCCGTATAGGTGGAGTGATAAGAGCACTCACCCAACAGACCTTCGATGTTGCACGCCTCGCAGTTCATGTCGCACGCGGTGTCACAACAGTAGCCGTCCACGCAGAAGTCGGACTTGCACTCGTTGCCGCCGCCGCACATCTCACCGTTGTCCTTCTTTTCAACGCACTGGTTAATCGGGTTGCACCAGTAGCCAACGATGCAGTGCTCGTCCACGAAGCAACTGGTCCGGCAGTCGTTGCCGAGGTCGTTGCAGTTGTAAGGATCGCAGGGCTGCTCGCCCGAATCGGGGCATTCGCCCACACCGTCGCAAAGGTCGTCGGGATACAGGGTGTGGCCTTCGCACGTCTGGTCCACACACACTGTGCCTGAGAGCCACAGCCGGCAGGCGCCCGCACCGTCGCAGGTACCATCCTGCTCGCACTGGTCGGGAACCTTCGGATCGGTCTGTGCACACTCGCTGATCGGGTCGGTGCCCTCACCAGCGAACTTACACTCGCCGCCACCGTTGCACACCCGGCAAAGCGTACAGTCATCTTCCGGGTCGCTGTCGTTGGCGTGATAGGTGCAGCTACCTTCGTTGCCCGGCTGCGAACAACTCCGGCAGTCACCCTCGCAGGGCGACTCGCAGCAGAAGCCGTCGACGCAGTAGCTGGACTTGCACTGGTTCCCCTGGATGCACTCGTCGCCGTTGTCGAACTTCGCCTTGCAGGTGAAGTCAGCAGCCACGAAGTTGTCGCACCAGTGGGTGGTCACACAGTGAATATCGGTAATACAGTCGGTGCGGCAGTTGATGTCATCGTCGGCGCACTGATACGGCGTGCAGTCCACGATGCCGTTGTCGTCGCACACACCCACGCCGTCGCAGGTGTCGTCCTGGTGTTCGAGATGGTCGGCGCAATACTGGGCCAGGCAGATGGTGCCCGGCTCCCACAACTCGCACGCCCCGCTACCGTCGCAGTCGCCGTTGAGCTGGCAATCGCCCTTGGGGCCCTGCAGGCAGTCGTCCACCGGGTCAAAGTCCACCGGCACGTTGACACATTCCGCACCCGCACCGGAGCAAACCTGGCAGGTCGGGCAGTTGTCTTCCGGGTCGGTCTGAACCGGATGCGGCGTACACGCTCCTTCCGTGCCCTCGAGGGCACACGACAGGCAGATGTCGTCGCATGCGTTCTCGCAGCAGTAGCCGTCCACACAGAAGTCGGAGAGGCACTCGTTCTGGCCGTTGCAGAGTTCGCCGTTCTCCTTCTTCGGCACGCACTCCTGAGACGGGTTACACCAGTGGTCATCGTAACAATGCGCATCTTCCTCGCAGAAGGTGCGGCAGGCAGAGCCGCCCTCGTTACAGGCGTAAGGCGTGCACTCCTGAGTACCGTTGTCGGCGCAGGTGCCTGTGCCGTTGCAGGTATCAGCCGGGTGCAGCGTCTTCACCACGCAGTACTGAGCCAGGCAAACTGTGCCCGGCAGCCAGAGCCGGCACTCACCCGCACCGTCGCACTGGCCGTCCTGCTGGCACTTCGGATCCACGTCCGGCGAGGAATCCTCGCAGTCGTTAGTCGGGTCAGTCCCGTCCACCGAGAAGATGCACGTGCTCGACCCGGAGCAAACCTCGCACAGCACGCAGTCGTTCTCCGGGTCAGTATCCAGCGGGTGCCCGGTGCAGGCGCCTTCGGTCCCTTCCAGGTTACACGCCTGGCACTCGATGTCGCAGGCAGTGTCGCAGCAGACACCGTCCACGCAGTGGTCGGATTTACACTCGTTACCGGCTTCCGGGCTGCTGCACGGTTCGCCGTTGTCCTTCTTCTCCACGCACTCAGTGCCCTTGCACCAGCTATCCGGTGCGCACTCGGCGTCGGTCATGCAGTTCTCGTAACAGCCCCAGTCGCCGTTGCAGATGTACGGATAGCAGCCGGTGAACTCGTTGTCCACGCACTCTCCCGCACCGTCGCAGGTGTCGGCATTGACCTGGTAGTCGCCCATGCCGTCATTCTCCGGCACGCACCACTGCTCCACGCAGATGGTGCCCGGCAGCCAGTAGCGGCACGCCGCAGCACCGTCGCAAGTTCCGTCAAGGTCGCACTCGGATTGCTCAGTAATGTCGCAGTCGTCAACCGGGTCTTCGCCCTCGGTAACGATGCCGCAATTACCGATACCGTCGCAAACGGTGCAGACCGGGCAGTCGTCTTCCGGGTCGGACAGCGGTGAGTGGAACGTACAGGTACCTTCCTTACCCACATAGTCGCAAGCCCGGCAGTCTTCCTGGCAGCCCACGTTGCAGCAGTAGCCGTCGGAGCAGGCATCGGAGATGCACTGGTTGCCGCCGTCACCGTCAGCGTTGAAATTCAACTCGGGCCCGCAAACCTGGCCGTTGTCCTTCTTCGGCACGCACTGGCCCTCAGTATCGCACCAGAAGCCGGACGAACAGTCCTGGTCGCCGGTGCAGGCGGTGAGGCAGTCGAACTGCTCCGCGTCGCACACGTAAGGCACGCACGAAACCGAGCCGGAGTCTATGCACATACCGACGCCGTCGCAGTGGTCGGACGGATACATGGTGACGCCCATGCAGGACTGGGGCACGCACTCGACGCCCAGAGCCCACAGTCGGCAGTTACCCGCTCCGTCGCACCAGCCGTCCTTCAAGCAAGTGCTCTCGGACTGCTGCGGACACTCGTTAATCGGGTCGGCGCCGTTCGGCACAATAGCGCAGGCGCTGGCCCCGTTGCACAACGTACACAGACCGCAGTCGTCTTCCGGGTCGGTGTCAATGTCGTGGGGAGTACAGGTTCCCACAAAGCCGTCGCTGTCGCACGCCTCGCACGGCTTGTCGCACACCGTATCGCAGCACACACCGTCCACACACTGGTCGGAGATGCAGTCGGAATTCTCGTCGCAGGCCATGCCGTTCTCGAGGTCCGCCTCGCAGGTGCCGTCGCAGTGGCAATTCTCGTCGCAGTCGCTGTTGTTTACTTCGTCGACGCAGGCAATTGCGCACGGCGGGTCGGACTGCTCCTGCTCACCGTTGCAATAGACCGACGGATAGCACGAGCACCCTTCGGAAAGGGTCTGAGCCGTACAACCGGAGTCGTCGTCAATAGGTTCGTTGTTGCACATAAACACATCGCACCGCTTGTCGAACCTCGCCCCCTGGCAGCTTTCCGGGCTGTCGCACGCGGGCGGCACGTAGTAACTCTCGGGGCAGTTATCCGCCACGATGCAACAGTCGCCGTCGTCGCAGCAGAAGCCGTTCTGGCAGTGGCTCGACATGCAGTCGCTCAATTCGTCGCATACCGTACCGTTGGGGTAGTCCAACTCGCAGATGCCGTCGCAGTGGGCAATCTCGTCGCACTGAGAGTCGTCATCCGCCCCCTGGTCGTCCAGGCAGCTCGCCGGGCACTCGGGGACCGGCTGGTCCACTTCACCGGTGCACAGCAGTGACTTGTACAGCCCGCACTCGTCGGCCAGCATGCCGTCGAAGCAGGCGGAGTCGTCGTTGGCGTTGGCGCTGCCGCACACGGAGTTGATACACGTCGCCGCGACCTTGTGGCCCTGGCAGGTGACGCTGTTGTCGCACTCCGGCTCGGCAGTGTACTCGATCGGGCAGCTTGCCGCTTCGTTGCAGCACACACCGCCGGGATCGCAGCAGTAGCCGTTGTTGCACCAGTCGCTGACGCAGTCACTCGCTTCGTCACACGCCTCGCCGTTAGGCAGGTCTTCGAGGCAGATGGTGTCGCAGTGAGCATCGGGGTCGCACTGGGTATCGTCATCCTGGTCCAAGTTGTCCAGGCAGTCAGTCGGACAGGAAGGTGCAAGCTGGTCGAGGGTGCCGTCGCAGTAGATGCCGAGGTACCAACCACAGTCGTTGGCTTCCTGGGATGCATCGCATGCAGTGTCATCCTCGATGGTGTCGGCCACGCAGATACTGTTGGCGCAACCCTTGTCATCGCGGTGACCCTGGCATTCGGTCCAGTTGTCGCAGGTGGGAGGTACCACGAACCCTTCGTCGGGGCAGTCGTCAGCAGTCGAACAGCAGGACGACTCATCGCCGATGAGGGTACAGCAGAAGCCGTTGTCGGCGCAGTAGCTGGAAATGCAGTCACTGTCTTCGTCGCAGGCCTCGCCGTCCGGGTAGTCAGCCTCGCAACCCACCGGGTCGCAGTGACACTCGGCATCGCACTCGGCGTCGTTCACTTCGTCAACGCAATCCACCGGGCAGGTGGGGAGGGGCTGCTCCACGTCGTCGGTACAGATAAGCGGCAGGTAGCAACCGCACTCATGCGCGTGCTCGCCTTCACAGCCGCTGTCGTCGTCGACCTGGGCGCTGCCGCAAATGAAGTTGTCGCAAGTCGCGTCGACACGGTGGCCGGCGCAGGTAGCGATGTCATCGCACTGCGGCGCGGAGGTGTAGCTCAACGGGCAGTTTGCGCCAATGGCGCAGCAGTCGCCCGGCCCGTCGCAGCAGTAGCCGTTGGCGCAGTAGTTGGAGATGCACTCGTCGGACTCACCACACTCTTCGCCGTTTTCCAGCAGTTGCGTAAAGGTCACCGTAACATCGTAGCTCCCCTTATCCGCGCCGGAAGCGCCGTCCACAAAGTAGTAGTAGGTGCCGGCATCGTAGAGCCGCTTGGAGAAGGTCTCGTTGCAGGCGTCGCCCACGCAATCGTCCTTGCAGGTGAGCGTCACCGAGGAGCAGGTGCCGGCATCGGAGCCCTTCAGGTAGGTGATGGCATCGAATGTGGAGTCCAGGTCGAACTCAACCTTGGTGGCCGCCGCAATGCTGAACGAGTACACACGGTCCACGCCCGCCGCACCGCCGCAGGAACTGCTGTACAGCGCCGCGGCGCAGTTGGTGGAACCGGCCAGCACCGAGGTGCCATCGGCCGAATCGAGGGTGATGGGCGCTTCGCAGGTATCCCCGGAAGACATGTTGCTCTCGGACGTTTCCACGTAGAGCTTCCACTGCTTCAAGATACCGACGTTCAAATCGTAGTCGTCGCAAACCTTGAAGGTCCAGGTGCCGCCGGCAGAGTGGCCCTGGAAGTCGCAGAAGTCACCGACGATGTCGGGGAGAGAGAGGGTGTAGGTATTGCTGAAGTTGGCCAATCCGTTGGTGTGGTCGTGGTCCCAAATCTGAACCTCGGTGCCATCGGGATCCTTTAAGTATAAGCGCAGATCGCCGATCTTCGAATGCTGCACCTCGGCCTTCAGGTTCACGTTGGTGACGTAAGGATGCGGCGCATCCAGGAACACCGTCTTGGTAACGCACACGCCGTCATTGACGGGCGCATTGATGAGGCCCGAATCGCCCTTGGCGCAGTAGTCCTTGTTGCAAATGGGAGTGCAGTTGCCCAAGCCCTCGCCCGCAGTACCGCCCACGCAGGCGTCGTCGTAACCGCAGTCGTCGTCGCCCGCGTCGTAGGCGTGAGAACCGCCGCAAACGCTGTCGCAGTACTGCACCTTGTCGCTGTTGTCGCACGCACCCGCACCCTGGTTCAGCGCCGGGTCGCAGCTATCGAGCGTACAGGTATTGGAGTCGTCGCAGGTAGGCGGCGTGCCGTCCTGGCAACCGGCCACCGGGTCGCAAACTTCGGCGCCGTCGCAGAACGCACCGTTGTCGCAAGCCGGGTGGTCCGGCTGATGCACGACCATGTCGAGGTCTTCATGGCAGTAGTCCACGGTGCACTCGACACCGTCGTCGGTTTCCGGCGAGCCGCCGGAGGTACAACCAGCCTCAGTGCTGCAAGTCTCGTTCCCGTTGCACCACAATCCGTCGTCGCACACGCTGTTGTCGGCGAGGTGCTGAAGTTCACCGTCCACGCAAGAGTCAAGGGTACAGGCGATGCCGTCATCCACCTCGGGCGGAGTTCCAGCCTGACAGCCGGTATTAACATCGCAATACTCAATTCCGTTACAGTCGTCCCCATCGCTGCAGGACGCGTGATCCGCGGTGTGAATGGCCGCGTCCGCGGCTTCGTCGCACTCGTCGAGAGTGCACGCGACACCGTCGCTAAGGTCGGGCAGGTCACCCGCCACGCACCCTTCGAGAGTCGAACACTGCTCGGCACCGTTGCAGTACTCTCCATCGTCACACGTCGCGTCGTTGGGAGTGTGCAATACCGCGTCGAGGTCTTCATCGCAGGAATCTTCCGTGCAAGGAATCCCGTCATCGGTCTCCACCGGAGTCCCCGGCAGACAACCGAGGCCCTCGTCGCACACTTCCTCACCGTTGCAGAACGTCCCATCCGAGCAATACTCGTGGTTCGGTGCGTGGTCGATTACGTCATTGACCTCGTCGCACGTATCGAGGGTGCAACCGATGAAGTCGTCCTTGATCGGCGGCACGCCGGCAAGGCAGTCGCCGGTATCCGGATCGCAAGTCTCTTCGCCGTTGCAGAAGAAGCCGTCGTTGCAGGAATTGGAGCCGGCGCAAACCCCGGCGCCATCGCACTTGTCATCCACGGTGCAGATGTCACCATCGTCGCACGGCCAGCCCGCATCCCGGGGTTCCTCGCCACACTCACCGGTGTTGGGATCGCAGACGTTGTCCAAGCAAGGTGAAGGATGGTCGGCACAGATAACGACAGAATTGGGAACCAACTCGCACAGCTTGGTTTCGATGTTACAAACCATCTCACCGTTGCAGAGGTTGCCATCGAACGGACAGCCGGTCTCGATGCAGTTGTTGCATGCGGGGTCGTCGGCGTTGGGGTCGGGGCCGGGTAGGCACGAGCCCTCTTCGCAGTAGTCACCCAAGGTGCACAACTCACCGTCGTCGCAGGCCGCCGAGTTGTTGGCGATCACGCAACCGAGCACATCGTGACATACATCGTCGGTACACAGGTTGGAATCGTCGCATGCCGCGTGGTCCGGAGTGTGGGTAATCGCCTGGGTATCCTCGTCGCATTCATCCACGGTGCAGGCGATGTTGTCGGTGAGGATGGGCGGAGTGCCCGCTTCGCATCCCACTTCGATGTCGCAGGTGTCGGAGCCGTTGCACCACAGTCCGTCGTCGCAGAACGAGTCGCTGGGGGTGTGGATAATCGACAGCGAATCCTCGTCGCAAACGTCGTCGGTACAACCAACGCCGTCATCCACGTCCACAGGAGTACCCGCCAGGCAATCCTGGACTTCGTCGCAAACTTCCTGACCGTTGCACCACAGGTTGTCATCGCACAAGTCGTGGCTGACCTGGTGCTGCACAGTATCGGTAGGCTCATCGCACAGGTCGATGGTGCAGCCCACACCGTCGCTCAGGTCGGGAGGCGTGCCGTCGACGCAGCCCTGGTCCGGGTCGCAAACCTCCGCGCCATTGCACCACAAACCATCGGTGCAAAGCGTGTGATCCGGAATGTTCTGCACCACGTCACCATCTTCGTCGCACGTGTCAGTGGTACAGTCCTGGCCGTCATCCACCGCCGGCGGCGTTCCCGCGATGCAACCGTCGACGGGATCGCAGGTCTCAGTGCCGTTGCAGTAGAGGTCGTCGTCGCACAAGAGGTCCTGGGCAGTGTGAGTGACTTCCTGCAGCACTTCGTCGCAGAAGTCGGCGGTGCATACCACACCGTCATCGATGGTGGGCGGAATCCCCGCCAGGCAGCCCATCACCTGGTCACAGGTCTCGGTGCCGTTGCACCAGGCGCCGTCATCGCACTCGATGTCGGTGTGCAGGCATTCGCCGCCGGGAACCGTGAGGTCGCACTTGTCCACCGTGCAGGCATCAGCGTCGTCGCACTGCACATCGTTGATGCACACGGTGCTCTCGAAATAGAGGGAGAACTGGTCGAGGGTTCCCGAGTCGCCGGTGACCCAGTCGTGCACCGTCAGCGTCCAGGTGCCCTTGACGAACATGTCGTGGTACGCGCTCATGTCGGAAGTGTCGTCGGTGCCTTCAACGATGTCGTACACTGCGTACACGTTGTCGGCAGCCCCGCCCGTCTGCTTGTGGAGGTAAATGGTCTTCGAACCGTTGCTGAGCGTTATGGTCAGGTCGCCCTTGAACGGGTGGGTGGCCAACACCTTCACGTTGGCTTCCTGGATATACCCTTCCACATCGTCGCCGATGACGATGGTGTCCACCACATCTATCGGCTCGTTGTCCGGAATCGCCACCGGGAATGCGGTGGCAGACATGTATGCAGTGCCGGGAATCGGCTTGCACTCACTCTCCACAGGGTCGCAATAGTCGTGGAGGCCGCAGTCTGCATGGGTAACGCACGGTGCGGTGCAGTAGTCCACGGTGACGTTAAGGCAGTCTCCGGTCACCGGGTCGCAGTCGTCGTTGGTGCAAACGTTGCCGTCATCGCAGTCCTTCATGATGTTCTGGCAACCGCCCGGCTCCACGCAGGAGTCGGCCGTGCACTCGGTGTCATCAGAGCAGTCCTTTTCGGTATACACACAGTAGTTCTCGTCGGAGCAGGTCCCGACGGAACAGATCGTGGCCGCGGCCTCGCATGTCGCGTTGCCACTACATTCCTGCGTATCGTGGACGATGAAGACGGTCCATCCCAGAAGCTTGCCGCCCGAGAGCGCAGCGGTATCGGTGATGGTAAGGGTCCAGTCTCCGTTCATCCCGGTTCCGTCAAAGTCACTGAGGTCATTGACTGAGCCGGTCCAAACGTCGGTGCCCTTGTCATAGGTCCAATAGAGGTTGGCCTCAGAGTCGGTGGGGTCCGCCTGCTTGAGCACTACCGGCGGGTTGATGCCGGCATGAGACAACTCGATCTTCAGATCGCCGCGGTAAGCGTGCTGGATCTGGATCTTCACGTTCACGTCCTGGACCGAATCGGTGTCCGGCACGGTTATGGTGCTGGTGTAAGTGCCAGTCGAGATCTGGCTGATATTCACCGGCACGTCAGTGGCGGAATAGTCACTTCCGGGAATATCCACACAGATGTTGTTATTGAGGTTGCAGGCTTCTGCAAAAGCGCAATCCTGGTCATCGACGCAAACCGTGCAATCCGGCACGTCAACGTTGACGCAGGCACCGGCTTCGCACGTATCGTTGGTACACTGGATGCTGTCGAAGCACTGCAGGTCCAGCTCGCAAGGCGGGAATCCGTCCTCGAAGAAGAGAATGATGAGGAGCATGTACTCGTTGAGAGTCCCTTCCCCCTTCTCCACCAGGGCTGCGAACGGCAGAGAAGCACCCACGGTCCGGTACACGGTAGTCGGGTCCTCGTAGGCCACGGCCAGGGAGAAATCGTCATCCGCGGAGTCCTTAAGGATCGGGATACCGCCGCTGTTGACCTTCTTGTCGATCTGGTCGATGAAGTTGTTCACCGTGTAGTCCAGGCCCACATTGTAGTTGTGCTGGTAGCAGAAGTGCTTGCCGTCCACCGGACCCGGGTAGGTCTGCTCACCGTCGTCCACGGGTTCTACCATGAAGTAGGGATGTATGTTGGTCCAGGTGTCGAAAGCCCACGTGTCACCACCTTCCATGTACACCTTGCCGCCGCCGTCGAGGTAGTTGATCAGCGACTCCACTTCGGCTTCGGTCAACACGTGCTTGGAGCCGTAGATTCCGAGGACTACGAACACACCCTTGATGTCGTCAAGGCTCGAAAATACGGTCAGGTCGTCCACAAGTTGGACCGTCCGGCCGTTGGCCGCAATGGCATCCTTGATCGCGGTTGCGTGCGCGGAAGGGGCGCCCGAGGGCTGCCATACCACGTAGCCGTCGGAGACCACAACGGTCAGGGGAATAACGACGTCCTTGTCGATGCAGCCGTCGCTCACCCGCACCACGATGTCGTGCTCGCCGATGTCCTGGTCCGAGGTCGGCTCGACCACCAGCTTGACGCTCCAGTTTTCAAACACCCAGCTCTTGGCAGGGTTCTGCAGCGATACAAAGGCCGGCGCACTCACCAGTGAGAAGGTGAGATCGTCGTCGTCCGCGTCGCTGGCGGTGATCTTGTCCAGCGAGTTGGAATTCCACGCCACGCTGATCAGTGAGGGGTGGTCGTCCCACGTCGGCGCCACGCCCGGGCACACCTTGACGTTGTCCAGGTCGAAATGGTTCAGGTTGTACGAGTTGGTGGAGCCGACCTTGAAACCGATGCGCAAAGTGTCATCGAGGTAAGGCGCCGGCACCTGGTAGGTCACCGTCTCCGCGTCGAAGCCTTCGGTGGCCGAAGTAAGCCAGAGCGGCACAAAGGTATCGGCGCCGTCCAGAGTATCATCCGCATTAGCGTCGGATACCACATAAAGGCCCAGGTCAACCGTCTCTTCGAAGTGGTTGTAGTAGCGGTCGTACTGCACGGTCACCGCGGAAAGCCCCTCGGCCTGGAAGGCCGGAGTCACCAGGTAGGAGTCAAACAGCGCCGCGACCTGGGGGGCCCAGTCGAAACGCTCGTGGTTGTCTGCGCCCAGGGGGCCCAGGGAGGTGCACTTCCAGTTGCCCTCTGCATCCGCACCCAGGTCCACCACCTGCCAACCCAACGAGGTCAGAGTCGCGCAAGAGTTAAAATTCTGGGTGTAGGGCAGCGCCAGCGCACACAGGCCGACGTCGGAGTACTCGCACAGGTACGTGTCCACGTTGCAGGTCACCGACTGGCACGGATCGGTAGGCTGGTCGCAGTCGCTGGTCTGGGTGCAGCACAGCGGCGACAGGTCGCAAGACGGCGGCGCCTGGTCGGGACCAAGGTTACGGCAGATACCGTAAATGCACATGTCGCAAGTGCAGATATTGTCGTCATCGCAAATCGGGTCGAAGGGCGTCGGATCATCGGTGCAGCAACCCTCGATGGGGTCGTTACCGCACTGGTAGTTAACGCACTTGTCGAGCGTACATACGTCGGCGTCATAACAGTCGGTCGCACTGGCACAGCAGCCATCATCGTTGAGATTCACCGCGTGCTCGCAGACGTTGGTGTCCGTATTGCACTGGTCTATGGTGCAGGTGTTGTTGTCATCGCACTGGGACGACGAGGTGCAGCAACCTGCAAACTCCTTCACGTGCTTGCAGGAGAAGTTGACGCAGGTGTCGATGGTACAGTCATCGCCATCATCATTGTCGCCGCCGGGACCGCAGTCGGCGCTGCTGGAGCAGCACTCGGTGATCGGCGTGAACACGCACTGATGGACTGTGAGATCGCAAGTGTCGGTGGTACACGGATTGTCGTCGGTCAAGTCCCCTTCGCCGCATTCATCGTCGATAAGGCAGCAGTCGTTGATGGTAGTGTACGCGCACGTGCCCTCACCGGTCTGTGGATCAACGTCCTCGCAGGAATCGGTGGTGCACACGTTGTTGTCGTTGCACAGGACGTCGGGCGGGAGGCAGACGCCGGTGGAGCCGTGGACGCACTCGTTGTTGACGCACGTGTCCTCGGTGTAGGGGTTGGAGTCATCACAGCCCGCCGCGGAATAGCAGCACTCTTCGCCTTCGGGGGGATTGGGGTTCAACGTCTTCACGCACGTGCTGGCGTCCAGATCACAGTACTCAAGAGTGCAGTCGATGTTGTCTTCGCAATCCTCATCGGTCTGGCAGCAGTCGTCCAGGTCCTCATTGGGCCCATGACGGCAGACGTGATTGATGCAACGGTCGAGGTTGCACGGGTTTTCGTCTTCGCACTCTATGTCCTCCATGCAGCAGCCGTCGATAAGACTGTGGTCGCATTCGTCGTAGTCCTGCCCATCAACCGGCTCGCACTTGTCGGTGGTGCAAACCTTGGCATCGTTGCAGTCCTGCACCACTTCGCAGCACTTGGCGATGGGCAGGTGGTAGCAGGTGTTGGTGTCGAGATCGCACTCGTCCTCAGTGCAGATATCGTCATCGGGAAGGCACGGATATTCGACTTCGTCGCACCAGGTGGGATTGAGAACGTGCATGCACTGGTTGTTCTGGCAGAAGTCGATGGTTTCCGGCTGACCGTCATCCCACTCACCGTTGGGGGGGCCGCAATCGGGGTGGATGGTGCAGCAGTTAGGCATGTCGTTATCGGTGAAGACGCAGGTGTTGCCCACACCGCAAGTATCGTCGGTGCAGACGTTGCTGTCATCGCAATCGTTGTCGGTGTTGCAGCACAGCGGGTCGGAAACCGGTCCGTGGCGGCATTCGTGGGAGATGCACTTGTCAACGGTGCAGACGTTGCCGTCGTCGCATTTGGGATCGGGGTCGGTCCCGCAGCAGTCGGGCAGTCCGGCATCTTCATTTACGCAGTGCTCAGCTCCCAGGTCGCAATAGTCCACGGTGCAGTAGTCACCGTCGTTGCAGGCGCTGTCGGGGTCAGCCATGCCGGTGTGGCAGCATTTCTGGCCTTCCGCGTTTTCAGTCCAATCGTTGGAGCAGCTTCCGTCCACGTTGCAACTGTCCACCGTGCATTTCTCATTGTCATCGCAGTGGGCATCTACGAGGCAGGGCTTGCACGTGCTGTCGTCAGGATCGCACTGTTCCAGCGTGAAGTCACCGCTGCAGTCGCAGTCGTAAGGGGACACGCATTTGTCTCCCGGGGCAGGACCGTAGTTGCACTCGAACTGGCCGTCACCAATGGAGTTGCAAGCGTCGACAGACCGGGGGTCGCCGTCGTCGCAAGTCACGTTGTCATTGGCGCCGAGGCAGGGCTGCACAACCCTGATGTCCACGCAATCAAGAGACTCGCAATACGGCTCCTGGGTCACGCCGTTCATGAGTCCGCAGCACAACTGGTGCCAACCCATGGGCACATCGGAGAAGGTGTACTCCGTGCCGCTGGCAATGGAGCCATCCACGACGCCGTCCAGCAGGCATTGCACGCTCTTCCCAGCCGCCGGATAGGTGTCCCAGTTGGTGATGGAGAAGCTCACCGTCACCGGGGTCACCGGCACCTGCAGTTGGAATTTCTGCATGTGCGTCGGCTGATTGATCGTGATTGTCGGATCAGTGGACGCCGGCAACGCTGCCTGAGACGGCGCGTTGCTGAGAATATCCAGAATCCCATCCACGGAATCCGGTGCCGACATGGCATGCCTCTCGTCGGTACAAGACCAACAGGCCAGACACGTGATCGCTGCGATCACAACCATTGAACGCCACGTTTGTCCAGTCATCATGTGACCTCCCCCTTGTGCTACTGACATATACTCGTCTCGACGGCGCAGTATGCCCCGCTCAATTCCAAACTTGCGTGCTGCCTTGTTGCCCTGTGCTGCTTTGCTGCGGATTTTTGTTGTTGCCCTTGCCAATTTCAACCCTGCCTCTTAAGTTCTCTCTTTAAAGAGCGTGGGCTTAATACAAAAAGCCCCTAGTCGCTTCATGCAACCAGTGTGCCAGACGACGCGCAACTCGTAAGGATCTTCGAGTGCGTGGCCACAAAGTCGACAACTTCAATAATTTCAAGGAGTTGCGCAAAGCCGGCGTGGCGACGATTCAACCCGGGTCACTGTTTCGACCTTAATCCCCGGTGACAAAAAACGGCACCCCCCTCCCCAACTTGAGGCAATCCTCGCCGCTTAATTTACTTCTATTCTTTTTAACTAGCAAGGAAATGACACTTAAGACGGCATGAGAAGAGGCTTAGCGGGTAAAGGAGGGGTAAAAAGGTGTGCGCTTTTGTCTCACCAGCCAGCGAAAGTCACGCCGGCGCGGTTTTGGGCACCGTTACGCAAAACTTTCATAGGGCGCAATTTTTTGTGGGAGATCAGGCCCGTTTTCGGCGGCAGATAATAACCGCCAGAGCGGCCAGCATGAAGATCAGAAAGGATCCTGCGGAAGGACTCCCGGAGCGATCCAGGCGGCAACCGCAATCGCCGTTGGCGCTTCCCAGTCCGTTGCCGAACTCCACCACGCTGGGCCCGCCGTCACCGCCGGTCACCTCTTCCGCATAGCCGTCCACCACTTCCGGGCAGCCCACCGCGTACCACTCTTCGTCGCAACAGAAACCGGTAAACACGGTCTCTTCGCCGCAGACACAGACGCTGTTGATCAACTCGCCCAACTTGCACGCCTGGGCATCAGTGTCCACCACCGAGATACACGGGGCGCTGAAATTGTCCACTTCGGCCTGGTCCGGAGGCGACTCGTTGATCTGCATCTGGCTGTCCGCAATGAAGTAGTTCCAATACTCCCCGTCAGGCACACTTTCCCGCTTGACACACCAATCCACCGTCTGGCTCGGTTTCACGCCGGTGACCACTTCCTGGTGGTAATCCCCCAGTTCCAGGTATCCGGGCGGATCTTCCCAGTTGAAATAGACGTCGAGCCGGAAGGGTTTGTCCGCGCCCACCGCCTTGTTTCCCGCATTCTTGGTCCCGCTGCAGAACTCGATGGTATTGCCCTTCACCTTGCACGTAAAACTGTCCACTACCAGGTTCGGTATCCCCTGCACGACCCCCACTACCTCGGTTTCGCACGACTCCAGGTTGTTGACCTCAACCGGTTCCCAGATCTCCCCCATGATGTCCAGCACCACCCACGACGTATAGGTCCCCTCCGGCACGCCGGGAGAACCGTCGTGATCGTTCCAGCACATAGGCGGTATCTGAACCGTCTCTCCGGGGTCCAGACCGTTCTCCTGGAAATAGTATTGGCCTTCGGAACCCAGGCTGTCCGGGTCGGGCGCTTCGGGGAGATCGTAGAAGACATCCACGGAGAAAGGGGGCGCGGGTTCGTTGCCCAGATTCTCCACCATGGTGAGGTAACAGACCGAGCTTTGTTCTTTGCCGCCCACCTCCACGTGCTTCTCGGAGCAGTTGAACATCTTCACTGCCAGATCAGGGCCGTCAAGGTCGACGATCAGGTCGAACTTCTGGTCGTTGTTCTTCTCTTTGCTTTCGGTGATTTCGCAGTCGCAGTCGGCTCTTACCCACACCTCGTATTTGCCGTTGGGGAGAAAGCCGATGCTCTTGGAGAACCTCACCCGCTCGTCGACCTGTAAGCCATCCCAGAGGCACATACCCGACGCCAGATCGCAGCCATACCCTTCCTCGACGCACTCGGTGTCGCCGGCGGAACACTCCCCTTCGTCGTCCCCCTGCTGAGGCATGGCGATGATGTCGCCCTCATCGATGAACACGTCCGGAACTTCGCAGGTGTTGGGAGTTCCGCTGTTGTTGAACCAGACGCACAGCTTCCAGGGGTCGCCCTTTTCCACCGGCACATAGCCCTGGTTGCGAACAAACCCTTCGTAGTAGATCACGTTGTTGGCCGACGTGGCCACCAGAAATTCCTCGACAATCAGATCGGGTTTGTTGACGTCCAGCGGCTGAACGAACAGCCCCATGTCATAGCAGTTGTCGGGATCGAACTGTACGCCCGGAGCAAGATACTCCTCGATCTCGGCCGCGTGGTTGACGATCGCGATGGGGTAATAATCGCCCGGCGGCAGATCCGTATAGATCACCTGCACCTCCACCGAATCGCCCGGCAGAAGCCCGGCCGGCACCTCGGCCAGTTGGGCGCCGAACACACCCTGCAGCACGGCGACATTGGCGCAATCGCCCTGCAGGAAGAAGTCCACGTGGGTGGGGCCGTCGGTGGGCTGGTGGCCGATGTTCTTCACCACTGCGGTGAGCACTACGTTGCCCGGATTGTCCGGATGGTTGTCGATGGAGGCTCCCTCCACCTTCAGATTGGCGTAGAGAATCGCCAGGGGTACTTCGTAATAGCCGCCGACGAGGTTGTTTTCCTCCGTCTCCTCTTCGCAGAACCCGCCGAACAGGGAGTCAACGTACAACAGGTAGCTGAAGGTGGCATTGGTTGGTGTTACGTACTCGGTCAGTTCAAAGAATTCGGGGTACTCCTCAGGGCCCACAGTCTGCCCGGCGGAGAGGTTGAGAAATTCGGACGCCTTCAGGTACCAATCCGACTGCACCGCACAGTCGTCCGGATGCTCGGTCAAATCGCATGGATAACTTGACCAGAAATCCGACCACCAATCCGCGGTACAGGTCTCGTCCCCCTTGTTCTCCAGGGTGATGTAGAATTTCACCGGCACCTGCCCGTTGGCGTTGGGCACCGGCACTACTTCCACTTCCACAGAGCCGGTGAGATCGGGGGCCGCAGCCACTTGAACCGGGGATGAAACCAGCACAAGCAGCCAGACAATAGGTATGGTCTTTCGAATCATGGCAGTCGATGCTCCACTTTCAAGCTGATCAACATTATAGAGTCGGCCCTCGCTCAGGACAAGTAAAAGGGTCACTTTCCTACGGCCTGTCCTGAGAGTTGTCATGCAAAGGTTATGCCGCCTGAAAAATGCCGCCATTTTGTGTTTGACGGGCCATGCGCGCTAACGTATGATACGTTGTGAATTAGTCTAGGATAGGATATTAAATGGAGGTGGGGCAATGAGACATTTTAACACTTTCCTCGTCGTGACCATTACCGGCGCGCTGATCTGGGGATGCTCTGGTGAGGCGGAACAGGAAAAGGGCAATCCCCTTGTTCCCCGCATCGCGGGACTGTCCAAAACCGAGCTCACCGTTGGCGAAACCGTCTACGTAGTAGGAGACAACTTCCTCCCCCTCGAGGAAGGGCGCACCGAGCTCGTGTTCGACGGCACCTTCCAGAGAGACTCCGACGGCGCGTTCGAGAAAGCCCACTTCGTCGTCACCCCGCTCTTTGACGGAGAACTGGTCAACGATACCGAAATCAACGGCATCGATGTCGACGCCGAGTCCAAGGTGTTGCGCCTCTCCCGCTTCGGGCCGTTTGAAGTTCCGTTCACCGCCAACGGCGACGAAACCGGAACCTTCTCCGGCACGCTCACCGCACGTAACGTTCTCACCGACGGACAGAGCTTCGAGCAGGCGAGCCCGGTGGATGTAACCATCAAGGTCCGCCCCTCCATTATCATCCGGAAATTTGAGCCTTTCGTCGGCTTTGAGGCAGACGGCAAGACCCCGCTGTACGCGGGCTGCGGCACGCCTGCCATCCGCGCCCTTCATAACCTGCCCTACGTGCTGGAAGTTGAAGCGGTCGGCTTTGAGCCCGCGTTCTTCATCTACGACTTCACCGCAATTAATGGCATGCCCGATCAGGTCACTTTCTCCCACCCGGCCAAGCCCACGTGCGACGGCTCCGGCAACAACTGCGTGTGGAAAGACAGCATCGGCGACCCCGAGAGCAAACAGATGATCGTGTTCAACCAGGTGGCCGAGCTGGATACCTTCTACTGGGCAGTGGTGCGCATCACCGCCACGTCCACCGACGGCCAGTCCGAGTTCGTGGAAACCGCGCTCCCCATCAGCGTACACCGCCCGCTGGAGTTCCGCCTCGACTCGGGCGGCCCGCAGCCGGCCGAGACCTTTGAGCCGGTGCCGGTCACCGGTTGCATGTGCGCCAGCGCCCCCGGCGTCACCGCCAACTACTCTGAAACACACACCGAGTCCCGGCAGAACGCAGTGAGCGTCTCCGTGTCCAAGACCTGGAGCCAGGCCCAGGGCGTCACCAACGCTTCCGACTGGTCCGAGGGGATCAGCGAATCCACCGCACTCTCCAACAGCAGCTCTGAAAACTGGTCCCATTCCGAGTCGGAAACCATGGGCGAGACCTACGGAATCACCATGAACCACTCCGACTCTCAGTCGGCCAACTTCTCGAGCACCGAGGGCGACGGGTGGGCCTACTCCTACAACGAGGGCACCACCAACCAGCAGATGGAAACCCAGATGGGCGAGCTGTTCGGCCAGGCCAGAAGCTCGGTAAATGTCGAGGTTGGCGCGGAAGGATCGGTCCCCGGCTTCGCCAAGGTAAGCGGCAAGGTGGGCACCACTGTTGGCGCCACGGTGGGCGCCAAAACCGGCAACACCGTAGGTGAAACCAACGGCAGCTCCGCGGACTACGGCTACCAGACCAGCGGCCAGAACAGCACCACCGAAGGGTTCGGGAGCGTAACCACCGATTCCTCTGGCGAAACCCTGCAGAACTCCTACGCGTTGAGCGCGCAGGACCAGGTGGGCGGGACCACCACCCAGGGCGAAGTCCAGACCAGCAGCAAGGTGTACAACTTCGGCGGCTCTTCCAGCCAGTCCGACGTCGTCACCGTGGGCGACTCCGAAACCTG
Organism: uncultured Myxococcales bacterium; assembly: GCA_964626565.1. Lineage (GTDB taxonomy): Bacteria > Myxococcota_A > UBA9042 > CAIXZC01 > CAIXZC01 > CAZVFX01. The sequence continues at coordinate 38,522 of CAZVFX010000067.1, forward strand.
GGCCGAAACGTGGACCACCACCAGTGCGGACACGGTGAGCGTAGCCACCGGGGCCAAGATCCCCGTGGATAGCTGCGCCATGTTCTACCGCCAGACCACCCGCTGGGTGCGCAAGGGTTACCTCTACTCCCATAACCTGTGCGGCGTCCGGGAGCTCATGGGCGACTCCACCTTCAACGAGTGGACCTGGGCCGCCGAATTGGCCATCCAGGGGTCACCCTGCGACGGCGGAAACTTCCCCCAGCCCAAGGGCATCTCCGAATGCCTCGTAGGACCGTGTTATTAGAGACCGGCTGTAGCAACGGATAGGCTGTAGGCGGTAGGTCAGCAACAGTACCCAAAACGACAGCACAGCGACCCAGCAGAGCTTTCGGCGAAGTGGAGCCGGGCCTTCTGTTGAATCGTCTCTCATGTCGCCTCTGCGAGGCTCATTTCATCGGTTTTGGGGACTCTCCAATGGACCAGGGCTTACGCCCCTCGCTGTGTCGAGCCGCCCTCCGGGCTGGTGTCGCCTCTCCGAGGCTGTTGCCGCCCTGCGGGCTAATGCCGCCCTTCGGGCTCATGCCGCCTCTGCGAGGCTCATTTCATCGGTTTTGGGGACTCTCCAATGTACCAGGGCTTGCGCCCCTCGCTGTGTCGAGTCGCCTCTGCGAGGCTGTTGCCG
>CAZVFX010000068.1:0-38729 GCA_964626565.1 uncultured Myxococcales bacterium
GAACAATCATTAATGTAAAACCGGAAGACCGTTTTTCGCAACGGCTCAAAACGCGAGGGATGAAAGCCGCTTGTTCGTTTTTGTTGCTTTTGGTTTCTTTTTCTCTTGACCTGCCCTGTTCGCAGGGGTAACTCAAGGGAGTGACTACCGGGGAGGATGCCGACATGCTGATGAAGCAAAACCGAACGACTTCTGTGGGGTTACCCATTCTCGCGGCGTTGATTTTGAACACGTTGAGTTTCGGGAGTGCGGTGGCAGGTGAGAGGGAGTTGAAATTCGGAGGCTGGGCTCAGCTCCTGTGGAACGGCGAGTTTGACGACGAGGGCGTGGTCGGAAATGAGTTTCGGGTACGAAGGGGTCGTTTGAAGGCGTCCGGCGATGTTTCGGATGATGTAGACTTCAACGCGCTGGTGGATCTGACCGCGGGCAAGATCCTGCAGGACTTCTACTTCGATTACGTCGTCGGCGAGTCGCTGGTGCTCAGGGCTGGTCAATGCAAGCTACCCATGGGCCGACAATTTTACACATCCGCAGCGAAAAAGCAGTTTGTGGATTCCACCAGCGCCACCTCCGAATTTGCGCTGGGTCGCGACATCGGCCTCATGGCCCACGGGGAGTTCGGCAAGGGAAAGCTCGAATATCAGATGGGGGTGTTCAACGGCTCCGGGAAAAACGCCCGGCAGGACAATACCGACGTGATGTATGTAGGGCGCCTGGTTGTCAATCCGTTGGGCAAAGTGGCGCTGAGTGAGTCGGACATCCGCGGTTCGGACAGTCCGCTGGTTGCGTTCGGCCTGGCCAGCGCTTTCAACACGGTGACTGAGGAAGGAGGCACCGCCGAAGCCCGGGCATTGCAGGACCTGGACATCTGGACTGTCGGGGGCGAGTTGACGTTCGTCTACTCCGGCCTGTACCTCTCTTCGGAGCTGTTCTGGCGCCTCAGCAGTCCCCGTGAGTCGGTTATCGACATGGAGAGCGGAGGCGATCTCGCGGGCGCCGGCGCCCATGTCCAGGCCGGCTATTTCCTCATCCCGGAGCGTCTCGAAATCGGTGCACGGGGAGCATTGGTGCGGAAGGATTTGGACGCTGATGACGACGACGAAATCGAGGCCGGGCCGGTCCTCAACTGGTTTTTTGAGGGGCACGGTCTGAAACTGCAGGCCGACTACACCGCGTTGATTGATGAAGAGCCGGGCGAGGATTCGACTACCGACCACATGGTACGGCTGCAACTCCAGGCTTCATTTTAGCAGGGGGATACGATGAACGCGTTGACAACCAAACCTGGTCTTCTGGTAACCCTTCTGTGTGTTGCCTGGCTGGCCACCGGTTGCTGCAAGCATGACGCCGCGGCTCCCACCGGGGCAGCTCTAAGGAGCATCAAACTCGCCACCACCACCAGCACTGACAATTCGGGCCTTCTCGCCGAATTGCTGCCGCCTTTCCAGAAGAAATACGGCATTGAGGTCAAGGTGATTGCGGTGGGCACGGGCAAAGCGATCAAGCACGGGGAGAACGGCGACGTGGACGTCGTTCTGGTGCACGCCCGCGGTGCGGAGGATCGCTTCGTGGAGGCCGGCTACGGAATCAATCGCCGGGATGTAATGCACAACGACTTCGTGATTCTGGGCCCGGCTGAGGATCCGGCCGGTATCCGCGGCATCGACGACGCGACCACAGCCTTGAAGAAGCTGGCCGCGTCCGGGAGTTACTTTGTCTCGCGGGGAGATGACTCTGGCACTCACAAAATGGAGATGTCGTTGTGGGCGGCCGCCGGACTGGAACCTGGTGGAGACTGGTATCTACCCGCGGGCCAGGGCATGGGCGCAGTGCTCACCATCGCGAACGAAAAAGGGGCTTACGCCTTGGCCGACCGGGGAACATATCTGGCTTTCCGAGAGAAGCTCAGCCTCGAGGTGCTGGTGGAAGGGGACAACAGACTGTTCAACCCCTACGGCGTCATCGCGGTCAATCCGGCTTTGCACGCTCACGTAAACTACATTGATGCCATGACCTTTATTGGCTGGTTGACATCTCCTGATGGGCAGGCCATCATCGGCGAATTCAAGATAGGCGGTCAGGCGTTGTTCACACCTGACGCCCCGGTTCGCTGAGGCGACGGCGGAGGCTGACTTTTGGGTGGAATTGACTTCATCGTTGATTCTGTTGGCAAGGCCCTGGGTCTGATCTTTTCAGGCGCGCCGGGCGTCTTCTCGGCGGTGTCGGTTTCCCTCCAGGTTTCTCTGGCTGCCACCGTTATTTGCACGCTGCTGGGCGTGCCGCTGGGGTTCGCGGTTGGAGTGGGCGGATTCCGGGGGCGCCAGTTGCTCATCACGCTACTGAACACGCTCATGGCGCTGCCCACTGTGGTGGTCGGCCTGTTTGTGTACGCTTTCATCACCCGCCAGTCCATCCTGGGCCCCCTGGACCTGCTGTTCACCCGGAAGGCGATCATCTTAGGGGAGGTCATTCTTGGACTTCCCATCATGGTGGCATTGACTAACAGCGCGGTGTCCGCGCTCGACAGACAGGTGAGGGACACGGCTGTGACCCTGGGGGCCGGGCGCCTCCGGGTTTCCCTAACCATGTTGTGGGAGGGCCGATTCGGCCTGTTGGCTGCGGTGGCTGCGACTTTCGGCCGTCTCATCGGCGAGGTAGGTATCGCGATGATGCTGGGCGGCAACATTGCGGCCCACACCCGGAACATCACCACTGCGCTGGCGCTGGAAACGTCGAAAGGGGAGTTCTCCTTTGCCATGGCGCTGGGGATCGTCTTGCTCTCGGTGGCGCTGGGTGTGAACTTCGCGCTGCGCTACTTGCAGGGGCGGGGGGAGGTGAGGCCATGAGCGGACCTGCGGTGAAGATCTCCGGATTGACGCGCCGTTTCGGCTCCGACACAGTTCTCGATCTGCCGTCGCTCACCTTCGAAGCGGGCAGGATTCACGTGCTGGTAGGGGGTAATGGGGCGGGCAAAACCACTCTACTCAGAATCATTGCCGGGTTGGACGAGGCATCTTCGGGTGAGGTGGAGTTGTTCGGCCGGGCGCTGCCGAGCCTGCCGCGACGGGAGCGATTGGCGGTGCAACGCCGCATGACCATGTGCTTTCAGAAGCCGTACCTGTTCAACGCCACCGTCGCGCGCAACATCGAGTACGGGCTCCTGGGCCGGCGCTTGCCGGCTGAGGAGAGACACCGCCGCATGGAGTCTGCGGTGAAGGCCCTCAATCTATCGGCCCTGCTGACGCGGGATGCGCGGTCGCTTTCCGCGGGCGAATCGCAGCGGGTCTCGCTCGCCCGTGCGTTGGTGCTGGAGCCGGAGTTGGTACTACTTGACGAACCGGTGGCCAACGTAGACCAGGTGAACAAGGGGCTTGTTGAGAAAACCATCACCGGGCTTGCAACCGGCGGAGCCGCGGTGGTTGTGGCCACTCACCAGTTGGACCAGGCCTACCGGTTGTCTGCAGACGTAACCCGTCTTGACCGCGGACGGCTGGCCCCACCGGCTCTTGACAACCTTCTGGAAGGCGAGGTAGTGCGCCGGGGCCGCGGGAAAGTCATGCTGGTCGGGGAAACGGAAATAGAGGTGATCACGGCTGACACCGGTTTCCACCGGGCCGCGGTGGAGCCGGGGGTCATCGTGCTCTCCCGGGAGGCGCTGTCCTCCAGTGCGAGAAATGCGTTCCGCGGCAAAGTCACAGCGCTCCGGGAGTTGGAAGGACTGGTGTCGGTTACCGTCGACATCGGCATCGAGCTGGTGGTTCACATCACCCTGGCCTCACTTTCCAACATGGAGGTGACCCTGGGCAGCCAGGTCCACCTGACCTTCAAAGCGTCTGCCGTGACTGTATTCTAGAGACTGAAAGCCGATTCGTTGGCGTGGTACATGTGAGGCAACTCCCGGCTCACCGACTCAACGTACGGCCAGGGATCTTCGCCCTGCCGGGTTATGGCCATGAGCCTGCCCACGCGGCGTTCCCAGCCGGCCAGTTCCCGGCTGACCCATTTCTCAGCCCTCCCCGTCTCCAGGGCGGCTTGCAGGAACCATGAAAGTTTCTGCGCGTTCCCGAGGATCGTGGTAACTCTGAACCAGTGCCACAAGGCCGGTGGGTGAAACGACTTCTGGAGGGTTGTCAGGTAACACTCCTCGGCTTCATCGTATTCGCCTCTTCTCGCCTTGGTGATGCCCAATCCGGTGAGGGCGTGAGCGTTGCCCGGATCGGCTTCCAGCGCCTGCTCGAACCACATCTGAGCTGCGGGATATTGTCGGGCTTCATAGGCTGTCCAGCCAAGCCCATTGAGCGCATAGACGTTGTCGGGGTAGCGGCTCAGCGTCTCGCTGAACCAGTACGCCGCCTCCTTGAGGTTGCCCTTCTTCTGCGCGAATTTGCCCTTGAGATTCAGTATCCGGTCGTCATCGGGGTTAAGCGCGTACACCCGGTCGAGACAGCGCTGGGCTTCGCCGTGGCGTCCTTCCAGCATGCCGAGGTAGCCGAGACTGGTGAGCACGTGGACATCTGCGGGAGCAAGGGCCAGCGCATCCTCCAGGAGCGATCTGGCCGCGGCCAGGTCTCCCTGGGCCATGGACAGTTTGGCCAGATTGTTGAGGATGTAGGGGTTCTCCCGGTCCAGGTCCCACCACGCCTTTTCCCACCACTGCTGCGCCTCTTCGTAATCGCCACGACGCATGGCCACCTCGCCCCTTCCTTCGATGGCCCGGGGGCTGTCGCAATCCAGGGACAACACCTCGATGAACATCTCGTCGGCCCGCTCCAGGTTGCCCCGCTTGATCTCCAGCCAGCCCAAATTGTTCAAGACGTTGGTGTCGTTGGGTTTCAGCCGGCGGGCCCGATTGAGCAATCGCTCGGCGCGCTCAAAATCCTTGCGGCCGAGGTTGGAGCGTTTGAGTTCCAGCACCCCGAGCATGATCAGCACCACTACGTTCCGGGGTTCTTTGCGCTGCGCCATCTCAAAGAGGGTCCGCGCCTCGTCGTAACGATTCTCACAGTGAGCGACGAAGCCCAGCTCGATAAGCAGGCTGGGGTTATTGTTGTAGCGGCTCAGTGAGTTGAGGAGCAGCTTCTCCGCTTTCCCGTACTCTTTGCGCTTGCGCAAGGTGCGGGCCTGAGCCACCACCGGCAGCGCGGCCTCGAGCTGCTCGATCCCCTGGAGTCCGTTCACCGCCACCGGGTCCCCGGGCCGCAACGCCAGCACCTGTTCGAACCACTCCCGAGCGCGATTGAATCTTCCACCCTTCACCGCGAGGAGCCCGAGGCCTGTCATGGCATATGGGTCAGCCGGCCGGCTTGCCAGTGTCTTCTTATACCATCGTTCAGCCCTGGATTCGTTACCGCCCAGACGATTGAGGTCCCCCATGAGGTTCAATGCATAGGCGTTCTCCGGGTCCTGTTCCAACGCTGACCTGAACCACCGTCTGGCCGTCGCGGTATCCCCTTCCTCCCGCGCCAGCCTTCCCAGGTTAACCATTGCGACGACGTCCCTGGGACTCGTCGCCAGGGTCGCACGAAACTGTCGTCCGGCGCCCTCCCGATCCCCACCCTCGGAAAAGGCCTGCCCAAGTTCGTTGGACAAAGAAGGGTGGTTCGGAAATTCGGTGAGGGCCGCATCCAGGTACTCGGCCGCGGCCAAGGGCTTTCCTTCTTTTCGAAGCGACTTGCTGGCTGCAACCATGGGTTGGACCTTACGCTCCACCGCGGCCCGCTCCAGCCCTTGAGCCGAGGGAGAGAAATCGGGGTTAAATTGCAGAGCCCGGTTGAACCACTTCTCCGCTTCGGATGGGTCGCGGCGAGCCAGTGCGATCTCGCCCAGTTCGTGCAACAACATCGGGTCCCGGGCCGCATCTCCCAGTACCGCGTACACGGCCTGCACCGCGTCGTCGAAGCGGCGTTTGCGTCTGAGACGAAAAGCCTTGCGGAGTGCCGAAGACCGCTTCCTCGCCCCGGTCAGCAACCGCTGTTCATTAAGTACGACGCGGTCGTTGGGCCGCTGCTCCAACGCCCTGGCAAACCACTCCTTGGCTTCATCGAACTTCCCGCTTCGGGACGACGCCTGACCCATGCCGGTCAAGGCAAACAGGTCGCTGGAGTTGAGCTCCAGGGTGGCTCCGTACCAGCGCCGCGCACCGGCGTAATCCTGTAGCCGCAGGCTCACCTTGCCCAGGTTGTTGGTGGCGTACCGGTCCCGGGGCGCCAGACGGTGTGCGTCTTCGAATCTCCGGCGAGCAGTTTCTAGACGCTTCTGCTCGAAGGCAATCTGCCCATACTCGTTGATTAGCGCGACGCTGTCGGGAAGAGCCTGCATGGCCGCTTCCACCAGAAGAGTGGCCTCGTCGTGGCGCCCCGCCTTTCTCAGGTTCTTGGAACGGCTCACCGCCGCATGCTCCTTCCGTCGAACCGCCATGCTCCTCCCCTGCGGACCACAAAGAGCGGTCCGCTCCCTAGATCGACAACAGCCGGGAGGATTTGTTCCGGAAAACTAGTGGATGTCCAGTTCGTGGAGCATGTAGATGAGGTGCTCCATGGTTTTCAGAATCTCGCCCATGTATTCGTTCACAGCCCTGACGCTGCCGGGGAGAGTATAAACCAGAGTGCCGCCGAGAACCGCAGCGACACCGCGGCTCAATAATGCACGAGGCTTCTTCTCGCCGAACTTGAGGCGAATAGCTTCCATTACGCCGGGGATCTCTTTGTCCGCAAGACCGGTGACGACGTCGGGGGTGATGTCCCGAGGTCCTACGCCGGTGCCGCCGGTGGTGATCACCACGTCGATGCCTTCCGCCCGCGCCTGCGTGAGCTCCCGGGTGAGCGCGTCGACGTCATCCGGCAGAACGATGCGGTCGGCCTCAAGGTGCCACCGGGTCGCTCCGAAATGTTCGGCCAACATGGTCTCCACCCGGGGACCGCTTCGGTCGGTATATTCCCCTCGACTGGCGCGGTCGCTAAGGGTGATCACTTTGATCCGCAAAGGCCGCGGAGACCAGGTGACTTCATCACCGGGCTGCACTGTCCCGCCGCTGACCACCCGGAGGAAGATCCCCTCTTTGGGCATCACGCACTTGCCCACTTCCCGAAAGATGGCACACCCATCCCCGTGGCACTCCTTGCCGATCTGGCTGACTTCCAGTTCGACACCGCCGAAAGTCATCCGATCGAGGATGGCAACCTCGCCGAGATCCAATCCTCTGATGGTGATGTTCTCCGCAAATTCTCCCGAATCGAGGTCGCGGCCGAGCACTTTGGCAAACCGCTCAATCTGCTCCATGGCCAGCAAGCTGACCTGCCGGTGCCACAGCCCGGCGTGGGCATCTTCGACCACGCCCCGTTCGTCGACAGAGATGCGGTCGACAGGCTTCTTGACCGTACCCTTCTCCTCCGAGATGTTCACGCTGACTACTTCTATTTCGCTGCTCATCAGTCCTGCCCCCTACCCCCCGATGGAGTGAAACTTGTTTACTTTGCTGTGGTGGCCTTCTTTCGGCTTGGCGCCGATGGCCTGCCTGATCGCTTCCTTCGGTCCGAGCTTACGCACATCGAACTGAAGGTCGGAGAACAGGCAAGGTCTAATCATCCCGTCACTGGTGAGGCGCAGGCGATTGCACTGGGAACAATCGCCGCCCGTGCCTCCTTCCACCACCCAATAGGTACCGTCTTCAATATTCATCTGCCGGATGAACCGCGCCTCGAACCCGTGCAAATCGGCGAATTCGGCAACCGACCTGGCATCCGGTTCCTGCGACGACTGTTTGACCACGCAGTTGAGTTTGATGGGACTGAGGCCCGCGGCTTTGGCAGCCATGAGTCCCCTGAGCACTTTCTCTATGTCTCCGCCCCGGCTTTTCTCTGCAAACCGCGCCGGGTCCAGAGTGTCAAGGCTCACATTGATGCGGTCAAGTCCGCCGCGTTTCAACCGCCTGGCGAACTTGTCCAGGAGGGCGCCGTTGGTGGTCATGGTGAGTTCATCCACACCGTCGAGACGGCTGAGCAGGTTCACCAGCGTGACAATGTCCCGGCGGGTGAGGGGCTCACCGCCAGTCAGCCTCACCTTTCTAATACCCACGTCCGTCGCGGCCCGTGCGACCTGCAGTATCTCCTCGAACGACATGATACGGTCGTGGGGGAGGAAGTCGGCCCCAGTTTGAGGCATGCAATAGACACAGCGAAAGTTGCATCTATCGGTTACCGAGATCCGCAGGTAGCTGATTCTACGGCCGAAACTATCCAGCATAACTGCCTACTCCTCGACTCGGGTCTTGAACCCTTCGTAGTCCTGCGGGGTGTTCAGGTTGCTTAGAACGTCTTCACGGGCGCCCTCAAGTTGCATGAAGGTAAGGTCGTGTTGTGCGAATACGTCGATGATCTTGCGGCGCCCCTCTTTCAGGAAACTGAGCGCGGTGTCGGCGACAGTCTTTCGATAGACCGCAAAAAGAGGCTCAAAATGGTCTACCCCGGTGACCGGCACCACACCGTCGCAGCCTTTGGCTGCCGCGAGCATTCGACTCACCAGATCGAGTTTCACTTCCGGAATGTCGCACGCAGTCACAAAATTCAGGTCAGTTCCAGACTCGGCCAGCGCACTGGCGATGCCCATGAGAGGCCCCTGACCTATGGTCATGTCGGGCACAACTCTCACGCCGAGAAAGGCGTACTTCTCCGGGTCGTTGGCGCTGACAAACACATCTGAAAAGTGAGGGCGAAGTTGCTCCAGCACATGCTGAATCATCGGCTTGCCCGAAAGCGGCAAGAGGCTCTTGTCCGCACCCATTCGGCGGCTTCTGCCGCCCGCCAGGATGATCGCGGTGGCAGGCTCGCGTTCGGTCCATCGGCCATCCACGAGGTCGAAGATGGTCTCGTCGGTGTCAAAACCGTTCCCGTCGAACAGCATTATCTTGTCGGCGTAGCTCTTCACCGCCTCGGCCGTAGGCTTGAATTTGTCTGACCGGGCGTCCCGTACCATCACAAAGAGGTCGGGTTCGGCTGCCAATCTCAGGCTGTTGGATTCCACCACCAGGACCGCACCATCGGGCAACATATCCATAAGAGCTTCAAATCCCTCGTGGAGATGCTCCTTCATGACTCTCAGCCAGTACACCTTTTCGGCGCCGGCCTTGAGCAGGCGGTCGGTATCTTTGCCCTCCGGAGGCTCAGTTTCCTCGGTAATAAAGTAGTTTGTAAGGAGGGAGGCGCAAACGCCGCATCCGTCCCCACCCCGGGGGCATTTTCCGGCCTTTTCTGCGATGGTAGTGACCTTCACCGCGATAATTGGCCGTCGACTCCGGAAGCGGCGGATGAGCGCGCAAGCAAACTCGGTCTTGCCGACATTCCGGCCGGCGGCGCCGATGAGAATCATGCCCGGAACTCTTTTCATTCTCCCTCCCCCGGAAAAAGCCGGAGCGTAGTAAACCAACTACAATTTAGGAAATCAAGTAAAAGTTTCCAGTCCGAATTTGTCGTACTCAGGGACTGGAGCGTATGCTAAGGTATGCGGCGCGAGGTGTGGTGGGGTGACTGAGCCGAAACAGGATGAGACGGTTCTGATTGTGGACGACCACGACGCGGGAGCTCGTCTGGACCGCTACCTCACCGCCCGGCTGGCCGTTCATTCCCGCTCCCAGGTCCAGCGCGCAATCCGCCTCGGACTGGTGACGGTAGATGGCGTCTTTCCCGGCAAAACCGGCGCCGAACTGAAGGCCGGCCAGGAAGTGTCATTCGCACCGCCTCCCGCGGCGCCATCTCGCGCCGAACCCGAAGACATCCCGCTGGACATAGTGTTTGAAGACGAGCACATCGTCGCGGTGGACAAGCCTCCCGGCATGGTTGTTCACCCCGCGGCAGGTCATCATTCCGGGACTCTGGTAAACGCGCTGGTGAACCGCTATCCCGGAATGCGCCAATTGGAAGGGGAGCGGCCGGGCATAGTCCATCGGCTGGACAAGGGAACCAGCGGCGTGATGGTGGTGGCTTTGAACGCCAAGGCGCGGGAACGCCTGTCGGCCCAGTTCCTGGCTCGCACGGTTTTTAAGGGTTACATCGCCATTATCGTCGGCGGCATGAAGGGGGAGACAGGCTCGATTACCCGTCCCATTTGCCGTCACCCCACCGACCGCAAACGGTTCTACTCCCGAGGTACGGACGGAAGACCGTCCGAGACCTTATGGCGGCAGGTGGCCAGAGGGGATGGCTTCTCCCTCGTAGCGGTAACAATTCTCACCGGCCGCACTCATCAGATTCGGGTGCACCTGAAGGACGAGGACCGGCCAGTGGCCGGGGACGACCTGTACAATTCGCGGTGGCGGCAGCGCATGCCCGGAGGACCTCTAGCCGATGTCCTGGAGGAGGGGCCCATGCTGCATGCTGCCTGCCTCGAGGTCGACCACCCCACCAGCGGGGAGCGACTTTGCTTTTCGGCGACACCATCCCCAAGGTTTCATAGAGCGCTGGAGATCCTGTTTCCCGGCCAAGGCACTGAACTGCTGACTGCGGCCGCGGGGCGGGACTACTTTCCAGGAGGTAGATAATGAGCAAAAGTGTACTCCGGCTGCTGCCGTCGGTGGAACTGGTGCGGCACGCGCCCGAGCTTTCGGACCTGGTCGCCGCCCACCCCGCGGGCCTGGTTACGAGCGCTATCCGCGATGTGGTCGCGGACTTGCGGCGGACTTTGCCGGACATGAAGCCGGATTCCCTGCCGGTCGATGGCAACAAACTGGCCCTCGACTTTGTCGCGGACCTTGTCGCCCAGCGGCTGAAGGCTATGCTGGCCCCCAGTCTGACGGCCGTGATCAACGGCACGGGCGTGGTTGTGCACACCAACCTGGGCCGGGCGCCGTTGGGAGAAGCGGTCTTCCAGCGAATGCGGGAAGTAGGCCTTGGCTATTCCAACCTCGAGTACCGGGTGTCCGAGGGTGGCCGCGGCTCACGGTTCGATCACGTTGCGGAAGGCATGCGGCTGCTCACCGGGGCGGAGGCGTGTCTGGTCGTCAACAACAATGCCGCCGCGGTGCTGCTGGTTCTCACCGCGCTATCCCGGGGACGGGAGGTCCTCATTTCACGAGGAGAATTGGTGGAGATAGGGGGCTCGTTCCGAGTACCGGACGTCATGGCTCAAGGGGGAGCCATTCTACGGGAGGTGGGCACTACCAATCGCACCCATTTGCGGGATTTTGAGAACGCGCTGGGTGATCGAACCGGGTTGATTCTGAAGGTCCACCGCAGCAACTACGAAGTGACCGGTTTTACGTTGGAGGTGTCGCGCACCGAACTGGTGGAGCTTGCCCACCGGCACGGCGTCCCCTACTACGAAGATGAGGGCAGCGGAATCCTGTTTGACCTGGAGCCCCACGGGATCGCCGGAGTGGAGACCGTTGCCAGGATACTTGCGGACGGCGCGGACCTCATCTCATTTTCCGGTGACAAGATGATGGGGGGGCCCCAGTCGGGCATCATCGCGGGCCGGAAGGAGTACATTCAGAAGCTGAGGCAGCACCCACTGGCCAGGGCGCTGAGACCGGACAAGTTGACCCTGGCTGCCCTCGAGTCGATCATTTTGGCGTACCTGGACGACCGGGCAGGCCAGGAGATACCGGTGGTTTCCATGCTCACTGAGCCGTCTTCGACGACCCGAAAGAGAGCCGAGGGACTGGCCTCCTCACTCCGGAAGATCGCCGGGGTGGAGGCCGAAGTTGTGGATAGCCTGGCTGCGGTAGGCGGTGGGTCGCTGCCCGGAGCCCGATTGCCTTCCGCCGCGGTAGCAATCGCGGTGACCGGCCTCTCCGTAACTGCACTGGAGTTGGGGCTCCGAAAGGGCAGCCCGGTAGTGGTCGCGCGCATCGAAGACGGCAGCCTGCTGCTGGACCTGAAGACCGTGGCAGATCGGGAGCTCGAAGCGGTGTGTGCCAGGATTCGGGAAATCGCGTCCGCGACTGAATCCGCAGGACCGAAAGCTGATTAGCGACACTAAGGTGGATTCTCCGATTTGCTCTTGCCTTGCTCCCGATTATGTGGCAGCGTTAGGGTAGGTGGACCAAGGGGACAGAAATGACCGATAGCGAGCGACGGCAGGAAGCTCGAAAGAAGGAGCGACTAGCGCTTGTCTTCCACTACGCCCAGGAAAAATGCGAAGTCAACACGCTCGATGTGAGCAGAGGCGGCACTTTATTGCAGACGCCGGTTCTGTTTCCATCGGGCACGTTGCTGATCCTGGAGTGCCCTTCCCTGTGCTCGCAAGGGCAGGCCATCAGGCTGCTGGCGAAAGTGGTACGAGCAACGAAGGGCTTCACCGAACGCCAGGCGCTGAGCGGCATGGGGTTGGCCTGGGTGCGCGCCTATTCGTCGTCGGGCGAGGAGCATCTCAAAGAGTTCCTCATCGATAAGCTGGGCTATGATGCCGCGGACACCGGATCGATTCAGCAGGCCCCGACCGGCGACTTCGTGTACGACTTCCCTAAGGGACTTGAACCCCTTCCTTCGGAAACCGGCGTTTCCGACCCGACTCGTCTAAGCGACTACCAGGACAAGCGCGAGCACTTGATTACCATGCAGCGGGGGCGGTTCAAATTGGACGTCCCGATCATCTACTCGGTGCACAACATGCACTACCGGGGCACCCTCATGGCGCTGGGCCCGGGCGGGCTGGCGGTTCACACCAAGGGTGCGCTGCCCTTCGAGTTCTCCAAGGTAACAGTTCGCTATCCGCTGGAATCGGGGCCCGCTTCGCCCCGCATCATCCTGTTCTGCGAGACCGAGATGGTGCTTGAGCAATTCGGTAACGAGCCGGGTTTCTTCAGCGCCCGGACCCTAGGCATAGACGAGTTGGACAATCCCACCATTTTCAGAATGCACCTGAGGGCGCTGCCGCAGAAGTATCCGCGCTGGTAATCAGTCGAAAAGCAGGCTAGTCGCTCCACTCCCAGTCTTCGGGATCAGACGTATACTCAGTGGCGCTGTAGTCATCCGGGCCGGAGCCCTCGCCCCACCGCATACCGCCCGCACTGCCGGCACCGTCGCCGCCCAAACTTGTCGCGGCAGCTTCCAGTTCAGCCATGTAGGGGCCGAGGCAGCCGGCAACCTGGAAGCCGATCGGGGTAAGCGCTGATTGGAGGGCAGCCTCGTTCTGCAGCCCGTCCGGGCCGAGAGCCGCAAGGGCTCCTGCCATAGCCGGGACCTGAGGCGTGACGCACGAGAGAATCGTTGCCATCGCGCACTTCATTTCTGCGCTGAACATCTCGTCGATCAACTGACCGGCTTCGGCCATGATCGCGCCGCAGTCCATGGCCATACATTCAGCCATCCCCTCAGCCGCCATGTCCGCATCGCCCCCGAGGGAACCGATAATCGGCCCCATGTGCTGGCATATTGCCTTTGCAAACGCACACGCCTCAGACGCAAAGTTGCAGGTGCCACCACCGGCGAAATAAGTTGGCACACTATCGCTGGAGTAGTAGCCGGCCACCACCGTATCGTCATTGCCAAACGAGGTGCCGAACGATCCTGCTGAATTAGAGAAAGTGTAGTTCACGGCGGCGCCGTTACTGAAGAAGGGAGCGCCGCCGCCCCCTCCGGGTTCTTCGAAATTGAATCCCTCACTGCTCATGGCGAAGAGCTTCTTCTCCAGCCCCAGAAGGTCCATGGGGACCCTCGCCAGGGTTTTGTCCTGGCCGTTGACCTTGACAACGAGGATCGGAGTCCCCTCGAACTCCCGCTGCTCCTCGCAAGCCGTTGTCCCCGCCAGGGCGACCAGCAATAAGGCGACAAAAAATAGCCTTCTCATGTAGTGTCCTCCGTCGGCCTAACGCGATTATAGCTATCGGCCATAAAGCTTACCAGTACAAATTGGCGCTGAAGCCGTGGGACACAGTACCCAAACCGAGCTTGTTGTCCGGGTCGTTGAGCACATTGAGCACGAGGCCGGTGTCTCCGCTCAAGGTGAACTGGTCCGTTACGAACCACTCGACACCCAGCCCGCCGGCGAGGTCGACAAAAGGATCAACGTCTTTGTTTTTCGAAATCTCGATGCCGCCCTTGAGGTAGACTGCGATGGGGCCGCTGGTCAGTGTGTAGTGCCGAATGGAGGGGGCCAGCTTGATTCCCCAGTTGGCTTCCTCCTTACCCTTGTCGTTGATGAACGCGTCGGCTTTCCAGCCCAGGCCCACGTCCAACTCCAGCAACATCTGCGGGCTCAAGATATACAGGATGCCGGCGGTGGTCTTGCCGCCCGTCGGAATCAGAAAGTTCATGCCGTACTTCTTCCCTGCAATGGACGCCTCCTGGGCGAACGCAGAGCCTGCGACGAACATGGATGCCATAATGAGTGCGATGGTAATCCTCTTCATAGTCCTTCCTCCTTCTTGCCAATAGATGCCCGAATGGGTTCCTAACTTCGGTCCAGCCTAGAAACAAAGATCTTCCCGGTCAAGCAATTTGTTGGCGCGGGATGAGCCTCTCAATTGCTTGACCCATCGGCGGCGGCCAACCATAATGGTTTTTCGCCGCGATAAGGAGGCGCCATGCACGATTTTGGGCAATGGGACAAGATACGAGACCTTGTGGACCACACCATTGACATGATGGTGAACTTCCGCCAGAGCGGGCATCCGGGCGGATCCCGCTCCAAATCTCCGCTGCTGGTCGCAGCGACTTTGTCGGGCGCCATGCGTTTCGACCTGCGCCGGCCGGGTGCGCGTTTCGCTGACCGGCTGATCCTCGTGGGCGGCCATGCGGTCCCTGTGGTCTACGCACTGCTCGCCGTGTACAACGAGGCGCTGCGAATCAGGTTTCGAGCCACTGGCGACCGCCGCTTCCGCATCAACCAGCCGGACCACCGGGTGCTCTATTGGGAGGATCTGTTGGACTTTCGGCGCCGGGGCGGGCTGTCCGGACATGCGGAGATGGAAGGCAAAACCCTGTTCCTCGGGTTCAACACGGGGCCGTCGGGCCACGGCGCGCCCGCGGCGCTGGGAGAGGCTCTGGCCCTGAAAATGGCGGGAGCCGAAGGCGTGAGAGTTTTTGCCCTGGACGGCGAAGGGGGACTCACCCCGGGAGTAAACTTCGAGGTGCGCAACGCCGCTTGGGGTTACGGCTTGGACAACCTGTACTACCTGGTGGATTGGAACGACTTCGGCATCGACTCACACCGGGTTAGCGACGTGGTCCCCGGCGCGCCGGCTGACTGGTTCCAGTCGGCCGGGTTCGAAGTGCACGGAGCCGAAGATGGGGAAGACTGGGAACAGCTCACTTCGGCCTTGCAGGAAATGACCGGTGCCGATTCGACGGGGCCGGCCATGATGTGGGCCAAAACCCGCAAGGGAAGGGGCTACGGCAAGTACGACTACGCCTCCCATGGGTCGCCCCACTCCCCAATGAACTGTGAGGCCTACTGGGAAACCAAGCGGCCGTTCACCGAGAAGTACGGCATAGAGTTTGACGGTTTTGGCCAGGCCGCTCCTGAAGACGCAGCCGGCCGTCGCGACCAGGTCCGGGAGAACCTCTCCCGGCTCATGAGCCTGCTGGCGAGGGACGAGGAGTTGTGCAACTACCTGGCGGAACGCCTGGTTGATATTGGAGACCAGGTACCCCGGACCATACCATCGCTCAAGGTGGGCACCGGGAAGGGCAATCCCTGGCAAGATAAGCGTTTCTTCTCTCCCGAGTCCTACCCCGCCGACGTGTGGGCAAAGCCGGGCGACCGGGTTGCCAACCGGCACGGGTTGGCTCGGTGGGGCAGCTACGTCAACGCGCTCGCTCTGAGCGAGTACGGGCGGCCTCTGTTCATCGGATTTTCGGCCGACCTGGCCGATTCGACCGGCGTTGCAGGCTTTGCCGGAGACTTCTCACCGGAGTTGCCCGGGGCAGGAAAGTACAGCCGCGGGGACAACCCGGAGGGCACCCTCATGCCTTCGGTGATCACGGAGTTTGCCAATGCGGGAGCATGCGTGGGAATGGCTGCCGTAAACCTGGCCAAAGACCCGTTTGCAGAATGGGACGGTCTGTGCGGGGCGTGCTCCACATACGGCTCTTTTTCATATCTGAAATACGGCATGATGCGGCTGTTCAGCCAGCTCACCCAGGATTGCGAGCTGAAGCTGGGAAAGACTTTGTGGATTGCCGGGCACTCAGGCCCTGAGACCGCGGACGATTCGCGCACGCATTTCGGCATCTTCTCCCCGGGGTGCACGCAACTGTTTCCCCGTGGTCAGGTGATCAACTGCTATCCGTGGGAGTACAACGAGGTGCCGGTAATGCTGGCCGCGGCGTTACGCAGGGACGCACCCATAGTGGCGCTGCACCTCACGCGTCCGCCTATTGAGGTCCCCGACCGGGAAGCGCTGGGAATTCCGTCTCATTTTGAGGCGGGGCGGGGCGCGTACGTGCTACGCCCGTTCAGACCCGGCCGGCCCAAGGGCGGCACCGTACTGGTGCAGGGGACACTCACCACGATGAACGTGCTCAGCCTCTTGCCGGTGCTGGACCGGGAGGGCCCCAACGTCAAGCTGGTGGCTGCCGTGAGTCCGGAGCTGTTTGCTTTGCAAGAGGAGTCATACCGCAACTCTGTTCTGCCTCACCACGAGTTCATGGACTCCACTTTTGTGTCGAATCAGGCGAGGGTGACTATGCAGGCGTGGTGCGCCAGCGTGGTGTCCGCCGAATACTCCATGACCCCGGATTACGATGACCGCTGGCGCACCGGCGGCACAATTGACGAGGTTGCGGAGGAAGCGGGGATTACGGCTGCACAGATTTTGGAAGGGCTGCGCCGCTTCGCCGATCACCGACGGCGGCGCCTGGCCCGCGTGGGCGCGGCCGGGGCCGGCCATGAGGAGAGTGAATGAGTCCACATCGAGACAAGCTGCTGCAGGAATTGCAGGCCCGGCTGCATAGCCAGAAGATGATCGCTCGCATCTCCGAGTTGTTCCTCACAGAAATGAGCTACGAAAAGGCCTTTGACAATGTTTGCCGTATTCTCGGGGAGACCACGGGCGTAAGCAGGGTGTACATCTTCGAGAACTTCGACAACAACACCCGCACCTGCAACACGGTGGAGTGGTGCGGAAGCGGGATTGAACCGGTCAAGGACCAACTGCAGGACGTTGCATACGAATCGGTGCGTTACTGGCAGATCACTTTGGAGAAAGGCGAGCTTATCCGCGCCGACGATATCAACCAGCTTCCGGAAGACGTTATCGAGATTCTCGATTGGCAGGGGGTGAAGTCGATCCTTGTGGTGCCTCTGATGGTCATGGGCAAATGGCAGGGCTTCCTGGGCTTCGACGAGTGCGACGAGTTGCGTGAGTGGAGCGATGAGGATGTTTCCACGTTGGAAACGGCCGCCCGGCTCATCAGCTCTGCGATGGAGCGTAGAGGGCTGAAGATGGAGTTGGCCCATGCCAGCCGGCTTTCTGCGGTTGGCGCTCTGTCTGCGGGCATCGCCCATGAATACAACAATCTCCACGCCGGGATCATGGGGCTCATAGAGCTGTCCTTGGAAGATCCGGAACTGACGCCTTCGGCGCGCCGCGACCAGGAGAAGATCCTGGCACTGGTGAACCGGGGGGTGGAGTTGACCAGGAAGCTCCTGGATCTCACGGGCAAAAAGCGGCGGCCTGCCAGGCCGGTGGACATGCACGCGGTGATCGGCGACGTCCTGACCATCCTGGAGGGCAAGCTGAAGACGGAGCGGGTGCAGGTTACGCTGTCGTTGGATGCGCAGAAGTGCTGGGTTCAGGGCGACCGGTCCGAACTATCCCAGGTGCTGCTCAACATCCTGTTGAATTCGACGGAAGCGATGGGTGCGACCCTTGAGCCGCGGATCAACATCAGCATGTGGAACAGCCCCGGCGGCAAGCTGGCGCTGTCGGTGGAAGACACCGGCCCCGGGATCCCCGAACGGGTTCTGCCTCAGATCCTGGAGCCGTTCTTCACCACCAAGGGGAAGCTGGGCGGAGGGGAGGACGAGAGCACCGGCCTCGGCCTGACCATTTCCAGCCGTGCGATCTCCCGCCACGGCGGCCGGATGGCTGCCAAGAACGCGGCTGCGGGCGGCGCCATTCTGGAGATTGAACTGCCGGCCATGCCCGCCCCGCCCCCGTTGGACACCCGAGAGCCCAGCGAGCCGATCCGTCCGCCCCCGCCCCTGTCGGGCCGCATCGGCGTGGTAGACGACGAGGAACAGATCCTCGAGGTATTGCAGCGGTTTCTCGTCGACACCGGCCATCACGCCGAGACCTTTCAGACGACCACGGCTGCCCTGGCCGCGCTCAAAGAGCGCCGCTTCGATCTCTTCCTGGTGGATCTCGTCATGCCACCGCCGGACGGCGCTGACTTCATCAGGGAAGTGGCTGCAATGCCGGAGGCGAAGCGACCGTGGGTTCTCGTCATGACCGGGCGGTCGGAGGGCGAAGTTCTGGAGTTGCTCGACGGGGCCCAAATCGCAGGCATCCTTGAAAAACCGTTTCCAAATCTGCGGATGGTTGACGCGCTTCTTCAAACCCTGTTGAAAGAGATCAGGCGGGAACTGTGAATCCCGGCTAGTCCCAGCTACCCCACTTGCCCTGGTCCAGGGCCCATCGATAGCGATTGTAGGGAATGGTGAACATGTACTCCACCAGATGCGTAAAAGTGAGTAGGAAAAGCGACCTGGTGTGCCCACGCAGTTGCCCCCGGAAAGAAGGGTCATGGCGGGCTCTGAACTCCATGAATTTCATGAGCAACACCGCATCCAGCGGGTAGCCGTCTGCGACGAGGGACAGGGAAAAGAGCAAGCCGGTCTTGGCGTTGGACTCTTCCGCCAGGGCATAGTACTGCCGCAGATACTCCCGCGTCTCGCTGTAGAACCCCACGTCGAAGTACAGGATAGCCAGTTTGCGGAACGCGTCTCTGCGCTCGGCTCCGACGCTGTCTGCAGCCAGTCTTTCCATCTCGGTGACTTGGGCCTGGAGGTCTTCTTCGGCCAGCCTCTTCTTGCCCCAGAATCTCCGAATTCGCCGTTCGAATTCGAACACCTCCTCGGTTCTGATGTTGAGGTCCAGGTCGAGGCCGAGACGGGCATAGGCCACCTTGACGCGCTCAAAATTCTCTTTGTTCTTCCTTTGGTTGCGAAGGTGCACCTGACCGTAGCGGTCGCCATAGATAAGCACCCAGTCCCAACGACTGTAATCGCTGATGGGGAACGCTTCCGGGAGAACCGTTATTTCGAAGGGATTCCGTTTGTGGGCCGCATTGATTACGTCCCTCCTCAGTCCCAACAGTTGCAGCGCCACAAGGACGTAGGTCTCCGCGTCTGAGAAATTACCGCGGCCGTCGGTAAAAACCGTGCATTTCGGCCACGTTTTGTACAAGAGATAACCACCCCACGGTGCGTGATTGAGCACCCTCCCTTCCACTCCGGCATCGGCTAGAAACTGTGCCGCTCCTACGGGAAATTCCCCCTCTTCCAGGTCATCGGAGAGGTTCCCCAGAACGGCTTCGGGTCCCAGGTTACGAAGTTGCACATGATAGTGCAGATCGAAGCCGATAATGGACGCAGCCACAACCAGCGCGATGGCAGGTGCGACCCAGGCCCACGCTTCTTCCGGCGGGCCCCGGCGCCAGTGCCGCAGCAGGAGCAGCAGTGGAACGGCCCCCAGCCAGATGAACCTTACGTGCTCCAGGCTCAGGAACACCATGGGCATGGCCACGGCCACGTAGAGAAACGGGAAGTTGCGGAAGCTCCACTGATTCCGGGCTGCTCGAACCGAAGCAAAACCCATGAGGGCCACAAAGCCGGCAAGGGGGAGGAGTCCGGCGGCAAATTCGTGCCTTTCCACCGCCTCCTCGAAGAGAAACTCGTAAGTGCTGATCCACTCCGGGATGAACTGCTTGCTGGGGCCGAGCATGGTGAATGCATGAATCGTCCCCGGTACGAACCCGGGCATGCACGCCATCACCACCACTGTGAGAGCAACCGTGGCCAAGTCCATTTTGACGTGGCACCACAGGCCGCGCCAACTGATCCCTCCGTCGGGAGGAGAAGTCAGGTACTCCAGTCCACGGCCCACCAGGCGAGCTCCCAGCACAATGGGGGCCAGCAGCGCGCCGCCGCCGTGGACGTTGGCCCACAGGCCGGCAAGGACAACCACCGCGATGACGTGCCGCCGAGTCAACCTGGGAGCGATGGCCATAGGAAAGAGCAGCAGGAAGAAGAGCAGGTTGAACGCATCGGGCCTGACCCTCATACGGTCGGCGAACATCAGCGCCACCACGGCTAACGCCAGCAGGCCGTGCGAGAACGACCGCTCTTTCCAGAACCAACCCAGCAAGAACAGCAAAGCTGCCACGGTAACGATGGCATGAACGAGGCGCACGGCCGTGAGGCCAAAGGCGGCGTCCAGGCCGTAAAACATCACCTCGTACAACCACTGGAAGGTGTGCCACTCCCGCTCCGGGTCCACGGCGGAGAAGATGTCGGTGGTGGGAAGCCCCAGATTGGTGACGATCCAGTTGCCCGCCTGGATGTGCCAGAAGATGTCCACGTCCCAGATTGGGTGGAAGGCAAGCACGAAGTAGATGAGGGCGACCAGAAGGGCCAGAAGCGCCTTGGTGCCGATGGCCAGCGTTGTTTTGATTTGTGAGGATGACGATGCTCTCAAATGGCTTCCCGGACCGGCCCTATCCTGGTCAATTTGGTCTTGATTTTCAGACTTAGGTCATGTTAATCCACAATTCGCCCTTCTGCAAGGGAAGGTTTTGCGTGTACAACTGTCAGCGCAGCATGGATATACATTTGAGCCCTATCAGACTTTGACTTTAAGTAAGCCATGCAGTATCCTGCTGCCGTTCTTGAGTCCAGCAGCGGAGGAGAATAATGAGAGTTGAACTCGGGTATGAGAGGATTCTGGTTCCCATCGATTTTTCCGACACGTCGAGGAAAGCGTTCTATACCGCGTTGAAATTCGCCAAGGTTTTCGACGCGGACACCTACGTGCTCCATGTGGTCGAGCCCATGGACAAGTTCGACTCGTCCTCCAAGGTGGAGGCTCAGACCGCGGAAATCGCCCGGGCCGAGGAAGGGGTGAAAAGGCGGGTCAACGAACTGTTCCAGCGCGCCGGTCTTGCCGAAGTCGACCGCCGCCGGGTGTTCATCGACATCAGGGGCGGCAAGCCGTGGAAGGAGATCCTGGCTTACGGCATGGAGAGGGACGTAAACCTGGTGGTCATGGGCAGCCACGGGCAGGCCAGCTTCAAGGAGTTGCTCATGGGCAGCACCACGGAGAGGGTCGTTCGCCGGGCCCCCTGGCACGTACTGTGCGTCAAGCCCGACGAATACGAGTACGACCCCATCGGTATCCCGGAAAAATACAAGAACGTCTAGAGGCCCATCCTCGGAAGGCACCGCCCGCCCATCGATGCGCTGCCGTTGCCCGGAGGAACCGACTACTAGATATAATGGGCCTCTTGACCCGCCGAAGCCTCGTGCGAAAGAAGGTGGTGCCGCTGTGGCAGGGAGAACTTTACGGAAAATGAGGCATAAATGAACAGTGATACAACAGTGCTCGGCGTGATCGGGGGAAGCGGCCTTTATGGTATCCCCGAGTTCGAAGTTATCGAAGAGATCGAGTTAGACACTCCATTCGGGCGGCCTTCGAGCCCGGTGGTCCGTGGCCGGATCAAGGGGCGGGAGTTGTTCTTCCTCGCCCGACACGGGAAAGGGCACGTGCTTACTCCCACGGAAGTGCCCTATCGGGCCAACGTCTACGCCCTCAAGTCGGTGGGCGTAACCCGGCTGCTTTCCGTCTCCGCGGTGGGCAGCCTCAGGGAAGAGATAGAGCCGGGCCATCTGGTACTGCCGGATCAGATCATCGACCGCACCAGGGGAGTCAGGCCGGCGACTTTTTTCGGCAACGGCATCGTGGTTCACGTAGCGTTGGCGGATCCGTTCTGCTCTGACTTCAGAAGCATGGTGAGAGAAGCAACCAAGAATTGCGGCGCTACGGTGCATTACGATGGCACATTGGTGTGTATGGAAGGGCCCCAGTTTTCCACCCGGGCCGAATCGTTCATGTACCGGGACTTAGGCGCCAACCTCGTGGGGATGACCGCGCTGCCGGAAGCCAAGCTTGCGAGGGAAGCGTCCATGTGCTACGCCACTCTGGCGTTGGCCACAGACTACGATTGCTGGCACGATGGGCACGATTCGGTGACGGTTGAAGCGGTGATGCAGGTGATGGAGGGCAACGCGGAGCGGGCGAGAAAGACGGTGGTGAAGCTGGCGGATCTGCTGGATGCGCCGGCTCAGTGTTCGTGTGCGTCGTCGCTACAATACGCGGTGGTAACGCAACCTGATGCCATCACCAAAGAGGCTGCGGAGCCGGTGAGCCTGTTGCTGGAAGGTCAGATAGAACTCGATTTCTAGTCCCTGGAGGTAGGTATGGGTACGCCGAAATTGGTGGTTGTGGGCTCGGTGGCGTATGACAGCATTGAAACCGACGCGGTTTCCGAGAAGGACGTGTTGGGAGGGTCCGCGACCCACTTCTCTCTGGCCGCGGCAGCGCAGGGGGTGCAGACCGGAGTGGTGGCCGTGGTGGGCAGGGACTTCAAGTCCGAGCACATCGAGTTGCTGCGCAATAACCGAGTAGATACCAGCGGCCTCGATGTTCGGGAGGGTAAGACTTTCCGGTGGGGTGGAAAATACGACTCGGAGTTGAAGGACCGGGAGACTCTTTATACCGATCTTAACGTGTTCGAGACTTTTCATCCGCGGCTGCCTGAAGCCTATCGGGCCTGCTCCTATCTCTTCCTGGCCAACATCGACCCCGACCTCCAGCACGACGTGCTCAGCCAGTGCACCGGTCCGAAATGGGTTGGACTTGACACCATGAACCTGTGGATAGACATCAAGCGGGAGAGCCTGGAAAGGTTGCTGCCGAAGATCGATGCGCTGTACATAAACGACACCGAGGCTCACCAGCTCACCGGCGAACGGAACATCCTCAAGGCGGCACGCTGGGTGCAGGAACGAGGTACCCCCTCAGTGGTGATCAAGAAGGGAGAACACGGCGCGGTGGTGGTGACCGAAGGAGGTTTCTTCAGCGCCCCAGCCTACCTGCTGGAAGAGGTAGTTGACCCCACGGGAGCGGGAGATTCTTTTGCGGGCGGCATGGCAGCCGCGCTGGCTCGCACCGGCGACCTCTCAGACGAAGGCCTTCGTTGCGCCATGGCTCTCGGCACGGTCACGGCCAGCTTCTGTGTGGAAGAGATGGGGCCTGCAAAGCTCGCCGGCCTGGCGCCGGGTGCGCTTGCGCAAAGGCTTGCAAGCTACCGGCGCATGGTGCACGTTCCGGAGATGGAGCTCTAGATGAAGAATAAGCCGCCGTCCGGATTTGACGCGCGCAAAGCCGCCCGGATCATGACGTTCAACAAGACGTCTGCCCTGGCCGGCCGCCTGGCCGACATGCGACTTCCCCGCCCCATGCTCAGGGCTTTCATTTCCGCGTATTCGTCGTGGTTCGGCGTGGACCTTTCCGAGGCCCGACAGCAGAAGAGCGAGTTCGGCACTTTCGGCGATTTTTTCGCCCGCGAGTTGAAGGAAGGCGAACGACCGGTAAACGAGACGCCCCGCATCCTGACCAGCCCGTGCGACGGCACGTTGCACAACTACGGTGATGTTGACACCAACGGCTGCATCCCCCAGGTGAAGGGGCACGACTATTCGGTGGCCGAGTTGCTTCAGGATGAGGGCCGGGCTGCGGACTTCCTCGACGGGACTTATGCGACCATCTACCTCAGCCCCTCCAATTACCACCGGGTCCACGCTCCGGCCGCAGGCTCGATCAGCTACTGCCGCCACATTCCGGGCGCGCTTTATTCGGTGAGCACGTTTTTTGTCTCGCACATGAAGAACCTGTTCGTAACCAACGAACGGATCCCCATCTACCTGGACACGGAGCATGGCAAGGTTTGCGTAGTAATGGTAGGCGCCACCATCGTTGGCCGCGTAAAACTCAACTTCTGTGATCTTCAGACCAACCGTGATGGAGCGGCTCCCGCCGACGCGGTTTTTTCACCGCCGCTTGTCGTTGATAAGGCCGCCGACCTGGGGGCCTTTCACCTGGGTTCCACAGTGGTCATGCTTATGGAGAGTAAGTGGAAAGCTCACATGTTGGCAGAAGGGATGCCCGTCAGAATGGGGGCACCGTTGTTTGCGCTTCCGAAGGGAAGCTGAAGGCCTGACTACTCTACGCCCAGCAATTCAACTTCGAAAACCAGCGTAGCATTGGGCGGAATCACGGCGCCTGCGCCCCTGGCTCCATAGCCCAACTCGGGGGGGATGACCAGCTTGCGCTTGCCACCAATTTTCATGCTCAGTACGCCTTCGTCCCAGCCCTTGATCACCTGGCCGACGCCGATGACAAAGCTGAACGGCTGGCCCCGGTCCACGGAGCTGTCGAACTTGGTGCCATCGGTAAGGGTACCGGTGTAGTGCACGGTGACTTTCTTCCCCGCGGTGGGGGAGGCGCCTTCGCCTACGTTGTGGTCAACGTACTTGAGTCCGGATGCTGTCGTCGTCATTTCTTCTCCTTCTTTCGCAGGGGCCGGGGCCGCCTCACCTTCCGGGGCGGGTGCGGGCTCGACCGCGGGTTTCGGGGCTTCGGCAGGAGCGGCGGCGGGCTTCGGCTGCATCAGGCTGTCGCAGCTCTGCAGGCCGGCCATGTTCTCTGCCTTGGCGATGCACTTGGCTGCTTCCTCGGCCTGGGCCGGGTCCAGCTTCTGCAGCGCCTCGAGGCACTTGTCGCCTGCTGAGTCCAGCTCTTTCAGAAGCTGGTCGCGGGTGCTCTCGATGGAGGCCTTCTGGTCCGGCGGCGCGGATTTGAGCTGCTGCTCCATCATGTTGAGCATTTCCTTTTTCAGCACGCCGATGGCGTGACCACAGCTCTCTTTGAGCAGCGCCTCGTTGGCTGCCGCGGGAGCGGCCTCCGCCGGCTTCTCTTCGGCAGGCTTTTCCGCGTCGGCAGCCGCAGGAGCTTTCTCAGCCTCTGGCGCCTTCTCGTCGGCCGGTTTGGCTTCGGGCTCAGCGGCCTTCTCCGCCGGTGCCTCGGCAGGCTTGGCTTCGGCGGCAGGCCCCTCCTTCGCAGTCGGGGTACTGTTATCTTCCTTGGGTTTGGCCGCTTCTTCAGCAGGCTTCTCTTCCGGCTTGGCCGCCTCTTCGGCCGGCTTTTCGTCGGCCTTCTTCTCGGCCGTCTTGGCCTTTTCCTTGCCCTCTTCGGCTTTCGGCGCCTCTTCTGCGCCCTTGCACCCGACGGCCAGCATCAACATTGCCGCCATCATGGCGACGAGGCCCAATGTTCTCATGCGAATCCTCCTTTCAATCCCTCATTAGAAAAATGACGGCTCACTATGTCGTATCGCCGCATCACTGTCAAGAATGATTGACACTGCGTCCAAAGCATGGATAATTCATGCTTGTTGAAAGCGCCGGAGTGGCGGAACTGGTAGACGCACTGGACTCAAAATCCAGCGGAGCTTTGCTCTGTAAGGGTTCGACTCCCTTCTCCGGCACCTAAGACGACACAAAACGACAGGATCTCCTTCGACACGACCGGGTGTGGTGCAACGTCACCAGCCCTTCGACTCGCGGCTCAAGCCGCGGCGCTCAGGTAAACTTGACATCACCCTGCCATCTTGATAGCATCATGATGGAGGTTTGGCGCATGCGACGAAAAGTCAGCACTCTTCTTGAAGACCAGTTGTTCATGCGGGTGAAACTGGAAGCGGTCCGGCAGGGGCGGCAGATCAGCGAAATCATGGGTGAAGCGTTGGCGAATTACCTGGACGAGGCTGGTGCGCCCAAAGGGGCTGGCGGCGTTGTGCGCGCCAGCAGCGGGGCCATGGCCATCTCGGCCGAGCAGTTGGACGCGATCATGGAGGAAGAAGATGACTTCCTCGGGGCCTGATTCCCTTGCCGTCGGAACCGCGATCTTCATCGACTCCACCGTCTTCATCTACCACTTCACGGGGAAAAGCGACGCGTGCACCCGGCTGCTTGAACGATGTGAGTTGGGAGAACTGAAGGGTGTTACCAGCGTCACGGTGCTGGCTGAAGTCTCGCATCGGCTCATGATGGTCGAGGCGGTGTCCCGGGGGCTGGTGAGCCCCGGTAACCTGGTGCGCAAGCTGCGGGAAAAACCGGAAATCGTGGCCGACCTGTCGCTTTATCAGCAGCAGGTCGACCGCATCCCGCTCATGGGGGTAGAGATTGCCCCGGTCGACCTGCGCGTGTGGTTGGAGTCCGCGTCGTACCGCCGGCAGCACGGTCTGATGACCAACGATTCGCTGGTGGCGGCTTCTGCGGCTTTGCAGAATGTATCCTGCCTGGCGTCTGATGACCGCGACTTTGAGCGTGTTGACTCACTTGAGGTCTTCATTCCGAAGGACGAATAGAACCGGCCGCCCGAGGGCGCCACAGTCAAGAACGACGCCTTCGACACGACCGGTAGTGGTGCATGATCACCAGCCCTTCGACTTGCCACCAGGGTGGCGGCGCTCAGGGTGAACCGGTCAGTAGAGCGAGGGCCGTGGTCGAGCGTTGCTAACGTCCTGTGGACGGCCGGTTGAGACAATAAAAGTTTACCCAGAGCGCCGCGGCTTTAGCCGCAAGTCGAAGGGCTGGTGCTTGGGCGTCGGCACTGGTTGGCATCGAAGAGGTCGTTCGGCTACCCTTCCGGGTTTTCCTCCTCCGGGGTCTCCTCCTCCGGAATCTCTTCTTCCGGCGGGACCTCATTGGCCAGAATGTCGATTATGTCGGCGTGGGTAGGGGTGATTTCCCACTTGAGGGTGGAGTCGTTCTCTTTCACTCCCAGGCTCGAGAGCTGGGCCTTGACATTGGCGATTCTCTCGTCGGTGGGAGGGTGGGTGGAAAACAGTTCGCCCAGATCCTCGAAGACGCTGTCGATTTCGTCCGGTTCTTCCGCAGGCTCTTCCCCGGACAGCGAGTTGAGATACTCGAAGAAGTTGACCATGCCCCAGGCGTTGAAGCCCGACGCATTTGCATACTCCACGCCCAGCTCGTCCGCCTCCCTTTCCTGGTCCTTGCTGTAAGTCAGGCCGTACCCGCCCTGAATCGCCACCGAAACAACCTCGCCCAGGTCGCCGCCACCAAGCAGCTCGGACAGTAGCTCAGCCCCCACGTACGTTTCCAGCGACTGGACCCCGTGCCGGGCCGTAACGTGACCAATCTCGTGGGCGATTACGCTGGCAACTTCGGCGCCACTGCTGGCCGACATGAGCAGCCCCTTGGTCACGTACACGTACCCGCCCAGGATCGCGAATGCGTTGATCTGTTCGGTATCCAGGACCGTGAAGTGAAAGGTCAGCCCGGGCCGGTCGGAGTTGGGAACGATGGAGTCGCCCAGTTCCTTGACGTACGCGGTGACCGCAGGATCCCCCTGGTATTCGGGCATCTCCTTGAGCAATTCCAGATGGAATTCGGCGCCCATTTCGATTTCTGTTTCTTCGCTGATGATCCAGGACTCGGCGCCTAAGCCGGCGCAAGCCGTCAGCAAAGCTGTGGCTGCAAGAATTGAAAGTCGCCTAAGCATGGCTCCCCCCGTCGTTCGATTGATAATTGAAAATTGGTAATTGATAATTGATAATTGCCTCTCACCTCGCCCATCGGCCCAGCCAGTAGGCGTACCGGAAATCCACTCCCGGCGCCATGCGCGAACCATCACCGCCCCCGTTGGGCTTGTACGGGTTCGATCGCCAATGATAGTTACTTGAAGGTCTAATGGCCATGGGAATCGGTACGTTCGCAATCATATCGTCATTCCAGCCGATGTTGCCCAACAATTCCACCTCGCTGCCGTCCAGTAGAGTACACTGCAGCTCTGCGAGCTCCTGGGCATCACAGTTCTCCTTAGCCACCTCCCAGTAGGGCGGCTCCGGGAACGCCAGGAGAGTCTCAACTCCCCTGGCCACCGCATCCGCATCCGGTGCTACAGCCATAGGCTGACGCGCACCCGAGCCCGCCATAGCTGCGGCGTAGACGAAGTCGAACAGACTGGTCTTCATTTCTTTGGGCTGGTTGGCTTCTCCGCTGTCGTAGAGCCGGGTCCCCAAAGTCTTCTGCAACTTCGACATGGCCTCGGAACCCTTCTCCTTGTCCAGATAGCGAAGCGCCAGCCAGGCGCCCATGAACGCCATGTTCTGATTGCTGAAGTTGGATTTTGCACCCTGGTTCACCCAGGTCTGCGGCTCCGCGGAAATCACATGCAACTCCCGTTCGGCAATGAGCGATTCGTACAGCCAGGCCTCCATTTCCGAATCTTCGGTCACGTAGACCCAGGCCGCGGCACTGCCCAACGCCATCAACGCATAAAACCCGTTACGGATGCCGGGCAGATACATCTTGTCCAGGTTGTTTTCATTCATGTAGCCGTGGAAGGTGGTCCTTCCGTCCGCATCGGGGATTTCCAGGTCGTAGCCGCTGGCCCGCACCACCATCAGCTCCCTTCCCACCACCAGTGCGTCTTCCTTGACCCGAACCTTGACGTCGTCCGGAATCGACGAATCGTCCCGGATCACCTCCCACGCCCCGGCGAACGCGGCGACCCAGCCGATGTACTGGTCCCGGCTGCAAGAGTCCTCCCAGACATAGTTGGGATAGAGTCCGCCCGCCGAGTTATCTTCTCGCCAACTGCCGTTGTTCTTGGGTTCCGGCAGGGGGTTCCCCGCCTCATCGAACAGGGGGACCAGGGGGATGTCGCCACCGTTGCCGGGGATGTCGGTGCGAACAAAGCCGCGGGCGATTACCCCCTCGACACCGGTGATCGCAACCGCCAGGTGCAATCCGTCCAACGCATCCAACAGGTGCTGCCGGGCAAGCTCTACCTCTTCCGCCGGGTATCCCTGGTCCCGCAACACTCCGTACCGGTACGCGTCCGCGGCAATCCCCACGCCGCCGTACAGTCCGGCCACCTTCTGCCAGCCCGACACAACATCGAACTGGTGCTTTCCCGCGTACCCTTCAAAATCCCAGCCGTCAGTCTCCCTCAGGAATTTTTCCACCAACACCCTTCCTTCTGCGTTGTCCAAGGGGACTACAATGTCCGCATTCAAAGCCATACCCAGCGCGTTGAACAGATGAAACTGGCGATCGTACTTTCGGGCCAGCGCCTCCAACGCCGGGTCATATCCTTCGCCTCCCGGTCCGGGCAGCAAACTCGGGGAAAGCTCCTTCGCAGTTGAATCAGGAGCCACCTCGCCAATTTCGCCGGGTTGGGAACTACTATCAACAACTTCGGTCACCACTTCGAGAGCCGGGTCCGCACCCCCGGCGCCGCCACAGCCGGAAAACACCACAACCATCACGGCAAGCCACCTAATTGTGCGCATGAGTACAATCTCCAAAGGCTCAGGTTCCGGCAAGAGCTTTTTCGAGGGCCGCAGCCAGTTCACCTGTTGTGTATGGTTTCTTCAGCACGGCCCGGAAGCCATGGCCTGCGTACTCGGCCATCACAGGGTCTCCTGAATACCCGCTGGACACCACACCAACCACATCCGGGTCGATTTCCTTGAGCTGCCGCAAGCACTCCAGGCCGCCGGTGCCACCCCGCACCGTAAGATCCATTATCACCACGTCAAAGGCCTCGCCTTCGTCCACGGCGCGACCATACAGTTCTACAGCTTCTTCTCCGTGAGCGGCGCATACAACCCGATACCCCATGGCTGCAAGGGAGGGAGCAACGGCCTCCAGCACTGCCTCATCGTCATCCATAAACAACACACGACCTTCTCGATTGACGGGGCGCGGACGAACGCGCTGAACTGGGGGAGTTTCTCCGCTGGTTGCGGGAAGGCCGACTGTGAACATCGTTCCTTCCCCCGGGGTGGACTCAACCTCGATGAAGCCGCCGTGGCTCTTGATGATGGAATAGGATGTGGTCAGCCCCAACCCGGTGCCGCCTTTCTTGGTGGTGAAATACGGGTCGAAGATCTTGTCCACGTCGTCGGCGGAAATGCCCTGGCCGTTGTCCCGGAACGTGACCACCACATACCTCTCGGCCGGTTGCCCGGAAACCTCGCCGGCGGGCCGGACGATATTGACGGCACCTACATTCAGCAGGCCCCCGACGCGCATAGCCTGCCCCGCATTTAGCACCAGGTTGTTGAAAACCTGGTTGAGTTGACCGCGATCGGCAGACACGGGCCACAGAGCAGGCGACAGGTCATATTCGCATTTCAAGCTGGAACCCCGGGCCGCGAAATCAACGGATTCTATGAGCAACTCGGCGAGACCGAGGGTCTTCTTCACCGGCTTGCCGCCCCGGGCAAACGTAAGAAACTGGCTGGTAAGGTCCCGGGCCCGGAGACACCCGGTCTCAGCCCGGTCCAGGCGGTCGTCCAGATCTCCACCAGGTTCCACCTTCATTCTGGCCAGGTTCAAATTGCCCAGAATGCCGGTAAGCAGGTTGTTGAAGTCATGGGCGATGCCGCCGGCCAACACGCCCACCGACTCCAGCTTCTCTGCCTTGGCCAGGTTTTCTTCCATGCGCCGCCGATCCGTGACATCGGTCACCAGGGCAAAGAAGCCCAGCACCACGCCGTCATCCGAAAAGTGAGGAACGTAGTGAGCCTCAACAGTACGCAAGCCCGCCCTTCTGTACGGCAACGCCATTTCGTACTTCACTTCCTCCCCGGCAAGGGCCAGGGCTAGCTTCGGCCGGATCGCCTCGTACGCATCTTCCCCCACCACCTGACGCACCGTCGTCCCTTCCAGTTGGTGAGGATCGGTCATCTCGAACCAATCAGCGTAGGCCTGATTGTTGAATCGGTACCGCTCATCAGCATCGACAAAGGACACCAGCATCGGCATAGAGTCGATGAGCGTGCGCAACAACCGCTCGTTTCTGCGCAGACGCTCCTGAACTGACCTTCGCTCGCTTACATCTCGCAGAATGGAGACAGCCAGGCCGGTTGGAGTCATGCGGGAACTGCTCTCCACCGCGACTGTGCCGCCGCCCTTGCGCAGGAGGGTCCGTTCACTGACCACGGTCTCGCCGGCGAGCAGGCGCTCAATGGCCGACTTCTGGTCCTCAATTTCCTCCGGGATGATGAGTTCGCTAACGTGCTTGCCCACGACCTCTTCGACGTCACACCCGAACAGCGCGGCTCCCTGTGCGTTGCATTCCCGGATCACGCCGTCGCCGGCGACGACAAAGATCCCATCGGAGGCGAAGGCCAGCGCTGATTGAAATTCAAACCCGTCGCTGGACTTCCCCTCACCCCTGTTTGACTTGTCATTCATCGCTACCACTCACCGAGAAAGTAAAAGTCGAACTGCCGCTCCACAGCGCTTTGGAACCTTGTTCGCCGAGGCTGCCGGCCACCTCCTGCTCCAACTGGTCCACCGCGGCAAACATCAGAAACATCGCCTGCTCACACGCGGGCGCCTCGGGGCCGGGAGGAGCCAGGGGCGCCCCGGTGGCCAGCGCGGCCACCACGGCCAGGGTGCGCTCCCGACACATGTCCTTGGGCGAAAGCTCCATAATGTTGTGTACCAACGCATTGAGTGTGGAGTCCACTCCTGCGTTGGGGTCTCCCATCAACTCGCCGTACAGCTTCTGTAACTCGGCAAAGGTCGATTTCCTGAACTGGCCATACATCTCTTCGAGCCGAGTCCGATCTCCAGGCCGCAGCCCAGCTTCCGCGACAGCTTGATCAGAAAGGTGGAAATCCTCGCCCCACGCGGGCACCTCGAGGAGCAGATGGTTGTCGTTGGCGGCTTCCCTGCGGCGGTCTTGGGCGGTGGTTCCATCGTAGGGCGTATGCTTCGAGACTTTGTCCTCAAGAGCCTTCAGTTCCTCGCTGGCCGCAGCCAGTTGTCGCTCCAGTTTGCGAGTCGTACGCACGTGCGGTGCGCACACCGCTTCCGCCCGCGGGCAGGCAGGGCACGGAGGGACGGGCTTGCACTCTTGACAGGCCTTGCACTCGGGGCACCTGTTCGCGCCGGGAGCGGGCTCTTCCGCGACGGGGGCCCGGGGTGCCGTTTCTGCCGGCGCCCGGGTTCCTGTCTCGGGGGCCGGCGCCGATGATTTGGAATCGGCCCCGGAAGGCGCCTCAACCTTGGTGCGAGCCGGAGCCGGGGCAGGAACCTCAACTTTCTCCCCGGTCATTGCAGGACTGAGGTAGTAGCCGACAGCCAGCCCGAAAATGCACAGCAGGGCGGGGATTGCAACCTGCCTGATCATGCCGTTTGACCCTCCCTTCGTACTACGGCTACCGCCACCACAAGCAGTAGCAGCAGGATCGGGGCCCAGCCGGACCTTTCCGGATTGACCCCTGCGGAACAACCGCCGCTTTTACCGCCGGACGAAGAGGTCGTGTCCGCAGCGACAGCCACATCTCCCGCAGGCCAGTCAGACAGGATTTCCTGTGCGGGCACTATTTCCACCGTTACGTCGGGTGCAGGCTCAGGCGCAGCCTCGGGTGCAGGTTCCAGAGCGGCCTCGGGAACCAACTCGGGATCAGGTTCGGGGTCGGACACCACCACCGGAATGTGCTCTCGTGCGTGGGGTGACCGGTTGGGAAGGGACTCGTCGCGCCGTTCGAGAAAGCGCATCATCCAATAGGCTGCCAGCATGTCCCCGCCAGGGTTCAGCCTCATGCCGCCGCCCCCGTTGGTCTCGAAGGGGTTGGAACGTGAGATGTAGTTGGAAGGAGGCCGGATAGGCGGCGACAGTGCTTCCTTCGTTGCCCACTCTCCCGCCTCCGCCGGAGGGTTGTCCAGGGTGAGCACCGTCTCGCCATCAATGGCCAGGCATTCCCCTGCGGCACCTTCATCCGCATCGCAGTTGATCACCTGGCTGTTGAGGTACGGGCCCAGGGGAAATCCGCCCAGGTAGCCCATCGCTTCATCAACCAACGCGTCCTCGGTTGCGTCCGGTGCGATGGCCAGGTAGATGGCGTCGTAAAACGGGTTCTTCAGCTTCTTTGCTGTGGAGAAATCATCCTCCCTGTTCCACCAGCGGTCCCGGGCGAACGCCTGCAACACCTCAATGACGTCCGGATCGGTTTCATAGTAGATGGCCAGATACAATGCGGTGGCGATCATGTTCACGTTTGAGTGGAAGGTGAGCTTCTTTGCGTATATGTAGTCCACCGCGCCGTCGGCCTCGGTCAGAGGCACCATGTCCAGGAAGTTCCGGTCCACCATCAACTCCTGGTAGAGGAACTGTTCCAGTTCGGGCATGCCGGACACGTGGTGCAATCCCTTCAGGATACCCAGCGTCATGATCAGGTTGAACGTGTTGAAAATCTTCTCTCCTTCGGGGAAATACGCCTTTTCCAGGGAGTATGGGTTGAGGTCGTGGTGGTAGGTGGGCCGCCCGTCTGCATCCATGATTATCAGGTCGTATTCCGCCTCGCCGCCGGTGATCATGGTTATGGTGCGTTTCTCCATCAGCATGGTCGCAATATCGA
This sequence comes from uncultured Myxococcales bacterium, assembly GCA_964626565.1. Lineage (GTDB taxonomy): Bacteria > Myxococcota_A > UBA9042 > CAIXZC01 > CAIXZC01 > CAZVFX01. The sequence goes on from CAZVFX010000068.1 coordinate 33,459, forward strand.
CGGCGTCCTGTTCCATCTGGGCGACGAGCGCCTGGTCGATGTCCGGATCTCCCTTGGCTGCGTCGTACATGGCCGCCAATGCGAACACGTACCCGTCCATCTGGTCCTTGGAGTGTGAGTCTTCCCAGATCCATACTCCGGGAGGCAATGCGCCCCCGGAGTTATCGTCCCGCCAAGTGCCGTTATCTTTGGGCTCGGGGAGAGGATTGCCGTTTTCGTCTGCCAGGGGAATGAGTTCGGGCACACCGCCGGGAATTGGCGGGTCGTTGGGGTCTTCCGGGACGAGCCGCCGTATCCCGCGTGCCACCACCCCGTTGCCGCCGGTAACCACCATGAAGATGTGCCAGCTTTCGATGGCTCTCACGAGCCGCTTGCGGGCAAGGGCCAGTTCCGTCTCAGGTGCGCCTTCCTTTTTCAAGGTCATATAGTGGAATGCAGTGCCCACGGCCGCGACCCCCCCGAACATGCCGAGATCGCCGTACTCGCCGTATGACTGCAGCAGTTCGAACGGATGCAGACCGGTCGCGGCCTTCAAATCGGTCTCATCCCCAGCCACGAACTCGCCGGCGAGGGCCTGGTTCTCCATTGACGCGGGAGCTGCGTCCAGGGACAGGCCAAAGGGGTAGGCATTAATCGCGTAGAACTGCTTCTCCTGGCGCCGGATCAAGTCGTCGATGTCCGGAAAAGCGCCGTCGGAGATGAGGGGCTCAGCCTGCAACGGAAGGCAGAGCGCGACGACGGCAAGACATACAGCAGCGACACGGATAAAACGCACCATGGTTCCCCTCTTGTTGGCCCTTGCGGGTTAAGACTTCTCAGCAACCAGTTATACCCGCCGGAGTAGGAGCGGGTCAAGGACCCGGCATTGCGACAGCACGCCGGTTGTGCCATATTTGATTTTGCGGAATTCAGGAGGAACCGATGAGATTATTGCGCTATATAGTGACGCTTGCTGCCGTTGTTGCGGTTGGGGCGTGCTCAGGGGCGGGAAACAAAATTCCCTATGGAACCAACGGCGGCGAGGACGGCGGGGCAGACATCAAGGCGGGCGAAGCCCTCGGCGAGGACGCCGCACTTCCGGAAGAAGTGACGCCGCTGAAAGACGCGGTGGAGCCGGAAGACGTAATCGCGGACGCGGCGCCGGACCTGCCGGAGGAAGAGCTACCGGCGCCAGACACCATCCCCGTACCACCGGGGTGCTGTTATTCGGCTGCGGACTGCGAAGACGACACGCTGGCGTGTATCTATGCTGGTCCCGCGACGGATCAGGGGTTGTGCGTTACCGCGCCCGACAAGGGGATGTGCTGGTCCGACGGTGACTGCGAAGGGGGACAGAGCTGCAGCGGATGGGTGATTTGCGGCTGCGGCGACACCTGCTGGCCCGAGCCGGGCATTTGCGGCCCGGCCTGGCCCCCGGAGGGATGCTGTTTCACCGACTCCGATTGTGAGGGGGGCGCAGTTTGCGCTGCATCACCGCTCTTCGAGGAGCCGGGAACATGCCATCCACCGTTGAGCTACGGCGAGTGTTTCCAGCATGAGCATTGCGGTCCCGACGAGTATTGCATTGGCACCAACGTCTCCTCCTGTTTCGACGACTTCCCGCCGGTAGCAGGGCAGTGCCAGGCCTTTCCGGAGTGGTGCTGCCTCTCAGACGCAGACTGCGACGAGGGTTTTGTCTGCCAGGGCATGGAAGGCCCGGAGCTGCCCGGTTCCTGCGAGTTCGCTCCCGGCCCCGGTGAGTGCTACCACGATCAGCACTGCAGCCCCGACGAACAATGCGTGGGCGCGGGCACGTGTCCTTGCGTCATGGATTGTGCGTGGGTGGGCCCGGGTAAATGTGAACCGCTCATGCCGTTCTGCTGCAAAGACGATTCCGACTGCCCGGATTTGGATTCGGGGGTCGAACTCGTTTGCATCGGCGGAGACATGGGTGCGGGGGGAGTTTGCCTGCCCCAGCCCAAGGGCGGCGACTGCTTCTACTACGACGACTGCGGCAACGACCAGTTCTGCTGGGGTGCCGATGTGTGCTCATGCGACATGAACTGCATCAGCGAAGTGGGGGAGTGCTTGTACTACCCGGGCGGCTGCTGCTGGAGCGACCAGGATTGTGATGGGGGCCAGGTTTGCGCAGGGATCTCTCCGTATGAGGGAATGGGGGTTTGCGAAGGGCCGGCGGGGCCCGGCAAATGCTGGACCGACCAGCAGTGCGGGCCGGGGCAGCTTTGCTCCGGAGTGTCGGTTTGTCCCTGTGACGCTGATTGCGACATGCCGGATACACCCGGTCAGTGCGTGCCGGACCCGGGCTTTGGTTGCTGCGATGACAGCTCTGACTGCCCCGACCTGGACAATGGGCCGGAGATGGTTTGCGTGGGCACGGACGTCGCGCCGGGAATGGTCGGTTCCTGCCAGCCCGCAGCCGACTTCGGCGACTGCTGGAGCGACGACGACTGTTACGAAACACAGGAGTGCACAGGCATGACCTACTGCCCATGCGGAGTCATTTGCGGAGTGGGCACCTTCCCCGGCAAATGCTCGCCGCTGCCCGGCGGCTGTTGCTACGACGACTCCGACTGCGGCAACGACGAAGTGTGCAAGGGTGTGTGGGGCGGGGATCTGATGCCGGGAAGCTGTGTTCCCGACCCCAACGGCGGCGCCTGCCCCTTCGACGCCCAGTGTTGCTGGGACAATTCCGACTGCGGCAGCGGCAGCAGCGGTTGCCAGAACGCCAGCGTCTGCGGCTGCATCGAACTGTGCTGGGTGTGCGGCGACTGCATGCCTGATCAGATGGGATATTGTGACTGAGAAGGCGTGGAGGCGTGGAGGCGTGGAGGCGGTAGGAACGGCCGCAGGACGGCGACGGGAAACGGCTGCGGCGACGAGTATTGGCTGTCGATCTTCTTGCAAAGGCACACGCGAACTGTGTACATTCAATAATCGGTATTGAAGTTAACGTCCGAGGTGTTGAATGCTCCGAAAGATCCTGCCGTTGTGTTGCCTGTTCCTGACACTTGCCTGTAACGAAGCCGTTGAGTTCTCCGCACCTCTTCCTGACAAGGCGGAGCCTGCCGAGCCGGCCGCGATGAAGAACGCACCGCCGCTTCTTCCGGCATACCAGCTTCCCTGGGAGCGAAAGATCCCCGGCAAGGCAGACGCTTACGACGACTATCGCAAGCTCCATCCCCAGTGGTTCGCCATCACTGAACCGCCTCAAGGCAACTTCCGCCCCATGAGGGAGTGGGAGCCGATGCAGTCGATCCTGTTTACCTACTCCAACGGCGTTTCCGGAATGGGCGAAGTGGCGGACACGCTAATCGATTCGGCGGTGGCCTCGCTGGCCGCCGGGGAAATTTGGGTGATCGCAGACGGCAACCAACCCAAGCAAAGCTTCAAGAACAGGATGAAACTTGCCGGGGTCTCAACGGAGGAGATCGATGAGAAGGTGGTCTTTTTCGACATAGAAAGCGACGCTTTCTGGCACATCGACTACGGCCCGTTCCCGCTGGTCAGTGAGGACAACGACACCGTGGCCTTCGGCGACTGGGTCTACTACCATCAACGGATCCGGGACGACGCGATTCCAACCCGCCTGGGCAACCTGCTGGGCATCACCACCTATCGGTCGCCCTTCCCGTTCGAGGGGGGCAATTTTCAGGCCGACGGGGAAGAGTTCTGCTATTTCGGCGAGCGGACGTACCTCTACACCGGCATGTCTTTCGACGACGTGCACTGGGTGAACGAGAACTACTTCGGCTGCAAGAAATCGGTGGTGCTCAAAGAGATCACCAACGACGGCACCGGCCATATCGACATGTTCTTCAAACTGGGGGGCAAGCACGTCGCGGTTGTTGGCGAATACACCGTGGTTGACGACCCCACCAACAAGCAGCGCATGGACGACGTCGCAGAGCTGCTGGAATCGCTGGAGTATTCAGACGGGTCGGGAGGAATCGAGGTGTTCCGGTTGCCCTTCCCCAACCCTGCCGGAGGAGTTCCCCGTACCTTCATCAACTCGACCCTCTTCGTAAGCGCCGACGGCGAAACCAAGCTGAATCTGTGGCCCATGTACACCGTGGACAAAGACTTGGAAGCCGAGGCCATTCAGGTGTGGGAAGAGGCGATGCCCGACTGGCAGCATATCGGCATCATCAGCGACGAGATTTCCAAGCTCTCAGGTGCGGTCCACTGTGTCACCCGCACCGTGCCTGCGCTGCCGCTGGAAAAATGGGTAGACGACGGCGAATGCGTGGACGGCATGTGCCAGGGTGAGGACGGCGCCTACCACTGGACCTGCATCCCGCCCTATGAAGACACGCCGGGGTGCTGGGGACCGAAGTGGGCCTGCATGTGCAACAACTGTAACTCGGCCGCGTGCAAGTTCAGCGACGGTTGCGGCGACGGCACGTGCGCCGCCGGCGAGAACTGCTTCACCTGTTGGGCGGATTGCGGCTGCGAAGGCAACGCCACTTGCAACCTGGCAACCGAGAGTTGCGACGAGTGCGGCAACGGCACCTGCGACGAAGGCGAGAACTGTTCCGCTTGCGCTGCAGACTGTCCCTGCGAGTCGGGTACCGCGTGCAGCTTCGGCGTCTGCACCGCGTACCCCTGCGGCGGCATCGGCTACGAGGGGTGCTGTGACGGCACCAAAGTAGTGTACTGCGAGTACGGTTCGCTGAAGAGCGACGAGTGCGGCGGTAACGGCTGCGGCTGGAATGCCGGCGGCGGGATCTACGATTGCGGCTCCCACGCCTCGGATCCCAGCGGCGAGCTTCCCCTGAGTTGCAGCGCGTACGACTACCCCTCCGGCTGCGCCGGCAAGCAGTGCGGCGACAACGGCGCCGGGTATAGCTGCGGAGAGTGTGAGGGCAAGGGTGAAGAGTGCGTAGACGGCCAGTGCTTCTACGATTGCGAGCCCGACTGCGAAGGCAAAGCGTGCGGTTCCGACGGCTGCGAAGGCAGTTGCGGCGAGTGCGGAAAGGGTGAAGAGTGCGTGGAAGGCGCGTGCACCATGGACGCCCCCGACGGTGCGGGGGAACCCGATGTGGTGACGTCTGAGGACATCGCTGCTGAAGATGTTCCCGGGTCGTCGGATGCCGATGAGCCCGATGCGGGCGAAGTCGCCGCGGAAAAGGACGACTCCGGCGGCGGCGGTGGAGGGGGCGGCTGCTCGCACACCGGTACGACCGCGCCCGCAACGGCGCCACTGCTGCTGGCGCTGTTGGCGGCACTGGCCGCGACGCGGCGGTATAGGACCCATAAGTCTTACTAGACCTA
>CAZVFX010000069.1:0-37604 GCA_964626565.1 uncultured Myxococcales bacterium
CTGGCCCTTCGTTTTGTGGGGATACATCAAGGTCAGACCCTTTCATATTTGCTTTTTTCGAGAGGTTGCTCTGCGAGAGTCACTTTGGACCCTTGCGGTGCAAAATAACGTAGCCTTTCCGGGGCGTCCTGGGCTATTATCTGCCCAGACAACCATGAGGGAAGAGCATGGGAAACGAAAAGCTCACGTTGGGATTGACCGCAACTTCGTACAAAGAGAACGAACAGAGGGTGCCGCTGCATCCCGCTGATTTGTGCAAGATCGACCCCGAAACCCGGAAGTACGTCTATGTTGAGCGGGGCTATGGCAAGGACTTTCGAATCAGCGACGAGGAGTTGGCCCCGTACGCGGCCGGCATGATGACCCGGGAAGAGTTGTTCGAGCACTGTGACATCATCACCGTGTTCAAACCTACCGAGGGTGATTTTCCCTACCTTCGGGAAGGTCAGGTGCTCTGGGGCGGCCTCCACCTGGTCCAGGGCCCTGCACTGACCCAACAGCACATCGACAAGAAGATCACCGGCGTGGCCATGGAATCCATGTTCTCGTGGCGGCCGGCAGGAAGAAAGGGCGTCTGGATCTACCACACCCAGAGTGAGCTGGCCGGCTATTGCAGCGTGCTTCACGCACTGCAACTCATCGGCACCAAGGGGTGGCACGACCAGCCCAAGCGGATCGCAGTGTTGAGCTTCGGCGGGGCAGGGCGAGGCGCTGTCCACGCGTTCCGGGGGATGGACTACAGCGACATCACAGTCTACACCCAGCGGCACCCCGACGACGTGCAATGCCTCATCCCGGGAGTGAAGCACCGGCAGTATGTCCTCGACCCCGGCCAGCCGGGAATGGTCTGGTCCCTGACCGATGACGGCAGCAGGATTCGCATGGGCGAAGAGCTGGCCGGCTACGATTTCATAGTCAACTGCATCCTGCAGGATACCGACAACCCCGTGACCTTCATTTACAACGACGACGTGCGTACGCTGAAGAAAGGCAGCATGATCGTGGACGTCAGTTGTGACCACGGCATGGGCTTTGAGTTTGCCTATCCCACCTCCTTCGACGAGCCCCTCATAGACGTCCAAAAGAGGGTGACATACTACGCGGTGGACCACTCACCGTCCTACCTCTACGCCACCGCGTCCCTCGAACTCAGCAAGGCCACGTTGCCCTACATGAAAGACATGGTCGACGGCCGTTCCGCCTGGGCGGCCAACCCTACCATAGGAAGGGCCGTCGAGATCGACCGGGGCGTCGTCGTAAACGAGAAGATCCTCACGTTCCAGAAGCGATCACCCGAGTATCCTCACCCGGTGCTGGGTGCCTGAACTCCATTCGGGAGCGGACATCATGCGCAAGATGACGGCCTATACTATGACTGCAACCCTGCTTCTGCTCGGCTGTGGAGGCAAGAGCGGGACAGCGGATGCGGGGGTTGTGGACAGTGTGGACGCGGTGGAGGAGACCTCTGGTCGCACCGACACGACCCCGGACGCCATGACCGCTGACGACATCGGCGTCGATATTCAGCTCCGCACCGACACGGGCCCGGACACTACGCCGGAAGACGCCGTATTCTCGGAGATAGCCGACGCGCAGGACGGCGGCGAAGACGTCCAGCCGGACCTCCCGCCCCCTTTTGAACCCGCCGTCTGCGGGCTGGAGCCCTACCAGTGGCTGCCTCCGTCCGAAGTTGGAGAGCCGCTGTTCTGGGAAGAGTACCAGTTGTCCGGGTTGACAGCGGAATTCGTCAACTCCACCTTGGCGACTATGGGCTATGAGTTGCTGAACCCGGTTCCGTATGGTGCGCGGAACTTCAAAATGCGCTACACCACCCAGGATAAGGGCCAGCCCAGGGAGGCCACCGGCGCTGTGGGTATCCCGGTGGGCATGGGCGACGGCCCCTTGCCGGTGGTGTTGTGGCTGCATCCCACCGTCGGGTATAACGACAGCGCCGCGCCTTCGGCAGACCCACTGCTGGGACCGGGACAAACCTCTGTCCTCAGCTCTTTGGGCTACATTTCGGTCGCGCCCGACGGCCTGGGTATCATCGGCTTCGGTGACCCTTCCCCCGAAGGCACCATTCATCCCTACCTGGTGGGAGAACCCACCGCCATTGCGGGTCTGGACATGGTCCGGGCGGTTTTGGACCAGTTGGCCGCCGACCCTGACCTGCCCGACGGTGACCCCAACCGAATCATCCTGTGGGGTGCCTCCCAGGGAGGGCACGCGGTCTTCTTCACCGAACTGTACGCACCCCACTATGCGCCGGAGTTTGAAGTGGTCGCCGCGGCCGCGGCTATTCCGGGGACAGACCTCACCGCCCAGGCCGCCCACGGCGTCCAGCACTGGAGCGTCACCACCGAGATCCTGGTCGCGGTGATGGTGGCCATGAAAACCTGGTACGACCTTCCGGCCCTCACCGAGGTTCTGGCCGATGATCCCCCCAATCATCTGGCGTCCGAAGCGGAGAATGCGGTCGCCAACACCGACAGCCCCGGATACCTGATGGATGGATTGGATGAGCCTTCGCAGATCTATACCGCCGCGTTCATTGAGGCGCTGGTCTCCGGAGTGTGGGGAGAGCTAGAGCCGTGGGGCTGCGCGCTGCGGGAGAACAGTCTGGACGGAAGCTCGGTGGAGAGAGTGTCCGACACCCCGATCCTGGCCACCCTTGGTGAGCACGACGACCTCGCCCAGACCTACGTAGAACTCGAGGCTATGATCCGATATTGCGAGCATGGGTATCGTATCGAGTATTTCGTCTGTGCGGGTCTTGACCACGTGATGGCGGGCGCAGCCTCGCTCTACTACATGCACCACTGGACACAAGACCGGCTGAAAGGCAAACCATGGGAAGAGGCGGCAATCTGCGCACCCTCGGCGCCGGTGGATTGTCTGGTTCCTTAGGGAGCCAGTCCGCCGTCCTCGATTTCCGTCAACGTCTGGAAGAACAGGCCCAGGTTGATCTCGTTGGACCTTTCGGTACGCCACAGGGGGAGTTTCACCCAGTGCAAAGTGTTGTCCATCCGCGTCTCAAGCTGAGCCACCGCCTCATGCATCCAGCGGATCATCTGGTCGTCTGAATCCTCCGTGACGGGGCGGCAGTTCCAGTCAGCGCCGTGTTGCACGGCTTCCACCCGGGTCGCCAACAGCACGAGTTGCTCCTCATCAAGACGCCGTCCGTCCAGAAATGACTTCAGCAACGACGTCATTTCAGCCGACAGATCCATTTCGACCTGCCCTGTCGCCTCCGACAATAACGGCGGAATCGAGACCCTGGGGAGTTGTGGGGCCAACACCGCGCCGCGGGCCAGGCGGGCGCCGCCGGTGAAGTGACGGTCCCATTTGCCATACCCGTCAACGTCGACCCGGGGGCGATAGCCCTCCAGGAAGTCGTACATGTCTCCCAGCCTGATCGGATCGATGACATGACAATTGCGTGTTCCGCCCAGGCGCGGTCCCCGCGTCCCTCTTCCGATCATCTGCCAGAACAGGTTGGTGGAGAAGGTCAGCCGGGCCAGAATGATCGAGCGGATGGCCGGGTCATCGAAACCCTGGGTCAGCATGCCCACGTTGATCAGCACGCAGGTCGAGTGCCCTCTCGCCTTGAACTGTTCGATCACCGCTGGAGCGTCGGCCCGCGTCTCGGACCCCTCCTCCGACTCAACCTCATCCAACCGGCTGTGAACCACCAGCACGTCGTCTTCGGAGACCTGGGGACGCAAGCCCAGAAGACGGCCCAATTCGTTGGCCGCGTCTATGGTCGGCACAAAGACCAGCGTCTTGCCCAATTGAGGCAGCCTCTCACCGATGCGTTCAGCCAGAAAGCCCAGCACGTCTCCGGAACTCATCACCTGCCTGTTGAACTGGCTGGAGAACCGTTCGACTTGGGCCCGGCTGGGCCGGTTGCGGTCGGGCAGTTCTACCGGTTCGTCGGCAGTGACTTTGTGGATGATATCCAGTGGGATCTCGAAAGGCCGCCGCGGGAGGTCCTGAAAATGCAGGTTCACGGGACACAAGACGCTGCAGTCCACAAGCTCTTTGTTGGACACCTGGTGATAGGTGAGCAGGCCCCACTCCGGGGTCAGCCCGGGTGCGACGGGTGCGCGGACGGGAAAGACGGTGCGGCTTACGAACCGGCGCCCGGCCTTGCTCTGGGGCACCGGTGTGGCGCTGAGGCCCACGACGTGAAAACGGGTCCGGGCCGTTTCGAAGGGTCCGGTTACGGCGCGGGTGAGCTTCAGCCATTTTCCCCTGAGTTTTCTTGCCGCTACCTGGTGGCATTCGTCATAGACGAGGGTCATCTCGTAACCGCCCTTTCCCAACGGCTCGATGAGGGCTCTCCGCAAGGGGCAGTCCCTGGGCCTGGTAAGCGTCGCCCGGGCCATCAGCTCTCCCAATTGGCCTCGCATGATGAACAGCACGTCCACCTGGTCAAGCAGGTTCGGCTCGTGCAGCATCCACGAATCGTACCAGGCAATGCGGGTGCCTTTGGGAAACCACGCCGCCAACTCCACGATGCGAGCCATTGATTGACGGATAAGCTGCTTGGGATAGCTGGCCCACAGCAGCTTGCGATGGGGCCCTTCGGCCAGGAATTCCGCGGCGAATCGCATGGCGATGTGGGTCTTGCCGCTGCCGGTAGGCAGGTGAACCACGCCATTAAACGCGGGGAGGTGAGCCTTGATCGCGTCCAGGCTGTCCTGCTGATGAGGATATAGCCCCGCCTCCCTTCCCCTGGCTCTCGGCAGTTCGAAGATCGTACCTCGAAGCGAGCTTTCCTTGTCGGACAGTCGGGCGAGGAAGTCGCTCATCGAGTGCAGCGGCACTGCGGGCCGGAGGCGACTGGCGGTCTTGCGCCGACGGCTGCGGCTGCCCTTTTCCGACTGCCTCGGTTCGGGAGGAGGCAACCGGCCCTGATCCGGAGGAATCAGCACCCACCGGGTGACCGGCAGGCCCACCTGGGGGAAACGCAAGACGATTCCCGGGTCGGGGCTGGCCAGCAACCGGCAACGCGCCTCGAAGGAAGGGTCGCCGGCCAGCTTGCGCAGCAAAGGCAACGGCACATCTGCATCGTCGGCTTGAGTCCGGCGGCCGGACGCGTCCTTCAGCCCGCCCGCCGCGGCGATCGCCTTGCTCCAAACCGGTGAGTCGCCCACCGACTCCCACACATCCTGCCGATACGGGCCGTCTAATTCCTCCAACACAAACCGCACAAAGCATGGGAGCGATGCCAGATGCGCCGACGTTTCGGCGGGCAGAGGCTCGGACAGCAGATGCCTCATGAACGAGCGGCGGTATTCGAGGTTTCCGGGCAGGGCGGCAAACTGACCGAGGGAGTCAGCCAGCCACGGAATGGTCACCGTCTTCATCCCCTATCTGTATCATTCCATTTACTACTCGCGCAAGTGACCATTGACATCACCACCGGCGGAATCTATCGTTACCGGTGATGGCGTCAACTGGTTGGCTGACTTGTTCTCCCGGCCCCAACTCAAGGGACTGTCGTTTCAATGTATGGGCACCACGCACTTCAATCTTGCCTGTCTGTTGCCGTAGCGGTCGCAATTACCCTCACGGCACAGTCTGCGCGCAGCGAGGACCACCTTCCCGAGTTGACGCTGTTGAAGAGTTACGTGGAGCAGCCGGCGCGCTCCCAACTGAAAGCCGTCGCCAGGCTGCAGTCTCTCGCCGACAGGACAGTTGCTCCATACATGAAGAACCCGGCGCTCGTCGGCCGGCGGGAAGAAGGAGTGGGTCCTGGCGAAGGGTTCAGCACCACCGCGCTGGGAGCGGAACTCACCTTCGACCTCGGCAAGCGGCAGCAACTACGTCAGGAAGCAGGAGAGGTGCGCTCCCAGTTGCATCGGCACGACGCCCGGCAGCAATTGCTGCTGCAGGTCTGTGCGGTCAGAGCCGCCGTGCTCGACTTGGAATTCGCGGTGCGGCGACTCCAGGTCCTGGAAGGGATAGGCGAACGTTACGGGTGGCTGCTCGAGTCGGTTGCGACCCTGGCTGCGGGCAAGGAGAAGAGCAGGTTCGACCTGCGAAGGGCCGAGCTGACGTTGACCACCCACCGGCAGCGAGTGGGGGAACTGGCGGCCGGTCGTGACGCTCTCAGCGAAGAATTGGGCGCCATCGTGGACGGGAAGGTGCCCGAAGGGCTGCGCTCGGGAGTGGCGGTCTCTCTTCCGGAGCTTGCTGACGTGCTCCAGGAAAGTCGCCGGCGGAACCCGGCCATGGCTGCCGCCGCGGTCCTCGGGAAGGCTGCAGGCCTGGAGGAGCGGGCTGCCGAAAGATCCTGGATTCCAGACCTCGGTTTGTACGGCGCCTACCGTGTGGACACCTTTGACAGCGCCCGTCAACCGCTTCACGGCTACGAGTTCGGTTTTTCGGTGGCTCTGCCTTTCTTCCGAAAAGGGGAAGAGAGGGAGGCTCGGGCCAGGGCTTCGTCCGCGGTGGAGCGCCTGAGGTTGGACCGGACCTGGGATGCGATTCGGACAAAGGTCGCTGCAGCCCATGGGTCGGCCGCCGCCCGCTTCCGTCTGCTGCAAGAGCTGGGTCCCGGCAGGGCGGATGACTCGCAGGCACTCTGGGATGAGGGTGTCAAGGCGTATCGGGAAGGGGTGGTCGTCCTCGGGGAGCTTGTGGAGTTGCTGCAAGCCGAGGAGGAGAGGGCGCTGGCCAGGGAACGCATCGCCCATGAGGCGCGCGGCCGGGTGTTGGCAATGTATTGTGCGGCCGGGTATTTTCCCGAGCCGGAGATGAACGACTTGATTTCTGGAGATGCACCATGACCTGGAGAGCATTGCTCCTGGCCCTTGCGGGGCTGATGCTGGTGGCCTGCCATCGGCATTCGGAAGGCCCCGGCGGCGCCGGAGGGCACAGTCACGGCGATGAGGAACATGGACACCACGGAGGTGGCCATGGCGGGAACCATGACGACCATGGCCACGGGCACGGTGAGGGGAACCTGTCACTGACCCTTTTCTCCAGCGGCCATGAGCTTTTTGTGGAGATCACGCCGTTGGCGGCCGGCAGGGAATCGGTCTACACCGCGCATGTGACCCGGCTGCGGGACAATTACCCCGCACAGGAAGGCACCCTTGCCGTGAGGTTCACGAACGACGGGACCACCGCTGCCGAAACGGTTGCGGAAGCTCCCAGCCGCCGGGGCATTTTCGAGTTCCCTGCGCTGTCGCCCGCCGACACCGGCACATACCGGCTGGATTTCGAGTACGCGGGCCACGGCGACTCTGCGGTCTGGCGACAGCAGGTGGATGTGCCGATACTCCCGTGGCCGGCGGAGGAGCAAGAAGGAGAAGACCTGTCGTTCACCAAGGAACAGCAGTGGAACATCCCTTTCAAGCAGGAACAGGCGGAGGCCCGTTCAATTGGGAGAACCTTCTCCGTGCCGGGCACCATCATCGAGGATCCCATCTCGAGCAGAGCTGTGGTCGCACCGGCCACAGGTTATTTTCACTGGCACGAAGTGCTCAGGGGCGGAGGAGTTGGAACCGAGGTGAAGGCGGGCGAGGCATTGGCCACTCTGCGTCCTGATGTGCCTACGGATCACTGGTCGAAGCTCGAAGAGTCGGTGGCCCTGGCCGAGATTGAAGTGAAACGGACCACGGAAGAGCTTGCTCGTGTACAGCGTCTGGTCGAGGGCGGGTTGCTGCCGGCAAAGGACCTCCTGGCTGTGGAGGCGGCCATCAAGAAGGCTGCCATCGAAGAGCGCAAAGCGCGCAAGGAGCGCAACCGGGTCAGAAAGCTCGTTGACCAGGGATTGCTGCCCGAACACCGCCTCGCCGAGGTGGAGGCCGCCGCGGCGAAGGCAAAGGTCGAGCGGGAAGGGCTGGAAGCGGAGAAGAAGCGACTCCAGGACCTGACCGACACAAAGGTGTTGCAGGAGGAAGGCCTCATCAAGGCTCGGGCCGCCCTGCAAAAGGCGCAGGCGGCCCACGGCGCCGCTTTCGCACGGCTGCGCGAGAAGAAGGGGGAGGTCGAGAGGACCATGCCGATCCTCGCACCCATCGACGGAGTAATAACCGAACTCCTCACACCACACGGGCACCAGGTTGCGCTCGGTGCGCCGGTGGCCCATGTTGTTTCCGACAAGACCGTGCTGCTCCAGGTCGAGGTGTCTATGTTCGACCTCAAGGGGCTGGAGGATATCGCGGAGGTGTGGCTGTGGATCCCCGGAGAAGATGCCCATCGGAAACTCGACGAGTTCGACGCCCGCAGGGTCACCGACAAGTTGGTATACGACCCCGATCGGCTCACCGCGACCATTTCATATCGGCTTGACAATCCCGGACGATTCCGCATCGGCGAGTACGTGGAAGTACGGATCATGCACGGCCCGGGAGCAGAACTGCCGGTGGTTCGCAACTCCGCGATCGTGGAGATCAACACTATACCGTACGTCTTTGTAGCTCTGTCGGGGGAAGGGTACTCCCGCCGAAGAGTTGTTCCCGGCACCAGCGTGGGAGACTTTGTGGCCATCGAGGATGGAATCAAGGCCGGCGAATGGGTTGTTACCCTGGGCGGGTTTGACCTGTACGTCTCCTCGCTGACTGGAACCTTGCAGTCACACCAACACTGAGGCCGGTATGTGGGAGAGACTTGTACGCTGGGCCTTGACCAACCGGGTTGCGGTCCTGGCTGCGGCCGTGTTCCTGGCTGCCTATGGTGTCTACGAAACATCGCGCATGCCGGTAGACGTTCTTCCGGATATCACCGCACCGACAGTTACCGTCATCACCGAGGCCCACGGCATGGCTCCCCAGGAGGTGGAGACCCTGGTGACGGTCCCACTGGAAACTGCGCTCAACGGGACGCCGGGATTGCGTCGTCTCCGCAGTTCCTCGGGCATCGGATTGTCCATCATCTGGGCGGAGTTCGAATGGGATACCCCGCCATATCACGCCCGCCAGGTAATCGGCGAGCGTATTCAGTTGGCCCGGGATAAGCTGCCTCCCGAGGCGTCCAATCCCATGCCCGCACCTATCACATCGGTCATGGGCGAGATCATGTTCGTCGGACTCCTGGGAGAAGAAGGCACCGATCCGAAGTTTGTGCGGGACCTCGCTGAGTGGCGGGTGAGGCGCCGCCTGTTGAGCGTTCCCGGCATTGCCCAGGTCATGCCCATCGGCGGCGAATTGAAACAGTATGAGATCGTCTTGAAACCCAGCGCCATGCGGCGCGCACATATCGGGCACAAACAGGTCCTGGACGCGCTGGCTTCTTCTTCTGCCAACGCCCCCGGGGGGTTCCTGGTGAGCGGCTATCACGAGTACCTTATTCGAGGCGAGGGCCGCGCCCGGACCTTGGCCGACCTGGGGGAGATAGTAGTCGGCAATCGGGGGGGGGCACCCGTATTGCTGCGCCACGTGGCGGACATTGACGCCGGCGCCGCGCTCGCCAGGGGCACGGCCGCGATTGACGGCCGACCGGCCGTGGTGCTCGCAATTCAGAAGCAACCCACGGGTGATACGCTTCAGCTCACAGAAGAAATTGACGAAGTTCTCGGGGAGCTTGCCAAGACGTTCCCTCCGGATGTGGAGCTTTACAGCAAGGGGTTCAGGCAAAGCCTGTTCATCGAAGTGGCCATCTCCAATGTGACCCGGCACATCTGTGAAAGCGGCATTCTGGTCTTCCTTGTGCTGACCCTGTTCCTGTTCAACTGGCGTACGACCCTTATTTCCCTGGTTACTCTGCCGCTATCCGTCATCACCGGACTGCTGGTTTTAAGGTGGCTCGGGGAGACCATCAACACCATGACGCTGGGAGGAATCGCCATCGCCATCGGTGCGCTGGTCGACGACGCGATCATCTATGTGGAAAACGTGTATCGCCGGTTGAGGCTGCGCGCCGTCTTGGAGCCCGCCGACCGTCCTCCTCTGCTGGAGACGATCTTCTCGGCCTCGGAAGAGATCCGGAAGTCCATCGTGTACGCAACGGCCATCATCATCATCGTCTTCCTGCCCCTGTTCTTCTTCAGTGGGCTTGAAGGGCGCCTCCTGGAACCTCTCGGTACGGCATATGTGGTGAGCCTGGTCGCTTCATTGCTCGTGGCAGTGACCGTGACGCCGGCAATGTGCTGCCTTCTGTTGCGCAACGTCCCTGCTCCCGGCAAGCGGCGGGACAGCCCCGTGGTGCGCCTGGTACGCTGGGTGTACGCGCCGTTCGTCAGAGCCGCAACCCGTCTTCCCATCATTGCCGCCCTGCTGGCGCTGGCCGGCACCGTGGGCGCAGTGGTGGTCCTGGGTGGCTTCGGGCGCAGTTTTCTTCCGCGCTTCAACGAGGGCAGCTTCACCATAGCCGCGGCGACCGTTCCCGGCGCGTCCCTGGAGCGCTCCGACGAAATGGTCGGCCGTCTGGAGCACGAACTGTTGAAGCTGGACTTCATTTCGTCCATCATCCGGCGCACCGGGCGGGCCGAAAGAGACGAGCATGCACAGGACGTTCAGTTCAGCGAGTTGGAGATAACGGTCGACGGTTCCCTGCCGAGAGTTGAGGCCGCCGGGAAAATCCGGGCCGCGGCCGACCGGGTCGAAGGCATGAGCATATCAGTGGGGCAACCGATCAGCCATCGGGTTGAGCACATGCTGTCCGGTGTGAAGACCTCTATTGCCATCAAGGTGTTCGGAGAGGACCTGACCAAGTTGCGCAGCGTCGCCGGGTCGATCCGGGACGCCATTGAGGATGTGCCGGGAATCGTCGACCTAGCTGTCGAGCCTCAGACCGACGTGCCCCAGGTGGCCGTGCGTCCTCGCCACGTCGCGCTGCAACGGGCCGGACTCACCCCCGGAGACCTGGCTGAATTCGTAGAAACGGCCTTCCTGGGGCACAAAGTCGGTGTTTGGTGGGAAGGGGAAAAATTCTACGACCTGGTGGTGCGGTATCCCCGCGCCCAGAGGGAGTCCTGCGAAGAGTTGGCGGCCACGCCTATCAGCAGTTCCAAGGGCATCTACCAGCCGCTCTCCCACGTCGCCCGGGTTGAAAGGACCGTGGGGCCGAACCTCATCAACCGGGAGAAGGCGTCCCGCCGTATCGTGGTGATGGCAAACACGGAGGGGCGGGATATCCGCGGCATCATCAATGACGTTCAGGACGCCATCGACAAGGAAGTGGAGAGACCCGACGGCTACGACATCGAGTATGGGGGAGAATTCGAGAGCGAGGCCAAGGCCAGCCGCACGGTGCTGGTTCTGTCTGGTCTGGCGTTGATCGCCATGCTGGTGCTCATGTGGATGGCCTTCAGTTCGTTTTCCCGCAGCCTGCTGGTGATGCTTAGCCTGCCCCTGAGCCTTATGGGCGGAGTAGCGGTGGTCTGGTGGACCGGAGGCGTTCTCACCATCGCGTCGATGGTTGGTTTTGTAACCCTGTTCGGCATTGCCGCCCGTAATGGGATCATGCTGGTGGGCCACTACGATTATCTGCGCAGCAACGAAGGGGCCGGTTTGAAGGAGGCCGTAGTACGCGGCAGCCTCGAGCGGGTAGTTCCGATCCTCATGACTGCGCTGACCTCAGCCCTCGCGCTCGCTCCCCTGGCCATGGCCATGGACGAACCGGGCAACGAAATCCAGGCCCCCATGGCGCTGGTGATCCTGGGTGGCCTCATTTCGTCGACCCTCCTCAACCTCGTGGTCGTCCCCGCCGGCTATCTCCTGGTCGCCCGCACCCCCCCGTCGGACACTGTGTGATGTTCGGGCCTTGCCGGATTCCGTCCACGTCTCATTGCCAGCCGCAGCCCACCGCGAAAAAATCGTCGCCGGCGGCCTTGAGTGCTTCGGCCCAGTAGTGCCATTGGTCGCTGGCGCGCATGGCGAAGTCGGCGATTTCGGGGTCGCCGGCTCCGGCTTCTTTCATCCAGTCGCTGTCCAGGTCGATGAGCCCTTGCGGGTTGCCAAGGCCCGGCACCTTTGTGGACAAGCGGTGGATGTCGGGGCCTTCGGCCCAACGGTCGGAAGGGTCGGGCATCGGGAGCATCCCCGGCAAATCTGACCAGGCCTCGATGAAGGTCATTTTCCCCTGGTCGTTGAAGGTGAACTCCTCGTAGATGGGGCAAGGGCCTCCTTCGTACACGAACGTGACGTAACATCGACAAAACGGTTGCACCGGGAAGAACCTGCAATCCCGCTCGGGCACCGTGGAAGGGTCGAAGTCCTTGAGAAATTCGTCGGTGGAAATGAGGGTCTCTTCGCCGAATCCGGTAAGTAACAGCCAGGGAGGCCATTCCCATCTGGCCACCAGTGGCGAGTAGTCGGGCACGCTGTCCGGGTCTGCATCGGTGTCCAGGGTGTCGAAGTAGCGGTTGCCCTGGTCTACGTAGTACTCGGGAGTTCTCGTCGGGCTGAGGCAGGGCGAAGTAGCGCCCCCCGTCCCTGCATTTTTGCAGCCGTCCGAAACGACGGTCTGGTCTGTTTGTTTGTCTTGTGAGGCGACTTCCAAAGGGGGGGGCAGTTCGATGGTTGCGAGGGTGTCGAGCTGGGCTTCGGGCTGGTCCGGGCAGCCGACGGAAATGAGCGATGCAGCCAGCAGTATGCAGAGTTTCTTTGCTTGGAGACCCCGGTGTAGTTTGCAACTCGACGACATGGTACCTCGCCTCCGCTGTGTCGGGAAGGGTATGGGCTTTCTCCCCCACTGTCAACGCTTCCCCATCGGGGATAGACTGGATCTACCATTTCAAGATTCGAACACCGGGCATAGTTGCCGTCCCGGGGAGAGTGTCCATTGGCACGGCTTTTGCTCTCTTGTTATTCGGGTCGCTTTTTTGACCTTCTGTAAAGAGAACTTAGTGTTTAACAGGGAGTCTTATGTTGTGTGGAGGATAGGATGAAAGTTCACTTTATCGGGATTTGCGGCACGGCGATGTCCGCGGTGGCTTGCATGATGCAGGACCAGGGCCACGAGGTTTACGGCTCGGACGTCAACGCCTATCCGCCGGTGGGTCCATTTCTGGAGAAACGGGGGATACCGATCCTCAAGGGATTTTCCGGTGAGAACCTCACCTATGGGCCCGACATGGTCATCGTCGGTAACGTGGCTCGCAAGGACAACCCCGAGGTAGTGGCAGCGGTAAGTGCCAAGATTCCCATGTTTAGCATGCCCCAGGCGATCCGCCGGTTCTTCATTGCTGACCGTACGTCTATGGTTATCGCCGGCACCCACGGCAAGACCAGCGTCACCTCCATGGTCTCCTGGATTTTGGAGCATGCTGGCCTCGACCCCACTTACCTTGTGGGCGGGATTCCTCAGAACTTCGGCAGCAACTACAAGTTCGGCAAGGGGGACCACTTCGTCATCGAGGGGGATGAATACGACACCGCGTTCTTTGACAAAAAGGCAAAATTCTTCCACTACAACCCGACCTACACTGCTCTCACTTCCCTGGAGTTCGACCACGCCGACATCTACCCTGACTTTGCGTCCATAAAAGAGACCTTCGAGGAGTATGCAGCCACGGTCAATCCGGACGGCGTGCTGGCCTACTGTGCCGACTACCCGGTTCTGCACGAGGTGGTGACCCACTCCAAGGCGCCCGTTATTTCGTTCGGGTTGTCGCCCCATGCCGACCTGCGGGCCGAGAATGTCGTTAGCGGTCCCTTCGGTACCAGCTTCGATCTGGTGGAAGGGCGCACCACTCTGGGCAAGGTGACGACGGATCTTTCCGGCCACCATAACGTGCTGAACGCGCTGGCGGCCGTCGCCGTGACTCGGGCCGCCGGTCTGGACATCTCTGCAATTATCTCGGGGCTCGCCACCTACAAAGGTGTGATGCGTCGCTTCCAGGTTGTGGGCAGCGAGGCGGGAGTGACAGTCATCGACGACTTCGCCCATCATCCGACAGCGGTTCGAGAGACCATTGCTGCCGCCCGGCAGCGGTTCCCGGTGGGGCGGGTATTTGCTGCCTATCACTTTGAATCCAACACTTCGCGTCGCAAGGTCTTCGAGTACGAGTATGGAAGGGCTTTCGATGACGCCGACTATGTATTCCTGACCTATCCGCTGCGTAAGAACGACAACCTGAACGAGTCGCAGTATCTGGACCCCAACGCGGTTCTCGAAGAGGTCAAAGAGCATGTCCGAGAGGCCTGGGTCCACAAGGACATGGGTGAGTTGGCCGACGGCGTCGCCGCACTGGTGAGACCGGGCGATGTGGTGTTGGGCATGTCCGGAAGGGACTTCACGCCCTTCTATCAGGCGTTATTGGGGCAGCTTAAAACGAGAAGTTCAAGAAGAGTCGGGTCGCCCACGGTAACGGACTCTCAAGTTTACTAGCATCTGAGAGGCCTTCTCCCGGAAACAGCATTCCACTTTCGAGGCGGAGTTCCGCGTGTTTGGAAAACTGGGCGCCCAGGGCGACATCGGTTTCCAGGCCCAACGCACTTGCCTCGCCGGGAGTAGCGGATGGCACAAACGCCATGGCGTACATGACCGAGCCCTTCACCCACAGGCTGGACTCGCCCTCGCCCCACAGCGTGTACTTCATGTTTGGACGCAGGTAAAAACTGTTGGTGATCGCGCCAACAACGCGGCGGTAGAGGATCTGGTCGGTGATGAAATTGGGATGGAGGACAAAGGAGGTAACATAGTCGTTGGTGCGCACCGGGCTTCCTTCCGACCATGCAGAGTAGTCGAGTTCGGTGGCCAGGGGCCGGTCCAGGACGCCGAAGGCCATGCTGCCCTCGTCTCCCGTCGCCATGCCTCCTTCAATACCCGCAGTCAGCGAGGTGGTGGTGACGTAGGTTCGAACTACGCCGCCCAGGCCCGCAAAGGTCTTGCCTGTGTCGACTTCGTCGTCGACAAATCCCTGGGTGGCTTCCATCCAACCGTACCGGCCAACAACTTCCGCTTCGATGGTCAGCAGCAAGTCCGGCCCGAGCCTTGTCGCCGCCTTCACCCAAACGTCGGGGGTAAAAAAGAACGCTTCCCGCCACAACATCTCGCCGCAATTGTACGACGTGAACCAGGCGTTGGCGCTAAGGCATGTCGGGTCTTCAGCGCCCAACGAGCTGTAGTCGTGCCAGCGGAGCCGGGAGTAGATTCCCCATGCGACGCCGGTGCCGTCAGCCCGGGTGCCGGGATCGCTCACAAACTTTATGCGCCATTGCCAGATGTCATCGAGGTCTCCCACATCGTAGGGCGCGTTCCACGGAGAGTAGGGGGTAACCAGGTATTTCCCTTCGGAAGGGTAGTCCAACGAGATCGACGCTGAATATCCGTGTCCCAGGTTTGCTTTCAAGGTAACGCCGTCCACCGCATCGCCGCCATCGGTGTCCGGGTCTCTGCCATCGTTTTCCAGCAGCCCCATTCCCCAGTGTGCGGGCACCCTTCCCACCTGCAGGTTGAAGAGGTGAAAGAGGTGGACTTCGGCCCACAGCGCCCTTACTGACGCGGATGACAGTGGGGAGTCCATGGAGCCGGGCGCCGGAATTCCGTATCCTGCGGAGAGCGCGCCGGGGATTCCGCTTGCGCCTCCTTCCCCGGCCTGCACCGAGAACAGGTCGACAACGGCCTTGATGTCGGCCCTCTCACCCACGTGGATGGCCGGTTGAAGACGCAAACGCAGGTCGGTGGATTCTCTAATCTTCCCACCGCCGCCATCATCGGAGAGTTGGGGATAGATGCCGTACTTGTTCACGTGGGGAGCCAGCCCCAGGTGGACGTCCTTCCATATTTCCGTGCGCCAGCGAAAGCTGCCCTCAAGATCGGCGTAGAAGAGGGATGTGGTCGGGAAGAGCGAAGCCCTGTCGACTATGTCGCCTTCTTCCCCGGCTGCGGAAGCAGACACCCCGACAAGACAGGCAAGAAGAATGGTGGTTGCAAATCCCAGCCGCACAGGCCGCCTCCTGAAGATCCAGTGGATACTAACCGTCGGGGGCAGGCGTGTCAATCAAGAAAGGCTGGCGGTAGGAAAGTACAGTCGGTAGGCGGTGGGAAAGGCGGAACCGCGGGCTTGGGGCTAGGGGAGAGCCAGGAAGAGGAGGTCGAACTGCTGGTCCTCACCGCCGTGATTGCCGCCGTCCTTGAAGCGGATATGAGCAAACCACTTGCCGGTGGGAACGTCTTCGCCGTCCTTTTCGTATTCGACCTTGAGCAGCCATTCCGGAGCTTCCTCGTCAGCCATGGCGAGCTTTTTGCCGCTGTCGGGGCAGTTGCCGGTGCCGATGTCCAACCCCATGTCCCACGACACGTCGGAGGTCCATCTCATATACGCCTTGACCGACTTGATGCCTGAGGGCATCTGAACATGGGCCTTCTCATCGTAGATGCTGGTTGCCCCTGGGGGAACGTTGATCTCGAAGCCTGCCCAGCCGGGGAGGGTAGGAGTCTTCCAGCCGTCGGTGAATTCGAGGAACTCGCCCGGGCCTGCGGCCATTATGGGTACGCCTTCGGTCAACGTGGTGTTGCCGGCCTCATCGTAGGCTCGCAGCGCCAGCTTGTGGTAGCCCGGCTCGAAGACCGTGGTATCCAATACGTTTCCTTTCAGCTTTACCTCTCCCACCACCTCGTTGTCGAGTACAACCTCGATCATGGTTACAGCGGAGTTGTCTGTCCACTCCAGGTCGAGCTCCATGGAACCCTGCATCGCGGTCCATGCTTCCAGATTGAGGACCACCTCCGGTGGGTCGGTGTCTTCAGCGGTGACTTCTTCATCCGGCAACGTGACTTCTTCTCCCGGTTCGGTGACCTCCCCGGAGGGCTCTTCACCCACATCGCCAGCAGGTTCCGTCACGTCGGGCTGTGTCGCGCCTGCGTCGTCGCTTCCATCATCATCGCCGGAGCAGGCCAGGCCGGCGAGCATCACAACTAACGAAACCATCGCTGCAATCACTTTGAGGGACTTCATGGCAATCTCCTTTGAAGGTCGAATTTGCTGCGTATCTTAGTTAGAGGAGAAGGCGAGTCAAGGGAAAAATAAAGCCTAGCTTAAGGGTGGAAAAGGTAGACAATTTCCGGGGTGCACTGTTATCCGAACTGGTGCTATACTACGGCGGCGGCGGAAGCCGGCAAAGAAGAGGGGATGAGATTGCGTCTGTTGGTTCTGATTCTGGGCTGCACTCTGGCGGTTGTGGCAGAGGGGTGCGGGGTAAGTCGTTGTCCTGGCGATGATGACGTCCCCGAAGAGACCACAGATTCCTTCTCCCCTGAGCCGGCGGCCCTCGCCGCGACGGGTGCGGGGGTCATTCTGTCTTCGCCGGAGTTGTCGTCCACAGTGTCGTTGTTGCCCGCGGTCATGTTTCAAGGCGAACAAGATTGGCGGGGCGGGGGCTCCGACGGCGAGTGCGTCCTTCTGGAAGGTGAAGTTGCCTGTCCGGCCGGTGACGCAGGGACGGTGAAGGCGACGGTGGCGGAGGACACGGTTGTGGTGCACTTTGTTGCCGATGCCGACGCTGCAATATCTGCCCTCGCGCTGGCCGGGACCGGGACAGTCCAAGGTGCGCACTCCTGGCTTTCCAACGGCTTTCAATCCTGGTCTCAGAGCGGCGTCCTGGCCATCGGCCCGGTCCCTTCCCCTCTCGCACTTGACGAGGCACTGCACAAGCGGGGCGAGCACGAAAATCACCGGGAAGGGACGGAACTTTCGTGGTGGTACAGCGTCGCAGGCGGAGGTGACGCCGCATTTCTGGCCGGCGCGCTCACTGCTGACCGATTCAAGGCCTGGGTGCAGGTGCACCGCAACCCGCCTTCGGGCCTGTACGTGCGTCTGGGTAGCGGGGGGGCTGGTGAAGCGGTGAAGGTGGCTGCGGGCCAGACGGTGGAAGGCACTGTTTGGATGGTGCGACTGGGGGACGACCCCAACGTTTTGCTCGAGGAATACGGCGAAGCGCTCCCTTCCAGAGCCCACGTCGTGGCAGCGCCTGCCGAGGCCGGGTGGAACTCCTGGTATGAACTCTGGGACACAGTGGATGAGCAGGCGGTGCGGGAGAATGCGACTTTGGCGTCCGCCTGGCTTGCCCCCTATTTTCCCGACGGCTTGCCTGGCTTGCGAATAGTTGTCGACGACGGCTGGCAGAAGGGGTGGGGTGATTGGGAGCCGAATCTGGAGAAATTCCCCTCGGGTTTGGACGGCCTCGCCTTGGATCTTTCGGCCCAGGGCTTCGAGATGGGGGTCTGGCTTGCCCCCTTCCTGGTGCACGAGGACAGCGCCCTGGTCTCTGACCACCCCGACTGGTTCGTGCAGGGAGCGGACTACGTGCATCCCGCCGAGGGTGGCTTTCGCATCCTGGATGTAACTCACCCCGATGCGGCCCAACATTTGACTGATGTCATCACCACCATCGTGGGTTGGGGTTATGGCCTGTTGAAGATCGATTTTCTGTTTGCCGGGACTTTCGAGGGGCAACGTAACCAGGAAGTCACCGGCCTCGAAGCCTACCGCCGGGGCCTGAAGATAATCCGGGAGGCGGCTGGCGAGGAGACGCTGCTGCTTGCGGTGGGCGCGCCCGGCGTGCCGTCGTTTCCATACGTGGACGCGTGGCGCGTCGGTGCGGACATCGCTTACGACCTGGGCGGAGTTGGCTGGCCCTACATAGTCAACCAGGCCAGGAGCATCTCGGTGCGCTGGGCCGAGTGTCTGGCCACCTTGTGCGATCCCGACCCCCTGTTGTTGAGGGATCTTCCCCTCGAGCAGGTGGAAGCGGCCGGGTGGGTCGTTGCCTTCGCCGGCGGCGCCCTCTTCCTTTCCGACGACTTGAGGGGTCTTCCAGAGGAGCGAAAAGGGTGGGGTATGGACCCTTACCGGGCTGCCCACGCGCTGGGCCGTGTGCCGGCGCGTCCTGAGGCCCCGTTCGAGGTGGCAGCACCTTCTTCGCTGGGCAGCGTGGTGGCGGACGCAATTTCCGGCACTATCTCTCAGGTGGTTCCGCCCGTTTGGGTGATGCCCGACGGCAAGCGGGTCGCCTTGAATGTGGGGGACGATGAGATTATGGTAGAAGGAATAGCCGTGGCGCCTCACGAGGTGCGCGTGCTTGGCAGATAACCCCAGGCGGAAGCAGGTAGAATGCTACAGTCCAAGAGCGCGAAGGTCGAAGGGATGGAACCGGTAATACGCGTTCGGAACCTGGTTAAGCGGTACAAGGATGTCGTTGCAGTGAACGGCCTCGACCTGGACGTCATGCCCGGCGAGTGCTTCGGGCTGTTGGGCCCCAACGGTGCGGGCAAGACCACCACGGTGGAGATCCTCGAAGGGCTCACGGTTCCGGACGAGGGGACGGTAGAAATCCTGGGGCGCGCCTGGAAGGGGAAGGGCGGGCGGTTGCTGAGAGCTCGCCTGGGGGTGGCCCTCCAGGAGACCCGGTTGCCCGACAAGCTCACGGTCCGGGAAACGATTCGACTCTTCCGTTCTTTTTACTCCAAAGGTGCGCGGGGAAGGGAGGTTGGTGAGGTGCTCGAACTCATGGGCCTCACTGTGAAGGCGGACGCCAGAGTTGAGAAACTCTCGGGCGGGCAGCGCCAGCGGCTGGCTTTGGCCACCGCTCTGGTGGGCTCGCCGGAGATCCTCTTTCTCGACGAACCCACCACTGGCCTCGACCCCCAGGCGCGCTTGCGTATCTGGGAGGTTGTGGACCGTTTCAAGGAGGATGGCGGCACTGTCTGTCTGACTACCCACTACATGGATGAGGCCGCGCACTTGTGTGACCGGGTCCTCATCATGGACCAGGGCAAGCGAATAGCTCTTGACTCCCCCCGGGGGTTGGTGGCTTCCCTCGACCGGCAGGAAGTTGTTGAGGTCAGGGAGGCCACTCTCGAGGATGTATTTGTGCATATGACGGGAAAGGGGTTGCGCGATGGCTAGCAAGAGGGACCGCGTCTATCACCCCCTATTGGAATTGACCCTGGCTCGCCTGGTTGAGTTCGTGCGGAATCCGGGTGCCGTCTTCTGGGTATTTGGTTTTCCGGTTCTGCTTGCGGTTGTTTTGGGAATCGCCTTTCGCAACCGGGCCCCGGATTTGCCCCGGGTTGTAGTTGTTGGCGCCGGTGCGGAACGTCTGGTGGAGAAAGTCGGCGATGGCGCGCTTATCGAGCTCAGGGCGGGAGACGAGGCGGAAGCGAGGGAGGCCTTGCGTTCCGCGCGCATTGCGCTGCTGGTAATTGCAGGAGAGGGAGAAGAGCCGGCCATTACCTACCGTTATGATCCAACCCGCCCCGACGCGGGCGCGGTGCGGCTGGCTGTGGACGATGCAGTCCAGCGGGCTTTCGGGCGCGCAGACGTGGCGACCATAACCGAGGAGAAGGTAGAGGAGCGGGGCGGGCGCTACATAGATTTCCTGCTCCCCGGCCTCATCGGGCTGAACGTCATGGGCAGCAGCATGTGGGGTATCGGCTATAACGTGGTGGACAACCGCAAGCGCAAGTTGCTGAAACGTTTCGCCGCGACTCCCATGAACAGGTCGCATTTTCTGTTGGCGTTTATGATGTCCCGCATGGTTTTCCTGCTCCTGGAGATTGTGGCCTTGGTGGTGTTCGGCTGGCTGGTTTTCGACGTACACGTCTACGGCTCATACCTGGCGGTGCTGGTGATTTCGGTGCTGGGCGCCTTGAGTTTTGCCGGGCTGGCGATCCTGGTCGCGTCCCGTACAGATAGCACGGAGGTCGGCGCGGGCTGGATGAACTTCATCATGTTACCCATGTGGGTGGTTTCAGGTGCGTTCTTCAGTTACGATCGCTTTCCCGACTACCTGCATCCCGTCATTCGGGCCCTCCCACTTACCTCAGTCAATGATGCCTTGCGCATGGTAATGAACCACGGGCAGTCGATAACCGCGGCATGGATGGAGATTGCCGTGCTGGCCGCGTGGGGGGCAGTCAGTTTCCTGCTGGCGCTGCGCTTCTTCAGGTGGCAGTAGCGAATCAGCCCGGGAGCACTCTGGCGAGGTTCTTCCAACCCTGGCCCGAGCCCCGCGACTTCATCAACTCTTCATGAATCTTTGCCGTGGCTTCGTGCTTGAAGGTCCAGCCGGAGCCTACGGAATATCCGAAGTCATTTTCGCCCATGTTGCCGGTGAGCAGGCCTTCCTTGAGCGCTCGCCAGTAGAGCGGGGCTTCCGGGTAGAGTCTCATCGCAGTGTAGGGTGCGGAACTTCGAAGCCGGGAGATGTCGAACTGCCGGGCCCGGGCGACGTTCTGCTTCAACTCCCGCCAGGTGGTCCACGGGTCGAACATTATGAAGCCGAAGGACTCCTCCGCTTCGAGGTTTTCGTGTTCTTCGATGAGCTTGAACATGAGGCTGCATGCTTCCCGGATCTGCTCGAAGTTCAGACCCTTGTTGTAGCGCCTCAACACAGAATCCGACAGGTTCTCCATGCCGAACTGGTAGAGCCGGATGGTGTTGGTGCCGGAGAGGATCTCCAGAGCAGCCTCCAGCCGTTCACGATACCTTGACAGGTAATCGAGCCGCCCCGAGACCAACAACTCGATTCCTTCCGCCGGTTTAGTGGTCAACCGCGCAGCCAGTTCGTCCACGTAGGCGAGGGCCCCTTCGTCGACAACGATCAGCTTCTTCATATCGGGAAAGGACTCGAGCACCGAGTCCATCTGGCGCTCCAGCATCTCCCCCTTCTCCTCCCAGGCCATGGGAGTCGAGCAGGGGCGCAGGCAGAAGGTACACCCCCCTTGTGGAGCGTGGTCGGGGACCACCCCTTCAAGGCCGGTCTCCGGTGAGAACTGTTTGCTCTTGTACCCGCATCCCCAATCGCCCGCAATGTGCTTTCGTACTTCCACCGGCTGGCCCGGCCCCAGCCGGTAGAACGATTCGTAGTCGATGGTGCCCGCGTCCATGATGTCGCCGATGGGGTGCAAAGGCGCCTGGCTGCGCACGATTTCATCGCCTTCCCGCCATGCCAGGGCTGCAACCGTGTCAAAGTCACGGCCGTCCGACAATGCTTCGACCAGTTCGGCGCATGCCAACGGATCGGGCTCCTGGATGACGTAGTCCACTTCTTCGCAGTTGAGCATCAGGACCGACCCGAACGCGGCGATCAAAGCGCCGGTCTCTTCACGAATTCTGCGGGCCAGTTCGGTGGTCGGCAGGTAGGGTAGGATCACCAGGGCCGGCTGAAAATCCTTAAGGAAGGCGACCAGGCCTTCCATGAGGTCCTCCTCGGAGAATCCGTCTGCGGCCATGCGTTCGACGACGATGGCATCGTGCCCAAGTTCATTGAGCGTGCCCGCGGTGATGGCGTCAAACAGATCGAAGAAGTAGTTGTCTTGCATCTTTATGTATCGTGCGACTGCTACTTTCATGGCCCCTCAAAGGGGACTACTTCGCCATCCCCTACATGTTCAAGATAGTCACGCCTGATGCCCATGCAAATGCTTTTGCGCCGGCAGGGCACGCATTTCTCGACGAACGTGTTGGCCGTGATCCGTGATTCGGACAGCCAGAACGTGGATTCCGGAGTAACGATGAGAATCCGGTCGCTGCGCACGTCCCATACGTGGTCGGCATGGCCGGGCAGCATGCACAGCGGAATGTGGCGGGAGTGTACCGGGATTCCCCGTCTTCTCCCCACCTCAAACGCCTTTGCCATGTGGGGGAACATCTTACCCACCGGCACCAGACTCTCCTTGTTGTTCTCGTTGCGATCGGTGAGCGATACCAGCCAGAATACGAACCGCTCCACCCCCAGTTCCGCCCAGTATTCCACGGTGGTCTCGAGCTGCTCGTACGTGTCGTTCTTCATGATGATGTCCGCCACTACCAGGGCGCCTCTTTCCACCAGATGCCGGACGCCGTCTCTGACCAGGTAGAAATAGTTGCCCCTTCCCATGATCGAGCGGTATGCGTCCGCGTTCCAGCCCATGACCGAGATGTTGAATTGCGTGGTGCCGGCGTCGAGGAGCGACTGCACATAGTCAGGATAGGCATACATGAGTCCGTTGGAGGAGATCTTCACACCGCGGTACCCCAGTCGTCGTGCCTGCTCCGTCAGTTTCACCAGGTCCTTACGCATGGTGGGTTCACCGCCGCCGAAAGCGACTTTCGTCAGCCCCTCGTCGGCCCCCATCTTCAGTGCGTCCGAGATCTGCCGGGCGGTCATGTTTTTGCGCCGCATCTCACGGGAAACGGTGCAGTAATCACATTCCACGTTGCACTCATACCCCATGATGATATCGATCATTGTGTACTCTCGAAGTTATATTTCCCGTCGCAGGCGACCCGGTACAAGCAACTCGAGCACCCTTCGTCCAGGACTCGGGTGTCGGCCAGATACTTGTACAGATTCACCTCCTCTTTCGTGACGAAAACCATGTTACGGGACAGTTTTCCCAGGTCCGGCGCCACAAACTGCTCCAGTCCTTCCAGGTAGCAATAGGGGAGGTTGATCACCTGGAAAGTCATGCGGTCGCGCCACTTCGAGATCACGCTTCGTACAATCTCGGCCGCGTCTTCGGGGTCGGGCACTATTTCCGCGGCCGCCCTTCCGAAAGGAGTGAGGAACTGAATGTTGAGTTTTTCCACCCCCAGTTCATGGAGGGTCCGGGTCAGCTCTTCGAGGTGAAGGTAGTTGTGCACGCTCAAAGTTGTGTTCACGCCCACATCGACGTCCCCCGGGTTCAGGGAAATGGCATTGTGCAGCCCCGCCATAGTTTCCTCAAACCCTCCCGGAGCCATGGTGTTCTTCTCGTGTATCTCAGCGGAGTGCCCGTGGATGGAGATGAGCAGGTTGTTGATACCCGAAGTCAGCAACTTCTTGGCAAAGCCCGGGTATGCCATGCGCCGGGCGTTGGTGGTGATGCTGATGGGATTGTACCCCAGGGAAACTGCATATCTGATGATGTCAATGAGTTCCGGATGCAGGGTGGGCTCTCCGCCGTCTATGTCGAGTTGCTTGACGCCGGCTTTGATGTATCGCTTCAGCACTCCGGAGACGTAGTCGAAGGGGAGGTCCTCCTGGATTCGGTTGCCCACGGCACAGAAGACGCAATGGTTGTTGCAACGATAGGTGATATTGATGATCACCTTGGCGGTGGCTGCGTGGTCGCCGCGACGCCGGAGCAGGTCCACCGCGGCAGTGAGTTCAGCCGCGGTGGTTTCGCCGGGCAGGAAAGTAGGCCGGTGCTGCATCTGCTGGCCGGGGAAGACCGCATCTTCCTCGGTATCGGCGGCCGCGGCCAGCGCGGTTCCTGCCACCGGGGTGGCGTATTGGATCAGGGGCCTGGCTTCGTATTCGTCCAGAATCCGGCGGGCCGCATCCAGGGTCTCCAGTAACTCCGCTTTCGTCTCCCCGGGCAATCCCACCATCCAGTGGACCAGCAACGGCAAGCCGGCGTCAGTGCACCATCCGGCGACCCGCTCGATATGGGCTATGGATACGTTCTTGCCGACGATGTCCCTTTGCACCCGGGCGGAAGCGCTCTCAGCGGAAACGGTCAGTTCGTCAGCGACCGTCGCCAGCAGCTTGATCACCTCCTCCGAAAGCAGGTCGGCCCGCAGTCCGTTGGGAAAGACGAGCTTCAGCCCTGCTTCGGCCGCACTCTCCAGGAGCGCATGAAAGTCTTGGCGCGCGTTGGCGGAGTCGTCCAACACGAACAAGCGCAGGAACCCTTCCGCCGCGGCCCGCTCCATCAACGCGGTGCATTCTTCCAACGGAATTGAGCGGTAGTCTCTGTACGGGTTGGTGCAGAACGAGCACGAAAACGGGCAGCCCCGTGAGAAGTACACGGGCAGGGTGTTTTCATCGACCCCGTACTGTCTCACCTTGTGGAGGGGAGCAACTGTCTTCAGGAAGGCCCGATAGGATTCGAGGTCCAGCAGGTCACCATCGATTGCAGCGAGTCCCGCCAGCAGTTCAGCTTCAGGCGCTTCTCCCCGGAGAAGGAAACCGCCCAATTTCTTGACGTCCAGAATCTCCGGCACCGTCTTTTCGCCCTCGAGCGTGACGAATGCATCCAGTTGGGGATAGGCGGCCCGGAGCCTGGTTTCGTCGACTTCCACGCGGTGCATTCCGCCGGCGTAAAGTTCCGCGCCGATGAGCCTTGCATCCGGCCGTAGCTCTCTCATCCGCCCGAGCAGGAAGTTTAACCCTTCCAGATAAGGTGTCTGGAGCATGTATGGGGTGAAGTGGATCACGGCGTTGTCGAAATCGGCGTTGCCCAAACGCTCCAGCAGCGCGGCGTATGGCGCTCCGAACATGGTGCGTCCGCCTCTCAGCGTCCGCACGTCCGCACCGGGAAGAGCGAATGCGTCCAACAGGTGCACAAAACCGCCGAGGGTCTTCAACCTCGCGGCCAGCAGACGGGCAGGCACATCAGTGTAGTAGGGGTAATCTATGAAATCACTTTCCACCTCTTGCGGCGGATGAATGATTACGGTTTTTCCCGTTCCCGGCATGACGGTCCTCTCCCCTCGCAATACTAGCAATAGGAGGGAGTGGTAGCAAGGAACCAGCCGTGTTCGCAGCGAAACCTTGTGCAGGCGGGGGGGCTGGAACTACAATGTGGTGGAGGATTCAACGGAGGATGTCATGGTTGCACGCAACATACTGGTATTAGTTGGCGCCTATCTTCTCGCTACTGCATGCGGTGAAGGAGCGGCGCCGGTGGTGTTGGATAGTTCCGTCAATGCGGACCTTGTCGAAGTAGCCGCTGACGTTCCGGCAGGTCAGGAGGTCGCCGCGGAAGAGGCGGTCGTCGATGGTGGCGAAGACCTGCCGGACATCTCCACGTTCGAACTCTTGGACGATGGTGATGCGGGGACCGGCCCGCTGCCGGGCGAGCCGGGATATCCATGCGAAACCGGTGACGATTGCAATTCCGCCTTCTGTATTCAGACCCCGGCGGGAAAGCAGTGCACCATGGCCTGCATGGAGGAGTGCCCCTTCGACTGGGTGTGCGTCCAACACGAGCCGAGTCTCCCCGACGAGATACTCATTTGCGTGCCTCTTCGCATGAACTTGTGCAAGCCGTGCCTCAAGAACTCGGACTGCCTCACCGACGGGGCGCAAACCGGTGACGCCTGTCTTCCCTACGGTGCGGCCGGCGATTTCTGCGGTGCGTCCTGCATGGGGGACGAAGATTGCCCTTCCGGATACGAATGCCAGTCGGTGCTGGACATCTGGGGCTACGAGTCGCATCAGTGTGTGCTCGCCGAGGGGCAGTGCCAGTGCCAGCCCTGGTTCGTTGATGAGCAGGCAACCACCATGTGTGAAATCGCCAACGACTCGGGAGTGTGCGAAGGGGAGCGGTTGTGCACTGCACAGGGGCTTTCCCCGTGCGACGCCCCCGTGCCGGCTCCGGAGGCGTGTAACGAGGTTGATGACGATTGTGACGGCGAAGTGGACGAGGATGCGGGCGGGGATACCTGCTTCGTTGAGAACCAGTGGGGGGCATGCAAGGGGGTCTACCTTTGCGACGACGGGGCACTGGATTGCGATGCACCGGAACCGGAAGCGGAAACCTGTGACGGTAACGACAACGATTGCGACGGTGCGGCGGACGAAGGGTATCCGGACTCCGACGGAGACGGCCTGGCCGATTGCCTGGAGAACGACAAGGACGGCGACGGGATCCTGGACTTCCAGGACAACTGCCCGGCCGTGCCCAACCCCGGGCAAGGGGACTTCGACCTGGACGACAAGGGAGATGCGTGTGACCAGGACGACGACAACGACCTGACGGCGGACGGAGAGGACTGCGGGCCGAAGGACCCGGCGGTGCATCCCGGTGCAGAGGAGACCTGCGACGGTAAGGACAACGATTGTGACGACCTCATCGATGAAGGTTTCCCGGACAGTGACTCAGACGCGCTCTCCAACTGTATTGATGACGATGACGACAATGACGGTTTTGTAGACGCCTCCGACTGTTCCCCTGAGAACAAGTTCATATTCCCCGGCGCAAATGAAGTATGCGACGGAGTGGACAACGACTGCGATTTCGATGTCGACGAGTCTTTCCCGGACACCGACCTCGACGGCCTGGCCGATTGCGTGGACGCAGACAAAGACGACGACGGCGTCGATAACCAGGACGACAACTGCCCGACTGTGGCCAACGAAGACCAACTTGACGGAGACGGCGATGGCTGGGGCGACGCCTGCGACACCGACCTGGAGGGCGACGGCATTCCGGATGCGGTGGACAATTGTCCCGAAGTGTTCAACCCCGGCCAGAAGGATCTGGACGAAGACGGTGCCGGCGATGCTTGCGATGACGACCAGGACGGCGATGAGGTGCCTGACGCCGAAGACAACTGCCCCTTCAACTCCAATCCGGACCAGCTTGACGACGATGACGACGGCACAGGTAACGCATGTGACAGCGATGCCGATGGTGACGGAGACCCTGATGCCACCGACTGCATGCCGGAGAACCCCTACGTCTATTCCGGGGCGGTTGAAGAGTGTGACGGGCTGGACAACAACTGCAACGGCGTACCCGACGAGGGTTTTAGCGATAGCGACTTTGATGGCAATAAGGACTGTATTGACGTTGACGACGACGATGATGGCGACTTCGACGTCACGGACTGTGCACCCTTGAATCCTGCAGTCCATTTCGGGGCCCTTGAGTCGTGCAACGGCATCGATGACAACTGCGACGGGCAGGTGGACGAAGACACGGGCTCCCTGGCGTGTGGCAAGGGTGAGTGCTTTCACACCACTGCCGCCTGCATCGGAGGGGTAGCCCAGACCTGTGATCCCCTGGAGGGTGTTGCTCCGGAAGAGTGCGACGGAAAGGACAACGATTGTGATGGGTTGGTCGACGAGGATCTGGGGTGGACCAGTTGCGGAGTTGGGGCATGCGCCAATACGGTGGCGAACTGCCAGGGCGGGATACCCCAGGTTTGTGAGCCCAAGGAAGGGGGCGAGACCAGTTGCGGGCTGGGAGTTTGCGCCCATACGGTGTCCACCTGTGTCGACGGCATTCCGCAAGACTGTGACCCGGTGGAGGGTTTCGAACTTGAGGAATGCGACGGATTGGATAACGATTGCGACGGAGACGTTGATGACAATTTGGGGACGACTACCTGCGGTGCAGGGCTTTGTCTCCACACGGTGAACAACTGCATCGGCGGCATTGCTCAGGTCTGCGACGAGATGGAGGGTGCCGGTGAAGAGAAATGTGATGGCATTGACAACGACTGCGACGGCGCCATCGACGAGGGGGATGCCGGTGGCTGCCAGCAGTATTTTAAGGATGGGGACAATGACGGTCATGGGACCGAGGAGTGGCTGTGCCTCTGTCTTCCTCTGGGGCTTTACAAGGCTGTGGTAGGAGACGACTGCAACGATCTCAATCCCTGGGTTTTCCCCGGTGCGACCGAACTGTGCGACGGCGTGGACAACGACTGCGACAACGAGACGGATGAGGACGGCGCAACCGGGTGCTCCTGGTATTACGCGGATGCAGACAACGACGGCTTTGGATCCGGGGAGCCGCAGTGTACCTGCTCGCCGCCCGGGGACGGGTGGTCGGTTCTGGGAGGCGACTGCGATGAGGACGAATCGGGTGTCCATCCGGGGTCGTTGGAGCTTTGTAACGAGGTAGACGACGACTGCGACGAGCAGGTTGACGAGGGCTACGACTTGGACACGGACCCCCAGAATTGCGGTGTATGCGGATACCTGTGTCAGCCCAACAACGCGCTGGGCAACTGCCTGGATTCCGAATGTACCATCGACGAGTGTGTTGCCGGGTACGGCAACTGCGACTTCGAAGACGCCAACGGCTGTGAGGTGAACGTCTTGCAGGATGTATCGAACTGCGGGCAGTGTGGCGAGGTGTGCAATCTGCCGCACGCAGCCGAGGTGTGTATCGCAGGGAAGTGCGAGATCGGCGATTGTGACGACTACTACGAAGACACCGACGGTGTGGCCGACACCGGCTGCGAGGATTTCACCTATGGTGGGTCGGCTGAAAACGCGGGTTCCAGTTGCCTGGATATCAGCAATGTGCTGGCGGGTGCGGAAGACGGTGAGTACTGGATCAAGCCCGACCCGGAGGAGAATGCCTACGTCGTCTATTGCGACATGACCACCGACGGCGGAGGCTGGACGCTGACCATCAAGGGGACGCTGGATGCAGGGTATAATAACTCCTTCAACAAGACTCCCAACGACAGCAAGGGTTTCATGAAGAGCTTCGATACGCTGGATTTCTCAGATGTGCTGGTGAAGATGGGCGGGGTGGAGAACGCCGAGTACTGGGTGTCGTTCCATGGGGTAGCCAGCGGCAATCAGACCCTGGACAATCGCATCAAGAACTGCTGCAGCGGCAACTACAGCGTGGACTACAACGTCGACGCCCCGCACCACTACACCAACCGCAGCGCGACTTTAGCCGGCATTGCGGAGACCGAGGCGTTGTCGTTCCGCATGAGCCAGACCGCGGGCCCCAATGACGCTATGTTCTTCGTTGTTACAGTGAAGTCAAGGGACGCGGCAAGCGGCTACAGCCCGCAGAACTATCGCTACGTCGATAACCCCTTCGTTTCCGTTCTGCTCGGGTGGGGTCCCGGCCAGTATGATTGGAACAACTGGGAGTCCTGGACCGGCTGGACCACCGGTTGCGGCAACGCCGGGTATTACAACGGCAGCACCAGCAACTGTACCGCAACCGGCGCGGTGTTTATTCGGTAGCGTCTTCTCCCGGAGCAAGCTTTCCGGCTTTCTGAATCACTTCGCGGGAGAGGTCTCCCAGGAAGAAGTAAGCCAGGACGATGCGGAAGATCATGAAGCCGAAAATGGCTGAGGTGGAGAACGCGTCGACTATGGCGCCGGCGTGGGCGGTGGCTGCGGCAACATAACGAGTGTAGAAATGGCGCATGACGATCTGGGTGGTGCCGAGGCCCGAAATCGAGATGGGCACGATCTGAATGAAGGTGAGCAGGGGCAGATAGACAAATAGCCGCTCCAAAGGAATGTCGATGCCGAACAGCAGCAGAAACAGGTACTGAGAGAAGAGGTACTGTGAGAGGAAGAACACCCGCAACGCGACGAAGGTCACCGTAGTGACCAAGTCGAGCTTAGCCAGCGGTTCGAGAATCTCCAGCTTCATCACCTTTGAGATGATTGGGATGCGCAGGTCGAGCTTGAGCATGCCAACGACGACCGTGAATCCGGACAGCCCGCCGACGACGATAAGCCAGGCGACGGTGAGGGTCGCGGGCTCCAGGGTATCGCTGCCCCAGTTGACCAGCAGGCCCGCGCCCAGCATCACGCACAGGGCTACTATGTCCATAACGTTGAGGAAGAACATGCTGCCCAACGACTTCCAGAAGGGCGCGTTCTTGCTGCGCTGCAGGTAGAAGGCCATGCCCACCAGGGCGACGTTGTAGTTGAGGATGTTGAGGAAATACGAGGTGGCCTTGATGGGCAGCGCTTCGCGATAGGTCACCGGCAGAACGAACTTGCTGAACGCCAGCTTGACGCACCAGGTGTCGGTGAAGAACGTCGCCAGGGTGCCGGCCAGCGCCACCAGCAGGATGGCCGGGATACTTACGTCGGCCAGCGCGTCGGCAACGGTGTCGAGGTCGGTGGTGTAGCCCAGGTACCCGAGCAGCAGTACGGTTCCTAACCAGGGCAGAACCTGTTTCACGCGGGATTTACCGTCGGTGGGCACGGGTGTGGAAACCTCCAGGCCCGGCCAATCCCGGGCAGGTGGTCAGAATCATGCAAAGCGTGCTCGTTGTCAAGAACGGCCCTTAAGGAGAGGATGGCCGAGGTCACTTCGGGTTTGCCAACTTGCAGTTGGTGCTGAACAGCATGAGCATGGTTTCCTGTGCATCGGGCGGGTCGAGGACTGCGGGGTCGAAGGCTAGTTCGATGGACTGGGGATACCCCAGGCTGTCGAGGCCCACGGTGAACTCCCAGCCGGAAGGGGATGGAGTCAGGGTAGTGGGCACTTCCTCGTCGCACTTGCCGTCGGGGCCGATGACGTAGGCCTGGGCTCCCGTCAGGGCGCCGGGCCCGGTCGCGGTTTCAACCATGAAAGTGATCTCGGCCTCCATGTTCGGAAGGCCGTGGAACCCCAGGTAGCCGACGCCGTCAGAGAGGTCTATGGTGTAGAAACCGAACTGCGTACCGCAAGTGACGACATTCTCCCCCGGGTCGCACTCTTTGCCACCGCTAGTAACGCACTCTCCGGACTGGCAGCTTCCTGCGCCTGCGTTACATGGCAACCCGTCGGCGACGGGAGCGTTGAAACAGCCGGTGAACGGGTCGCAGCCGTCGCTGGTGCATTCCTCGCCGTCGTCGCAATCGGATTCGATGAACATGCAGCCCACCGCCATGTCGCAGCCGATGGCCTCCTTGCACGCATCGGGTGGGATGCACTCAATGGGCATGTGGTAGCACCCGGTGGCCGGGTCGCAGGCGTCCTCGGTGCACACGTCGTTGTCGTTGCAGTCGAGGGGCTCGGCAAAGCAGCCGGTGGCGGGGTCGCAGTCGTCTTCGGTGCACGGGTCGCTGTCGTTGCAGGGAAGGGTGATATGGTAGCAGCCGGTGGCCAGGTCGCAGCCGTCCTCGGTGCACACGTTGCCATCGTCGCAGGCGCTGGCTGAGTAGATGCACCCGCCAATGGGGTCGCACCCTTCGAAGATCTGACACGGGTTGGGCGGTGCGCATTCCAGCGGTTCGTTGTAGCATCCGGTGGCCGGGTCACAGCCGTCGTTGGTGCAGACGTCTGAGTCGTCGCAAGCCATAGGTTCGTTGGAGCAGCCGGTGAGGGGGTCGCACGAGTCCTCGGTGCATATGTTCCCATCGTCGCATTCCACATAAGTGTACGTGCATCCTTCGTCGGGGAAGCACCCTTCGAAGATTTTGCACGCGGTTTCCACTGGACAGCCGATCTCTGAATAGTAGCAGCCGGTGGCGGGATCGCAGGCATCTTCGGTGCACTTGTTCTCATCGTCGCAGTCCAGGGGCAGGTCGGAGTTGCACACGCCTTCCTGGCATTCGTTGATGGTGCACTGATCACCGTCGTCGCAGGGTGCGCCTGTGCACGCGGAAATCAGGCAGTCCACCGGCACGGTACAGATTTCGAATCCCTTGCATCCGCATTCGCCGGACTCGGTGATGCCGCACGAGTCGCCGATGGTGCTGTCGTCGCCGTCGTTGCAGGCAGCCGGTTTGCACTCGGGGTTTTCGACTTCATTGCACGGTCCGAATTCGTACGGGAAGCAGACGCAGTTGCCGTCCAACCCCAGCTCATCCCCCCCAAGGAGTTGGCACCAGCTCTTGGTGGTGTTGGGGTTGCCGTCATCGCACTGGTAGGGCGAGCACTCCGGGTTGTCAACGGGCCCACAGTTGCCGAACTTGACCTCGCCTGCGCACTTGCACACCCCGTCTGCATCAGGCTCACAATGGTCATCCAGGGTTGTGAGATCGCCATCGTCGCAGGGAGCGTCGGTGCACATGGGATTGGCTTCCGGATGGCACGGGTCGCCCTTGCAGCCGCAGCCGTTAAGGATGCCGGGGACGCACTGGTCGCCGCCGGTGGCAGCATCGCCGTCGTTGCACGGCATAGGGCTGCAAATGGGGTTGGTGTCGAGAGTGCATGGGTCCGCGTACAAGCCCACGCATTTGCACGAGAATTCTCCCGGCATGCACGCATCGAAGTAAGTGTTGGGGTCGCCGTCGTCGCAGTATTGACCGAAGCACTCGGGAATGGTCAGGAACTGACAGTCGGTGGGTTCGGGTTTGCCGACGCA
This sequence comes from uncultured Myxococcales bacterium, assembly GCA_964626565.1. Taxonomy (GTDB): domain Bacteria; phylum Myxococcota_A; class UBA9042; order CAIXZC01; family CAIXZC01; genus CAZVFX01. Next base: position 32,666 of record CAZVFX010000069.1, read on the forward strand.
CGCACAGTCTCCGTTCGCGTTCTGGCCGCAGTAGCTTTCTGCCGTGTCCGGGTCGCCGTCGTCGCAATCCACCGGTATGCACTCGGGGTTCTCGAACTTGTGGCAGGGGCCGAATTCGTAAGCGAAACAGACGCACTCGCCGCCCATTCCTTCGTCGCCCCAAACGATCATCTGGCACCAGCTTTTCGTAGTATTGGGGTTGCCGTCGTCGCAGTGAGTCGGTGCGCACTGTGGATTATCGTCCGGGCCACAGGTGGTGAAAGTGTCTTCGCCGATGCACTTGCAGCCGCCGTACTCGTCGACTTGGCAGTGGTCACCGGAAGTGGTGGGGTTGCCGTCGCTGCACTCCGCGTCGACGCACTCGGGGTTCCCGTCGGGGTGGCAAGGACTTCCCTTGCATTTGCAGCCGTCGAGGAAGCCCGGGACGCAATGGTCACCGCCCGTGGCCGGGTCACCATCGCTGCACTCTTCCGGCGTGCACTCGGCGTTGGCCACGCACGGGTCTGAGTAGAGGCCGACACACTTGCACCCCAACTCACCCGGTATGCACGCGTCGAAGAAGGTGTTGTTGTCCCCATCGTCGCAAGCTTGCCCGACGCACTCCAGTGGAGTGAGCAGGAAGCAGTCGGTAGGAGTCACCTCGCCAACACATTTGCACTCGCCCCCCTCGGTGAGCGCACAGTTGCTCTTGGCTGTTGACGGGTCTCCGTCGTCACATTCCACCCCGTAGCACATGGGGTTGCCCTGGCTCGAGCACGGTGGGGGCGGCGGGAAGCCCTTGCAAACGCATCCCGACTCGCTCGTCATCCAGCACTGGTCATTTTCAGTGGTTTCGTCACCGTCGTCGCACGGCAGGTCCTTGCACATGGGGTTCACGGCCTGGTTGCACGAGTCGGCTACGATGTCGCCCCAGCACATGCAGGTAGGTAATTCGCCGTCAATGCTGGAGGGAATCTCCTGGCACCTGTCGTTCTCAGTATAGGCGACCTTGTCGTCGCACGAATCAGGAGTGCAGCCGGGGTTGTTCTGCCACGAACACGGTCCGGGCACCAGATCGCCGAGACAAACGCAGATGCCCGCGGCGACGACTTGACACCTGTCGTTTTCGGTGCTGTCATAGCCGTCGTCGCAGTCATGCTCGATGCAGAGGGGATTGTCCAACTTCGAGCACGGCTCGCCAGCCTGCCCCTGGCAGAGACACTCGCCCGCTTCGTTCAACACACATCTATCCCACAGGGTTGAGAAGTCGCCGTCGTCACACGGGAACATGGTGCACGAAGGGTTGTTTTCCGCGGAACAGAGTGCGGTCCCGGATCCTTCGCAGACGCAGAGGCCTCCTTCCTTTGCCACGCAGTGGTCGTCGTACGTCTTGTCGTTTCCGTCCTCGCACGGCCAGGGCGAGCATTGCAGATTGGCCGCACCGCACGCATCATCGGCAAGCTCGCCGACACAGCCACAGGCCAGCGTCATCAGGTCCATGACGCACTTGTCGTTGACCGTGTACTCCAACCCGTCGTCACACGGGAATGGAGAGCACATGGGATTGGCGAAATCTCCGCACGGTTCGTCTGAAATCACCCCTTCACACCAGCAGTCCAAGCCGTCTTCGGAGTTGACGCACGCGTCGTTGATAGTCTCCGGACTGCCGTCGTCGCACATGTAGGGGGCGCACTGGTTGTTCAGTACCGGATGGCACGGGTCGGTGATCTCGACTCCCTGGCAATCGCAAATGCCGCCTTCTCCTTCAACGCAAGCATCGTCGAAGGTCGACGGGTCGAAGTCGTCGCAAGGTTCGGGAGAACACTCGGGATTTTTTACCATGCTGCACGGCCCGAAAATGTCCATATCCGGTAGGCAGACGCAGGAGCCGCTAAGCACCGACTGCTGGCAGTGCTCCCCTTCGGTTTCCGGGTTTCCGTCGTCGCAGTCCCACGGCTCGCAGGCCGGATTGAACTGGTCGCCGCAGGGGTTGGGAACCGACTTGCCCTGGCACGCGCAGCCTTCGGCGGTGATGGTACATTTGTCGCCCCAGGTCGCCGGGTTGTTGTCGTCGCACGGCACCGCGTTGCAGCTGGGGTTGACCAGCGGCGAGCACGGGTCGGCTACAGGTGTGCCCACGCACTTGCACAAGCCTCCTTCGCCTGCAGCGCAGTGGTCTTCTTCGGTCAAGGAGTTGCCGTCGTCGCACTCGGACGGAAGGCATTCCGGGTTGCCCGCACCGCACGGGTCTTCGGCAGTCTCACCCGCACAGATGCATTCTCCCCCTTCAGCGAGCTTGCAATGGTCGCCCAGGGTCGCGGCGTCACCGTCGTCGCATGGGGAGTCCACGCACTCCGGATTTGCTTCCTCTGAACAGGCGGGGTGGTCGCCCGCACACTTGCACGCGGAGAGATCACCCTCGAACAGCACCTGGCAGCGGTCGGCGCCGGTTGCCGGGTTGCCGTCGTCGCAGCTCTGAGGCAGGCAGGAGTTCGGGTCCATGGCCGCACACGGGTCGCCTTTGCCCACGCACTCGCAGCCCAGTTCAGTCACCAGGCATTTGTCCTGCACAGTATAGTCCTTGCCGTCGGTGCACGACACCGGGGCACATTGGGGGTTTTGCTCTGAGCCGCAGTCGGGGTACAGCACGGTGCCGGCGCAAATGCAGTCCAGCTCGCCGTCGCCCCCGGTTATCTGTTTGCAGCGGTCGCTTACCGTGAGCGGGTCAAGGTCGTCGCACACGTTGTCGATGCACTCGGGATTGATCAGGGGTGAGCAATTGGCCCCGGAATACCAGCCGATGCATTGGCATCCTCCCTCCATGTCCACGCAAGCGTCATTCGTGGTCAGAGGGTTGCCGTCATCGCAGGGTTCCGGCGTACACTCGGGGTTCTCTTCCGGCGAGCAGATGGCTTGTCCGTCAGGCAAGCCGACGCAGGTGCAGAGCACCAGGTCCTCGGTCACGTTGGCCAGCTTGCATTTGTCGTTGAAGGTGGCGTCGTCGCCGTCGCTGCACGGGTCGGGGCTGCACATGGGGTTATCTGTAATGGAGCACGGCCCCACCTTGCCCTTGCAGATACATCCTTCGGGCGTCAGCACGCACTGGTCGTTGGTGGTAAGCCCGTCTTTGTCGTTGCACGGCACTGCTTGGCAGAATTCGTTGAGGAACCCTCCACAGGGGTCTTCGTTCTCGGGATATCCGATACATTCGCAAACGCCGGTGTTAGCGTTGGGGAAGCAGATGTCGCCGACGGTCAAGTCGTCGCCGTCGCTGCACCCCTTGGGCTCGCAGATCGGGTTGTTCTCCGGTGCGCACGGATCGAAGGAGTACTGGCCCTCGCAGGCGCACAGCCCCTCTTCGCCCTCGACGCAGATGTCGCCGATGGTGGTGGGGTTTCCGTCTTCACATGCCTTGGGTTCGCAGGTGGGATTGAAGTCTGCATTGCAGGGTCCGCCCGCGATCGCTTCGCCCTTGCACCAGCACGATTCGAAGTTGCTTTGGCACTTGTCGTACAGGGTGTTGACGTTGCCGTCGTCGCACGGGTAGGGGAGGCACTCGTTATTGGCCAGCGGGTCGCACGGGTCTGCAACCGCGTCGCCCTGGCACAGGCAGTCGTCGCCGATGAGAACGCACTTGTCGCCGATGGTGCCGTTGTCACCGTCCTCGCAGGCATACGGGTTACACTCGGCGTTGGCTTCGTCTCCACACGCGTCGGTTTTCGCCACGCCCTGGCAGTTGCATTCTCCTTCTTCCGTCAGCACGCACTTGTCCAGCGTCGTGCTGAAATCAGCGTCGCTGCACTCCCAGGGCTCACACGCCGGGTTGTTGCCCGGACCGCAGGCGGATAGTATGTCGAAGCCCTGGCAGACGCAATCTCCACCCTCAGTCACGACACAATGGTCCTCCACCGTAAGCTCGCTGCCGTCGTCACACTCCCACGGGTTGCACTCGGGGTTGCTGTTTGCGGAGCACGGCTGGGCCAGCGGCGCCCCCGCACATTGGCACCCACCGGGAGACAGCATCATGCACTGATCATTCTCAGTCGCGGGGTTGCCGTCAGTGCAGTCAACCGCCGCACACGTGGGGTTGGCCTCTGGTGAGCACGGGTCGACCACCTCAACCTCGCCGATGCAGCCGCAAAAGCCCTCGATGGGGGAGGCGCACTTGTCGTTTTGGGTTTCGTCGTTGCCGTCGTCGCAATCGTTGGGGTCGCAATCGGGATTGGCGGCAAATGAGCAAGGACCTTCCGTTTTGGTTCCCGCGCAATAACACGCGTCGTTGTCGCCCTCGATGCACTTGTCATTCTCCGTGTCCGGATCGAGGTCATCGCATTCGATGGGATCGCAGTCAGGGTTGTTTTCAGGCGAACAGGCGAAAACCGGCTTGTCTCCTTTGCAGATGCAGTTGTTCTGAGCGTCCAACTGGCAGCGGTCGAAAAGGGTCGCCGGGTCCTCGTCATCGCAGTCGTCCGGGTTGCAGTTGGGGTTGTCCTCCTTGGAGCAGGCGAAGACAATCTTGTCCCCCTTGCATACGCAGCCCGCGTCGGTCTCCTGGCAACGGTCGAAAGTGGTGTCCGCATCGCCGTCATCGCAGTCGTCGGGGTTACACTCCGCGTTTACGTTCTCGCCACACGGATTGCCCTCCTCGGGCTGGCACTCGCACTCTTCGTCGCACTCCTCATCGACCGGGCATCCGTCCGGGTCGGCTGCCGGATCGCAGTCTTCAGGCGCGTTCTTCGGTTGTTGGACGCCGTTCACCAGCTTCTGCTGCTTCTGGATTTCGCCGTCGCCGCAGCAGTCGCAGCCGCAGTCACCGGCGTTGGCCATACCCTGCTGGGGTTGTTGCTCCAGCATGTGGTCCGGCAGACCCCACTGGATCAGCGGCCAAGCCGAAGCGAGCAGATCGAATACGTCGCCGGGGGTCGGCTCGTCTCCATTGCCTTGAGCCTGGTCATCTAGA
>CAZVFX010000070.1:0-36783 GCA_964626565.1 uncultured Myxococcales bacterium
GGCGTTGGGAACCAGCGACAACTTTTGGGTGGGCAATTACCCCGATGCCCAATGGGCCGGCACAGCCTCTTCACCCCCCCCCCCCCCCGCTCCGGGCCACCTTCTTCGCCCGCCCTTTGACGTCGGCTCGAACATTGTCTACTATCCTAGACGATGTGGGCCGCGGTGGCCCCGCCGCGGAGGAAACAGGACGGAGGTAACAGGATGCAGTTCATCGTAGTCGCAAACGACGATCTTGCCCCGCTGGGCCGGCAACTCGCCCATGCCCTATCAGTGCAGAAAGACCATACCGGCGCTTTCTGGACGGTCAAGCACTACAGGGACAACGAAGCCCAGCTTGGCGGCAAACAGCCCGTGATCTTCCTTGGAGACAATGAGGTCGCTAATTCCTACGTCGATGTTCTGCCTCAACGGTTCCGCGCATTCGGCGCGAAATGCGCTTTCGAGGCAGCCAAGGCCGTTCTGATCGCTGAAGAGCCGGAAAGCGTAAGTCAGAAAGACATAGAGCGCTTGACCGAAGCAGTGAAGGGCAACCAGCAGGAACTTCGGCAGCGAGCTGCCAGAGCCGCCGCTAGGGCTGCCGCTGCTGGGGCTGCCGCTGCTGCTGCCGGCGCTGGTGCCGGCGCTGCTGCCGGCGCTTCCCTTCTTGCCATAGGTGTTGCGGTGACTCTCTGGCCGACCGTAGTCATGGGTCCGGCGGCGTGGGCGCTCCTTCGGTATTTGAGTGCGCGGAAGAGGAAGGCTGAGTACCGCAGGCTTCAGTACCAGTATGTGTTGTCTCGCTTCCTCAAGGATGAGTTCGAGACGTACCTTGGCGGCATCGAGGGGCACTGATGGCCTCGTTTCGCAGGGACTTCCGCAACGCTGCCGACGCATTCGGCGGACGCATCGGGGGGCATCGGGCCGACGCCTACGCAAGCCGCGTTGAACATGGCATCGAGGATGTGGTTCAACGCATGGCCGACCTTGCCAACACGCAGAAGAGCCTGCACTACGCCAAGGGCGACGTGGCCGAGCCTTGGCACGCACACACCTTCAATGTTGATGCCACTCGGCGAGGACTGGATGCCATTGCGAGGGTACCACGCGACGCCTCGCCGCGTGACGTGTCCATGCGAGGGTCTTCGGTCGAGCATGGCCAAATCAAGTACTACCGAACAGCAGAGGACACTGCCAAGGCCATCAGCCATCCAAAGTACTCAGACCTGGAGCAGAAGGTGGTTCCCGCTGATCAACTTGAAGCGGTGCGAGACGCGGCGGCGCGCCTTGCGTCAAGGAATGCTCAGAACAGGCCCGACGTGTCGGATTCCTACGCCCACACAGAGCGAGTAGCGGATGATCGACTGCGGCTGGACGGAGCTGAGTCGCGACCACTCTCCGAGCGCGACGCACGTGAGCTGGTGAAGCAACTTCGCGCCAAACAGGATGTAGATCGAGAGCGATTTGGTCTTACGCCGCAGCAGGTGATTCAGTGGCAAGACATTCTGAGACAAGCAACCACGGCGGCAACGCGAGCGGCAATAATAAGTGCTGCACTTCAGTCAGCTCCATACCTGGTCGCCATCGCGCGCAAGGCCTGGAAAACGGGCGAGATCTCAGCCACCGACTTCGCTCCCTTGGCGGAGGCACTGCCACACACCTTGTTGAGGTCAGGACTGGCTGGCGGCCTATCGGCAGCAATCGTTGGCTCGGCACGCGTTGGGGTGTTGGGCAACGCTTTGCAGCAGATTGATCCTACCTTGGTTGCGGCCGGGGTGACTCTTGCCGTCAGCTCGTTCGAGACTTCGGTGCGGGCCGCACGGGGAGATATCGCATGGCCCGTGGCGGCGAAATGCATCTCCGAGGATGCTATTGTCCTCGCAACGGCGATGGGAGGAGCTGCGCTCGGTCAAGCCCTCATACCAATCCCCATGCTAGGGGCGCTGGCGGGAAACATAGTGGGGGCTGTTGTCGCCCGATTGGCGATCGAGCAGGGCAACGAGGTTGTTCTTGGGTTCGCTGAGGAAACAGGGTGGACTGTCTTCGGGATGGTAGAGCAGAGCTACACAGTTCCGGAAGATGTCCTTGAGGCATCTGGCTGGAGCGTCCTAGACGTGGATAGGTTTTGCCCGCAGCGTATTGAGCTTCAGCGAGTTCGACCAGTCTCCCAGGACATCCACACTGTAAATATGCGCGTTCTCCGCCGCGGAGTCGTGTCCTTCGGCGAAGTAGCCTATGTTACCTGATAGGGAGCGGACGATGACTGAAGTATCGATGGCCCAAAACTGGTCTGCAACGAAGTGTCAGGCAGTGCCGCGGGCCTCCCCGTCTGTGCTCGGCTAAATGTCCCAGAGGCAGGAAAACACCCTGACGAAATCCTCGGACACCCAGCAAGCCCGTGCTCCTCCAGCTGAGATTCTGCTCCAGTTCGAGGTTCTGGCACGAACTTGGGCGAGGACCCCCCGTTCGACACCGGCCACGACATCATGTTCGAGGCCGGGACCGGATCGGCAGCGGAGGCTTGTAGCCTCGACCACCAGGCATTGTGGTGGCAGCAGCTCCGGGTCGTCTGGAACGACAAGCGGTACCGGAACTGGACGGGCCAGCCTTGCATGAACCCAACAAGTCGGTCCGTCTTCGAGTTTGAGTTCCAACCACCCTTCCTCCTCCTGTAGCACGGCCGCCACAGTTCCCTTCTCCAAATTTCTCACCTTTTCGTGAGACAGGGAAGGACCGGATCGACAGCGTGCCCGGTCAACTCCAACGCTCGCAAGGAGCACCTGCTCCGGCAGAGCTGCAACTGGGGCCGCCGAGGGTTCTGAAGTAGGCACAGCCGTGTCGTTGGCGTTGGCAAGTGCTTGTTCCGAAACGGGGGTCGGATCTTGGCGAGGGGGGGCGACACTCTTCTGCGGGGCCGGTTCAGGACCGGGTTCCGACGTAGCCTTACCCGAATCTGGCCTCACCGTCTGTCCGATGGTCCACGGCAATAGCCCGGCGACGGCGAAGCCACCGAACACGAGCCAGAAGACAATCATGAAGGAAATGGCCGCCTTTACCCAGTTCTTCGCAGGATAGAGCCTGATGGACTCTCGTTGCATACGACGGTGGAATTCTTGGGTGCAGACGCCGTCGAAGAAGTCCCGACTGTCTGTGGGTTCGTTCCCCCCTGACAAGTGGATTCTGTAAGGATGATTGGGAAACTTCCTCTGCTGGTCCTGGTACTCGGATACCAGGTTGCCAAGTTGCATATTTGAAGTGACGAGGGCATCGGCGTTGGCGGCCACAACCTCACCAAGGAATCCGTAGCAAGCCGATTCGCCCTTGCCCCTCACCAAATGCCTCAAGCCGCTTGTGACGGATGCCGCGGCCCGCTGAGCAGTTCTCTTGACCCAGCGGTACTCCATGAGGCACCGATTGGCAACAAGCCCGGCGGCATCAAAAGTGAGCCGGCGTGCATAGGGGTCGGGAGGCAAGTAGTTGGCAACGAGTCTCTCCTCGGTCGATATCTTCCAGTCTACCAAGCGGCCGTCATACTTGGTCTCGTAGATACGGTCTACTACGCTGCGACGATGAAACGCAATGAGCCCCACGACGCCTCCATGATACCGCTTCCCCAACTCATCCAGCACCTCTCGAATTCTCGCGTACTTCCACCTGTCCACGATTGCCTTGATAATGCCTGGCACGTGTGCACCGAGTATGGCACCACCAATCGCCCCACCGAGACCGCCCACAATCGTGCCGATGCCTGGGCAGATGGCGGTACCAAGGGCAGCGCCGGCTTTGCCGGCGGCAATCGCCGAGGCCCCCCGAGCGACCGTGCCCGCGGCATCTGCCGCAGTGTCGACGCCCGCTTCATGAACAGTGGTCTTCCCCTGTGCTAGCCTTTCCACCCGCTGGGCGGTACGAATGCCAGTGCCGACCCAGCGAAGGCCATCTAGGTCATCGGCATTCTCGGCAATATCAGCCGCATCCTGGAATGCGTCCGTAGTATCGCCCACTTGTTGAAGGTACTCCTGGTGAGCCCACGGTCCCCTGTCTATCGTGATACCTTGTTCGGTCAGTTGTGCCAAACGACCAGAAGACTCAAGCTGCTCGTAGACCTCGGTGTTGACGATGTAGTGGTTCACCTCCTCTCCGCGTTCCTGGTACTCACGGATCTGTTGGAGGAAGCCATCGGCATCCCCGTAGGATTTGCATTGGATTTCGTCAACGACCGTACCGTCCTCTGCAACCAGGCGTATGTCGTGCCCTGGGTGGGTGCGAGAGCCAAACAGTTCTGCGTGCACACCTTGCTGCTGCAACTCCGGGAGCGAGTTCAAGTAGGCTACCGAGTCTTCCTCGGCCAACTGACCCACCCAATTGCTCGCCAGGCCCTTGAAACGAGGACTGCCGGGTTTCCCGTAGGACAGCAACTGCGCGGTCCATTCAATCGGTGACGTATTCCTATCGAAGCGGCCCGGAAGACGTGTCTGGAGGGCAGAGAGGAATGCCTCGTGGTTCTCGGCTGCGTCATACATTTCGACGACGCTCTTGGCGGTGCCTCCACCGGCGATGGCGAGTTCCTCAAATAGGAATGCGTCACCCTTCTTGCCTGAGTTTCTCCTTGCTGCATTCGTTCGTCCGCTGGCGGCCTGGCGGAAAGCTGCGTCGAGTTGAGCCTCCGCTTCGAACAGACGTCTCCGGTTGCCGCTGGCTCGCCATTCCAAGCGAACGGCGGCAACGCCGAGCAGAGTAGCGAAAGTCCCGAAAGCCAGAAGTACAACGGTCAGCATTGTCTACATTCCGAGAATTGCGAAGCTCGGCCTCGTCATGCCCGTCCCCGCATCACGGCCCCGCAAGCGCCGCATCGAGCACTTCCTGGATATTGGTCACGAACACAAACTCGATGCGGTCCCTGAGGTAGTCGGGCATGAACTCGATGTCCCGCTCGTTCTCTTTAGGTAGGATGACTTTCTTGAGTCCGGACTCGATGGCTGCACGGACCTTGGCCTGTACCCCGCCCACGCCGAGAACCTTGCCCATGATGCTGATCTCCCCTGACATTGCCACATCGTGACGCACTGGAATGTTCCGCAGTGCGGAAACGATACCCGTGACCATTGTTATCCCCGCCGATGGCCCCTCCTTCGGGATGCCCATGTGAAGAGCCAGGACTGCGATGTCCTTTGACTTCCAATCATGGGAGATGCCCAGGTCCTGGTACTTCGCCTTGATGAACTGCACGGCGGCCTCGATGGACTCGCGCATAACGCGCTGGATAGAGCCCAGCGGTATGATGCGGCCAGTACCTTTCGTCATTTGCATTTCAAAGCGCAACAGGACACCTTGGTTCTCCCCGATGACGGCCAAGCCGTTGACCTCGCCAACCAGGGGGCGGTCGGGCAGGGCTATCCGCTGCTGCCGATCTGCATCCTGCAATGTCGGGACTATCGTGCGGCCATCGGCAGCAAGCTTCGCACCTATCACCACCGGGTAGTACTCACCAGGCGCCATGACTTGAAGCTGGTTACGGACTCGCTGTCGGCACTCAATGGACAGCGAGAGGATTTCGGCGAGCTCCTCGTCTGTCACTTCGCCGTGCGGGTAGAGAAGCTTCAACAAACCGGACAACGTCTTGTGGACACCTCGATGATCTCGCGTTGTCAGGCCCTGCGACGTGTCGGCGGTATCGAGCAGATCGAAGCGCGACCGGAGGGTGCCGATCAGATCAACGCGCCTGAGCTCGTGCATGATTTCGCACAAATAGTCGGTGATGAAGCCGTAGTCCTTGCTCTGGCTGTCAGGCCCCAGTTTCGGAATTTCCCACCCTGGCAGATAGCAGTGGAAACGGTCAATGAAAGCCTCGACCTGCATGAAAGCGGGGAGAGGCTCGAACAGATGTGCGTACTTCTCATGGGGCAACAGGCCTTGAACATCCAGGTTCCCCACCATCAGAATTGAAGCGAAGGCGAGGATCTCTTTCTTGCCGCGGCTGAACCTCGCATCCTGCATATACCCCTGCATGATGCTGACCAAGGCTTTCGGGTCCGTGAAATCGGTATTGGCTATTTCATCGAAAACCACCGCATCCCGACTTCCCACAAGGCCAACCCGACCAGTGCCCAAGTTGATGAACAAGCCGGCCGGCGTGGCCTTGCCCCCGGACAGCACATGAGCGTAATAGGATTGATTGCGATAGAGATACGTTTTTCCCGTCTCCCGCGGCCCCAACTCGATGAAGTTGGAGTTGCTTTCGACCAGGGGCACTGCCCTCATGATGTACAGCAGCTTCTGCCGCCGGTTCATCCGTTGCGGGTCAAGCCCGAAAGAGCTCACGAGTATGTCCAGCCATTCCTCCGATGAGAATTCCCCCCGCTTCTCGACATACTCTCGAATGTCGATCATGCTGATTTGAAACGGGGTAAACTCCACCACCTTGAACGGCCGAATCTTGCCACCGTGCACGATGGTTTCATCATACTCCAGTTCGATGGTCCCCCACATCCCCCCTGACAGCAGCATGGGATACTGCCTCGTGAGAGATTCGGCGATATTGACAAAGTTCTCGTTGATGGCCGAGATCATGCCCCAGTACCGGTCCTCGGTTTCCACAAGACGTGTTTCGAGGCTGGCGATGATTGCATGTCGGCGATTCTCCCGAATCGTGTGTCGGATCTTCTCCGCCTCCGCACCGTGGACGAAGTTCTCCCGGAGCCGTTTCACGACCCGGTACAGGTCTTCCTCGAAGGTGTCTTCCGAGCAGTAGTTGTCGATGAGGTACTCCACCACGTACCGCGGGAACTCGTCGACTCCCGTGTTCACTGTGCGGGCCTTGTTGACTACCTTGCCGGCAAAGACTTCTTTGAGCTTCTCGTTCATTGCTAGGACCTCTTCGGCATCAACCCCAGAACGGTATCCAGTTTGGAACTGCCAGGCCGCCTCAACCGAGTGCTGTCAAGGTGGATGCGAACATCGACCGTCTTGCTGGTCCTGAAAGGCTTGCCGTCCTTTCTGTAGTGCACCGTAACAGACATCGGCCGGACAGCCGTCGATGTCTCCACTTCTTCTTGTGTTGGTTTCTCAATGCGAGGCAGTCTCCAGGGCATGCGGTACGTCTTCGAGCCTCCTGGAAAGAGTTCTGTCCGGCTTCGCGTTTCGTCTCGCTCCGCATCGGTCAAGTCGATCACAATACGAACGCCCTTGGGGGCACCGTGCATGGTAATGATCACCGCCACGTTCTCCCCTTCCATTAGGGAGCCGTCCACAACAACCTCTTCCAGGCGGATGGGCAAAGCCTTGTCGCTTCTCGGGCCGAGGCACACGACTGGAACGAGGCATTCGCCCAAACTGAGCCCGCCGTGTGTATGTTGGTCTGGTTCGCCTCCCCATTTCGGGCGCTTCAGAAAACGCCCCGGCTTTGGAAATGCGACGTGCGAGTGCGTGTGCCCTTCGCGACTATGGCCCCCGAGCCCCAAATCCGAAACCGGGAACTGAACTGCCTCGTCGGAGATGCGGCCCGACAAAGGCTTGTGCAACCACGCAACGTGATAGTGCACGTCGTGCCGGCTGAGTAGGTACTGCTCCGGGATTTTCACCCCGTGGTCCACGGTTGGGATGAAACCGTGGTCCGACGTCACAAAGACCATGGCGTCGTCTTCGATGTCGCGCAACACACTCCGCACGTCCTGCTCTATGATGGTGCGGACCGTCGTCCCGTAGATTAGGGCCAACTCCTGCTTGTTCCCATGCAAGTTGTTGTCTGTGAAGTTGAAGATGACAACTTCCAGGCGGGGAGAACTGTATCTCACGGCAATGCCGGCCGCCTGATCGTCCTTGTCTTTCTGGACTTCAAAATCGACATCGATTCCGATATGCCGCCTAAGAGCAGCCTCAAGGAGGACATTCTCCTTTGCTGCAACGAATTCGGCCGGAAGGCAACCTGCAGAGATCGCCTTGCGGCTGAGATTCGTCTCGGTGGGGATGAGGGCTGAGCCCGCCCGCTCCTCGACTACTTCGAAGCGCTCCAGGAACAACGGCAGGAGAAACTCCTGCCAGGCATCGACGCGCATTCCGTCGAATATCAGGAGGTAGGCTTTGGGGCCGCTCCGAGGGTCCCAGTGGGGCTTCAAGAACCGGGGGACAAACTGATGGGTGAAGACCGCTGGAGCTTTGTTGTCGCGGACCCAAGAAGCATATCGTGTGGCATAGAGATCTTGGAAGCGCCCATTGATTTTGTTTAGGGCTTCTACGGCAGACTGCTTCAGGCGGTCGAGACTCTCACGCGCCTTCAGCCAAAGATCGTTGAATTGCGCCCACAGCAACCTCTCCGGCAGGGGCTTGACCTGTTCCAGGCGGAGAGTGCGCCCAACATCCGAAAGGTAGAAATCGAGCTTGGCCAGGCCTTCCTTCCTCCACGCCCGGTCAAATGTATCGAACTCCAGGTTCTCCGCCTTCACCAGCGACAATTCCCTGGCCGCCCGGTCGGCCTCAGCCGTTAGCTTGATGGTCTCGAATGCTCTTCGGTACGAATCCTTGAGCCGCGTCCACTCTTCCGTCGAACGGCGGAGCACCAGCGGCGGGGACTCGGTCCCAGCAGAGAAGAGATCGGCACGGCCCTTTGGGGCCTCCTCTCGCACCAACAAAGTCATCACTTCTTCATGGGCCTTCCAGGCTCCCGAGCTCAATAGGTCGGCCAGCAGGGCCGCCAAAGCCGAAGCGCGAACCATGGAGGAGAGCTTCTCCGTTCCTAGAACGTTCAAAGCACCTGCTCGTTCGTGAATATTCAGCAGGTCACCGAGCAGATACTTCACCCTATCGGCTTCTTCCTGGAGGAAACCCTCCAGGTCAACGACATCTCTGGCCAGTTGATCGGGGTCCAACTGCAAGAGTTGTTTGCCGGCCTCGTCCAGGGTCTCGTCGCTGATGTCCCGGATCTTCATCGATGCCAGGGCCGAGTCGAAATTGGCGACAAGCACTTTGTGGTCCAGGTCTTCGTACTGGTGAAGCAGGAGCGACAAGGTGAACGCACGCCTCGAGGTAAAGAACGATGGAACGCCGAAAGTACTTGTCCCTGTTACTCTTCGGGGCGCTGATCCTTCCGGTGACAGCGAAGGCCGAAAGCCCCAAAGTCAATGTGGAGAGGTTCACGCCCTCCCCTCACGCGGAAGACATGATGTCCGTGCGTACGGCCCAGGAACCGGCTGAAAACGGCCTGTCGGGCGGTGCATTTATTACCTACGGAAAAGACCCGTTGAGGTTCATCGACAAGCGGTACTCGGATACGTCCACTTTTGAAATGGTGAATCACCAGGCCGTGGCCGACCTGTTCCTTAGCTACTTGTTGTGGAAGCAACTCTCGTTCGGAGTCACACTGCCGGTAGTGCTGTTCTCCGGTGGTGACGATGGCCTGGTGGGCGCCCCGCCCGCTGATGCCACCGGCTTTGGAGATGTGGTTCTGGGGGTTAAATGGCTGGCCATGGGACGCACCGCCGACGGTTTCGGCCTGGCGCTGGACATGGACTTGACTCTCCCCACAGCCTCTGATGATACCTTTGCCGGGGACAAGGGAGTTACCGTGATTCCCCGCCTGGTCGCTGACTGGCGGATGGATGATACTACACTGGCCGTCAACCTCGGCTACCGGGTGCGCCAGTCCCAGGAGTTGGGGCCGTACGAAACCGGCACCGAGGTCCAAGTGGGTCTCGGCGCACGCCAGGGGATCTGGAATGATCGCGCTCAGTTGCTGGCCGAGCTGCTCTACGCGGCTCCGCCAGATGACGATGGTGGCGATTCAGGCAGTTCGCTGGAAGGCCAGATCGGCGCCAACCTGTGCGTTGGCGGCGTGGCCAGGGTCTTCGCCGCCGGCGGTGGTGGATTCCTGGACGGCATCGGCGATACCAGCCTGCGGCTCACCGCAGGTGTGCGGGTCGAAGGGTGCGGACGGCCTGAGCCGCCTCCGCCTCCGCCGGACCCGGACCGCGACAAAGACGGCATCAAAGACAAGAACGATGCCTGCCCCGATACCCCGGGCGTGTCCACGGACGATCCCAAAACAAACGGCTGCCCGCCAGACCGTGACGGCGACGGCATCTACGACAAAGACGACGCCTGCCCCGATACTCCGGGTGTGGCCTCCGACGACCCGAAGAAGCACGGCTGCCCGTCTGACCGGGACGGTGACGGCATCTACGACAAAGATGACGCCTGCCCCGACACTCCGGGCATCAAGACCGACGACCCGAAAACTCACGGCTGCCCGAAGCCGCCCGAGCCCATCAAGTACGTCGAAGTCACCGCACTGGTTGAGTTCGAAACCGACAAGACCCGAATTCTGCAGGGATACACCAGGGTGCTCGACGAAATGGCCCAGCACATCATAGATAACCCGGGCATCAAGAAGGTGATTATCGAGGGCCATACCGACAACCAGGCGAGCGCCGAGTACAACCTCGAACTGTCTGCACGAAGGGCCAAGGCCGTCAAAAAATACCTGGTCAAGAAGGGCGTCGAAAGAAAGCGCCTGCACACCAAGGGCTACGGTATGAGCAAGCCGGTCGCGGACAACTCCACCGAAGAAGGGCGGAGGCAGAACCGCCGGGTGGTGTTCAAACTGTCGGTGCCGGAGAAGAAGAAGGCGCCTGAGAAGGGCAAATAGGAGCGTAAAAATGAACGCAAGGAGATACGATATGTTTACTCAGAAAGTGTTCACACCATTCATCGCCGCAATCCTGCTCCTGGCAGCCGGTTGCGGGGGCGGCACTATCATTGTGGACGGCGAGCCGGTAACATGTCTCGCCGACTTTCAGTGTCCCGAAGGCTCAACTTGTCAAAGTGACGGGACCTGCTCCATCGTTGGCGAAGATGCTGTAATCGATGTCTCAGACGACCTTCCCGAAGTACTGGATGTAACCGATGACGAAGCTGGGGAAGAGCAGATTGAATGCGTTCCCACCGATGAGATATGCGACGGCATCGACAACGACTGCGACGGCGAAGTCGACGAAGAACTCGGGTCCAGCACCTGCGGCTTCGGAGCTTGTGAAGTCACAGTGGAGAACTGCCTGGATGGCATGGACGTCGAGTGCATCCCCGGTGAACCTGCCGATGAGATGTGCGATGGCATCGACAACGACTGCAACGACCTCGTCGACGACGAGTTGGGTGCTACCACCTGCGGTGTCGGCGCCTGTGAAATGACCGTGGAGAATTGCGTAGAAGGCGTGGCTCAGGAGTGCGTACCGGGTGAGCCTGCGGACGAAATGTGCGACGGTGTTGACAACGATTGCAACGGTGAAATCGACGAAGAGTTGGGCACCACTACCTGTGGTGTCGGCGCTTGTGAAATGACTGTTGATAATTGCGTGGAAGGTGAGGAGCAGGAGTGCGTGCCGGGCGAGCCCATGGACGAAGTATGCGACGGCATCGACAACGATTGCAACGAACTGGTCGATGACGAACTGGCCGCAATCACCTGCGGTGTCGGCGCCTGCGTAGTGGAAGTGGAAAACTGCATCGACGGCGTGCCTGTGGATTGCGTACCCGGCGAGCCCACCGACGAGGTGTGTGACGGAATCGACAACGACTGCAACGAACTGGTGGACGACGAACTGGGTACCACCACCTGCGGAGTCGGCGCCTGCGAAATGACTGTTGATAACTGCGTGGAAGGTAATACCCAGGAGTGCATCCCCGGAGAGCCCACCAACGAAGAGTGCGACGAGATCGACAACGATTGCGACGGCGAGGTCGACGACCTCAAAACCTGCAACGACTACACCATTTCCGGACGGGCTTACGACGTCGATGGCGGAGAGGTCCTCCCGGGAACAACTATCAGCCTTTATCCCGCAGGTGCGTGCGATCCCGACGGCGAGCCCACCGAGGAGCCCATCCTGGTGGTCGTCACGGACGAAGCGGGCATCTACTGGATGAACGTAGTGCCCGGCGACTACTGCCTGGAAGCCACCCTCGAAGGCTACGACAAGAAGGTGTCCGAAGACTTCACCCTCGGTGAAGAAGAGCGGCGCCTGGTAAGCTTCGGGCTGGAAGCCATCGAAGAGATGGTGGACCATGTCGCGGTATGCGGCATCGTCACCGACGCGGACACCGGCCTGCCGCTGGGGAACGCTTCCGTGAAACTCGGCGGAAATGCCCTGGGCAACGTGGTCGCTGCGACGACCACCGACGAGGACGGCGGTTACTGCCTTGGCGGAGCGCTGCTGCTTTCCGCCCAGGATTGGTACTTAGGAGCCTTCCGCGAAGGCTACTTCCCCGGCTCCGAAGGCCCCCTGGCCTTCATGGCCAACACTATTCACTTCGTTGACTTCGCCCTGGTGCCTGACGTGGCCGGCGGCGAGTGCTTCATCGACGGTTTCGAAGTCGACCTGGGTTGGATTGGCGAAGGGCCCAGTGAAGACCTCTTCTGGCAAGTGCTGGCAAACGGCGTGTTGCTCAACGCTTCCATACCGGACTGCGTAACTTTGGCTCCGGCCGAAGATTGCATGCCCGAACCGTGGAACCCGGACGACACCTGCCCCATCTGCGGAACCGAAGAAGAAGCCGGCTGTATCCCGGAACCGGGCGCCCTTCCCAGGGCCCACACCGGCGAACAATGCCTGTGGTTCGGTAATCCCGCCAGCGGCAACTACCTGCCCGCGGATGGGCAGTGCGCGGATCTAAACGGCGGTAGTGGCGGACCTTCCTCCGGAACCTTCACCTCCCCGGCCATTCCGTTGGTGGCAGGGGCCGACGAGTTACGGATCGTCTTCTGGTACTGGTTCGAAATCGAGGGTGTTGACCCCAACACCAACTACGAACGAATGTCCGTGCAGGTATCGGCCGACGGCATGGCCTTCACCGAAATTGGAGTGCTCAATCCCGACTTCGATACCGACGGAGACCCGGACAAGGGCTTCACCTCTGCCGGTTACTTCGCACCGCCTTCCTGGGCCCTGGCCGACCTGGCCATCGAAGGGGATGTGGCGGAAGAAATCCTCATGGCCGAGATGATGTACGTGCGCCTCTCCTTCGACACTGGCGACAGCCTCTACAACGGCTTCAGGGGCTGGCTTGTGGACGACCTCAAGGTCGTGGGCCAGAACTGCTCAATAGCAGACTGCCCGCCCGAAGGGCCCACTCCGGAAATCTGCGACGGCATCGACAACAACTGCAATGGCATCATCGATGACGGCATCGAAGACTTCACCTGCGGTATCGGTGAGTGCGAAGTGACTATCGATTCTTGCATTGACGGCATAGTGCAGGAGTGTGTGCCGGGCGATCCGGTGGACGAAATCTGCGACGGTCTGGACAACGATTGCAATGAATTCGTTGACGACGGACTGTGCGACGACATGGACGATTGCACCGCGGACATGTGCGACTTTGGGAACCCCGACGCGGATCCTGAAGGTTGCCTCAACATCAACCAGCCGGTGGACTGCCAGATTTCGGACTGGACCGACTGGGAAGCGTGCATTGCAGACCCGGACCTTACGTGCTCAGGTACGCAGATTCGCACCCGGACCGTTACCGTTCAGCCCGAGTGTGGCGGCATGGAGTGCCCTGCGCTCGAGGAATCCCAGGCCTGCGATCTGTTGCTCGACGAGCCGTGCGACGATGAAGACGATTGCACCACCGGCGACGTGTGCGACGGTATGGGCGGTTGCGCCGGCATCAACCAGCCGGTGGATTGCGAAGTGTCTGCCTGGGGCGAATGGGATGCCTGTGCACCCATGCCTCTGGGGTCATGTACCGGCGAGCAGGACCGCACCCGGACCATTACAGTGGCTCCCGAATGCGGCGGAATGGCGTGCCCGGCTCTCGACGAGACGCAGGCCTGCAATCTGATGCTGGACGCGGATTGCGACGACAGCGACCTGTGCACCTTGTTCGACAAGTGCGACGGCAACGGTAACTGCATTGGCGCTCCCGCCGAGGTGGTGCCCGAGGCCCAGGGAGGGTGCGATGACGGCGAGGACTGCACCGAGGATACGTGTAGCGCTCTTACCGGTTGCGTCAACGAAAACCAGCCGGTGGATTGCGTCGTCGGCCAGTGGACCGACTGGACCGTGTGTCAGCCGGGTCAGGACGGCGCCTGCACGGGCGAACACGATCGGTCGCGAATCGTAGTCGTTGAACCGATGTGCGGAGGGGATGAGTGCCCCGTGCTCATGGAAATTGAAGGGTGCAACGTCAGTGCTCAGGAAGGTTGCAACGACGGCATCGATTGCACCGTGAGCGACCACTGCGACGGCAACGGCGGCTGCTCCGGCAACCCCGCCGATGGCCAATGCAACGACCAGGCTCCATGCACCATCGATGCTTGCGCCCCGGGTGCTCCCGGCGCAGGCCCGGATGGATGTACCCACACCCCCAATCCCAACTGCTGTAATGGCCCCGGCGATTGCGTGGACGGAGAAGAGTGCACCGAGGACCTGTGTGTGAACAACTCGTGCAGCAATCCACCTGTCGGCAACGGCGTGCCCTGCTCAGGTGGTTCGTGCGACGGGGCCGGCAGTTGCGTCGGCGCCTGCTCCGGATTCGACTACGGCTCCTGCGGCGGCTTGTGCTGTCCCGGCCAAGACAATGACTGCTTCAAGCAGTTCCCGGAAGGGATTTGCTACTGCGACGAAATCTGCTGCCAGCTCGGCGATTGTTGCAAGTCGGTGGCCTGCCAGTTCTAGGGCGCTCCCCCCCCCTCCCTTCATCTAGATAGAGTTTGCGGCGCTCCGCTGCGCGCGATATGCTATGTGCGCAGATATCCCCGCAGGGAAGAAGCTGCTCATGATGTCGAAAAACCCTATCTCCGGCAGGTGTTGCCTGGCGGGATTAATAGTGCTGACCTGGCTGGCCGCCTGCGCTGAAGAAGTTTCGGAGGCGCCCCGCTGGATCATCACCGTCGGGCCCCAAATGCCTTCCGTACTCGCCCTGGACAACGATGGATTGGCGCTCTCCCTGACCGGTACCTACTACACGCAGAAACTGGGCGCCTTCGACAAGAATGGCGTCATCACCAAGGAGCTACCCGCGCTGGCATTTGTAGCCGTAGGGCCGGATGGCACTCTTCTCTCCGACACCGGCACTTATCTGAGAGCTTTTGACTCGGAAGGGGAGCCTCGGTGGGCTGCAGACTATCTCGGCAAACTCGCAGTGGGGCCCGACGGCGTCGTCTATTCTTTTGGCAGTCCATATGGCCAACACGAGGAAGGGTTCTCCAAGCTTGCCGCAATCAGCCCCCAGGGTGAACTGCTGTGGGTTAGAGCGGTGGAAGGGGCGGCGGACAACGCCCCGGCAGTCACAGGTGACGGCCGCATCGTTGTGATCGCGGTGCGGGGCTCCCTTTACAGCGACCTCATCTCCTGGGACCTTCACGGGACAAAGCTCTGGACCGCCCCCGTCCCGGGCCCATTGGGTTCGCCCGCAGTGGCCGCTGATGGAACCGTCTACCAGGGGACCGGTTCCGGCTTGAAGGCCTTTGCACCCGACGGAACTCTCTCCTGGACCGCCCCGGTCGGCAGCGTTGGTTCAATGGTGATCGGCAAGAAGGGGCGGATCTTCGCCATCGCGGGCAACAAGACCGTGGCCATCAGCCCGGATGGAGAGGAGCTTTGGAAATACTCAGGGCATCAGCCCTCCGGTCTTGCCGTGGGTAGCGACGGCAGGGTCTATGCTCCCGGCGTCAGCACCACCGGCGCCACAAGCGACCTGGCCATGATTTTCGCGTTCAACCCCGGCGGAAAAGTCCACCGGAAATACGACTTCACTGAACACAGCGGTTATGACGGGTACCCGCTTCTGGCGCCCGGCGGATACCTCTACGCAACCTCATATATTTTCGTCATCGAGTACAATCCCGATGCAATCGGCGGGGCCAGCGCAGTGCAGGGGTACACCGGGTACCTGGAGGCTTACGACACCGAAGCCAGCAAGGGGTTGCTAAACTCCTCGTGGCCCGCGCCAAACGGCAGTGCGGGCAATGAGCGATGCGGAAAACCGGTGGTAGCCGAACCCCGCGTCGAACTCCTGCCCGGCCTGTGGTCCCGCCAAGACGGCGACGAAACACACGCCTTCCAATTGGCGGACTCCCTGCCCGATGACGAGGTTCTTTCCGGGGAATCTTCACCCTACGTGGCGTGGGAATATCCCGCTGATTCAGCCCCGGTAATCGTGGAACGTGGCACCTGGTCATTCGACGACTCCACGCTGATCTTCGACGTCCTCGAAGAGGGCGGCAAAGCCGGGTCCGGAACCCATACCTCGGACGTTGGCAAGTCTTCACCGTGGGAACTCGTGGTCGAGGATCCGGTGGACCGCGGTGGCAAAGCCACATTCAGCCGCATTCACCAACTTCCGGGCCCCCCGTCCCCGTCCCAAAGCTGGGGGAAGACTCTGGCAACATACGCGGAAGGTACCAACGGCGACAACGGAGGGCTGCAGATCGCCCTGGCCGAGAACGGAGACATGATCGTCGCCGGCTATTTCATGTACATCGCCCGGTTCACAGGGGGGGCGTACCCCGCCCTCGGCAATCGCGACCTCTGGGTCGGCCGTCTCCATGATGGCGACTGGGAGTGGTTCTTCTATTTCGGCGACGACTCCGATATCGAGGATGTACACGGAATTGCGGTTCTCGAAGATGACACTACCGTCCTGGCCGGGATATTTCCTGACGAGGAGGGCGGAGAAGCGCATCTTATGGGGATTTCCCCTCAGGGTGAGCGGTCTTGGTACCGGGACCTCGGGGACGGGGAACGCGCACGACGGGTGCTGAGCATGGACCGGACATCGGATGGCGGTTTCGTGCTGGCCGGGGAAATCGCACCCGCCGGCCAGACGCTGAAACAGGGAGTGGACGGCAGTCCCTTCCTGACTCGCCTCGATCCGGACTTCAACGTGGTCTGGGACCGAACCTGGGATGCACCCGGGCGTCAGTGGTTCCATGACGTCGCAATCGGGCCCGACGGCGCAGCAGTCGTCGTTGGACCGGTCGCAGGCACCCTGGACCTCGGTGCGGGGCCCCTCGAAGGTATCACCCGGGAGCCGCCTCACTATGATCTGCCCAAACTCCTGATCGCGACCTTTGACGAAAGCGGCGAAGTGAGATGGAGCGAGGCGTTTTCCGGCCTTGGTCTCAACCCGGGGGCGGCTGTGGACGTTGCGCCCGACGGCTCCATCGTCGTCGCCGGCGCTTTGCAAGAGTCCCTCGATTTTGGACTTGAGCTGCTGACCGTGGAGGGGTATCCGGAGGGCCAACAGTACGACGCGTTTGTCGCCGGCCTGGAGCCCGACGGTACTCCCGTATGGAGTATGCGCTTGGGCTCTCCTTCCGAACCTGTGAGCTTTGGCGATATGGCCGTTGACGCCGGCGGCAATATCGCCCTCGGTATTCAGGCGTCAGGCAAACTCAATATCCGCGGGGAGATCATCGAGACTTTCAGCGAAGGACACTTCCTGCTTCAGTTGGATAGCTGCGGTCAGTTCCTTTGGGCCAAGGATGTTCGCCAGGGTTTCCTTGGAATCCGGGGGCTCAGCATATTGGATGACGCCGGCATCGCATTTACCGGAAGCGGCGGCAGTGGCTATGTCGAATCGAGCGACGGGGCCTACGATTGGACGAATTCTCCCCAATCCAAAAGCATCGGCATTTTGACGTGGGGGTTCTTTGCCGGAGTCATTCAGGGAGCTGGCGTCACCAACCTGCCTGAAGGCGGCAATCTGCCCGACTGCAACGAAGTGTTCGGCGACCCGACGGTTGCCCTCTCGTTCGTCGGGCAGGGCAGCGGAACCGTTACCAGTGAGCCGGGCGGTATGCAGTGCATGGTGGATTGCAGCCCTTCTTTCCCCAAAGGCACAACGGTCACCCTTACGGCAGAGCCCGAAAAGGGCTCTCACTTCGCCGGCTGGGAGGGAACCGCGTGCAGTGGTATTGGAAGCTGTGAACTCAACATGAACACCTCCGGGTCGGTGACCGCTCGCTTCGAGGTTCCCGGAGTCCAATGGGCCCACGTTTTGGGCGGGGAGGCCAAGGCTGCATTCAACAGCATCACCGCTGCCGGGGACGGTTCGATCTATGCCGCAGCAAGCAAGGGGCTGGCCGATGATGTCGACTTCGGCACCGGGCCTCAGGCCACGGGTAGCCAGGACGGAGTGCTTGCCGCGTACGAACCAGACGGAACTCCTCGGTGGGTGCGGATCCTGGGCGGCGCCGGCAAGGAGGAAGCGGGTGCAATCGCCTCCTGGCCATCCGGAGATGTTGTCGTCATCGGTGAAACAAATTCCCCTGAATTCGACGCGGGCGGCCCTCCACTGGCGGGCGAAGGGAACCACCTCTTTGTCGCCAGATACGCATCTTCCGGAGAACCGGTGTGGGTCCGTCGGTATACCGGCGTCAAGGGCAACTCCGAAGGGTTCATCCCTTTGGCCGGCCAGGACGGGTCAATAACCCTCGTAGGGCACCTGGGCGCCGGTCAGGGGATGAACTTTGGCACCGAGGCCGACCCGGTCCCCGGGGGGCACGCCACCCGCCTGGACCAGGACGGAAACGCGCTCTGGGGCCTCACAATCTCGGGCGGGCTACTGGACGGTGGCGCAGCCGGTCCTGACGGGTCCTTCTACGTCTCCGGGCAGCGCTCTTCAGGACCCTTCGAATTCTACGTCGGCGACGAAGAATTCGATGTCCCGGTGGGGCCCTTTCTCGCTCGCATCGGACCGGACGCAAGCCTTGTTTGGCTCCATGCTCCGGATGCAGGAGCGTCGGTGTTTCCCACTCTGGGCTCCGGCTCCAGCGGCAACCTCGTGGCCGTCTTCGACCAGGGTACGGGTATTGCGGGCGCCACCATCGGTGTTCCCGGCCGCGGCCTGGTCGTCGCGCTGAATCCGGCGGGCCAGCCCGTCTGGCTGGACCATTTCATCGACGACGCCGAATGGCTGATGCCGGCAGGTGTGGGCATGACTGATGATGGCGCGGTCGTTCTGGCCTGTATGGTCGGCTGGCAAGGGCCCAGCGACCTCACGCTGAATGGCACCGGCACCGTGACCGTCGAGGACGATGTGCTGTTCAACGCCTGGAGTCCGGGGGGTGAGTTGTCCAAGCAGACGGTGCTCGGGCTGGCAGATGAGCCGGACGCAGGCACCATGGTCGACGTCTATCTGGCCGTCACACCCGACGGCGGTCAGGTTCTGGGCGGCGGCTTCTCGGGAGATATTCATCTTGGCACAAATCTTAGCGCGACTGCGGAAACCAGCGCATTTTTGATTCGATATGACCTGTAGCCAACGACCAGTCAAGGAGACAAGTATGAAACGAGTAACCAGATTGTGCAGCCTGATGGTAGCGGCGCTGTTACTATCCTGTACCGGAGCAGCCGCGGGTGGTTCGTCCCATTTGGAGGTCGACCCGCAGGAGCGCCAGTACGAAGTCTACGGCATGACCTGACCCGGTTGCGAGCGGGCTTTGGAAAAGCTCGTCAACGCGGTACCCGGAGTGAAAAGCTCCCAGGCCAGTTGGTTGGACAACCGGCTTGTCGTGGTCGTAGCCGCAGATGCCACCCTGGACGACGCCGCGATCCACGATGCAATCAAGCGCGCCAATTTCACCCTTGCGGAGCCCACCCCATGAAAAACGAGATAATCTCCATGCGACGAATGCTCGCTCTCCACCTGGCAGTCTTGTTTCTGGCGCTCGCGTTCTGCCCCCAGGCCAGGGGCGCTGGAATCAGCGTTGACGCGGGACTCACCCCGCCCCAGGACCGTTGGATCCTGCGTAGTCAGGTCCGCTACCTCAAACGCGACACAATGGATATGTACATGTCCCCCCTTGTCGTCGCATATGGCCTCTTTCCCGAACTGGCGCTCATGGCCCGGGCTGCCGGTATGCGGCGTGAAATGTCCATGGGACAAATGGACGAAGCCAAAAACGGCATCGGCGATTTTCTGCTCCTGGCCAAGTACAAACTCTACCGTCTCAACACCCGCCGCTTCGTAATCGGCCTGGCGCCCACGCTGGCCCTGGAGGCCCCTTCGGGCAGCGATGACTTCTCCTCGAAAACCTGGGACGCCGCGGCCGGCATCCATCTGTCGGCCCGCGTCGGCCGATTCGCAGCAGACCTCAACGCAACGTATACCTTGAACGGTCTTGCCAGCAGCGACTCAATGGACCGGAATCCCGGGGACGTTGTGAACGCAGATCTCGCCGCCGCATACCAGGTGAGCCTGACCCGGGACAACTGCGTCACCCTTACCCCCGTGCTGGAGTTGAACTTCGCGATGGCATCGTCCAGCGAGATGGATGGCGCCGAACTGGCCAATACGGGCGAATCACACCTCTACCTGTCCCCCGGACTTCAGCTCATAACCCGCTGGGTTATCCTGGAAACACTGGTTCAACTTCCCGTCTGGCAAACACAAACCGGAATGCAGCCGGCCCGGGATTTCGGCGTCCTCGGCGGAATCCGCCTGCTGCTCTAGCCGGCCCGCAACTCAGCGATTCGTTCCCGCACGCCCTCGGCCTCAGACTCCAGTTGCCCCAGATAACCCTCGAGGCACTCGATCCGCTCAGCCCTGGTAACGAACTTCCGTTTGAAAGTGCCGGAAGATCCCCCGCATCTACAACCACAACCGCAGCATCCGCAACTGCATTGCCCGCCGTTTTCGTTTCTCCTCACCCTGTTTTCGTTTTCACTACACATTTTCGCACCTCCTTGGAACATCTGTTAGTGTATGCGCAAAAACTTATATAGTCCTCAAAAAAAATGAGATTTGCGCCTAGCCCCCGTCCCCCACCTTACCGCCGGTGCAACCGCAAGTGCAGATCCGATTCAGCCTGGCCCGACACTCCTCCAGCGCATCCCGGTCAAGCGAGTAATGAATGTAGTAGCCCTTCCGCTCGGATGTCACCAGGCCGGCGTTCTTCAGCACCCGCAAGTGCTGCGATGTTGCAGACTGGGTTACTCCCACCGCTTCCGCGATCTCCCCGACACTCAAAGTCTGCCTCTTCAGCGCTTCGACGATGTCGATGCGCGTATCCACCGAAAGCAGTTTGAACAGGTCAGCGGAACTCAGCACGTTGCCTCCATTTAAGTCTCCACGCATAGACTATAATAAAAAAGGCGAGCGTGTCAAGCTCTTTTGGGTGCAGAACACACCCGACCGGTTCCCGCCGCGCTATTGCACCGGTTTCTCCCCTTCCCGGGCCCTGCCCCAAACGGCCATCAGCGCGACGAAGGCGAGTAGCAGAAGCGGTGTGAAGGAGTTGCGTCCCGGGCCGGCCTGGCAACCGCTACTCGGCTGGCCCGAGCCGGGCGTGAGATCCGGGCCGATTACAGGTCCACCCCCAGTTCCCACCTCATCTTCACTCCAGTCGGGCTTCGGTCCCCAAATCTCACTGCCGACAACTTCCCCTTCCTTCTCCGGCACCAGCGGCGGGGACGCCTGATCCGGCTGAACTGTGGGCACGTCGGCTACGGTTTCCAGCTCGACCACAGGCACGATCTCCACGACCTCGGCTTCCATCGTTTCCTCTGCCACTTCGGCCACGAGATCAGGCCCTGGCGAAACGATGTCCGGGGCGGGTGAAACGACGTCCGGGTCGGGCGAAACGACGTCCGGGTCAGGCGGCGGCGCCTGGCACGAACCGCCGTTGCAAGTGTACTCTGCAGGGCAACTACCGCACGACCCCCCGCAACCATCCCCACCACATTCCTTGCCCGCACAGGCCGGGCTGCATTGGGTAAGCTGCTTGAACGCCTGGGGCGCCAGCCCATAAATGATCTGACGAACCGTGCTGCCGTCGATCACCTTGTCGTATCGGTACGGGAAGAAATACACCGTCCACTGCAAATCCAACCCCGGCTTCACGTTGAAATAACCCAGCGCCGTGATGTAACCTTCGTTATTCGAGCTTCCCGACAGCGAAACCTCGTTCATCACCGGGTCGAACGACGCCACCGTGACGCAGTGCTCCTTCGGTCCGTCACATACCCCCCACCATCCCTCATTGACGTAACCCATGAAGTTGTTGTCGTGGCCGTATTCCGACTGGCCGGGGAAACGCACAAATTCATCGGAAGGCCCTGAAACGTGGGTCACGGAGTCCCCCGAAAACGAATCATCACCGCCGTAGTAGTAATAGTGCTTGTCCATGTTCTTCGAGGTGAAAATCGCGGGTATCTCCTGGGGGTGCTTGCTCCAGGTGGCCGAACCCTCATAGGTGAGCCGGTACTTGACCTCTGCGTACCCCTGGTGCAGGGTGACCCACTGCCTCATCTTCATCCCCGCCACCGGCGGCAGCGTCGAAGTGAAGTGATACGGATTCTCGTGCCGGGTGTAATAGGTATCGTCGGTCCACTTGTCATGAACAGTGTCGTTGCCTGCATTGTCCCACCAGCAGTCCGAGCCCTGGGCCTGGATAGGGTTCCACGGCGCGCCCGCAGACCAACCCACGCACGGCGTCGCACTCGCGCAGTCGAGTACGTGGTCACCCTGTGCACACCCCCGGGCCACACACGCTGAATGCCCCGCGGCCAGGCACGCGTTTTTGGAACCGTACGGCGTCGAATCACACGAATCGGTGGAGAACCACGCCGACGGGCTCGGGCAGTCGTATCCCCAGATGCTCAACTGAATCGCCGCGCCACCGTGCTCCAGAATCAGGTTGTCTTTCCAGTCCGGGCCGTACAGTTGAAAAATCGACCCGCCGTAAGAGCGATTGACCCCGATGCGCACAGTGTCGTTGCCGATCAACTCGGTGTCCGCCTGCCGGTTTATCCAATAGGCCGGATTCCCCTCGCACCATCCCAGCGCGGAGCCGGCAAGACCCTGGCACCCCGAGTTGATGTACTTCGGGCTGTTGGTCAGCCCCTGGTTCTGGCCGTTGGATACGCCGGCGGAGTTCACCCCTATCCCGAACGCGATCACTTCGTGATTGCCTGCCCCAAACGGGGGCGGCACCCAGTTGAATCCGTGGGCCCCCACATCTTCCCGATAGTCGTCGGCCAAGACCGCCTGAACCAGAGCCCCGTCAACGTAGATATGTACGGGAATCGGACCGTCATAATCAGCGTCAAGCGCCCAACCCGCGATGAGGTTGGAATTGGCAACGTCAAGATACCCTTCCGGCTGGGCCGCGAAACACGGCGCCGCAAGAGTCAGAACCAACAGCCAGCATAATCCCGGTTTTCCCATCAAGACCTTCCCTGCCATGCTACACACTCCCACCGGTCGAACCTGCTCCATGCCTATCGACCTACATCATTATGCAGCGAATAAGCTGCGCGGTGAAGTTCTTTCGCCCTCAGCAAGTAACCACCGGTGATGCCTCTCGCCGGACCTGTGGTTTTTCCTTCCCATTGCTGCTAGCATACTTCCATGTTTGCCTGGATCAGACGCTGGAAGGAAGGACGACTGATGAAACGACCGCTGCCCGCGGAGTGGACCGGTTGGCTGGAACAGCACGTCCCCTTCTTTCCGGAGTTGGAAGGGGAGTACCGGGAGCGTTTTCTGGACTTCCTGAAGGCGTTCGTCTGGAGCAAGCATTTCTTTGGTGCGGGTGGGCTGGAGATCTCCGATGAACACAGGGTAGTCGTCGGAGCCGCGGCGGTACGGCTGGTGTTGGAGTTGGACCTGTCGTACTACGACCACCTCACCGAAATAATCGTCTACCCCTACATCTATCGCCACCCCGACCGTACCGGCGCGATCTTGGGCGAGGCCCAGACCTGGGGCACAGTGGTGCTCTCATGGCCCGCGGTTCTTGACGGCCTGGCCAACCAGCACGATGGCCACGATACCGCGCTCCACGAATTCGCGCACGTTCTCGATATTGCCGACGGAGCGTTCGACGGCACCCCCGAGCTCCACAAGTTCGGTGACTACCGAAGCTGGGCCAGGGTGATGGGCCAGGGCTTCGCCAACCTGCGACGCCGCAGAGGCCGCCGCAACGTGCTCAGGGACTACGGCGCCACCGACGAAGCCGAGTTCTTCGCCGTGGCCAGCGAGACCTTCTTCGAGAAACCACGCAAACTGAAGGAGAAGGCCCCCGAACTCTACGAAGAGCTGAAGCGGTTCTATCTTACTGACCCGGCGGAACCCAAGGATCCGAAATGAACAGGATGCTCTGTGTACTCGTGGCTCTGGTGTGCGCCTGCGGCAACGGCAACGGAAAAGTGACGAAGACCAAGGACGCTGCCCCCGACCTGTCCATCGCACCCGAGGTTCGACAGGAAGTCGATGCCGGGGCGGTCGTACAGTTCGCCGACCCCGTACCAAACCCGGCCGCGGCTGCCCGGGCCTTCAAACTCTACTACTCCGAGCGTGTGGAACGGGTGCTGGTTTCGTACAACCGCTTCATGCTCTTCGGCGATATCACCTTTGCTACAAACATCGGCAAGGCGGGTGTCGCCCGCCAGGGAGACCAATGGGAGGTCGTGTCCGGCCCCAATGACAACAACCAGATCGGAGTTTCCATCTGGAACACCTGGCAAGGGTACAAGACCTTCCGGTCGCGCCCCATGGCCTTGAGCCTCATCCGCATGTTTAACGGCCTCGTCTTCTTCGAGGCAGTTTCCGGCCACCCGGGAGTCACCTCCCGTATGGTGTTCCCCGGTTGGACCCGGGTGGTGGACGGCCCGGCCGACACGGTGACCCGCACAAGGGGCGGACAGACCGTGCTTCCGCCCGTCTCCCCCGACTCCGCGCTGGAGGCCGAAATTCTCGCCGCCTTCTTTGACGATTTTCAAGTTACGTACCGGGAAGACCCGGAAGATATCCTGCTCGCCTACATGCCTACCGCAGAGGTCGGCCCATATGCCGTAACGTACAGCTTCAGCATGTTGCCCGACTATCTTCGTGTCAGCGACTGCTGTACCTCGGCCAAGCGCACTCCTGCCCCCTACCTGTGGGAAGGAGCATTCTGGGGCAACCACAACTCCCGGGACAATTTCCCCGACCTCGCCATGGGATACCTTGCGGCCCTGGCCGCCATGGACGACCCGGACGCGGACGACGACGTTCGGGCCGCAGCTTCCGACGCCTGGGCCGCAGGCCGCCGCATCGGTGATTCCATCCAGGAGCATGAGGGAAAACTGATGACCGTGGACGAGCACAATCCCTACGACACCCTCGTGGTGGCGGGAGGGGTGCGCCCCGATGGGGAGACGGAGGTGGAGGACCTGGGCAGCCTCTCCGACTGCCAGATGGTCTTCCTCGCCCGGGCTCTCTCCACCAAGGGCCTCACTCTTCCCCTGCCCGAGTTGCCCGCTCCAGGTTCCCTGGAATTCATGTTCGCCGACATCCTCGGCAGCGACGGCCAGTGCCCGGTCGAAGAGCCGGTGCGCTTGTGCACAGGCCTCGCCGCCGCCTACTGCGACAAAGACTGGGGCACCATCCACGAACTGGAACTCATGGGCAAGCCGTGGCTGGAAATAGTCGCCGAACTGGAAGAAACCAACCCCGGCTCTGCCAAGGACCTCATCGGCGGTTTTCAGGACGATTTTTACGAGAAGACCATCGCCATTCTGGGGGTAGTGCACTACGCTCAAATAACCGGGGACGGGGGGCTGGAAAATGCGGCGATTTCAGCCCTCCAGCAGATTACCTCGCTCATGCGCCAGTTCGCCGAACTGATGTACGCACAGACCAGCCCGGGAGAGTTTGTCAGCAAGCTCTATTACGCAGCTCTCTTCGATGCGCAGGCCGGTGTCGATGTCTCTCTCGGACATCTCGACACCTTCAGCCGAGCCGAGTATCAGATGACTTTGCTTGAGGCGATGCTCGACCTGCCGGATACCCAGCCGAAGGCCCTTCTCACCGACGACGAAATCAAGGCGATAGTGGAAGCCCGACTCGCAGGTTCCAGCGGGACGGTGAAACAGCGTTACCTCGATCACTACGGAGATACACCGCCTTTGCGTCGCGCCGGGGAGGGGTATGAAGCCCGGAACTATCATCCTGACCACGAATGGCCCTGGCAACCGGTGGACAACCATCACCACCACGTCCTGGGCGGCGTCAAACTGCTGGAGGCCCTTCCCTTGTGCGTCACCGCACCACACTTTCTGGATTGCACCTGGGCCAGACTGGGCTGCGCCCGGCCCGACCTCGACAAAAGCGGAGCGGTGGACGAGGCGGACCAGATTCTGCACGAAACCCTGTTGGCCAAGTACACGGCTGCGGCCTGCGATTCCACCAACGATTGGTGCGAAGACGCGGACCTGGACCGCACCGGCTCGGTAGACTCAACAGACACTCAGTTCATGACTGCAGCCCAGGGCTGCCACTACTAAAGCACTGAACGGCAAGGAGGACATGATGCGGAGCTACAGCCCCTTTTGCATACCCGCCGCGCTCCTTATCCTCTCTGTAGCATGCAGCAACGGCGGCAGCAAAACGCCCGCTGCAGATCTTCCCGTCGACGTGACCGCCACCGAAGTCGTCGACGTCACCCTCGACGTAGCACCCGACACAGTCACCCCTTCCAACCTGTTCGACCAAGTATGGTGGCCGGTGGGAGACGAATCGGGCGTCCTCGAACTACTCGAAACAAGCCCGTTCTTCCAGGCCCGCCCTCATCTCATTACCGAAATGTCCACCTGGTTTGATGAGGTCGTTCACGAAGTTCCCGGCGAAGAGCCCGAAACCGCCGAACACTTGGGCTATTTCGGCATCGGCAACGGCACCGCGTTTGCCTTTACCGGCACCTGGTACCCACTCAACACACTCCACGAACTTATAGGTCCGGAGTACGACAACAGCCAACTCGGATATTTCTCCGATTTTCGGGCCAGCCTCCGCCGCCACGCTGTGCCCCTCCCCTGGACCAGGGAGTGGATCTGGCGCCCCCGTAAGGCGATGATTCCCATGACCCGCATGCAGGTGGAAGGCCCCGCAGTAGAACTGGTCACAGTCGCATTTGCACCAAAGGCCGACAAATCCGGCGAGGAGCATACCACCCTCATTGAGATTCTCCTGGTCCGCAACGCCGGCGGCGCCGCGGCAGAAGGGCTCGATATCGTTGTCGCTTCCTACTCCCCCGCGGATCACGCCGGGGACGACCTCCTCGAGCAGGTCAGGTACGGGGACCGCATGCGAGTACAGCCTCTCGAAGAAGGCTGGACCGTTATCGCCGAGGGCCCCCAAGCCTTCCCCGCACTTCTCTCCCCCACCTTCGACCTCGGTCCCGGCGAAGAGCGGACCTTTGTGATGGTCTACGAGTTCGCCACCGACGGCGAGCCTCTCGGTCAGGGCAGAGACGCGGTGGCAGAGCAGGGGGTGGAGAAGCTGTTGGACGACACCTACGATTGGTGGACGGATTGGCACAACCGCGGCATGGAAGTCCGCACCCCGGACCGCAAAGTCGACGACCTCATCGAAGGCCTGAAAGCCACCCTCCTGGTTCAGGTGGGAGACAACGGTGCGGTTAACGTCATGTCGCATTACACCGGAGCCTGGCAGCGAGACGTCTATCCGCCGGTTCGTACCTTCGCCATGCTCGGCTATCGGGACGACGCCTGGCGGCTGGCCGACTACATGTACGGCGCAGCTTCGGTACTGGGCGGCATCTCGAATCGGCTGCCTTCCGACGTGGAGATTCCGGATGAACTGCCCGACCACGACTGGCTGTCCCAGGTCCCTTTCGAGGGGGATAGACTGCGGGGTGAGGGGCCCAGCTATCTGCCTCTCATGCACACCATCACCTGGCGGTATGGCGGCGGTGGGGAGCGGCTCGAGGAGCGGTGGGAGTACCTTATGCACGCACTTCGTGGCCAGACGGTGACCCCGGAGGGAATGATGTATTTCTCGGGGGACGAGACTTTCCGGCCCCCGAGAATCCAATATCGGCCTTGGTATCAACTACGCGTTCGAGCACGAAGCCTGGTCGGCCTACTCCGCCTTCCTCTTCGTTGCCGCCTGCGAGGAGTTGGCCCGGGCCGCGCTCCACGAGGGGCTGGACCATCCCGAAGATATCGCCTGGCTCCAGGAACAGGCAGCCTTTGTGAGGGAGAAAACAGAAGCCTCCTACTGGCTGGAGAACGAAGAACGATACAGCACGTTCATCCCCATGGTCACCGGCATTCCCGACGAGCATTGCTCGCCGGACGTCAGTACCTATCCTTTGTTTATCGGCTATCAACAGCGGGACCAACCCCGGGCCCGCCAGAATATCTTCTCCTGCATGGACCTGATTTTGCGGGACAACGGCCTGCTCCAGAACATCTCCGGAATACCTGAGATTATAATGGAGGTGGACCTCGGCAAAGGCATCTACGCTACCCCCGGCCCGCCCTCCTTCCTCTACAGCGCTGCCGACCTGAATCTTCCCATTGCAGCGACCACCTTTGATACCCTGGGCACCCTCTTTTCTCCGTCGGGAAACCTCGCCGAGGTGGGCTATTTCCCCGAGCCCGGCCGCGCCATATCACCACTCTACGACGACCTGAGCAATCTGGGCGAAATCTGGTCCCGCTATCGCAGTTGGGAAGGCGCGGTAGCCCTGGAAACTCTGGTCTACTATCTTACCGGGTATCAGGCCGACGTAGTCGACGGTTGGCTGGCCCTCGCACCCAGGCTTCTCCACGATGCCGGCTTTGTGGAGGCGTCGAGAATCCCCTTTGGGGATCTGCATCTCAGCATGCGCTGGGCCAGAGAGGACGACGACTCCTTCCTCATGACCCTCACCCCCGACTCAGACCCCGCCACAGCCGGCCTCAACGAGTACCGGCTCCGCCTCACGGTTCCCCTTTCCGAAATCACGTCGGTGGAACTGGACGGCACTTCGCTGTCTGCAGACAAGTACCAGATACTCGCTCCGTGGGAAGAAGCCACAGAGGTACGTATTACCGTCATCTCAACTAAGGGTCCCCAATCCGTTAGAATTCGCTGACACCCCGGGGCTTTGGATACCGGCGACATTGAGCCATTGAAAAGGGCATGGCACATTCACAGCTTTACCTTGCCGGTACAAGCAGGTTGCACCGGTTGACGGAGGGTGACCATGCCGAGAAGCATCTTTGTTTTAGACCTGGCGCTGGTCTACCTTCTGGTTGTGCCCGGTTGTGAAGGGCCGCGCATGCCGACCCCAAACATTGCTGCCGTGACTGAAGAGGAACCGGAGTATACCTTGAGGCCCGGCGACCCGGCTGAAGGGGAAGAACGCCCCGGCGACGAGCGCCCCGTCGAAATCGACCTGCGGGGCAATCCCAAGATCGGTGAGTGCGAACTGGAGAGAGAATGGTTCGTCGGACCCAACACTTATGATTTTGTCTACGGTTCGCCGGAACTGTCCCTCAGCCCCTCCGGAACCCTGGCGCTGAGGGCCGGGGGAGGACCCGATACGTTCTTCCGAGTGAACGAAGGAACCTGGCTGGGGCATGACGAATGGTGGGCAGGCGCGCCGGACCAGGCGTGGTCCAGCCGGGTCCGCACCACTATTGACGGGGATTCCGGTGCAGTTGAAATGCTGGACGTTGCCACGGGCGAAGTCCTTTGGTCCGTTCCCGCATTCGCCTCTCCGGACTCTGAGCTCGGCTGGCTGCGGGCGCTGGACGCCCTCATGTCCCCAGACGGTCAGACCGTGGTCCAGGTGGCCTGCTGGTCCACCGTCGGGCAAGGCGGAATAGTCGCGCGTACCGGGACCTTCGATTCCAACGGAATGCAGGTGGGAAAGACCATAGACGTTCCCAACGGCTGCTCAGACTCGGGCTGGCCGGGAAAAACCCGCTCCGCCATCAGCCAGGACGGCAGATTCCTCGTGCTGACCGCCCGCGGGCAGGGGCTCATTCACGCAGTGGATTTCGAAACCGGCGCCACCGCGCACTTCGACCTCACATCTCCTCTGGAGGTGGAGCCGGTAAACGGAGGCTGGGGCTACGATTGGGCCGAGCCCCGGGCCGTTTCGGTCAGGCCGGGCGACACGGAGATAGCAGTCGCCGGCTTCGATGCACGGGTCAGGCGGTTGTCACTGCCGAACTTGGAGCTCGTGGGCCCGCCCATACAGTCAGCCCTGGTGAGCATCAACCAGTACAGCTATGGCCCTACCGTTGAGTCCCCGGTTGCCTGGTCTCCGGATGGACTGCTCCTGGCAATGCTGGACCCCGATGGCGAGGCGATAGTGATGGACCCGGCCACCGGCGAGGTGGCAGCGTTCCTGCCCAGACCAGACGTCGAAGCCTGGCCCGATTGGATGGGCCCCGACCTGTTCAATCCAGCCGTAGCCTTCAAGTTCCTCCCCGACCAGTCCGGCTTGCTGGTGTCTCATGAAGCAGGGCTTACCCTCTGGCGCTGCCATGGCGCCAAGGCCAGCAAGACAACGCAGCAATTCTCCGCCCAGCTCTCCGGCTCAGGGGAACTGCTGTCCCAGGAAGCTGGGCAGTGGACAGCCACCGCAGGGGAAGTCGACCACCCCGTGGTTTTTGCACTCTACATTGACGATCAGGAAGGCCCGGCCTTTACCAATCTCAGCGGCAAGTTCTCGTTTCCATTCTATGATGTCGGTGAGCACAAACTTCAGGTGGTGGCGGACGACGGCACCACCGATTTCGCAACAACTATCTGGACCGTCTTCGTGAAGTAGGCCGGCCTATCGCCCGGCCACCGACAGCACCGCCGCAGCCATCGCAGCGATTCCCGTTTCCAGGGTCAGCTCCACATCGGGCGAAAGCCCGCCGTTGTGCAGGCCGGGACAGTTGGCCGCGCCCGAACGGCACTGCGCCAACTGCTCTGCTGCCGTTGACCCCAGAAAGAACATGAACGACGGGATTGGCGGCTCCACCCGCCCGTAGCGGGCAAAGTCCTCACCAGCCATCCACGGCTCCGTTGCAACCACGTTTCCCGCGCCCAGAATCGCCTTCATCGCAGCCGTCGCCAGCCCCACCAGACCAGGGTCGTTGTAAAGGGAAGGAACCGGGTCTTCGCTTGCCCTGGTGACCACGGGGAGGCGGTCGTCCGGCATGCCTGCAGTCAGAGCTGTCTGCTTCGCCATACGGCGGATCGAGGCCAACACCCGCGCCCGGGTTTCGTCTGCATAGGTTCGCACCGTAAGATCCAGTTTTACCTCGTCGGGAATGACGTTGCGTTTGGTGCCGCCGTGAATCTGACCCACGGTGATTACCACCGGCTCTGCCGGACCCGACTCACGGCTCACGATGGTTTGCAGCGCCATGATTAGCTGCGCGGAAGTCACTACCGGGTCTTTCGCCAGGTGCGGCATCGCCCCGTGTCCGCCCACGCCGCGCACTACAATGTCCACCGAGTCGACGTTGGCCAGAGCGTATCCCTCCACATAACCCACCGTACCCGAGGCCAACCCGGGGGCGAGGTGCAGCGCCAGTGCATAGTCGGGCCGGGGAAAGCGCTCCAACAGGCCGTCCTCGAGCATGGCTGCAGAACCCTTGCCCAACTCCTCCGCCGGCTGGGCTACAAACACAATGGTGCCTTTCCACCGGGCGGCCAGTGCCTTCAGAACCCGCGCCGTACCGGTAAAAACCGACATGTGCATGTCGTGGCCGCACGCGTGCATCACCGGCACAGTGCGCCCCTTGCCGTCCGTCGCAGTTTTCGTGCTGGCGTACTCCAGGCCGGTTACTTCCCGAATGGGCAGCGCATCCATATCCGCCCGCACAAGCACCGTCGGCCCGTCCCCGTTTTTCAGCACTCCAACCACACCGGTGCCGCCAACTCCTTCCGTCACGTCGCAGCCCACTTCCCGCAGCTCCTTCGCCATGCGAGACGCACTCTCTTTTTCGAACAACGAGAGCTCAGGATGTTGGTGTAGATGTCGGTACAACTCGAGCAGTGAAGGCAACTCCCCAGCGATGGCCTGCCGCACTCCCTCGCCTTCCGGTTCGGCACCCCGGACATCACTTGGGGGAAATGCCAGCGCAACAAGACACAAACCAGCCAACAAGCATTTCACATCAGCCACCTTTCCGCGTTCCTGCCGTTTGCTCAAATCTCACTACTTACAAATCTCCGGCCACACAAATCCGGGAATCGACTTGTAAGCGGCGCCGCCCTTCTTCAACGCGTCCAGCGCTTGAACGCAGGCCTGCTCTGCATCGCTGCCGAGGGCTTTCAGTTGGCCTATCTGCTCGCAACTATCTTTGATCGCGGCAACAGCCTCCGGCGACATACCTTCAACCTTCGCCAGAGCAGTGGCAAATGCCAGGCAGCACTGTTCGTAAGCGTCGCACGGGCCGCCCTTCGCGGGCAAGGGGGCGGGCGGGGGCGCGATCAGTTCAGCTTTTTCCACCAGCTTGATGAACTCGGCGCGATAGCCGAACCGGTCCTCGCCTTTTGCTCCCCTGGCCAGTTCGAGGACTGCTGCGTAAGTCGACCCGCCACGGAATTTTGACTCACGGACCAGTTGGCCAAAGGTCGCCACTGCCGCGGCCCACCGGAAGTTGTTCGAAGATTTGTCCAGCGTCAGACCCTTGTCCAACACCGGCTGCTCAATGAGCATGCTCTTGTCTCCGTCCGGCTTCTTGTATCTGAGCTTCACCGTCATCAATTCGTTGGACTCAACCGCCTCCGGCTTCACCTCCGTCTTCACATATTTCAACTCCTCGCCCGTCTTCGGAGTCTGGATCGCCGGCACCAGTTCGTAGAGAGCCGTCACCGTGTGGCCCGCGCCCAACTCGCCTGCATCCTTGGTGTCGTCGGCAAAGTCCTCCTTCTTCAGCATCCGGTTTTCATATCCCACCAGCCGGTACTCGGCCACCTTGGTGGGATTGAACTCGACCTGGATCTTTACGTCCTTGGCGATGGTGTACAACGTCCCGGTCATCTGGGTCACGAACACCTTCTTCGCTTCCAGAATATCGTCGATGTAGGCGTAGTTTCCGTTGCCCTTGTCGGCCAACGTCTCCATGCGGGAATCCTTGTAGTTGCCTCTGCCGAAACCGAGGATGGTCAGGAACACACCCTTCTCACGCTTTTCCTCAATCAGCCTCTCCAGCTCTGAATTACTCGACGGCCCGACGTTAAAATCACCGTCGGACGCAAGAATCACCCGGTTGTTCCCTTCCTCCTGGAAGTTCTGCAGCGCCACCTGGTACGCCAATTCGATGCCCGCTGCACCCGCGGTGGACCCGCCCGCTCGCAGCCGGTCCAGAGCCGCCATAATCGTGTCCTTCTCAGTGCCCGGAGTGGAAGGGAGCACCAATCCTGCAGACCCTGCATAGGTCACGATCGCGACCCGGTCCTTGTCCCTCAGTCCCTTGACCAACAGCTTGAATCCGACCTTCAACAGATCCATCTTTTCGGGCCGGCGCATGGAGCCGGAAGAGTCGATGAGGAATACCAGGTTGGAAGGGGGCAGATCGGTTTCCGCCGGCCGGTCACCCTGCAGGCCGATAACGGCCAGCCGGTTCTTGTCGTTCCACGGGCACACCGACAGCTCTGTAGTGATGGAAAACGGCACATCACCATCGGGCAGCGGATAGTCGTAGGTGAAGTAGTTGATATACTCCTCGATGCGCACCGAATCACGGGGCGGCATGCGGCTCGATTTGTCGATGAACCGGCGCATGTTCGCGTAACTCGCAGTGTCCACGTCGATGGAGAAGGTCGAGAGCGGATTCTCAATCGCCTTTTTGAACTCGTTTTCCGCTACCTTGTCGTAATCCTCGGTGCCGGGCACTTCCTTCATCGGGGCCGGGGTAGGTCCGCCCATGGGCTGCCCGCCGATTGAGCCCAGGCCGCCTGCGCCCATGGCATTCGCCGCGCCCCCGTCGGAACCGAGCAGGCCGCTTACCGACTTGCTCTCCTCCAGACTCCTGACCCGCTTCTTTTTCTTCACTTTCACTCGGTCCCTTGCCGTCGCCGGAGCTTCCACAGGTGGGGCCGATGCCGTTGCCGACTCCTCGTCCGCCTCTGCCTCCTCCGCCTTCTTCTCCTCTGCAACAGGGGCGATCTTCTCCGCCGCCGGCTTGTCAACGGGCGCATCGGGTGTTTTCTCCACTACCGGCTCCGCCGGCTTTTCCGCCACCGGTTCGGGCGTCTTCTCCGCCACCGGTTCGGGCGTCTTCTCCGCCACCGGTTCGGGCACCTTCTCCACCGTCTTCGCCGCCTCCTTTTTCGCCTCTTCCTTCTTTGCAGGTGCCTCCGACTTGCATCCGGCCAGCACCAGGCCAAAGGCAATCACGGCTACGAACACGACATGCTTCAAACTGTTGAGTGACATGAATTCCTCCAAGGTTCAGGGATCATGGACTGTGCGAGACTATCCGAAATGCATGGCCGCCGCTACCCCTTATTACCCGGGGCTACAACAACCTTCCAATCTTTGCTTCCTTCCTTACTGCGCACCAGGACCGCCAGGAGCAAACTTGTGACATGGTCTCCCCGCCCCACCACCAGCAACATCCTCTTCGACGGTGACAAATATACCGCCAGGGAATTGACGCCGAATAGCTCCCTTTGTTCCTGAACCTGCCGGTCCCCATCCTTGATCAACAGGCTGT
The DNA here is from genome assembly GCA_964626565.1 of uncultured Myxococcales bacterium. Classification (GTDB taxonomy): domain Bacteria; phylum Myxococcota_A; class UBA9042; order CAIXZC01; family CAIXZC01; genus CAZVFX01. Next base: position 34,416 of record CAZVFX010000070.1, read on the forward strand.
TGCCGTTCAGGGATATGGTGAGGCCGCCGACTTCAAGGCTCCCCTCGTCTCCCTCTAACCGCACGGCCCGGGGGTCTTTGCCGGTTATCTTCAAGAACCCATGTCTGTCGTCCTTGTCGCACTCCTTCAGATTCACTTCAACCGCGCCAAATCCCAGACGCTTCAAAACCGCGGCCAGCTTCTTCATCCCCTTGCGGCATTGCTTTGCAGGTATCCACTGGGGCGTCGACCCGTCCCCCGGACTGGCGTCGTTGTCAGGCTCCACCATGAAACCCTCCTCCTTCCCCGACACCACCCGGAACTTCTTGTACCCGCCCCCTTCAGGGCCGTGTCCCGTTACCTCCAGCAGCACACTCTGCCCGTCGTCCGACCAGGCCACCGGCTGCACCTCTTGCCGGAACCCCATTGCCATGGCCGGCCACGCTATCCCAATCAGCCCAAGAGCCGTGAGGAACACCACTATTCGCCGCATATGGACACCTCCTGTCGTCAGCATCATACACTCGCGATAACTTTTTCGCGAAACCTATTCGGTTTACCCCGGTTTACCCTTGGGTGTAATGACAATCCATACAACAACACCAAGCCGTCAGCGGCCGAAGGAGATAAAGATGAAGACGACGAACTACATAATCATAGCCCTGGTAATCAACCTTGCTGCGTGCGCCGATTTCTCAAGCACCACCAACTCAGCCACCCGGACGTACATCAACTACAACAGCGTTCTTCCCAACACCCTTGAAGAGGTATTCCAAACGTGCAACGAGCCCATGTCAATCGAGCCGGGTATGGAGTCGATAAACCTGCTCGGAACCTGCGACTACGATGACGTGGAATCCGAAGAAGCCCTGGCCGTGATGCTGGCCCTGGCCCTGGCCGGCAACCAGGACCTCGCTGAACCGATCCCGGAAATCGTCGACACCATGGAAATCACCCTGGACGATTTCCCCTGGCCCGTGCAGAACTGCGTGGTGGAGATCACCGCTGAGATCCACTTCAACGGCCTCGATCTTTATAACCTCACTGCGGATTGGACCACCCACGGCGACGCGGCCGGTATGCATGTTGACTGGGATTTTCACGGCAGCCAGCATGTGGCCGATGCCTACATCGAAGCCGATGTCACCTGCCCCAAGGTGCTGGCCGAATCTATCGTGGAAGGTGTGGTAAACAACAACGTGGTCGGCTGGCGCTCGGTCAACGCCTCGGGCATGGACCTGGACCTGTGGATCACCTTCGATGGTGACGGCGATGAACTCGTCGGCGACCTGGACCTCGACTTCGACGTCGGCGACCTGGAACTCTCGCTCGGCTGGACTAAACTCGAAAAATATGGAGTCGACCGGGACGACATCGAAGAAAGCGCCCGTCAAACCCTGGAAGACGTCGGCAACAACATGCTCAACGCCGCCCTCGCCGACCTGCCCGACGAAATGGCCTCCCTACTCTCAGACCCCATCCCCGAAGGCAACACCATCTGCGACGTATCCATCTGGAAACAGGCCCTGCGCATCGAAACCGCGGAAGACTCCTGCCTCAGCGCCAACCTCATCGGCCGCCCGCCGTTCATGCCCGGCCAATAGGTTTTCAATAACCCGAAGACACTGACCTCCGTCTCACCCCGGCCAACTTCGAAGTCACGAGCAATCCGCCGTAGCCAGGGGGCCTGAATCCACCTGGGCCCTTCGAGTCGCTTTCGTGTGGCGAGCTCCCTCTGGATGAACTCCGTGCGGACAACCCCATCCAGACTATATCGGCATTTACAACTGCGTTCCGGGTACTATCGGCCTAGCGCTCTTTCTTCTCTTCCTTCTTCGGCTTGTCAGGTTTCAACGACTCGATGCATTTTGCACCTTCTTTCATATTCGTAGCCTTGAGGAAGCAGGCCCGCGAGCCGGCATCGAGATCTCTTTCGCACTCGGGTACACATTCCTCCATCGCCTTCTTCACAACCGGGCTTACTTCTGCGCCTATGGATATGCCGTTTTCGGCCATGGCCAGGCTCACAATCTTCTTGCACACTGCAGTACACTCCGAATCGCTCTTCCGGGCGGCCAGAATATCGGGGACTACGGCCGGGGGAGAATCGGGCGGCGCTACAGTCGGAGCCGGTTCCTTCTTCTTCCCCACTTCCTCTGCCAGAGCGCATTTCTGGAGCTCTTCCGCGCTCTTGCTGTTGATCATACACCGCCTTCCCACCTCTGTGGAATGTTCCTCACAGCTCTTCTGGCACTCCTTGTCGAACTCGCCACGCGCTCCGGCCAGCGCTGCTTTGCGTTCCTCAGGAAGGGTCGGCACTATGAGCTCAAAGGACTTGTCGCAAACCGCCTTGCAGCTCGGGACTGAAGTCTTCTTGGTCGTGTCTTTC
>CAZVFX010000071.1:0-35991 GCA_964626565.1 uncultured Myxococcales bacterium
GCTAGTCAGCTTGCCGGCACTGCAGCGCAGATGAAGTCGGCTCTAGCAGCCCTGACCAGCTAGCTGCAACAACTCTAGTTTGCGGAGATATCGACGCCCGAGCATTCGAGCATGGTGTCGGAGCACTTCTCGTTGCGGCAGTCTGCACATTCTTGAGTGGATGAGTCGGCGATGCAGACGGGGCAACTCAGCACCGTGCACTCGCCCAGGTAGCCGAAGCACTCGGAGCACGCGGGCGACAGGCCCGTTTCGTCGGCAATGCACTGTATGACGCACGCGGTGTCCTCGCCTAAATCGAGGTAGCAAGTTTTCAGGCACTGGACTATCTTGGCCTGGGCGCCCGCGTCCGCCGCAATCGCCTTGTCCTCGTCGCTGAGGCAGGCGTCGCCGGGTATGATCTCTTCGGGTTGGATGTCTTCCGGTTCGATTTCCGGTTCAACTTCTTCAACCACGTCAATGGGAGGTGTCCCGGTATCTTCCTGGATATCCTCGGGAGCCTGGATATCTTCGGTCACCTCTTCGATCACCTCCTCAGGTGGTGCGGTCTGGTCTTCCGGAGCCACCTCCTCAGGTGCAACTTCTTCTGGCGCTACCTCAGAAGGTCCAGCGTCTGCTTTGACCTCCTCCACCGCACCGCCCGTGTCTTTGTCATCACCGTCGCTGCTACCGCACCCGCCAAGGGCAAGCGACAGCGCCAGCCCCATGGCGAGAATCGCAGCTACTGAAAACGTCTTCCTCATGATCCACCTCCAGAGTTTGTCATTCATGCCACGTCCTTTAAAGGTACCATCGGCCCAACGCGGCCGCAAATTCTTAGGAGAACCGGGCCGGATTCGGTATCATCGTGAACCGAGAGCAGAGGGAGCGCCTTGGGTTTGATTCACAACGCCGCAAAATTTCTACTGTCGGACCGGTTTCTGATTCCGGCGTTTTCCACCCTCGTCTTCATCGTCTACCTGCAGCATTTTGTCGGCCCGACGCAGCTCGACTACTACCCGGGGGTAGTGAGTCTCCCTACCGTGGCGCTTGCGGGAGTCGAGTTGGAGTGCCCTTCGGCTCGCGGTGAGATGCAGGACCTGGACGACACAGCCCTGTCCCGGCTCAACGGTTTCTCAGAGCCCTACTATCTCGACCAGCGGCTGGGGCAGCCCGCGCTGCTCGTGCCCTTCTATCTTGCCTTTGGCAAACTGGGCTTTCGTATTGGATATGCGCTCTGGAGGGTTGGTCTGTTCCTCGTCGTCTTCTTCATTGCGCTTCGCTTCACCGGGAACCGACCAGCGGCCTACCTGGCGGCTCTCGGCCTCGTCTTCAACCCGCTATTCCTCGGTATCCGGGTTCTAAATCCCAACCTCGAATCCTCGGTTCTTTCCGGACTGGTGCTGCTCACCCTGCTCCGCTCCTCCAGGGAGCCTCGTTTTGCAGCCCTGGCAGGAGCGTTTACCGGGGTGCTGTTCGGTGTCGCACACGTATACATGGCGGTTCTGGCGTTTCCGGGCCTGGTAGTCGGACAGATGGTTGCCGCAGGAAAAGGCTGGGCGGCCCGGGGCAAGGCGCTGGGACTGTTTGCCGTCGGGATGGTGGTTCCCCTGGTCTGCTGGTACGGGCTCCAGTCCAACCTGTCGGGGCATAAGCCGGACACTCTCCACGTCTGCCTCGGCAAAATGGTGCTCATCGACGCCCGGGAATCCTGGGCCCGCGCCGCTTTTGGCGGCGGTGGACCCGAGGAAGGAAAAGGTCCCGGCGGCCCCGGCGAAGGCCCGGGTCAAGGCCCGGGTCAAGGCCCGGGTCAAGGCCCGGGTGAGGGGCCCGGTCAGCGTGGCCCCGGCGGCGAACCCGGCAAGGGCGGCCCCGGCGGCGCTACTCCCGGGGGGCTCGACCCGTGCAAAGACGAAGTCGGCGGGTGGCACATCCACAGGATAGGCCCCCTCGTAGTCTCCATCTGGGGTATGCTCAACTGGCCGTTCAACGACAACCTGGTGCGCTCCGGGGGAGTCCCGTTCCCCTTCATGCTCTATATGCCCTTCGTAATGCTCACCACTTTCGGCGCACTCATGTTCTCAGCCGCGCTGCTGGGGATCGGACTTGCAGTGGGAAGGCGCCGTGAATCTCCGGTGACGTGGGCGCTTTTGTTGCACCTGTTGCTGGTAGGGTCGTTTCTGGCCGTCCAGGAGAATATCGGCGGCTTCAAGTTCTCCTTCGTAGCCTGGCTGTACCTTCCCATGGCCGTCTTCGCAGCCGCCGGTCTGGCCCCGTTGCTCCAACCCCCAAAGTGGAAGTTGTGGGCCGCCTATCTGGCTCTCCTCGCCGCCACCTGGGGGGCTTGCACGGTCGGTGCCTCAGCTCAATTCCCCCTGGACCAGCGCTGGATTTCACAGTTTAGCTGGAAGGGGATTGCCCAACGTATAGGTGAAACCGAATCGGCACAGGCCGCGGACCGGCAAAGTGCGGTTACCAGGTTCAGTCTTTTTCCCGCCGTAGCCCCCTCATATGGCGAAGGAGAAACGGGCGGACTTGCGTCCCGGGAAGGTCTGCTCGCCTCAGAGCTGGAAGGGGAAGTACACGTGTCGGAGAATCAGGCGTGGCTCACCGCGGATGCAGTCTCAGCCCTTCCCGAAGGTGCGGTGGTGCTGGTGAACCCGTACCTGGAAACCGATGCCCGGGTGCTGGCGGACACGGGGCGATGCGTTATTCGGACTCCAGCTTTGAAACCGGGCTACGGAACGGTGTTCACAAGATGGCTCAACGGCCTCAATCCCGTTTTTGAACACGGGGTTGAACAGGTCTATCTGGTTGACTCGGTGTCCTTCCCCATCGCCCGATATCTGGGGCAAGGGAACGTGGAACTCATTCGCTTCAACGGCTACAACCTGGTTTACAGGATTCCCAATCACGACCGGTTGTTCAAGGGACCGGGGATGTCCGGCGGCGCAGGACCCGGGGGAGGGCCCAGATGATGCAATGGTTCCTCGCGGCATTGTTGTTTGTCGGCGCCGGATTCGGCCTTTGGGTTGCCGCGGGCGGGGTTTTCTCTTCCCGCCGCGGCGCGGAGAGTGCGTTGTTGTTCACCACGCTCGCCCTGGCCGCGCTGGCGCTGGTTTGCATCGGCTTGGTAGCCTTTGCCGGGATCTTCCCGAGCAAAGTGGTGGTCGTCGTGGGCGCCTGCATAATCGTGTTGGGAGGAATAGGGTTGGATCTGGCCCGGCGCATCGGGCGCAAGAGGCTTTACGGGTTCAAGGATACGGTTACGGGCTGGCTCACTCGCCCCGTGGGAGGGAATGAAGAATGACAACTAGGATTCCCTTCCGTAAATTCGCACCGTTTCTTCCCGCCGCCCTGTTGGCTGCGCTGGTTGCGGGGGGCGTGATCGCCGGGATGATCGAAAGCAGCGGACTGCTGCTCTCCAAATCGCGCCGGGCCCTGGTCACTGCCCAGGTGCTGTCTCGGGTCGAAGAGGCGCACAATTCCCTCACCGGCCGCTACTTCGGGGAAGGGGACTTGGGGCCGGAAGGCTCAGCTTCGGTTCTTTCCCTGGTGAGTGCGCGTTGGGAGGAGATCGAGTTGTCCGCGCTTGACCAAAATGCCGGTTGGGTCGCCTCTCTCAAGGCCGCAGCCGCCCCTCATTACGTCGTCTTCGGAGGTGAAACCCTCACCATCTTTGCGGTGGACACACCACCTGATATCGGGCTGATTCCCAGTCTCCCGGAGCACCCTCCGGCCGGCTGGATCCAGGTCCACTCCAAGAAGCTGGTGCCGCTATTTAATCCCCGTGCGGCGGCCGCCGAAAGGCCTGCGGGCAAACCCGCGGGAGGGGGCGGCATTGACTAGGCGAACCAAGTGGATCGTGGCTGGGACGGCGGCCCTGTTGCTCCTCGCAGTGGGAGTTGCGGTCCTCGGCATCATCGTGCACATCTCCCCACGTCGACTCCCGCTGGAGTTCCACCCGGAGCTCCCGGGCGACATGACCCCCGGTAAGGAGTACAAGTTCGACGCCAACCTGCTGGAAGAACGTCACACCATCTCCCACTGGTTCACATTTAGCGTTAACAGCCTTGGGTTTCGAGGGCCGGAGGTCGACCTGGAGACGGCGGGTTGGACCGCGCTTGTGCTCGGAGATGGTTTTGCCTTCGGGTACGGCATCAATCACAATGAACCGTTCGCACCCCAACTGGAAATCTCCCTGCGGGAGCGGCACCCCGCGCTCAACGCCGCGGTGCTCAACGCGGGAGTACCCGGGTACACAATTACCGATGAACTCGCCTACATGAAGGAGAAGGGGCACAAGCTGAAGCCCGACCTGGTGATTATCGTCGTGGCCGACGATGATATCTGGCAGGTCAAGCGGCCGTTCCAGGTGAGGGAGCTCACCAGAAAGATAGCGGAGCGCCGTATCTTCGGTCTCGAGCTACTGTTCTGGAAAGTGACCGGACAAGCCTACTTTGTGATCGAGCATGACGCGGATTCCGGCGGCAACGAGCGCATCCGGGAATACCTGAAACTGCTGGACAGCTATATGGAGCACCTGAGCGAACTGCAGGCCCTGGTCAAAGGGTGGGGCGGCGAGGTGTTGCTTATCGTGGAGAAGGTGGAGTATCCGGGACTCGAAAAGGCCTTGAGCAAGGCGAAGATTCCTCTGGTGGTGGTGGAGAGGGCCATCCCCGGACTCGACGGCAGCACCGGGAGAGGTGGTGAGTACTTCTCACCCGACGGGCACTGGTCGGCAAAAACCAACCACGAGCTGGCCGTGTATGTTGCCGGGTGGCTCGCGGAACAGGGATTGCTTCCTTCCCTCTGACCGCTACGGTTGGGGCGAGTCAAGCTGCAAACTGCCCGCGTCATTAAAGGACACCGGCACGTACCGCACCCGCCGGTCAAAGCCGTTCTCCGATGTCACTTTGGTGTGATAGAACATCAGAAGATCGTCGCACGCACCGGCTGAGACGCTGTGATGGCCCGGCCCCCAGAACTGGGCCTCTTCATTCTTATGCAGGAAGGGGTTGTCGTCTCTCTTTACGAAAGGTCCGAACGGCGTCGGTCCAACCGCGACCCCCAGCGCGTAGTTTGCGGTTTCCGCAAAGTTCCCCGAGTACATCATGTGGTAACTGCCACCATGTTCGATCACCCAGGGCCCTTCCATGCCGAACAACTCCCACGTGCCTGCGTCGGGCTCCATCACCACTTCCGGTGACACATCTTTGAGCGTGATATAATCAACCATGGGAGTCGCCCTGATAATGCTTAGCGGCGTGTACGCGGTGGCATAGAATGTAAGCGAGCCGTCCGCGGCGGCAAGTACGAATGCGTCGATGGTAAACTCTTCAAAATCCAGGTCGCTGCGGTCGGTGCCTCGATGTTCGAACACACCGTCGCCTACTCCTCCGTAGCCGCCGCCGGCGAGAGGATGCTCCAGCAGTTCTTCAAACGGTCCCGTGGGTGAGTCGGAGTAGGCGACTCCGATCATCATGGCTGCAGTGTAGTAGAGGAAAAACCCCTCGTCCGCTTGCTGCACATGGGGAGCCCAGGCCTGCCCTTCCGCATTCCAGGTGCCGGGAATCGGACTCCAAACGGTTCCGCCCGCAGTCCACTCCTGCAGGTCTTCGGACAGCCACACTTGAAGGTCGACCTTGTTGTTGGTGGCGTAAAGATACCAGGTTGAACCGACTTTCAGAACATGGGGATCCGCCAGGTCGGGGAGGCCTTCAATATCGTTGGCCGCGGGCACATTGAGAACGGTGTGCGGTAGATAGTCGATGGCTTGGCAGCTCGCCTGGCCCTCTTCGGCAGACAGATCCGGAGTCGAGTCCGGCGCGGCTATGGGCTCGCCCGAACCGTCCGTTCCGCAGGCCAGGAAGGCCAGGCAGACGACCAGCGTCAGGGTGGTAGATATCCGGTGCGTTCCGGAACATGTTCTGGCTTTCCTTTTCACGGCTACATTGTGGCCGAGCGTGCAATCGAAAGCAAGTTCGACCGACTCCCGGCAAAAGCCTTGAAACAGGGGCGCGGCTGAAGCTATCATCGCGTGAAGACTCCGGCTTCCGTTTCGGGGGAGCCTTTCAGCGGGAGGGCAGGTAATGAAAGTTGGTAAAGGCGAGTGGACCAGGCGTGAATTCCTGGCCGCCAGTGCCGCGGCGGGGGCGGGAGCTATGCTCCTGGGACCCCACGTGGCTTTGGGAGGGCAGACACCCATGAAGATGGACGAGGCGCTCGGCGCCCATTTTGGTGTTGATATGGCCACTGCGCTGCGAGTTGCGGAGCGCATGGTAGCAAGAGGGGCGGACCTGGGCGAGCTGTACTTCGAGGACACTATCAGGACCGGTCTTATTATGGAGGATGGCAAACTGCGCGATGTCACCTACCAGGAGGATACGGGTGCGGGCCTGCGCGCGGTGTTGGGTGACAGCCAGGCGTACGGGTATACTCAGCTTCTAGAGCCCCGTGAGTTGGAGAAGGTGGCGGGACGGGTCGCGGCTGTGGCCGACAAACCGGGTGATGAAGAGCGCGTCATCGTTGGCAAGCAACTGAAATACGCCGGCGGGCTGTACACCGGGGAAGGGGCTTCCGTGAGGATCCCTGCCGCGGACAAGCTGGCACTCCTCCAGCGGGCCGACGCCGCTGCGCGGAAGTACTCCCCACTCATTCGCAGAGTCGACCTTCAACTCACAGAGGAGTTGAGGATCATCGGACTGGTGAGCACCCTCGGGGACATGTTCATCGACTATCAGCCCATGCTGAGTCTTAGAGTTACCACCTATGCCGAAAAGGGAGCGCTCAAACAGCGCGGTTACGTCGGTGGCGGGGGGCGAATGGGGCTCGACTATTTCGACCGAGTATCCCCGGAGAAGATAGCCATCAGGTCCGCTGCAATCGCGGTGGGTATGCTGGAAGCGAAGCCCGCCCCTGCAGGAGAGCAGACTGTAGTTCTGGCCCCCGGGGACTCCGGTATTCTGCTTCACGAGGCGGTGGGACACGGCCTGGAGGCCGATTTCAATCGCAAAGGCACGTCGAAGTACTCGGGCAAGGTGGGGGAGAAGGTGGCCAGCCCACTGTGCACCGTCATCGATGACGGCACCATCCCCCGGTCCCGGGGGTCCATCAACGTCGACGATGAGGGGTCTCTCTCTTCCCATAATGTACTCATCGAAAAGGGAATCTTGCGGGACTACATGCATGACTGGGTGAGCAGCCGCCATTACAAGCTCAACCGCTCCGGTAACGGGCGGCGCCAGAGCTATCGCCATCCGCCATATCCCCGCATGACAAATACCTACATGCTGGCCGGAGAGAGCGATCCGGAAGAGATTATCGGCAGCACGAAGAAGGGGATCTACTGCAAGACTTTCAGTGGCGGGCAAGTGAACATCTCCAACGGCGATTTTGTATTTCAGGTCATCGAATCCTACCTCATTGAAGAAGGGAAACTCACTGCGCCACTGAAGGATGTTGTGATCATCGGTAACGGTCCCGACGCCCTGGCCAAGGTCAGTATGGCTGGAACCGACCTGGAACACAGTGACGGACGTTGGACCTGCGGCAAGGCCGGCCAGATGGTTCCCGTGGGAGTCGGCATTCCTACCGTCAAAATTGACGGAATCACGGTAGGAGGTACGGCATGAGTTCCGAACTGACGAAACGCAGTAGCGGATGGCAGGAAGTAGCTGCCGAGGTGCTGAAAAGCGCAGCCGACGCGGGCGTCAAGGCAGAGGTGGCTTTCACCGCTGGCGAGACCTTTTCCGTGAAAGTTCGAAAAGGCAAGCTGGAGGATATCCGGCAGAGCGGCTCCACCGGTGTTTCCATGCGGGTTTTTAAGGGAACCCGCTCCGTGTCGGGTTCTTCGTCCCGTCTGGACCGGGAGAGTCTGGCCCGGCTTCTGGAACGGCTGGCCGGGGGCGTGGGGTTGGTCGACGAGGACGAAGCTAACGGCCTTCCCGACGCGGAAGGGCTCTACTCTGCCGGGACCGACCTCGACCTGTTTGACGCCGGCATCGGTGATCTGTCCGTCGACCGGGCCCAGGCGCTGGCGCTGGCATGCGAACAGGCTGCCATGGACTACGATCCCCGCATAACCAACTCCAGCGGTGCTTCCGTCTCTGCCGGGCTGGCCTTGAAAGCGCTGTACAACTCGGATGGCCTCAAGGCGAGCTATCCGTCGTCACGAATCTCCCTGTCCGTCAGCCCGGTGGCCCAGGACAAGGAGGGGGAGCGGTACTCGGACTGGTGGTTCAGCCAGGCGAGGCATTCCGGGGACCTCGACGACCCGGCGGCAATCGGCAACAAGGCCGGGGAACGTTGCGTCGCGATGATCGGGGCGGACAAGATCCCTTCCGGGAAATCAAGAGTGCTTTTCGCACCCGAAACAGCCCTCTACCTCGTTCAGCACATTTTCGAGAGCATCTCAGGAGACGCAGTATATAAGGGAGCAACGTTTCTGGGGGGAAGAGAGGGTAAGAAGATCGGCTCCGACCTGGTGACCATAACGGACGACCCGCTGCGCGCGCGTGGTGTCTCGTCTGCTCCCTTCGATGCGGAAGGGGTTGCCACCATTCGCCGGGCTTTGGTGGAAGGTGGTGTGTTGAAGACTTATCCGTGCGACACTTTCGCGGCCAGAAGGCTCAAGCGCAAGAGCACCGGCCATGCCGCGTCGGGCAAGGGGATCACTTCCTACAACCTCTACCTGGCGGCAGGCAAGACTCCTGCGGGGGAGATGTTGGCCCAACTGGGCAAGGGCCTGTTCGTGACCGCGTTCATCGGTTTCGGTTTCAACATGGCCACCGGTGATTTCTCTCGTGGAGTTAGGGGGTTCTGGGTGGAGGACGGAAAGATCGTCAAGCCGGTCCAGGAGATAACCGTGTCGGGAAACCTGGGGGACATGCTTCAAAACGTAGTCGCGGTAGGGGACGACCTTACCTTCCGCTTTGGCACTGACAGCCCCTCGTTGCTGTTGAGTGAAATGACGGTTTCAGGGAGCTGAATCACGTGAGAGCGGCTGCCACACTTGTGCTCACCCTGTTGCTGCTGGCCAACAGTGGCTGTAACGGCTGTTCCGATTCCTCATCTGTTGAGGATCTACTGTCCCATCCGGAAGCCGAGACCCTGTCTGCGGATGTGCCGGTGACTTCACCGGATAGTTGGCAAACCGGCTGCGTTTGTGGTGACGGCGAGTGCGTGGAAGAGCCGTGTGGCGAAGGGTGGAAGCCGGGTCTCATGACCTGTTCTGCGGACTGCGCCGTGTGCGGGGACGGGGGGTGTGATCCGGGCGAGGGGCCGCTCAAGTGCCCGGCTGACTGTTGCGGGAGTTGCGGCGACGGCTGGTGCAAGGGCGGCCTGTGCGGCGAAACCGCGGCAGTGTGCCCTGCTGATTGTAGTGCGGCGCTTTGCGGTGACGGGAAGTGCGAAGCGGGCGAGAATCCGGTGGACTGCCCGGGCGACTGCGAGCCGTACCTTTGTGGCAACGGCACCTGCGAGCCGGGAGAGGCGCCCGCCACGTGCCCCGGTGACTGTGCGGAAGGCTGCGGCGACTGCGAATGCGGGGGGGGCGAATCCTACTGGTCGTGCCCGGCCGATTGTGGTTTCTGCGGCGACGGCTACTGTGTCGCCAACTGCGGCTACGCAAAGGAGGACGCGGCTGTCTGTCCCGATGATTGTTGCACACCCGATTGCGAAGGGCGTGAGTGTGGCTCAGACGGCTGCGGCGGCACTTGTGGCCAGTGTGCCGCGGGCGAATCCTGCGGCGGCAGCCTCTGTGTTGCCTGTGAGCCCCAGTGTGAGGCCAAGGAGTGCGGTGATGATGGATGCGGCGCTTCGTGTGGTCAGTGCGGCGAAGGTGAAAACTGTCTTGCCGACGGGACGTGCGAGTGCTTTGCTCACTGTGAGGGAAGGGAGTGCGGACCGGACGGTTGCGCAGGTTCATGTGGGATCTGCTCCGGCCCGCAGGATGAATGCGTGGATGGACTTTGCTCATGTCTGACAGACTGCGGGTTGAAAGAATGCGGTGATGACGGGTGCGGCGGGGTCTGCGGCTTGTGCCCGAAAGGTCAGGAGTGTGTGGCGGGGCAGTGCCCTTGCGTGCCGGACTGTGACGGCAAGGTGTGTGGTGGTGACGGCTGCGGTGGCACCTGCGGTGAGTGCGGTGCCGGTGAAAAATGTCTGGCAGACGCAACTTGCCGGTGTTTTCCCGACTGCGCCGGCAAGGTCTGCGGCTCCAACGGCTGCGGGGGTGAGTGCGGTGCCTGCGCTCCGGGACACCAGTGCGTCAATGACAAATGCGAATGCCAGTTTAACTGCCAGAACAAGGATTGCGGGCCGGATGGCTGCGGTGGTTTGTGCGGCGAGTGCGCCCAGGGGGTGGCCTGCGCGTATCCGGGGATTTGCGAGTGCGTTCCCGATTGTGAAGACAAGGCGTGCGGCTCCGACGGTTGTGGCGGCGAATGCGGGCCTTGCCCACCGGGCATAGCCTGCGTGCTCCACACTTGCGTCGAAAAGGCGGGCGACGGCGATTGCGATGATGGTAATGACGTGGTGTGGGACGGCTGCTCCAACGGGCTTATTTCGGAATTCCAGGCCAACGGGCTCGAAGGCGGCTCCCCGAAGATGGTGGATGTGGCGGTGGTCTCCGACCAGGCCGCCGTGTTGGTGTGGCAAAGGGAGGAGCCTCCCGGAAGTGCCGAGAACGACATTTTCATCAGGCCGTTCGTCACCGAGGCCGGATTCGCCTATGGCGAAGATATCGTAAACACCAAGCAGGCCGGCAACCAGATCCACGCGAATATCTCTACGCTGAATACGGGCGGCTTCGTAGTGTCCTGGCTTAGCGTTGGCGACGGGGGGCAGGACCAGCGCGTGGTGGCGCGTCTCTACGACGGCTTCTTTTCGCCGGTTGGCGAAGAGTTCGAGGTTGCCGCCGCCGGGGTCGGCGAATTCTGCTGCCCGGCGGTCGCTGCCTACCAGGCGGTCAACGACTTCGTGGTTACGTGGGGCGGCCTCGGCAATGATGGGTCGGGTTACGGGGTGCTGGCCCGCAGGTTCTTCGGAACCGGTGAGCCTGCCGCCTTTTCGTACGTGGTGAACGAGACTAAGCAGAACGACCAGAACCGGCCCGCGGCCGTGGCCACAATCACTGGTAACCTCGTCATCGCCTGGGAAACGCCGTCCGGTTTTGCCGATGCAACAAACATCAACTTCCAGCGTTACGACGCGACCGGAATTACGTCAGGGTTTGAGGAAGAGGCCGCGACTCCGTCACCGGCCAGTCGTCAGGACCCCGCAGTGAGCGAACTGGGCGGGCAGGGGGGATTCGCCCTCGCCTGGGCGCGTTGTCCTTCCGCCGAACCAGGTTCAGAGGGCGCCGGAGACGGCAGCGGTTGCGGCGTCTTTGTGCGGACTTTTGACGCGGATGGGGCACCCCAGATTGACGAAGCCCAGGTCAACACCAACGTTCCCGGCGAGCAACTGGCGCCGGACGTCGCTCACCTCAAGGGCAGCGGCTTTGTGGTGGTTTGGGAGAGTGAGGACCAGGACGGTGACGGGGCGGGAATATTTGGCCGCCGGTTCGATATGGACGCAATTCCCCAGGGAGTGGAGTTTCAGGTGAATCTCGGGAGCAACGGCCACCAGGTTTCGCCCGCGGTTGCAGCCTATGAAGACGGTTCCTTTATCGTGGTCTGGTCCGCGTACGAGCAGGTCGATGCTGCGGAAGGCATATATGTGCAAAGGTATAGCAAAGATGGTGACAAGGAGTATTTCTAAGGTCAACGGGAGTCGGTTGTGGACATGGTGTACCGGCAAATAAGAAACGCACTTCCATCCGCGGTGCTCTTTGCGTTCTGTCTGGCGACCGCGGGCTGTCCCGGCAGTTCGAAGGAAGGGGCGCCAGCGCCGGATGCCGCCCCCGACCTCGTGGCGGGCGAGCCCGACATCGCTTGCCGCGCCACCGCTTGTGGCAACGGATTCTGCGAGTTGGAGTGCGGAGAGCATCTGCCCGGCGCTTCGTTCTGCCAGGCGGACTGTTGCGTCTGTGGCGACGGCAATTGCCAGCAGCAGCAGTGCGGGGAGGCCTGGGAAGAGGGCAACCTCACGTGCGCCAGCGACTGCGCGGGCTGCGGCAATGGCAGTTGTGACCCGGGGGAAGGGCCGGACATTTGCCCCGAGGATTGCTGCGGCAGTTGCGGGGACGGAGTTTGCAAGGGCGGAGAGTGTGGCGAGAACGCGTTGGCTTGCCCCTCCGATTGCGGCTCCTTTGCCTGTGGAAACGCTAGCTGCGAGCCGGGCGAAAACCCGGTTGACTGCCCGGAGGACTGCCAACAGTTCGCCTGCGGGAATCAGACTTGCGAACCGGGGGAGAGTGCTGACAGTTGTCCCGAAGATTGCGCTGCCTCCTGCGGGAATTGCGAATGCGAGGGCGGGGAATCTTACTCTTCCTGCCCCATCGATTGTGGTTTCTGCGGGGATGGATATTGCATCGAGCACTGCCCCTATATCCCTGAATCCGCGCAGCTCTGCTTCCTGGACTGCTGCGAGCCCGATTGCCAGGGAAAGGAATGCGGGCCGGACGGATGTGGAGGTCAGTGTGGCCAGTGTGCGGGGGGCAATGCTACCTGTTCGCTCGGGCTGTGCATCTGTAATTCGGACTGCATCGGAAAAGTGTGTGGGCCTGATGGGTGCAATGGCGTCTGCGGCGAGTGTGGTGAAGGTGAACAGTGCCTCATGGATGGTAGCTGTTTGTGTTCCGACAGTTGCAAGGACCATGAGTGCGGCCCCAACGTCTGTGGTCTGGATTGCGGCGCCTGCCCGGAAGGGTACGACTGTCTTGATGGGAGCTGCACATGCGACCCCCATTGCGACGGCCTGGAGTGCGGAGAAGACGGGTGTGGCGGTTTGTGCGGCATGTGTTCCAACGACCAGAAGTGCTTCGAGGGTGTGTGCCTGTGTATCACCGGGTGCGAAGGCAAGGAATGCGGGGCGGACGGCTGCGGCGGGTCGTGCGGCGAGTGCCCGGGGGATGAGCTCTGCCTACAGGACGGCTCCTGCCTCTGCTTCCCCGGGTGCGAAGGTAAGCAGTGCGGAGACGATGGCTGTGGCGGCTCCTGCGGTGACTGTCAGTTCCCCACGGGCTGCGACGAAGACGGCGGCTGCACCCTGTGCCTGCCCGATTGTTCGGAGAAGCAGTGTGGGGACGACGGCTGTGGCGGTTCGTGTGGACAATGCCCGGAAGCCGACCTCTGCCTCGCCGACGGTAGTTGCCAATGTTACGCCGGCTGCGAGGGCAAGATCTGCGGTGATGGCGACTGCGGTGAGTGGTGCGGCGTGTGCCCCGACGAACTGACCTGCACCGGCGGCGTTGTCTGTCTGGGACAGGATGACGCTTGCCACGACGCCAACGGCTGGGAGTGGGATGGCTGCACCGGAGGCAAGATCTCCGAATTCCTGGTTACGACGACCGTGGAGCACGGCCAGTTGAATCCCGACGTCGCCTCATTCAAGGACGACAGTTATGTGGTGGTATGGCAAAGCTGGGAACAGGACGGCGAAGCGGGCGGGATCTTCGGCCGGCCTTTTGATTTTGACGGAAACCCGCTGGGAGGCGAGTTCCAGGTCAATACAACGGAGCAACTCACTCAGGATATGCCCCGCGTCGCAACCTTCGAAAACGGACATTTCCTTGTGGTCTGGGAGAGCTTCGAAGAGATAGACCAGCGGGGAGTGTTCGGCCAGTTGTACTGGGCGAACGGCGTCAAGAACGGGCCCGAACTGCACATCAGCAGCGATGTTTATGCGGACCAGGCCAGTCCCTCGATTGCCGTAGTCGGTGGGGACACTGCTGTGGTGGCGTGGGTAACCTGCCCCGTGAATATGTGGCCGCTGGAGGATGGCCAGGATGGAGACGGATGCGGTGTCTTCGGCCGAATATATGATGAACAAGCCAACGCGGCAGGGCCTGAATTCCAACTCACCAGTAACGCAGCCGGGGATCAGACGAACGCCGACGTTGCCGGGGTCGGGGCCACTGACTTTGTCGTCGCCTGGACCAGCCCCGACCAGGACGCCGGGGGTGTTTTTGCTCGCAGGTTCGATGTGGCAGGGCTCCCAAAAGGCGGCGAATTTCAGGTTAACAGTTGGGCCCAAAGCGAGCAGCGCCACCCCGCAGTCGTTGACTTGGGCGAAGGCAATTTCTCGGTTGTCTTCTATACTGACCTGGTCGACAACTACGGGTACGGCATAGGGGCCGCAGCTTATGCATATGAATCTCTAGATAGTGTCTGGGGCGGCGACGTACTGGTTAATTCGTACGAGGATGAGCATCAGTGGCTCCCCACCGCGACCGCTCTGCCGGGGGGGAAGATTGCGGCCGTGTGGATGACCGGGGGAATGGACGGCGACGGCTATGCCGTAGCGGGCAATATAGTGGGCGCTGACGGTGTTTCGGAGATACCTGACTTCCTCGCCAACGTCTATTCCGAAAGCAATCAGGACTACCCACGGGTAGCGCCGTTCAGTACCGGTGGGTTTATTGTCGTTTGGGAAAGCTACGGACAAGACGGCCATGATGTCGGCATCTTCGCCCAGCGTTTTGATGCCGCCGGAGTAAAACTCTATCGATAAGGTGGCAGGAGCACAACTCGACCCTGCAGGTAGGCCATGTTCAGCTCGTTGAAAAACGGCTGGGTAGTGAGGTAGGACATGTCGATGCTTGACATGTTTCCGGAACCGGGCCCCGCAGCCATGAGGTTCGGCCCTTCGGTGTCCAGATGCGCGCCCTTGCAGCCCGCCTCGTTGACCACGAAGCTGGCATGTTTCTCCGACCCGAAGAGACCGTGAGGCGGCGGGCCGTAGGCCACCATTCCCAGGGAGTGTCCGATCTCGTGAGCCATGAGCGCGCCCAGCCCCGTGCCCAGAATGTCGAGGGCCAGCGACAGTACCTTGCGACGCTCCGCAGCCGCGGCAGGGAGGTCCTCAACCGGAATCGAGAAATCCACCACCAGGTGGTCGCCTTCCAGCCCTCCAATAGGCACGCCGTCCATGGAAGGCATGATGCCGCTCAAGGCCATGGACGCCAGCGCGTAGACATCTTCGTCCTCGTAAACCAACTGGAAGAAGTAGCGCACCAGGGAAGTGGTCAGGCAACCGTACAGTGCCTTGGCGTTGTTCTCGTTTTGAACGTTCCCCTCGTCCACTGTCTCCGACAGGCCCACGAGGGACTGGCTCAAATCCCCCCCGCCGAAGCCGATGAGTGAGAAGCTCTTTTCACCCTCCCCGCCCTGCAGGTACTGGTATTCGAAATCGTCTGGGTCGGGAGCTCCTTCTTCGCCTTCTATCCAGAACCTGATGTTCACCGAATCGTGCAGCAATCCACCGTTGGGACCACGCTTGTACGCCTGATACGCCTGCTCGCGGGTCTTGTCCAGCAGCAGTCGGGCAAGGCACTCGTTTCCGCCCGTAAAACCCGAGCACTCCATGGCCGCGAATTCAGGCAGCGGCTGTGGCGTGCCGAGGCCAGCAGTCCACAGATCCTCAAAGAAATCGGGAATGCCGTTGGGTTCAAAAGCTGCGTCTACGTACGCCTTTCCCTCGTCATCGAATTGCCAGGTGACAGTCTGATGGTCGCGGTGGTAGGCCATGACCCAGGGATCAACCAGGTCGAAAGGGTCGACGTCGGCAGTAAGTTCCACAATTTCGACCGCCAACTCCGATGGTGGCGACTGGTTGCCGCACACATCCTCAATCGCGGCCCCTAACAAGACGGGATACCCGGTCTCGAACCCCTGGTCTTCGCCGACCACCCATCGCAGATGACCCTCGGCCTGGGTGTGGAAAAGGTGTGAAAGCTCTTCGTTGGCAGGCAGGCCGCCCGCGGCAGCATCGCTCCAGATTGTCAATCCGGAAGGCGCGCAGCCGCACGGGCAGTCCACATATACGTCCCACGAGAAACCGGACTCAGGCAGCGCAAGATGATAGTCGGTGAGCTGGAGTTGGTTGTTCAAGAACGGCTCACTTCCGTTCATCTCCCCGGGGATGGAGTTTACAGTGAGAAACACCACCGGCGACTCGCACGTACACTCCGGCAGTTCCACTTCCTGGACGTCCGCAATCCAGTCGCCCCCTCCCGCGTCGACGTGGCTGTCCAGAAGGTCTGGAAGTCTGTCCCCCGCGTCATGAGGTCTGTCCCCTGCATCATCGGGAGCAGGAGAATCCGCGGTGAAAACCTCGATGTCCACGGGAGAGGGTGCGTCAACAAGTGCGTCATGCCCCGCCGGCGATGTGCTGCAAGCAGTGGCCAATGCTGCAACAAGGAGGTATCTACTCACAGACATCCCCGACTCCGTTGCCGTCGCCGTCCGCCTGGTCTGCGTTGGCATCGTCGACGCAGTTGTCGTCGCATCCGGCGGTGGCGCCGCCGGTGCAGGGTGCATCGCCCGCCAGACCGCTGTTGTCGCCGTCATCAGGAATATCGTCGCCGTCTGTGTCATGTATCAGGCCGGTGCAGATGGTCTCCCCCGCGACCTTGACCTCCACTTCGCTGTTTGCATCAATCGCGGCGAACAAGGTGCCGTCGGGGCCCGGTGCAGTTGTCGGATCCGGCCGCCCTGCGACAACCAGTTGCACCTCCTCTCCGGCAGTGTAGGGAGCGGACCAAAGCTTCAGTTCGTAGTGTCCGGGGTTGGTGTGCATCTCTGAACAGTTACTTGAGAGGAAGACCTTTATCTGGTCGTAAACACGGCCGGTTTCGTTGAAGAAGTCGTACTTGTCCAGGATGGTGGCCGGAGGCGAAGAGGAGTCAATGAGCCGCTCCCAGTTCCCGCTGATGGAGTCCTTTCCTTCGATGTAGAAGTCGTGGGTACTGCCTCCCACCTCAGGCTCGGTCCAGATGCGGAAGTAGATCTTGTGGAACGCGGTGCCCACCGGTGCGGAGTAGCTTTGCTTCACGTTACAGCTACTGGCGTCACCCTCCGCCTTTGCGTCCTCTTCGTGCAGCGACGGATCCGGTGACGGATTATCGAGGGACGGGGGTGTCAGGCTCTTCACTGCATAGACCACCTGCCGTTCCAGTGTGTAATCGTTGAACTCATCCAGCCCCTTGTTGGAGGACATGTCGATGGCGATTCCGGTAAAGAACCAGGCTGCCCACGCGTCGTCAAAGGTGCGCTCCACCGAGAGTTTCATGGTGAAGGGTGTGGTGGGCTCGGGTTTAGACATCACGTCACCCGCGCAACAGTCCTGCGCGTGGGCTTCAATCGCGCTCTCGCGATAGATCCAGGCGTGGTTCCACATATCGGTGACGGTGCGGCCGAAATGGAAGCCGGACTGCAGACCATCGGCCGAGATGATGAACTCCTGGTCTCCGGAATTGTGGCTGCCGTCCGAGTCGGACCCGCAGCACTGGCGGGTTTCGTGTGACAGCAGGAACAGCCGGGCGGGAGCTGCGGCTGAGTGGTAGCCGCGGTAGGTCGGGCTGGTCAGGTCAACGGTAGCCTCGAAGTTGAGGTAGCTGTTTACCGTCAGCCAGGTCATGACGTGTTTGGCCACGAACATGGGAGCCTGTCGATCATAGCCCGGGTCATCGCCGTACGTGTGCACCCCTCGCGCAGGCCCGAAGAACCGGCCCATGTTCTGGTAGTTCCCTTGGAAGATAATCTCCAAAGTGGACGCATCGAGGTCCACTGCCACAAAGAAGCGCAACCCCGGCTCCTCACGCTGCAGGTATTTACCCAGCGAAAACACAAACATCTCGTCGGGAATCTCGAATGCCGCGTACTCGCTGCCTACAGTTGCGGCATCAAAGAGCGTTATCAACGCGGCGGTGTTGAGGGATGTCGCCCCCGACAGCGGGAACGACACCGCAGCCAGTGTGCCGGTCACGAAGTCGGGACTGGCGGGGTTTTGAAGAACGATATCAAAGGGCACCGTGCCGTCCTCTTCCTGGCAGGCCAACGCGCTGCCATCCTCGGCGCAAGCCCAGACGCCCATTTTGCACAGGTCGACGTCCGGACCATCGCACGCCTCTCCCACCGCCTCGAAACCTTCATCGATCTCGTCGTCGCAGTCGTCATCCTTGCCGTTGCACAGTTCCTGCTCCTGGCAAACGTCGCATGTGTCGCCCACTCCGTTATCGTTCCAGTCCGCCTGGCCCGGGTTGGGATCGTCCGGGCAGTTGTCGTTGCAGTCCGCAAGTTCCCCGTCACCACACGTATGATCGAAGCCGGTTGACGGCACCTGATCCTCATCGGGGTCGGGCAGGCCGGCGCAGCTACCTGCATCGCAAACGTCCAGGGTGGTCGCCGGATCCAGGTCGTCGCATGCTTCCAAATTGTTTTCGTATTGGCAGCCCTCAACACTGTCGCAAGAGTCATTTGTACACACGTTGGAGTCGTCACAATCCACCGGCTGCCCCAGGCACTCACCCGCTTCGCAGAAGTCCTCCTCGGTGCACTGGTCCAGGTCGTCGCATGGCGCGGCCGCAGGCTCGTACTTGCAGCCGCTCTCGGCATCGCAACTGTCCGCGGTGCAGACGTTTCCATCATCACACTCGGCCGGCACGCCGCCGCACAAGCCTTCGGCGCACTGGTCGCCGGTAGTGCAAAGACTGCCGTCGTCGCAATCGCTCTCGGTGGGAAGGTATTGGCACTCTCCCGTCTCGGGGATGCAGGTGTCGGCAGTACAGATGTTGGCATCGTCGCACTCCGGGAAGGGACCGGCGACGCAGAAACCGTCCTCGCAGTGGTCGTTCAACGAGCACAGATTGAGGTCGTCGCAGGGCCCTTCGTTGTCCAGGTAGTAACACCCGACGTCCGGGGCGCACGCGTCGTCGGTACAAACGTTTCCGTCGGAGCAGTTCACCGGCAGCCCCAGGCAGAACATGCTGGCGCAGGTGTCGTCGGCGGTGCACGCGTTGCCGTCATCGCAGGCAGAGGTGTTGGCTACCTGGACGCAGCCGCCTTGTTGCGGCACGCACTGGTCGTCGGTGCAGGCGTTCCCGTCGTCGCAGTCGAGTTGTCCCATAGGGCTGCACACCCCTTCGCTGCACACGTCCGGGGTGGTACACGGATTGCTGTCGTCACAGGGCAGAGCGTTGGCTGCGAAAACGCAGCCTGTATCCGGGTCGCACGAGTCATCGGTGCACAGGTTCAGGTCGTCGCACACTACCGGGCTCCCGCTGCACACCCCGTCAAGACAAGTATCGTTGGTGGTACAAGACGTACCGTCATTACAAGGTATTGTGTTGGTGTTAAAAACACAGCCGCCGGTGTCGGGGACGCAAGCGTCGTCGGTGCAGGGATTGCCGTCGTCGCACGCGACAAACTGCTGTCCCACGCAGTCAGCCGAGACGCAGTGGTCCAGCAGAGTACATGGGTTGCCGTCGTCGCAAGCCAGGTCGTTGGCCACAAAAACGCAGCCGGTTTCCGCCGAGCAGGAATCGTCGGAGCACGGGTTGTCGTCATCGCACTTGATGAAGTCGCCCAGGCACTCTCCTTCTACGCACGCATCCCCTTCGGTGCACATGCTCTCGTCGTCGCACGGCTCCCCCTCATCCACAGGAGTCATCGCACATTCAGCAGTTTTCGGATCGCACAGGTTCTTGCTGCAGGTCGAGTCTTCGGCAGAGTCGCACTCCACTACACTTGCGGCATCGATTATGCACACGCTGGGAAACGACTCGAGGTCGCACACCAGCACGCCGTTGCACAGGTCCTCGTCGTCGTGTTCGTCACAATCAGCGTCGGATTCGCACTGGCACAGGTTTTCTGCGCCGGGGACGCACGCTCCTTGGCTGCACTGGTCACCTTCCGTGCACTCGTTGCCGTCATCGCAAAAAGCTTGGTTGGCAACGTTCTGGCACTCACCGGTTTCTTGGTCGCAGCCGTCATCAGTGCACGGGTTGTCGTCGTCGCAGGAGACCTGGTCTGCCCCCGCGATACATTCACCCTCCTCGCAGGAATCCCCGAGGGTGCACATGTTGCCGTCGTCGCAACTGCCGGCCACCGGCGTGGCAACACATCCGACTGCCACATCGCAAGAGTCCGAAGTGCACACTTCGCCATCGTCGCAGGCCAGCGGTTCGCTAACGCAGAGCCCGGCCACGCACGTGTCCCCGGTGGTGCACATGTTGCCGTCGTCGCAACCGCCCTCGACATCGGAATAGAGGCATTCACCGGTCTCCGGGTCACAGGCGTCCAGGGTACATTCATTTTCATCGTCGCAAGACTTCTCGGCCCCCGGCGCGCACGTACCTTCGCTACACTCGTCACCTTCGGTACACGCGTCGCCGTCGTCGCACGGGGCTGCGGCAGGCACGTGCTGGCAGCCCGACTCGGGCAGGCAGCTATCCGCGGTGCACACCTCGCCGTCATCGCAATCCAGGGTGACCGTGCCCACGCAGTTGCCGTCAGCGCAAGTGTCGGCGGTGGTACAGAGGCTGCCGTCATCGCAGGGTAGGGTGTTGGTGTCAGAAACGCAGCCTTCCGCACTGTCGCAATTGTCGTCGGTGCAGGGGTTGGCATCGTCGCAATCAAGGGCTGGTCCGGCCATACACACCCCCAACTCGCACTGATCTCCGATGGTGCAGGCATCGCCGTCGTCGCAATTGATTTCATCCTGGTTGGTATGCTCGCACTCGCCGCCGGCCGGATTGCACGCATCGATGGTGCACGGATTGTCATCGTCACAATCGGTGACCGCGCCCGCGACGCACTCTCCGTCCACGCACCCGTCGCCGGTGGTACACGCGTTGCCGTCGTCGCAGGGAAGGGCGTCGATGGTGAAAACGCAGCCCGAGGAAGGATCGCACGTATCATTGGTACACTGATCTTCGTCGTCGCACACTAGCGCGTCTCCCGGCTGGCACTGGCCGTCCGGCCCGCACGCGTCGCCAGCGGTACACTCGTCGCCGTCATCGCAAACCGCACCCTCCTGGATCTCGTTGACGCACTGGCCGTCCGTGCATGAATCCACAGTGCACGGATTGGAGTCGTCGCAGTCGTCTCCGACTTCGCACTCGGGTTCGAAACCTTCGTTGCCGATGTCGGCCGGCCCCGCCACCTCAGAGCAGCTTGGGCACGCACCAGTATCGCACGACTCGGCTCCCTCGTCGCCTCCACACCCGGCAGCAGTCACTACGGCCAGGACCAATAATAGAAACGCGCTTCGCATACCTGCCTCCGGATCCTTGTTGCTTCAAGATTCTAACGGTTTTGCTCCAAATTCTCCACTGATCTGTTATTCTAGGCCGGAGGCCGGAGGTTGGAGGCTGGAGGAACGGCTAAAGGCCTTGGATTATAGAAGGGCCGTGACTGTGAGGGAGCGGGCAGGATGTCCAAAGGACGCAAGAAACAGAAGTCCACCAGCACCAGCGCCTTTGGCACCAAGGGCAGGTATGGCCACGATTCCTCCAAGTTCTACAATACCCGCATGTACGCGGGCGAGAGCCCTCCCGAGAAAGTGGACTACATCGACAACGCGGTCGCAGGTGAAGATTTGGACAAGGTCTTCTGCCACACCAGCGAGGCCATGACCGAACTGCCCGACAATAGCGTCCACCTCATGGTCACCTCCCCTCCCTACAACGCCAGCAAGGAGTACGACGACGACTTGTCGCTCAAAGAATACCTGGCCCTGCTGAAACGGGTCTTTGCCGAAACCCACCGCGTGCTGGCCACCGGCGGCAGAGCGTGTATCAACATCGCGAACCTGGGCCGAAAGCCGTACATCCCGCTGCACGCCATGATCATTAATGACATGCTGGACATCGGTTACTACATGCGGGGAGAGATCATCTGGGACAAGGGTTCGAGCGCGGGCGGTTCCTGCGCCTGGGGAAGCTGGCGGGCCGCGTCCAACCCGGTGCTGAGAGATGTCCACGAGTACATTCTGGTCTTTTGCAAGGACTCCTTCAAACGCCCTAAGGCCGGCAACGAAAGCACCATTGGAAGGGACGAGTTCCTGGAGTCGACCAAGAGCGTCTGGACTTTTAATGCAGCCTCGGCCAAGAGCGTCGGCCATCCCGCTCCGTTCCCGGAAGAACTGCCTTCCCGGCTCATCGACCTCTACACCTTTAAGGGCGATGTGGTCCTGGACCCGTTTTGCGGTGCGGGAACCACTTGTGTTGCGGCGAAGAAGCTTGGCCGCCGGTACGTCGGCTACGACATCAGCGAGGAGTACGTGGAGCTTGCCCAACGTCGTATAGCCGACTCGGCAAAGAACTCCAAATGAAGCTCGGGCACTGGCTCGCACTGGCTGCAGCCGGCGTAGCGCTGGTCGCCACCGCAACCTACGTCTTCCGTGACGTCGGCTACATCTACGAAGAGATCTTCCCGCACCAGCGAGTGTTGCCACAGGTGCTGGAGCGAGACTTTGGGATGACGAGAGAGAGCGGACATGGGGGAGGTCCCTCGGCAGTGCTTCGCTCGGCTCGGGATGACAAATTGGAGAACGGCGATGGATCTGAATGCCGCACCGTCGTGTCGTCACAATGGCCGACCTTCGCTATCGCTTGCGGCGATTCGGTCTGGCCGATCCTGAGTGAGACCTACCAGGGCAACTGGTTTTACTACGCCAGCTACCTGTGGCAATTGCCTTTCGGCGACTCTGTGGGTTCGCTTCGTTTGATGGCTGTGCTCATCGGGGTGTTTGGTCTCTGGCTGCTTTTTGTAGTTGTGCGGCGTGAGGAAGGTACCGTGGCGGGATTGGTTGCCGCCGGGTTGCTCGCCTGCCACAACGTGTACGTAGCCTCTTCCGGACTGGCCTACTACTACGAAACCATGCCCATGCTGTTTGTGCTGGGAGCGTACGCGGTTTTGCAGAGGGACCGGCCCGTTCTTTCCGTGCTGCTGCTTTCCGCAGCCGTGTCGCTCAAGGCGACGGTTGGAATCCTGGTGCTGCCCTTTGCCTGGCTCTACTGGCGCAGGAGGGAGTTGTTCATGGGCGGAAAGGTACGCCTGTTCGCTTCCACCGCGTTCGTGATTCCCCAGCTTCCGTTCATTATCCACGAGTTGGTGTGCGTGATTCGCGATGTCCCGGAGTCATCCTTCTTCCACACCCTGGCCAGCCGGGGCGACACCCTGTCCGACTGGACCCGCATTCCGTCCATGCTGTGGCATTCCCTGGCCTGGTTGTTTGCGTTCGGCGGCAACCTCAACGGCATAACCGGCCCGCTCTTCGGGCGCGAAGAGATGCCCTGGCTGCGCGTCGACCTTCTGTTGCTGTTCGGCACCGCCCTGGCCCTGGCAGCCTATGGGTGGAAGAAAAAAACCGCCCTTCCCCTCGAGAAGTTCGGCTTGCTATGTATGGCGGCAGCCTTTTTCGAATCCGTAGTCCTCTACGCCACCGCCACCGACATCCAGGCATACGTTTACGTCTTGCCTTTTTTCGTAGCGGTCAACGCCATCTTCGCCTGTCGTTTCTCTGTGTGGTTGTCGGCAAGGATGGGCTGGAGTGGTGGCGGAATAGGTTTCTTCCCCACCGGGGGAAGCGCCCCAAGCAACTCCGCCCAAAGGAGCTGCAAGTGGCGAAGGGGGACTAGCTTGTTGCTCGCCACCGTCATCGCCCTGCACGCTGTGCAACTGGTCGAGCTCGTATACGACTCGACCAAACCCGCCCGTCTCATCGCTTCGGCGGAAGCCCAACAGCAGATCTGCGACGCGGTAGCTGATACTGACGCGACAATCATCACCACCAACTACAACCACATCGGCATGCTCGAGCACTGCACCGGCAGCAAGGTGCAACCCATTCACGCCTATTTCCCCCTCTCCCCCGGGGGCACCGGCGACCAATTGCAAGCCAGCCTGCAAACCGCCGGCCGAGCACTCCTCGACCGCTGGCCCGATGCCACCTACCTCTTCGACACCGCGTCGAGCAGGGTGTGGGAGGCAAGAGAAGGTAGCGTACTGGCCGGCGAAGAGGAGGACCTGATCTTCCTGCGCCTGAAGACGTTGACCGCGGAAGCCGCAGCCAAGGGCAGGCACCCCCGTGTCCTCGCGCAAGGCCGCGGGGTAGGGAATGACACCGTAATGTCGCTCATTCGGTTCGAATAGGTCTGCCGGCCGTTCTCAGTTCGCGGTTGCCCAGACCCCACGCCTCCTCAGACTGGATTGCTAATCATCCAGGCTGGGATCATGCCCACCTTCACCCATGGTTTCGGGCGCGTCGATTTCGAGGAGAGGACCGTCGCTCGGGCTGATCCCTCCGATGGTCATTTCGTTGATGATCCGGGTCTCGGGATCCGGCGCGGGCTCCACCTTGGTGGGCGGGCTCGGCTCCATGGGCGGAATGCCCGCGGGAACCGGGGTGATCACCTGCTCGATTACGTCGGCGGGCTGTGGCGGCAGCGGAGGTGGTTCCTCCTCTATCGCACCCGCGTTTACCTTGGGCTCTTCGGTACCGATGATGAGCACCTCCGGGGCGGGGGGTTGCGGCTCGAGAGGCAACTCCGGCGCCCTGGCCCCCGCTTGAATGTTCAGGGGAGGAACGTCGGCCAGGCCAGGGTCGTTGGGCTGGACGCCCGCCTGGCCGGGGAGTATCGCCGACTTGAGCGCCTCGTCGTCTGCAGGTGGCGGGGGCGGCGGCTTGTCCGGGTCGATTCCCCTCGTCACCGGAGTATCAACCTCCAGGTCATCCGGTTTGTCTTCCGGTTTTGCCTCAGGCGGTTTCGGTTTGGGCGGTTCCTCAGGCATCTCCGGAGCCGCACCCCCGTCATAATGCAACTCCTGGGCTTCTATCGTCGCCGCCTTCTTCGGTGGGTCGTCGGCCTGGGCGCCTTGGACCATGTTTCTCGAGCACTCAGCCATGGTCGCCGCGGACGCAGCCACAAACGCCGCGGTCATCACCCCCTTCATGAACTTGCGCCGCGCATGTTTCTTCAGATCCACGTGACTGACCATGGTGAGCAACGAATCGTTGGGGATCGACTTGAGGATCTCGAACTCAGCGTCCGATAGGTCAGTCCCCAGCTCCTGTAGAGCCGATTCGCGGTTGTCCAGCAACGCCTGCCTGAACACCGGGTCGCTGGCAGCCTTCACCAGCACCTTCTCAATGCCAATGGGGATCTTCACCCGCCGCGTTCGATGTACTCCCCTCGATTTCGACATGTCTGCCTCCTACTTAGCGTATCCCCAAGCCTCTACTGCACATCTGTTGCCGGCTGTGCGTGGAGGGACGTCTCTTGGACCCGTGCTCGGAAGCCAAGAGGCGGTCCCGGAAAGAGAGCTGCAGACGGCAAATGTGATCCAGAACTCGGCACACCTCCTAGTCACTCGGTCGCGTCAGCGCGCCGATGGTCTGTTCGTCATCCAAGCGCGGGGAGTGCGCACCGCACGAATCCTGATTGGAGACCTCGGCCTCCTTGGATGCATAAAATCCGTGGCGCCGCAGCACCTCGAACTTCGGCAAGACTTTTTCCTCCAGGTCCATGTGAAAGAAACCGGGGAAAAGGTCCGGGTGTTCCTTGATGAAATCGAAAATGAACTCGTGCTCAGGGGAGGTCTGCAGATGCCCGTCGTCGCAAATCTCGTGCCCGGTAAGCATGTACTCGGGCAGCAGCCCCGGATAGAAAGTGAGCTCTTTCTTGTCCTTGTACTCACGATAGATGTCAGTCTGCGGAAGCAGGCACAGCAGCGACGGCAGGATCCGGGCCCCGATCAATCGGAACGAGATCATCTGGAATACCGTTTGGTTAAAATCATCCATGGTTTCGAAGGGGAAACCCCAGATGAAGAAGGTGTCGACACGCGGGAAATAGAGCACTGCCTCCGAGACCACCTTGATCGCCTGCTCAATGGTGAAACCCTTGTTGGTCATCTCGAGGATACGATTGGACCCCGACTCGATACCGAACCGGATCTCCACGCACCCCGTTTCCGCCATGGCTTTCATCACCGAAGTGTCGGTGAGGTTGACCCGCGCAAACGCCTTCCACTTGACGTTAAGACCCGACTCTCTCAGTGCATCACAGAACTCATGTACGCGCTCCTTCGAAGCCACGAAAAACTCGTCCTGGAACAGGAACAGTTCGACCCCGTGATTCTCATGCAGGAAACGCATCTCCTCCACGATCCCTTTCGGGTCCCTGAAGTGGGGTTTCCGGCCCCACACCGGCGCCACACTACAGAACGTACACTCGTAAGGGCAACCCCGTGAAGTGATGACGTTGTGCCCCGCATAGAGGGAATAGTCGATCATCTTCAATGCCGGCCAGCCAATACTCTCCAGGTCCTCGATCCGGGGAGGTGGCTCGTTGCGAACAACAGCCCCGTTGTCCCTGTAGAACACACCCGGAACGTTCTCCAATTGAACATTGATCATTGAAAATTGAGAATTGCGCAGCGCCGACATCAGTTCCACAACGCTGCGCTCCCCCTCGCCGTGCGCCACAATGTCGATCCAGTCGAAGCGCTCCAGAATATCCTTCTCCACGGACATGGGCCCAACACCGCCCAGCACGATGATGTGGTCCGGGTACCGCTCCCGCAGCGCCTTGGCCGCCAGCAGCGTAAAGGGGAGAAGGTTGGCCATGCACGAAAGCCCGATTACCGGTGCGGGGTCTTTGCAGAAATCAACCACACTTTCCGGCAGCATCGGCTCTTCGGCCTCGCAGGTCTGATAGTCCCGGTGGTCCACCCTGAACCCTTCCTGCTCCAGAGCGGCAGCAAGATACAGCGGCCCCAAAGCCACGTGCAACTCCCGCTCAAGACTATCCACATACCGTATCAACAGCATGTTAAGGTTGATCAAAGTAATGTCAGCATTGCTCATATCGGTTGGTTTCTCCTTGACGGCCAACGGCCAACAGCTAACGTCCTTGCCCCCTCCCTTACGGTTGGGGCATGGTTATTATTCAGAGTCGGGAATAATCCCCCCGGGCGCCATCAAATCTTCATGCTGAATTACGTCCGGTTCCACAACCTCCGGGTCGATGCCCAGAATCGCCTGGCCGTCCTGGGTCTCAACAATGTCGGGCGCGACGTTGTCCGATACTCCCAGCACGTCATCGGGTTGAATTCCCTTCACCGCAGTCTCGGGGGCGAAGACCTCCTCCGCACGGATTTCCTCGGGCTCCTCCCAATCGTCGTCCGCCCCAACGCCGGTGGTCGCGGGGCTGCAGTCAACGTTGGTGGTTAGCGCCGCGGTGACCACAGCCGCGGCCATGACCCCCTTCATGAACCTGCGCCCCGCGTGCCGTTTCGGGTCGATGCCCGAGATCATCGTCTCCAGCGATTCCACCGGAATGCTCTTGATGATCCCTCGCTCAGCCTCGGTCAGCTCATCGCCCATCCTGGCCAGGGCCCCGGCCCGGTTCTCCAGCAGTTCCGCTTTGAATTTCGGCTCCACCGCGGCCCTACACAACACCTTCTCAATTCCGATGGGAATCTTCAGCTTCCGCCTCTTCCGAGCCAGCGGCCGCCCCCCAACGATAGTCCGCCGCACCACCTCCTTCCCCTCTTCTATCTCAAAGTCTTTTCCCATGGTCTCCCCTGCCCCCTCCCTTACGGTTGGGGCTTGGTTATGTTCTTAGAAAGCATCACCGGCCGGCACGCCGGCGTTGGGCATTATCACCTCAGCATCCACCACATCGGTTGCGTCCTCACCCTCCACCTCCTCCGGCGGAGAGGTGCCCGCGTCCACTGCGATCAACTCAGGCTCAACCGTCCCGTCGTTGGTGACATCACTCGGGTCAGCCACCTCTCCGACTTTGACATCGTCGGCCGGCGGCCAGTCAGGGGATATTCCGGTGGAGAAACTCTCCGAAGTGCTGTCATCCCCGCATCCGATCATCGCGGTGGCCGCAGCCGCTACCAAAGCGGCTCGCACCACCCCCTTCATGAACCTCTTTTTCGGGTGTCTTTCCAGGTCAATACGGTCCACCATCGCAGCCAGGCTTTCAATCGGGATACTCTTCAGGATCTCCGCTTCCGGCCCGTTCACTTCATCGCCGAATTCGGCGAGCACGGTAGCCCGGTCAGCCAGCAGTCGGGTCTTCAACTCAGGGTCCGCCGCAGCCCGCACCAGCAATTTCTCAATCCCAATGGGCACTCGCATCTTCTTCTTCCGCCGGACCCGAGGCCGCCCCCCCACAATGGTCCTCCCCACAACTTCCTTCCCCTCCTCAACCTCGAAATCTTTGCCGCTCATGGTTCTTCTCCCATCAAGCTCCGGTCGTGGTGGTGGCGGAATAAGTCTGCTTCCCCTCGGGGGGAAGCTCCGGCGCAGCCGGTGAAGGGGGGTAGTTTGTTCGCCCCCGATCCCGCACCCGACCCAACCCTACTCGTCTAAGACGAGAACATCCTGCTCCACAACGTCAGCGGTTTCTGCCGGCGCATCGCTGGTTTTGTCCGCCGGCACCATGTCCACCTGCTTTGTATCCTCAAACGGCATATCCGGATCCGCCCCGGTGCAGCCCGGCGTCGAAAGATAAAACGCCGCCCCCGCCGCAGCCGTGGCCACAAACGTCGCGGTCGCCACCGCCTTCATGAAGCGCCGCTTCGTATGCTTCTTCAAATCGATGCGGGAGATCATCGCGGCCAGGCTTTCGTTGGGAACACTGTTGAGCACTCCCAACTCAATTTCGCTAAGCCCCGCATCCCACGTCTCCAGCGCGGCCTTCCTGTCTTTCAGCAGCAGCGCCTTGAACTCTTCGTCGCCCGCAGCCCGGCACAGCACCTTTTCGATACCGATAGGCACCTTCAAGTTCCCGCCCCGCTTCGCAAAAGCATTCTGTCCCGGTTTCATCGGCTTGCCGTCATTTTTCATGGTAGTTCGCCCCCCGCCCAACATAACTTCATGTTCATATACTGCTTAACATAATGACGAACCGACTGTTCCTTGACAAGGAATTTCAGGCGTTGTGTAATCGCACGAGCCATTCTTCGGTGGAGGACTTCCATGATGACCTTGCCAAGACCTTGCGGCGCAGCCCTCATTGCAGCCGTCTCCTTCCTGGCAATCGCTTGTTCCAGCCAAACTGAATCGGTGGGCCCCGATAACGGGCGGTCACCCGCGGATACCGGGGTCTTAGCCGGAGATCTCGGCCGTGCCAAAGACTCGGTCTCTGTCCCTGGCGATGCTGCGATCAGGGAGGAACGTTCGCCCCGCTTGGACTCCGGCTTTCCCGAGCTACCAGCCGACCTTGTCGAGGCGCTGGACCCCGGTCCCGGCGACGTGGCCTCCCCGGATGAAGGCGGTCTCTTTCCCGATGTCCCGCCGGACGTTCCAACGACGCCCGATTTACCAACAACCCAATGCGCCGAAGTCCCTGTGCCGGACCCCGTGTCCATGGACCCGCTGGAAGGGATGTCTCCTGCGGGAAAGACTGAAACTACCACCAAGAACGGGTTCACCGACGACTACCTGTACGACGGCACCGACTACCTGAAGATAGGTGCGCGGCGGGACTGGGGAGCAACCATCATCTTCTTCGGAATCTCAGACGGTTCACCAGGCCTCAACAACACCAACGTCATCGATGCCAACGATACGGGAAGGGAGGTGCAGATTGCACTGTACGACCCGCTGAGAATCAAGCAGGGCTGCGCCTGGAACGCAAGTTGCGTTTCCGACCCCGGTACCCAGTGCCCCAACTCCATTACCTATCTGGGCTGGAACCCGGTGCAGGGGGGAAACCAGTGCAATATCGGTTCGGGCACCGAGTGGGTCAACGTGGAGCCGGGGATGCTGGAAGCGGGGGTGATTCCCCGGCACTGGAACCCCGACTGGGAGCTGCCCGACTGCGGCGACAGCGGCTGTTCGGATCCGGCGAAGAAGTACCTCCAGTCCGATGTGCTCTACACCCAGCGTATCAGGTTCGTAAAGACTCACATTGCCGAGCTGAAGATGACTGTGGATAACCTCTCCGACATCGATCATCCGCCGACGGGCCAGGAGTTTCCGACGTTGTACGCCGTGTTCGGTAAGAACGGTACGTCGGACCTCCGAGTGCTGCTCAATTCCGAAGGCCAGCAGGTGGCCATCGACATTCCGGCCAACGACGGCTTCTTCTACAAGAATTTCGACAGTCCGGGCGCTTGGGTGACTCTGCAAAACGAGGCCCAGGAGTACGGGGTAGGGCTGTACTACGAGAACCGCCTTACCGCGTACCAGGGGTGGCAGAAGTACGGGGTATTCAATAACGTTCGTTCGCAGTTCCCCTTTGGCCTGGCGCCCTCCGGAACCGTCATGGCCCGGGCCTACCTTGTGCTCGGGAGTTTTTCGACCATCCAGGGCCAGATAGCCTGGCTGGACAACGCCCTTCCCCCTTTCGGAGTTCTGGACGCCCCAGCCGCCGACGCCGTAGTCTCCGGCGACATGAAGTTGGCCGGTTGGGTGCTGGACAACAAGGGGATCTCAGCCCTGGACCTGCACATCGACGGCGCTTTGCACCAGAGTCTTTTCGTGGACGTTCAGCGCCCCGACGTGTGCAAGGTGTATCCGGGCTATTCCATGTGCGAGCAAGTGGGTTTCGCAGCCGGCGCCAGCCTGGCCGGCCTCACCCCCTGCCCGCATCTGCTGGAAATAGTCGCCACCGACACCGACGGCAACACCCGCACCATAGCAAAACGCCGAGTGTTCGTGCAGTAACCTCCTCCCACCAGCAAACCGCAAATGCAGTTCATTGAAAATTGGAAATTGATAATTGCTCCATCCCACCAAATATTCTTGACAAACCCCCCTGGTTCCACTAGATACTTTGGTCGGTTGATAACCTGTTCCGGCATAGCTCAGCTGGTAGAGCAGCGGACTGTTAATCCGCGGGTCGCAAGTTCAAGTCTTGCTGCCGGAGCCAAAGCAAAAAGGCCGCCTGAAGGCGGCCTTTTTGCGTTTCAGGCTGGAGGCTGGAGGCTGGACGAACGGATTTTGAGGCAGGTTCCGGCCTGTTTGTTTGGGAGGAACCCATGAGAGACCATACGAAGCTGAAGGCATTCGAACTGGCCGACGAACTGGCTGTTGCGGTGTGATTACGGCCAGCAGAAAGAGAACCAGCGTCTTCTTCATTACGCCACCTCCAGTTCATCGAGGATGGCGATATGGGAGGCCACTCGTCCAGCCTACGATTCCGTTCCTTCTCGCAGGTAGTCAAGATACTCCTTGAACGCTACAGCGCGATTCTTCTTGCGTTCATCAAGCGGCAGGAGGACCTCGGCAGCTTCGAGCACGCGCAGCGCCTTCGATGCAGCCGGTCGCGAACACCCGAGCAGGTCGACGACGCGGTTGACCGTCAAGATAGGGTGCTCGGGTAGAAGTTCGAAGAGGCGGATGCTGATCACCGTGGCATCATCGCGGGACATCAGCCGGGTTCGACTCTCTGCAACGATAGTATGCAACCGCCGAGCAGTCGAGACAGCCTCCTCGGCCACGACCGCCACGGCTTCGAGGAAGTATGACAGCCAACCCTCCCAGTCACCGTCGGTCCGTACCGCTTCCAGCCGGCGGTAGTACTCCTGCCGGTGGAGTTTCAGGAAGAGGCTCAAGTAGAGAAGCGGCCGCGACAGCAGTTGCCAGTGGCGCAGGAGAAGAGTGATGAGAAGACGCCCGAGACGACCGTTGCCGTCGAGATAGGGATGCAGCGTCTCGAACTGCACGTGGAGCAGGCCTATACGCACGAGCGATGGAAGGTCGCTCTTGTCGTGGATGGCGTGCTCGAACTGGCTCAGCAACTCGCTAAGCCGCTCCGGCGGTGGCGGGACGAAGTTTGCGTTGCCAGGCCGGGTCCCACCGCTCCAGTTCTGCGACCGTCGAACCTCGCCTGGTTCCTTCTGCGCGCCTCGGGCCCCGGGCAGGAGTCTGCGGTGGGCCTCCGAGAGCAACCGCATTGAGATGGGAAGTCCACCCGCACGACCAAGCTCCTCCCAGGCAAAGCACAATGCCGAGACGTAGCCACACACTTCCTCCAAATCCGGGTCCTTCGGTTCCTCGCCGGAAGCCTCGACTGCGAGCAAATCCATCAGTGTTGCCTGGGTGCCTTCGATCTGAGCGGAGAGAACCGCTTCCTTGCGAACGAAGGCGTAGACGAACCACTCGACCGAGGGAACTAGATCACCGGCCAGGTCGAGCAGTCGTACCTGCTCTTCAGCACGCGCGAGCAACGGCGCCAAGTCACCTGCGAGATCCAGGGGCGGGTCCCGTGGCGGCAGAGGATACGGGATGAAAGCGCTGACCACCTCTCCTGCCACGGTGCTCCGCTCGTATTGTCCGGTCTTCCTCTTCATCGTTCACCTGCTTCGAAGTGGTCGTGTCACCTCGTCAGCCAATAATAAGCGAACGCTTCTTATTTGCCCACCAAAAGAAGCGTTCGCTTCATTTCCGACCGCGACCTTTTTGCGTTTCAGGCTGGAGGCTGGAGGCGGGAGGAACTACTTTCTCAGGCCTCGGATGAGTCTGCTGTCTTCATGGAACCTCCTATGCCTGTGGTGAAGTCTGCTAGGCCCGCACCGAACCGTCGACGCCCTGGGACTACCAGTGAACGTATGCCCTGACGGCTCGGTGTTTTGAGTAGGGCAACGGGCTGTCGTCAGGATATTGGGCCGAGCCGGCCACTTCAAACCCGATGGTGTGAACACCTTCAACGGGCGGTGGGTTGACCGCATCCCCGGGTTTGTAGTCGTTCGCGTACTTGAAGAACAGGTAGTCGTAACGCGGTTGCACTCCCGCCCCCAGGGTGCCGTTGGCGATGAGGCACGTCTTGAGCGCCTCTTCGTCAACGCTGACAATATGGCAGTTGTGCCATACCGGGTCACGGTAGCCCACGTTGTCCGGCACAGCCAACTCGACGTTGGCCTTCTTGTACCATGGCTTGTAACCGGCCGATGCTGATTGACTCGTCAAATCAGGCAGGTTCACATCTCCGCCCCAGGCGTACATTTCCACACCCGTGTAACTCTTGAGCGAATCCTGCGTCAGTTGGGCATTGGTGACGCCACAGCCGTCCACCACGGGCCAGTGTATGCTGGCTACCGCCAGTTGCTTGTTGCCTTCGGACAGTTTGTCGGTGAATTTGCAGGCAAGGTTGAGATAGCGTGGGGCTGTGGCCACCTGGCAGCTTCCGTTCTTTTTGATTCTTGCCCGCCAGGTCTTCTTCGAACCCTGGATGTACTGGAAGCGCTCTTTGCGATAGATGATACCGTTGGCCTGGTGCTTCTTGAAATCGCAATCTGCCGGTTCCCAGTACTCCGGATACTGTTCCGAGATGATTGTCCCGTAGCTGCCGCCGAGTTTGAGTTCCATGTATGTGGCGAGATAGTCCAACTGTTCGGTATTTGAGATTTGCTGCACCAGAAGAAAATCGGGCGGGTTGGCTTGAGTGCGCATGAAGTAGAACAGGTCCTCCCAGTCCCCTGCACAGCTTGGTGGGAGGTACTCAATTTCAGGCAGGTTTTCTACGTTGGCAGTGAAAAAGAGGATTCGCGTCGGGTCATTGTTTGGAGGCGGTGGGCATGGAGCGCAAACACCCCCACAGCCGTCGGGAAGACAGCCCATGCCCTGGCACAACGGCCGACAGTTGCACAGGCCTTGCAGACAAATGTGTCCGGGTGGGCAGGCACCGCAGCTTCCGCCGCACCCGTCATCCCCACACTGTTTGCCGTCACAGGCGGGCTGGCACTGTTCTACTTGACACAGCGAACCGTCACACCATTGTCCCGGTGGGCAGGTCCCGCAACTTCCGCCGCACCCGTCGTCCCCACAGCTTTTCCCCTGGCAGTCGGCAGTGCAGCCGGGGGGATGGCACACGCCGTCGGTACAGATCTGTTCCGGCAAGCACTGGCCGCAGACCGAACCGCAACCGTCGGGACCGCAGTTCTTCTGGTCACAATCGGGCAGCAGCAACCCATCGCAGTCTTCGTCTGTTTCGTTGTGGCAGATTTCATCTGCCCCGGGGTGGGCGGTGGGCTCACTGTCATTGCAGTCGCCATCCTTAATCGCGATGAATGGGGGCGAAGGCATGCATAGACACTGCGTTTGGGAAACTCCAAACCCGTCCCCATCTTCGTCCTTGTAGAACTCAGCACATCCGATGGCTCCCTCTTCGTCAGTTTCGCCGTCACCATCGTCGTCGACCAGGTTACATTTCTCTTCGGCTGTGGAATGAGAATCACCTTGGGGGAGGAAGGAATCCACGTTGCGCAACTCAGGGACGGCGACCTCCAGGCACATATCGGTACGTTGGCGGATATCCGCCGGTCCGCCTCCTCTTTTTGCGGAATCGTGCACGTCTCGGCTGAAGGGCTGGTCCCCTCCCCCGCACTGTGCAAGGAGGAGCAGAAGGAGGGACGAAACCAAACTTGTGTCAATTCTGTTCGTCATGTACAAAACTACTCGCTTCGAATCACACGTTGGCTCGCGTCTCGGCGATGCGTTGCCTCCGATGCAATTAAGATGCAAGAAGACCGGGAATGTCAAGTATTCAGAGTACTTCTGTCTCTATTCTACGGGTAGACCGGCATTTGTCGAACGGCAGGGGGCTACTCGACACCCCATTGGGGCGTTTTGCGTTTCAGGCGGGAGGCCGCCCTCCCGTCCGCTCGCTACCATCGCCCATCGATTGCTTCACCCACGGAGAGGGGCTACGGCAATCCGAGCCCTCGAACGAATACGGAATCGTCTCCCCAGGCCACGAATCCGCCCGGGCGGTCGGGGTGGCAGCCGACGTTGGGATTCTCGAATTTGCCGCCGGAGAGGGAGCCTTGCTCCGGATCAAGGGGAGAGACCGGAGACTGCTCTCCCCCGGGACCGATGACCAGGTAATATGGAACGCGCTCGGCGCCGGCAAATGTAATGTACTTGTAGCCACCGGAATCGATATCGATAGTGGGCCCGACATTATCCGGATCATCCACACCGACCACCTGCTCAACCGCCAGCACCCACGGCTCGCTCCACTCGGCCGGGCCTCGATATCGATAGTGGATCCCTCCGCCGCCCTTGATGGTATTGACCACGTGGAGGCTGTCGTCACGAAGGTCCACGGCAATCCAGGAGAAATCGCTGCTGGGATGTAGCTGGGTGTGAGCCCCCAGGCCCGCTGTCTCAGTGTAGCTGTTGTGGTACACGGAAGATGACCGCCAGGTCAAATGTAGCGTGCCCGCTCCGTCGCAGTCCAATCCACCATTGTTGTCATTGCCCACAGGAACCGGGCCGGCTTGAACGATGCCGCTCTTGATGATGAAGAGGATCACGCGGTCTTCAATGTTTTTGTCCACATTTCTCGACACAGTGGCAAAAACCGTATCCTGTGGACCGATGGCGATGCGTGGCTTGCGCCAGCCGTTGAAGAGATTGGCCGGCGGTGCGAAACCAGCCCCGGTCCAATGGGCGTATTGCAGGGCTCCAAAGACGACATGAGGATTGCCGGAAGAGTCAACCGCAACCTGAGGATCCCCGCCTTTTCCCACCAGGTTCTCCTCGCCTGCGTCATACGGGTACAACGCTTTCCGGTAGAAGGTGGAGCCGTCGCGTTCGTAGACCAGGTGCAGGTTGCCATCGAAATCGACCGCCACGTCCGGATCATCGCCGCTGTCCAAGTACATTTTCGGGCCCGCCGCAAAAGGGTCCCGCGGCGGTGTCACCTCTTCATCCGGTGGGGTGGAGTTCTCCTCCTGGTCACCCGTTTCGGGCAGCGATGGCGGGACGTCCGGCAATTCACCGGGAATCTCGGAGGACGTGTCGTCCGGTGCGCCACGGGGCCGAGTATCGAGGACCCAGTCGATGGCCGGAGACGCGTCCACAAGGTGCACTGTGTCGCCTCCGGAGGGGCCGTCGTTTGAACCGCAGGCGAGGATGAAGCCCAGGGAAAATAGAACCAAAGAGAGTTTCCAGGGCATGGTTCCTCCTATCAGCCTACTATCCTGTTCTATCAATCGAGATTGATCAAGTTGTGTTTAACGCCGGATGCCGGGGGACCCCATCGGCGCCTGGCGGCAAACGGCGGGTGGGCTACTCGGTTCCACTCCGGCCGGTTAGAAAGTCAATGAGGTTCTTGTTCTTGCGGCGTGCACGTTTGGCCTCGTCCAGGGGGGTCAGCTT
>CAZVFX010000072.1:0-35383 GCA_964626565.1 uncultured Myxococcales bacterium
AATGGTTCGATGCGATTGAGACGCTCGTCCGCGAGGTGGTAGCTCCAGGCCCCGACCCTCCCCGTCCATTGCGTTAGCCCCCAAAAACGAACTCCCCTTCTTCTGGTTCCCTGGGTGACGTCTGCCTTTCGCCTGACATAGGTGCTTAGACGGGGCCGATGGAGTTCGTTCGGGGTGTGGAGGATTGCAAAGGCCGCGTTCTTTCCGATCTTTCGAGTCCCCCAAAGTCGCGCATTCTTCTGAACCTCATTTCCATCGTACCCATTTTCGGAGAACAGGTACCCCATCTTCCAACGCACTCGTCTCACATGAGTGGGGTCTGTCCCCGTGGGGATGTGTGTTGCGCACGCTCGGAGAACAGGTACCCCATCTTCCAACGCACTCGTCTCACATGAGTGGGGTCTGTCCCCGTGGGGATGTGTGTTGCGCACGCGTGGAAAGGTCTGTCCCCGCTGAGTGCTGGGGGTGGAGGTGGTGCCCGGCTTGACAAACACCTACCGGTGGTATCAAATCGCGTTGAGGTGGGTTCGGTAATCCGATGACGCGTTCGGCAGGAGGGCGGTAGTGCGGGCCATTCCGTGGATATGTGCGGTGCTGTTGGCGGTTTTGTCTCTCTATCTGTTGGTGGAGCGCCCCACGCTGGAAGAAGTTGTGACCGAGGAGGCTGCTTTGCAGGCCGTGAACGAAAGGGGTGCGGGTGGAGAAGAACCGGCCGCGTCGACGGGACAGGGAACTCCGGTTGTACCCGTCGGTCCTTCCTGCCCCGACTGTCCTTCCTGCGGTGACCCGGAGCAGGTGAGAGCCGTCGCCCAATGTCTGGCCCGGCTGGGGACTGTGAAGGAAGCGCTGACCCGGTGTCTGGCGGACGCCGCTTTGCTCCGTGGCCGTACAGAACCCGACCGGGAAGCTTGTCTCACCGTTCCTGCCGTGCAACGCTTGGTTGAGGAGGCCCGGGAGAAGTCATTCCCGCTGGAAGCGCAAGTGAGTGAATGCCTTGATCATGAGCGTTTACGCCACTCCAGGCACCATACCCTGCGTACCCTTCTCGAAGAGGACCTGGAGCTACTGCCGGACGAGGTGGATTGGCTAGCCGAGTTTGCGTGTGCTCTCCGGGAGTTGCGGTGGGCCTCGGTCGCAGCCATGCATGACGACGGAGTCCGGACGTCCGAGGTGCGGGAGATGATGCTCGGTGAGCGGACTGAGATTCTGCGTGACATTGAAGTTTTTCTCGGCAGTGAGACTTACGCTCGATTTCGTCAGATGGGCGGCATCGGTTTGCTTAATGACACCCTTGATTGCAGCGACGAAGTGATTCGTTGACTTGGAGAAGAAAATGACGACTCGTCCCACGATTATTCTGGTCTTGCTTCTGTTGGCGCTGCCGTCGGCGGCTAACTGCCAATCCGGAGGAGTTACTGCACTGGTGGGCGGAGACCTTTACGACGCCACCGGTCGTGGGATGATTAAGAATGCGACGGTTCTTATCGATGGGAACCGAATCAAGGCGGTGGGGCCCAGGGCTGATGTGTATATTCCCGCGGGTTCCAAGGTGGTGGATGTAACGGGCAAGTGGCTCACTCCGGGCCTTGTGGATACCCATGTTCACTTCTTCCAGTCGGGAGGTCTGTACACTCGGCCCGACATTGTCGATCTCAATCATCTGCGGCCTTATGAGAAGGAGGTTGCCGACATCCGGGAGCGACTCGATGGGACTTTCAAGCGATATCTGGCGTCCGGCATCACCGCGGTGGTGGACGTGGGCGGTCCGCTTTGGAACTTTGAGGTGAGGGACCTGGCCGCGTCGAAGGTCGAGGCTCCAAGAGTGGCGGTCGCCGGCCCGCTCATCTCCACTGTTTCCCGTCCTCAGTTGGATCTGGGGGACCCGCCCATTATCAAGGCCGACACTCCTGAGGACGCCCGCCGTCTGGTTCGGCTGCAACTGGAGCAATCACCCGACCTGGTGAAGATATGGTTCATCCTTCCGGCCAGTGGTGATGTCAGTGAGAACATGGACGTGGTCACCGCCGCGATCCAGGAAGCCCACAAGGGGGGAGTGAGGGTGGCGGTGCACGCAACGCAGCTTGAGACGGCTCGGGCAGCGGTTCTGGCCGGAGCCGACATCCTGGTGCACAGCGTGGACGACAAGCCGCTGGACGAAGAGTTCATCGAGCTTCTGAAGATGGGCAAGGTGATCTATTGTCCGA
Organism: uncultured Myxococcales bacterium; assembly: GCA_964626565.1. Lineage (GTDB taxonomy): Bacteria > Myxococcota_A > UBA9042 > CAIXZC01 > CAIXZC01 > CAZVFX01. The sequence goes on from CAZVFX010000072.1 coordinate 2,205, forward strand.
CGCTCATCGTCTTGGAAGGGTATGCAGAGGTGCTGGGTGGCAACACTCGTCTACTTCCTATAGAAGAACGCGTCGGAGATCCGTTCTTCGCCGGGTCCTGGTCGGAGCTGGCCGCGGGCGGAGCTGCGGTGTCTACGGAGAAGAACGAAGCGAGGCGGCAGCGTTTTGTGGCTCGCGCACCGGTAATGCGCGCTAACCTCAAAGCGGTACATGAAGCCGGGGTTACCATTGCGGCCGGGACCGATGCCGGGAATATCGGAACCCTGCATGGTCCTAGCCTCCACCGGGAGTTTCGGCTCATGGCTGATGCAGGTCTGTCCCCTGAGGAGATTCTGGTTTCGGCGACTCGTAACGCAGCGCTGGTGTTTGCTTCGGATCCAAATTTCGGCACGGTGGAGCCGGGTAAGCTGGCCGACCTGTTGGTCCTGGACGCCAATCCGCTGGAGGACGTGGCTAATCTCCAGCGGATCCATCGGGTGGTGAAGGGTGGCCGGCTACTGGACCCGGCGGTCCTGGTGCCGGCATCCCCCATCTCCGTGGTTCAGCGTCAGGTTGAGGCCTACAACGCCAGGGATATCGACGCCTTCCTCTCGTTTTACGCTTCGGATGCGGTGTTGGCTCGTCACCCGGGCGGTGAAGTGATCGCTACCGGGTCCGACGAAATGCGGGAGATTTACGGAAAGTTGTTTGCCGAGAGCCCTGACCTGGATTGCAACGTGGTCAAACGCATCGCGCTGGGAGACATGGTGGTGGACCACGAGTTGGTCCGGGGACACCGGGGCCGGCCGGTTGTGTATGCGGTGGCAATCTATGAGGTGAAGGAGGGGTTGATCCAGCGGGTCTGGTTTTTGCCGAAGTAGTTTCAAATATTAATCAATGTGACCGTCGAAGGTGGCCGATTCATCCTGATCCGGCCGAAATCTCCGAATCGGCGCTTGCCCAACTGAAGTTCGGTGGAGTAGTATCAAACGCGTGAAGTTACAGAAATCTTCTCAAGAACTGCCGGTGTTTGCCGTAACTAACGGGCGATAGCAGGAGATAGATGAGTGCCCCGACAGTCTTCCTTGCAGCCCCCGCAGCATATGTGCCCCTCATTGTGATCCTGTGCGTTGCTGGAGTGGCTATCGCCTTATGGATGGTTTTCGGCGGCTCCGACTGGCTGGAGAAGCGCAAGATCCGAAGGTTGCTGGATCGCGGCAAGTTGGATGAGGCTGTCAACTATCTTGAGGGCAAGGACAAGGACCGTGAGGCGGCTCAGTTGCTGGCCGATCATGGCAACCCCGTGCGAGCTGCCAACCTGCTCACGGCCCTCGGCGACTACGCGGGAGCGGTGTCCGCGGCGCTGGCTGCGGGACAGACTGAGTGGGCGGCGCAGTTGGCTGAACGGGGCGGCGACTTGCGGCGAGCGGCCCGTCTGTACGAGCGGCAGCGGGAGTTTCCCCGGGCAATCAAACTCTACATGGAAACCCGGGACCTGGAGAGGGTCGCGGCGCTGGCGTCGGGAAAGATCGAGGATGTGAATCTACTGAAGAAGGCTGCCGACTATTTGGAGAAGCATGGAGAGTGGCAGGGCGCGCTGGACTGCTTCCGCAAGGGTAACTGGCACAAAGACGTCGGGCGGGTCCTCGCCTCACGTGGCAACCTGGGCGAAGCCATTTCGATGTTCGAGCAGCACGATTGTTTCGAGGAAGCGGCCGCGATTTACTCTGGCCAGCGTGAGCACAGGAGGGCGGCGTATCTCCTTATGAAGGCGGGGCAGGTGGTTCCGGCCATGGCCGAGCTGTTGAAAGACGGCGATCACCTTGCCGTGGCACGCATGTATCGTCGGTTGGACGATTCAGCGGCTGCTTTGGAAGTGCTCAACGGGATTGAGCCTGACTCCAAGCAATTCAGAGACGGTATGCTTATGGCCAGCGCGATCCTGGAGGAGCACAGCCGGTTCAGGGAGGCGATCGCTCCCCTGGAGCAGTTGTTGAAGAGATTCGGGTTTGCGGTGGATCGGCCGGACGTACTTTATCGAATGGTGGACCTGCAGATCTACATCGGCGATCTGGTAGGTGCGGTTGACGTTTTGGAACGGGCGCGGCGGGCGGGCGTGAAAACCCCGACCATTGATGAGCAGTTGATGTTGCTGAAGGATTCGCCCGGTGAGCAGCTTCTAGAGCCTCCGATAGGCAACGGTGAGGCTGAACCCGCTCCACGCCGGAAGTCGCCCACAACGACCATCGGTTTTCCGCGGTCCGATCGGTACAAGTTGGTGCGCCAACTTGCTCGTGGTGGTCATGGCATTCTGTTCCTCGTCCGGGACCTACAGGAGGACCGGGAGGTTGTGTTGAAGTTGTTGCGGTCTGAGAGCCTCCCGTCGCAGGTTTCTCGGGACTACTTCATGCGGGAGGCGCGCACCGCGTTGAGTCTCGACCACCCCAACATCGTCAAGATCTTCGACTACGGTGAGATCCAGGGACGGCCGTTTATCGCCATGGAATACGTTGATGGGATCAGCCTTGCAGAGGTGGAGGACCCGCCTGCCAGGGTGCTGACGATGAATCAGAAGACGGCCATTTGCCTGCAGTTGTGTGACGCTCTAGCCTATGCTCACTCCAAAAATGTGATCCACCGGGACATCAAGCTGGACAACGTCATGGTCGATCGGCGGTGGCAGGTGAAGCTGATGGACTTCGGCTTAGCCAAGTGTCTCGATGAGGATCCCAGCCGTTCCATGTTCATCGTCGGGACGCCCAACTACATGTCTCCCGAGCAAATTGCGGGGGATTTCCTCGACCACCGCACCGACATTTATTCCCTTGGGGTCTTCATGTACCGCATGTACACAGGGCGGCTGCCTTTCGAGGACAAAGACGTTTTGCAGAAGCACCGTACGACAGCACCGGTAAATCCCAAGAGTGTTCACCAGGATCTACCCGACGTCGTCGTTGAGACCATCCTCAGGTGCTTGGAGAAGAAGAGGCAGGACAGGATTCAAACCGTGGCCGATGTGGCTGCCCGGCTGCGGCAAACCCTCGGTTAACCTACTCGCAGCTATCTTCCACTACGAAGGCAGAGTTGGATTCGACGGTAACAAGGACGACGGTATCGGCCTTGAGTTCTGAGTCGAGTTCGTCGAAGGCTTGCTCCAGAGGAGAAACCCAGTCCGGTTGAAGTGTCCAGATGTGAAGAATCTGCTTGCTCCACTTGTCTTCCGGTGAGACGTTTAGCGAGCTTTCGTTTATGCCGTCGAGCTTCTTTTCAAGAAGAATTTTGGCATCGTCCAATGAGTAATAGTTGACCGTCGGCCCAAGATAGGCGCGGGTGACTGAGACGCCCACTTTCTCGTCAGCGATGAGCACTACGAAATCGGTGATTTTGCCTTCCTCCACATAGGTCACATCCATTTCCGACTTGTACAGCACCGCTCCTTCGCATTCATGCAGCAGTTGCAGGCTCATCACCTCTGAGCACTTGGAACTTCCGCCTGCGTTGGGTTCGTCGAAGCGTTTCCTTGCCCCTTCGTACAGCAACTCGGGGTCGAAGTTCTCGCCGTCGGCAAACTGATATTCGTTTGTCCAGAAGCTCGGTTCGGGGTCGTTGAGTTCTCCTGAAATCTCCCCACACGTACCGGTAATCAGCCCCCATTCGGTTTCCCACCCCCAGGACTTCTGGTCGACAGCCACATCCCCGCCGAAGTCTATATCTACGAGGACTTCCTGCAGGGGAGAGGAGGAGTCTTCGGCGGTGTCCAACACGACCTCGGGGAGGGGCGTCGTTTGGTCCGAACTGTCCGGTTGTGGACCGGTGTTCTGGTCCTCCGGCAGTTGGTCGGACGCCGATGCGTCGGCGGTGTGGATGTCGGCTGGGAGCGAGGTTTCGACGGTGGACGTTATGTCCGGGGCAGGCTGCTCGCCGGAGCCGTCGTCGCCGCATCCCCAGGCTTGGCCAAGCAGGCCCACAGCAAACAGCAACACCGGCAGGTTTCTGAATACGGGGTATTTCAATTGCTTCCTCCGCATCATGGTCTCGGCATCTATGATACTCCATCGTGGTTCGGTTGCCAACGTGGTTGCCCACTTCCTGCGTCGTGTGGTATTCATCTCTCTGAGCACCGGCACATGGGTTGTTCAGGGAGGGAAACATGCACAGGGCCAAACTGATTTTGGTTGTTCTTGCTTTTGCCGCTGCATGCGGCACCGAAGGCGCGGTCGTCAACATAGACAGCTTTCCGGACGTGGTTGAGGAGTTGCCGGGTCAGGAAGACGCCCTGCCGGAGGAGCATGTCGCCCTGCCCGACGTGTTCGAATCTGTTCCTGAGGAAGTATGGCAGTTTGAGGCACTTCCGGAGACCGATTCCATGGTTGGCCCGCAACCCGGCGAGGCTGGCTACCCTTGTAGTGCGAGCGCAGACTGCAATCAAGGCTATTGCATCCAGACCGCGGACGGTAAGAAGTGCACCATTGTCTGCCAGGAGGAGTGCCCCTTCGATTGGTTGTGCCTTCTGCACACTCCGAGTCTACCGGACGAGGTGTACCTGTGTGTGCCTGGCGATGCCGGCCTGTGCAAACCGTGCAAATCCAACGTCGACTGTTGGGCCAACGGGGTGGATGCCGGGCAGACCTGCGTTCAGTACGGACAGAGCGGCAATTACTGTGGTGCGCCCTGCGAGGTTCACGACGACTGCCCTTCCGGCTACGGCTGCGCGGACGCCACCGATGTAACTGGCGCCGAGGTGTCGCAGTGCGTGTTTTCCGCGGGGGACTGCGAGTGCAAGCAGTGGTACATCGACGTGGGCGCGTCCACCGATTGCTATGTTGAAAACGAGTGGGGGGTCTGTGGAGGAGGAAGGGAGTGCAAAGCGATCGGCCTCACTGAGTGCTCAGCCCCCGTGCCTGCGGCGGAGGAATGCAACGGCCTTGACGACGACTGTGACGATGCTATCGACGAGGAAACAGCGGGGGGCGACTGTCTGGTCATGAACCAGTTTGGCGCTTGCCCGGGCAGCGAGCTGTGCGTCTCCGGTGAACTGTTGTGCGAAGGGCCCGAGCCGAAACAGGAACTGTGCGACGGTGAAGACAACGACTGCGACGGTGATACCGACGAGGGGTTTGACGATACTGACGGCGACGGTATGGCCGACTGTCTGGAGAACGACAAAGATGGCGATGGGGTGTCGGACCTGATGGACAATTGTATCGGTGTCAAGAACCCGACCCAGGACGACTTTGATGCCGACAACTTCGGTGATGCGTGCGATCTGGACGACGACAATGACCTGGCTCCGGACGATTCGGACTGTGCGCCCTACGATTCCAGCATCCACCCTTCCGCCGAGGAGACTTGTGACGGGAAGGACAACAACTGCAACTACGTTGTGGACGAGGGCTTCTACGACACCGACTCCGACGGGTGGAAGGACTGCATAGATGAGGATGATGACGGTGACGGCGTACCGGATGGAGCCGATTGTGCTCCCCTGGATGCGGCTCTCCATCCAGGGGCCGACGAGTTGTGTGACGGTCTGGATAACGACTGCAACTTCCTGGCCGACGAAGGTTTCTCAGATCTCGACAACGACGGCTCCGCTGATTGCGTGGATGAAGACGATGACGGAGATGGAGTTTCCGACGAGACCGACAATTGCCCGTCTGAGTCCAATGGCGGCCAGGCGGACCAGGATGAGGACGGGGTGGGGGACCTGTGTGATGTCGACGTGGATGGGGACTCGATTCCCAATGCAGTGGATAACTGCCCGGCTCTGAAGAACACGCAACAGAGCGACCTGGACGAAGATGGTGCAGGTGACAAATGCGATGACGACATGGACGGCGACCTGGTGGACAACGGGGCCGATAACTGCCCGCTGGTCGCAAATCCGGACCAGGCCGACGCCGACGGTGATGGGGTGGGGGACCTGTGTGAGGATGATGTCGACGGCGACGGAGTGGACGACGGGTTGGATTGCGCTCCTTTGGACCCCGGGGTCTTCCCGGGGGCGGTCGAGGTGTGTGACGGCGTGGACAACGACTGTGATTTCGAAACCGACCAGGGTTTTGCGGACAGCGATTTTGACGGGGTGAAGGACTGCGTGGACAACGACGACGACAATGACGGGTCTGCTGATCAGATTGACTGCGCACCGGTTGACCCGAGTATCCATGCCGGGGCCAGTGAGAAATGCAACGCGATTGATGACAACTGTAACGATGAAGTGGACGAGGGCCTGGGTGAGTTGACCTGCGGGCTGGGTGAGTGCGAACACACCATGTCGGCTTGCCAGGGGGGGCTGTGGCAAGTGTGCAATCCGTTTACCGGTGCCGAGGCAGAGCAATGCGACGGGCTGGACAACGATTGCGACGGTATCGTCGATGAGGACCTGGGCTATTCAACCTGCGGCCTGGGGATCTGTGCGCACACGGTTGCCAACTGCTTGGGCGGGATCGAACAAACCTGTGACCCCATGGAAGGAGCGGTCGTCGAGATTTGCGATGGGCTTGACAATGACTGCAATGGGGCGTTGGACGACGATCTCGGCTCGACGGAGTGCGGGGTGGGGGTCTGCACCCACACTGTGCAGAATTGCGTTGGTGGAGTCTCGCAGGTGTGCAACCCGATGACCGGAGCGATGCCGGAGCTGTGCGACGGCTTCGACAACGACTGTGACGGAGAAGTGGACCAGGGCATGGCGATGGTAACTTGCGGCATGGGAGAGTGCCTCCATTCAGAGCCGTCCTGTGTTGACGGGATACCGAACGTCTGCGACCCGATGCAGGGTGCTGGTCCGGAAGAATGCGACGGTCTTGACAACGATTGCGACGGCTTGTTCGACGAGGATCTCGGGACGACCGTCTGCGGAGTGGGGCTTTGTCTGCACAGCGTCCAGAATTGCGTGGGCGGGATCCCGCAGGAGTGTGACCCGTTCGAAGGGGCGCTCCTGGAGGTTTGCGACGGTGTGGACAACGACTGTGGCGGTGACATAGACGAGGACTTGGGGTCGGTTACCTGCGGCCAGGGGGAGTGCCTGCACTCCCAGCCCTACTGCGAGGGCGGAAAGCTCACGGTTTGCGACCCGTTCGTCGGGGTCGAGGAGGAGCAATGCGATGGCCTCGACAACGATTGCAACGGCCTTGTAGACGAAAACCTCGGTGCGACCAGTTGCGGCCTGGGAGTTTGTCTCCATTCTTTGGAAGCGTGCGAAGATGGTGTCCCGCAGGTTTGCGACCCGCTGGAAGGTGCAGAGCCGGAAACATGCGATGGCCTGGACAACGATTGTGACGGCGTCACCGACCCCGAGGGCACCGATGGTTGCGTTACTTACTTCCTCGATACCGATTCCGACGGCTGGGGCGCCGACGGTTCTTCAAAATGCCTGTGTGAGCCGACGGTGCTGTATGCGGTTAGCCAGGGAGGAGATTGTGACGATCTTGACCCGGCCGCTAATCCGGGTGAAGTAGAGAACTGTCTTTCTCCCGGTGACGAGGACTGCAGCGGTGCGGCCAATGACGGATGCATCTACAAGAGCTGCAAAGATCTGCTGGCTGCGGATCCGGAGGCTGCGACGGGAAGCTACCAGCTTGATGCTGACGGTGACGGCCCGAAAGCGGCTTTCAGCGCGTACTGCGACATGGACACCGATGACGGCGGTTGGACTCTGGTGGCCAAGGTGAGCGGGGCCGACGGCAAGAACTGGGGATGTGGCAGTCAGTCATCCTGTTCCGGTTCACTCTGGACCAGTGCCGGTACCCACAACGCGGGTTCCCAACTGTCTGCCAACGAGGATGCCAAGTACCAGGCGTACATGGATGTGGCGGGGACAGACCTCATGTTCTACGACGTTGTTCACGACTATCCGCTCATGTATGCCAACAGCATGTATTCGGAGCGCACGTTGGGAGCTCAGGTCTCGCAATTGGACTGGAAGGGCGGCTGCACCTGTTGTTCGGAAGAGTACCCGGTGGCGTATGTGAAAACGGGAGTGTCCCACGTCTTCTGCACGAATTCCAACTGCAGCAACAACGCCCGTATCGGTTTCTGGTGCATGGATGAAGAGGGGTGGGGATCCCGGGACTTCAACCTCATTGCGATGCCCAACGACTCCAACTTCGACTACAACTTCGGTAACAAGCCGGGCCTGGGCAGTGACCGACTGGACGGCGGCCATGGCGGAGGAAGCTCTGTGGACGCCGATGGCGAACTTGGCGGCACCGGTGATAGCCGCCGGTGGCCCTATGCTGCCGCGGTGTTTGTAAGGTAGTTTCCCTACTTCGTGAGCATCTTGACGACCTTCCGGTGTCCACCCTCAGCGGCCAGGTCGGCGGCTGTTTTTCCGTCATTGTTGACCGCGGTCTTGTCCGCGCCGGCTGCAAGGAGAACGCGGACGCTCTCGAGTCGTCCTGCCGCGGCCGCCTGCATAAGGGGAGTGGCGCCGTCCGCGCCTACTGCGTCGACTGCGGCGCCGTGTTTCAGCAGGCATCGGGCGATGTCGTCGCTCCCTCCCCGAGCAGAGAGCATGAGTGGCGTAAGCCCGCCTTCCCGGCGGGCGTCCGGGCTAGCGCCTCGCTCGGCCAGCATGCAGGCGATAGGTTCTGCTCGTCGCCTGACGGCCGCAGTCAGCGCGGTCCAGCCTGCCTTGTCGGCGACGTCCAGGGCGGCGCCGTTGTCGATGAGGAATTCAACGGTATCTTCGTGACCGCCAAAGGCGGCGTGCATCAGAGCTGTCCAGCCTCCCTTGTCTGTGGCTCCGACCTGGGCACCGCGGTTGACGAGAAAGCGGACCGTTTCCAGGGAGCCCGTCCCGGCCGCGCTGATTAGAGGGGTGCGGCCCTCCGGGTCGGGTTCGTCCAGGCCCAAGCCTTCCTTGTGAAGAAATCGAACCGTCTTCCAGTGACCCTGGGCTGCGGCCAGCATGATGGCGTTTCGCCCATTGCGGTCCGTGCGGGTGAGCCGGGCGCCCTTTTTGAGGAGGAATTCCGCCACGTCGGTGTGTCCCTGGACTGCCGCGGCCATGTAAGGGGACAGACCTCCGGGGGTGACGGGATCCATGTCGGCGCCCTGCTCAAAGAGGAACGTGACGATGTCCAGGCTGCCTGCGAAGGCTGCAGCCAGGAGGGGAGGTCGTCCTCGCTTATCCTTGACCTGGAGCGCTGCTCCGCCTTCTATCAGGAGGCGGCATTCGTCCGCGTGTCCCCCTGCTGCGGCGAGCAGCAGTGGAGTGCGTAGCTCGTGGTCTGCGACGTCAACGTCGGCTCCGGCTGCGATGAGCACGGTCACCGTGTCGGTTCTGCCCGCCCTGGCCGCCCTGGCCAGGGGGGTCCCGCCGGTATTGTCGGGGGTGTTGATTGCTGCGCCCGCGTTTACCAGCGCGCACGACAGGCCCACGTCGCCGTATTCTGCAGAGTAGGCCAACGCGGTGGCCCCGGCGCCGTCAGCGGCCCCAGGGTCTGCGCCGTGGCGCAGGAGCAGGTGCACCACGTCCAGGTGGCCCAGCATTGCACCCGCGATGAGTGGCGTGGCCCCTCCCGGGTCTCTGGCTTCAAGGCTCACCCCGGGGCGGCCCAGAATGATCTCTACCAGGTCTTCTGCACCGGCCTGGACGGCCCGGGACAGCGCAGACTCGGAGCTGGCCGCGCGTGCGTCCAGTCTTGCTCCCGCTCTGATGAGCATGGAAACCAGTTGTGCCCGCACTGAAGCTGGTTCGGGGGGCGTACCCGCGGGGGGTTTGGGAGGGGGAAGCAGCAGGGCAGCATCGCCGCGGTCGGCCGGGGCCTGGTAGCCGTGAAAGAAGTGCATGCGCAGCGCGATGTCTACCGCGGCTTCACCGTTGGCGTTGGTCAGGTCGAGATCAGCTTTGTATCCGACGAGGAGACTGGCTGCCGACAGGCGTCCTGCCTGCACCGCGCTCATGAGCGCGCTGTTGCCTCTGGCGTCGACTCCGTCGACCGTGGCTCCTCGCTCCACCAGCAGCTTGATTACTCCCTCGTGGCCTGCCCGTGCGGCCTCCAACAAGGCTGTGCGGCCCGAGTCATCGGCTGCATTGGCAAGTTGGGGAAACCGGTCCAGGATCTGGCTGGCCAGTTGAGGGAGCCCGGTGCGGGCGGCACAGCGGAGTAGTTGCCCAGCCCGGCCCGGGTCGGCGGGCAAGTCCGTCTTCTTCAGCAGGTACCGAATGGCTTTCCAGCGCGCGGACGCGTTGTCGGCGCCGAACGGGGGGTGATCGGCCGCAAAATGTGGCGGAGGGGGTTCACTTTCCGGCAAGCAGGCAGCGTAGTCCACGGCGGTTCGGTTCCACCGATCTTCAATTGTCGGCTCTGCCCCGTGTTTGCTGATGAGCAGTTGCACCAGATCAGGGAGACCGCCCATGGCTGCGAGGTGAAGGGGAGACTCGCCGTCGGAGCTTGTGCTGTCGGTGCGCGCTCCGGCCTCAAGTAGCGCTAGTGAAGTATCTCTGTGTCCGCCCGCAAGTGCGGCCAGGAGAGGCGGTCGGGTCGTACCCTGAGGTCCGTCAGGTGCGAATCCCTGCTTCAGCAGCAGCTTGGTGGTCGCCGTCTGTCCTTTGCCCGCTGCACTTGTCAAAAGGTCTCGCATCGGCGACAGAGCCTCCGGGCCCGATTCAAGGAGCAGTGCTGCGATGGCTTCCCGGCCTGCTTCCACTGCGGCCTTCAGCGCCCGGCCTCGTCGCCGGTCAGCCCCCGGACGGTCGCGGTCTGCATCCCGCAGCAACCTGGTGACCTCGACATGGCCGTTGGCTGCCGCAACAACAAGAGGGACTGAGGAAAGGTATGCTCCGCCGGGTTTGGCCCCGGCATCGAGAAGTGCATCGCAAATGGTGGCATGGCCGCGCTGTGCTGCAAGGTAGAGCGCGGTTTCTCCGTAGCCGTTGGCCAGGTTTACGTTAGCTTTGCGTCTTAGCAGCACCTCGACGAGGTCGCCCTGGCCGGCGAGGGCAGCGACCATCAGCGGGGTGTTGCCGCTGGAGTCGGCCGCGTCGATGGGGCACACTCCGAGATCGACGAGGGTCTCCGCGAAAGTGTCCAGGCCGCCCCGGGCCGCGTAGTGAAGAACGGTGGCCTTGCTGTGGGTACGGGCTGCGAGGTCAGCGTCGGCGTGCACCAGGGTCTCAACCACGCCGCCGTGGCCGTGGCCGGCCGCGATCATCACGGGAGTCAGTCCATCGCCGTTTTGCCAGTCGGCGCTGGCGCCGGCCTTCAGCAGGCCCGCTACGCGGGGCCGGTCTCCCCGGGCCGCAGCGATGAAGATTCCTTGACGGTATTGGGCCCGCTTGCAGGCTGCAGCCAGCCGCGCCGGGGACTTGCCGCCCCCGTGTCCGCACCCCGCAGCGCTGGTGCCCAGGAACATAAGAACGATCGAGTGGCCCACTGCCGAAATGAGCCATCTTCCGGGCCGTCGTTTTATCACCCCAAACCTCATTAGTAGGCATATCCTATCACAACATAACGTAGCGTACCTGCGCGCGGTGAGCAAGAAAGGAGTAATGAAACCGTTTGACTGAAGATCTCCCGGCGAAGTACTATCGTGGGGGCGAACACCAACGGAGAGGAAGAGCTCATGAGGGGACCTGTCGCGGTTTTGCTGACGCTTTCGCTGCTCCTCCCGGCTCTTGTGAATGAGGCCGGGGCTGAGGAGAAGGAGGGAAAGCCTTGGCGGGGTACGCTGCTTACCTACCGAAACGTCGCGAGTGCGATCAGCCTGGAAAAGGACGCAGAACTTACCTACAACCCTTACTACGCCATGTACCTGGGTTTTGGCCCGCGATGGTGGTTTTCGAAAGTGTTCTACGTTGCCGGTGACGTCGGGGTGACGAGGGAGTTGACCGAGGCAGACGACACTACCTATTCAGGCGAATTCCTGCTGGACGACGTGTTTTTGAAGGCGGGGGCGGCGAACTTCCTCACCATTCCGGTGGTCGGACTCGATTTCAGTGGGTCCTTCAGCGCCATCGCACCTACGAGCAAGCTATCCGACGCGCGGACGTTGATCGTTGGGCTGAGGGCGGACCTTTTTGTCTCACGCACCTTCCCTCTCCTCAAGGGGCTCACAGTGGCTTACGGCCTGCAGGGCACCCGCTATCTCCATGAGTACACCACTGCGGAGCGGGATTCGCCGCTGATTCCGGGGTGCAACTCACCCACAGGACAGTGTGAGGCGCACCTGAATACGGGGGATCTGAATGCGGCGTGGAGGCTGATGAACCTGTTCAGCCTGTCCGTGGATTTCACTGATTGGATCGGCATGTCGGGTGCGTTCGCAGTGATTACCGACTATTTGTACGATTCAGTGGACGACGAGCGGGTCTCGTATGTTCCCACGCAGCCGACGGGGTCGCGCTACGCGATGTTGTACGAAGCGGAACTGTACGCCAAGCCGCTCCCCTCGCTGGGGGTGGGTCTGGGTGTGAGCACGGTCAATCCGCAGCTCAGCCCCGACTCCAGCAGGGAAGATCCTTTCATCAACAGATACACTGCATTGTACCTGGACCTGCGTTTCGATTTCGACGGGTTCTTGTCTCAAATCACCGGGAGGGAATAAGATGAACCGAAGATTTGCATTCAGACTGGCGACAGTCTTTTTGGTGGCGGGGCTACTGGCGGCCTGCGCCGAAGAGCGTCCTCCGGTGGATCGTGTTCAGACGTTCGCTCTTCAGAAGTCGTTGTTCGTCGGCGAGGACCTCTTGTCTCACGATGACAACCCGGAGTTTTGGACTCAGGTCACCATGGTTGACGTGGGGTTTGGTGCGGCGAGCGAGAGCTTGTTCACAAGCACGGATTCACAGAAGCTGACGCGGATTACGTGGCAGATAACCGAGGATCTGTTGCTCGCCCGAATGGCATACGAAAGGGTGGAAGGCACCGACGGCAAGGGGGTGGGCAAGAAGACGGACGAAGGGATTATCGTGGCCGCGTTCGCCATCGAGAAACACTTCGACATCGTCAAGGACTACAACCCGACGACCGGGGAAGAGTTGAACGTAATCAACGAGAATGACACCGACCGGCCGTGGTACGATCGAGAGTATTTCAGGGTTGATTTCTCTAAGAACCAGGCGACCCACGTCTACGATTTCGACACCCTTTCGATGATCGGTGCGTACGATGGAATCGAATATGAGCCTCTCTCCTACTATGTCGACGATCCCAATCACAGGGACGCACCTCTATTCGACCTGGAAAACGGCTATTTCGATGTCACGGTCAAGGCCTTTGCCGAGCCCACCATGGTTGATATCAGCCATTGGGGATGGGGCATCGATGCATTCCCCGCCTGTCTGTTCGAATACGATTTCCTGGGCGGTTCCTGGCCGGGTGGGAGTTGCAACCCCATCGAACTGACCATGCGCCATTCGTTTCGGCGCGTTGAAGATTTCGACTTCGAGCCCAAGAACTGGGATGGGCACCGATTCCAGGCCTACGGGGCTTTTTATGTGGAGCGACTGGGGTACAACCGCAACTACGGAATGAGCGACGAGTTGTGGCACCGCTTCCTGACGCACTATCGGCTGTGGGAGCGCAGTCACTACTACGATGATCCGGACGCCATGACGGGTCCGGTGGAGTGTTTCACTCCGGAGTCCACCCCCTACGGTGCGGATCCCCACCGTGACGATGACGGCAACGGCACCGAAGATGAGTGTGAGACGGTAGGGGACGGGTCTCGATGCGACACTTTCCGGCAGCGTTGCACTCTGCCATACCAGGACCGGCAGCCCGTCGTGATTCCGTGGTATTATGCGGATGACAGCGACCCCGAGTATTGGGAGCCTACCGAACTGGCCACGCACCAGTGGGATGTTGCGTTTCGCTCCGCGGTGATCACTGCCAGGTACACGGAATGCAAGCGGACCAACGGCGCCGACTGCGCCGGGCGGTTCCCCGTCTATTTCGGCCAGTCTGAGGAGAATCAGGATGCTATGGCGCTGGCCTTGGAGGTGGATGACTGCCGCAACGGCCTGGCCTATCCTGAACTCAACGGAAGTGCTGACAAGTGCGCGGAGCTGGCCGCGGAGATCGGCGCCAAGCGTGGTTACAGCGGCGGTGTGATTGCCCTGGCGCAGATGGATGAGATTCTGGTGTTGTGCCACAGCCCTGTGCTTGCATCCGATCCGGCTGCATGCGGCACTCCCCGGCTGCCGGAGGGCGTGACTGAAGCGGATTGCCAGGCTGCGGAGACGGAGGCGAAAGGGGTCGAGGAGCCGGACGCAGATCTGCAGGCGGACCTGGATTCTTGCCGGAGCGCCATCCGGGTCAGAAGGGGGGATCTGAGGTACAACCAGATTATTGTGGTGAAGGAACCTCAGGATTCGGCTCCATGGGGCATCTACATGGACTCGGAGGACCCGCTTACCGGGATGAAGATCGCCACCAGCGTGAACGTGTGGTCTCACGTTACCGAGCGCTGGGCGCAGAAGGTGATAGACCAACTCCGATACATCAAAGGTGAGTTGACCACCCAGGACGTCACTGAGGGGCAGTATGTTGACGACTGGGCTCGTGCGGTTGAGGCGGCCGGCGGCGGTGGCGTCTTCCCGAAGATGACCAAGAGCCAGGTGAACCGGCGTCTGGCCGAGTTCACCACCGGCAAATCGGTGGACTTGTCGGACAAGATCAAGGAGTTCGCGGCCAGCCATCCGGAAGCTATGGGCAAGTCTCGGCGGCTGGTGCGGGAGTTCAAGAAGGGAGTCAAGGCCTACTATCGGGCAGCTTCAACCTGGCAGACCACTTATGCGGCCCGCCGGGCCGCAGCCGCAAACACGGAGGTGGAAGCCGCACTCTTGAACCCCATGCTTCAGCAACTTCACGGCGTGGAGGGGCTGCCTCTCGGCGGGGGCATCATGGAGGTTGTTTCTCCGTTGCGTGGCGGGAATCCTTCAGTGCGCCGCCAGATACGGGATCTGAAGAAGCACGCCCGGGCAGCGCGGGGCGGGTGCATTCTGGAGGCGGCTCAGGCGCCGATGGACCTCGCATCAATTGCCGATATCCTGGAGTTGAAGTTCGGTGCTTTCAATCCCGACGACCCCGAGGGGGTGCAGGCGGAGCGCGCGGAGCGCATGCGCCGGCACCTGGCCCGCCGGGTTCACCATGGGGCTATTGTGCACGAGATGGGTCACTCCATCGGCCAGCGCCATAATTTCGTCAGTTCCGCGGATGCGTGGAATTATCGCCCGCAGTACTGGCAGCTTCGCACCAGGAATGGGGCAGTGACGGACTTCTGCGAGAATCTAAGCTCCGACGGTTCCGGTTGCGTGGGACCCCGCTACTTCGACCCGGTGACCACGGAGGAGAAGGAGAACCTGATCCAGATGTTCATGCACTCGTCAGTCATGGATTATCCCGGCGAGACCACCCAGGACATGGTGGACCTGGGGCCCTGGGATTTCGCCGCGGCCCGGGTCTTCTATGGCGACTCAGTCGCAGTCTACTCCGACGCCACCTTCAACGCGGGCACGCCGCGGGGATTCACCGTGCTGGACAAAATGGACGACTTCGGGGGCATTCTCGGCATCGCACATTGGCTCGGAGAAGAGGAACTCCACTACTCACAACTCCAGGACAGGTTCGACCTGATCCACGGCTGTAAGGAGGTGAACCCTTATGACTACAAGCCGGCCCGCTGGAATGTGGAGGAGGACGGCGAATGGCATCCTGTCTTTGACGGCTTCATCGTCAACGTGGACGGCAAGTACACCCGCTGCAAATCCCAGCCCGTGGATTATGTGCAATGGGACACACTGAGGGGACCGACCAAGGAGGAGTACGACGGCTGGAATCTGGCCCTCAGTTCCGTAGATGAGCAGGGAAGGACCCGGGTGCCGTACGGTTTCGCCACCGATAGCTGGTCCGACCTGGGGAACGTGAGCGTCTACACCAATGACAACGGCGCGGATGCCTACGAGATCTTCAACTTCCTGGCGACGCAGCACGAAGTGAATCACATCTTCGACAATTATCGTCGCGGCCGGCAGGAGTTCAGCGTGCGCTCCGCGGCAAACAGTTCCATGTGGCGCTACAACGAAAAGATGAGGGACGGGGCCAAGGGTCTTGCGCTCATGAAGAACGTGTACGCTGACTGGGCGGTGGAAACTGGCTACGATTTTGACGAGTTCTGGACCGTGATCGCACCCTACTGGTTCAAGGACAACATCATCGCTTCGGCGCTGGTTTTCGACCATTTCACTCGCATGGCTTCCCGGCCGCAGGTGGGTCCTCACTATCGAATCGAGGGGGATCCGGTGCTCCGGTCGGCAATTGACCCCATCGGCGACCCGACCGGGACGGTGGTTTCCATCCCCAACGGTGCGACCGGGAAGTTCGGCAATGTGTCGGCCGCGGGCCGGCCTATGGAGAATCGGTACGCCGACGACCAGGGTGAGTTCGGCTTCGACATGATCGTTAATGCCGGCGCTTACTACGACAAGATAAACTCTGCGATGCTGCTCACGGAGTCGGTAGACAACTTCATCAGCGATACTCGGCAGGATTTCGTCGAGAAGCGGTACCGAGCCGTGTCGGTTGCGGAACTGTTCCCGGATGGGTTCAGGCGGTTCCTGGGGAACATGCTGACCGGGGACGATTTCAAGAAGGCCCCTCGCATTGCAGCCGAAACCGGCGGGCATCCGCTGCTGGATGAAAACGGATATCCGCAGTTTGGGCTGGGGTGGACCACCTGGTGGGGGGAGGAGCCGACGTTCTGCTTCCCGGGGCAAGGCACCACCGT
The DNA here is from genome assembly GCA_964626565.1 of uncultured Myxococcales bacterium. Taxonomy (GTDB): domain Bacteria; phylum Myxococcota_A; class UBA9042; order CAIXZC01; family CAIXZC01; genus CAZVFX01. The sequence goes on from CAZVFX010000072.1 coordinate 18,921, forward strand.
TTGCTCGGTGTACGGCGATCACGAGTACGAACTCGGTTCCGAGGAGTTCAGTCATCTCGCTGCGCTTGACCCTGAGGTGGGTTGGGAAGAGCAGAAGTTCTTCATCGCCTACACCTTGCTCTACCTGCCGGAGAACCAGCAGCAGTGGTGGATCGATCAGTTGCGAATGTGGGAGATGGGGGTGGATTCCGACCCGGGCTTTGACAACCGGATCGAGTTCCACTATCCAAACGGCAAGGTCTATGTGGCCAAGACGTTCGGCACCGAGCAGCTTATGGGCAGGACCGTGCAGAAAGGTATCGCCGCCCGGGTGCTGCAGTACGCCAATGAGCTTCTCTACGAAGCCTACGAAGTGGAGGAGGGCCCCGACCTGGACGATGACGGGGAAGCGGACTGGTACTACCCTGTCTTCAACGCGGAAACCGGCGAGCCTATCGTCAGGTACGATCCGTTTATCGAGGGGGAGCACATTTACCCCGAAGAGTGGCCCCAGTGCGATGATTATGACAACACCGGGTGCACTTGTACCGACAACCGGGCTTGTGTGCGGCTGAAGCACTATGTAGAGGTGCCCTTCTTCCTGCGTCAGACGCTGGATGCCTACGGTCTATGGGACTTCCAGCCCGACGGAATCTGGGATTAGCTCAAGAGTCTTCCGAAAAAACTTCAACGACCCATCTTAGTCAGTACAATTGTTAAGGGATGTGGGAGTGAACGATAAGGGAGGTTTGGACATGTGGAAAAGACAGTTGGCGTTGGCACTGGCGGCGGGAGTTGCAGCCTGGTTTTCAGGTTGTGATTTCTCCGTCGACGAGCCCAACGGTAAGTGCGCTGGAGATTCCGACTGCGAAGCGGGCTTCTGCGACGAGGATTCCGGCGCTTGCGTGGACTGCCTTTGGGACGGACACTGCGATGAAGCGTACTGTCTTCTCGAGCAAAATGTCTGCGTCGAGTGCTTTGAGGAATCCCATTGCTCGACGGGGCTTTGCGATCCGCAAAACAACGCGTGCGTCGGTTGTCTGGAGGACGCCGATTGTGACAGTGGCAAGTGCGATCCGGCGGCCCAGGCGTGTATGGGGTCCGACTGCGATAATGACGGTCAGTGCAACGACGACAATCCGTGCACGGAAGATGGGTGCAGCGATGGGTTCTGCGTCAATACCGCGCTGGTGGACGGAGAGCCTTGCAGTGACGGGGAGTATTGCACTTCCGGAGATCACTGCGAAGAAGGGGAATGCGTTCATGAAGAAATGGACCCAACCTGCGTGGATGCTGACGCGGACGGCTTCAATGCCGTGGACGATTGCAACGACGAGGATCCGGACGTTCATCCCGGCGCAGAAGAGGTGTGCGACGAAATTGACAACAATTGCGACGACCAGGTGGACGAGGGGTGCGAAGAGCCGCCGGGCTGCGTGGATGAAGGGGGTTCCGTGGCCGTGGTGCCGGAGGCCCCGGAATGTTGCGAGGGGCTTGGACTGATTCCCTGCGACGCCCCCGGGGACGACGGCCAGTGCATGGCGTGCGACGGCTCCTCCTTCTGCACCTTCTGCGGGGACGGGGAGTGCAACGAGCCGGAGAATGAATGCAACTGCCCTGACGACTGCCAGGAAGAGCCGCCCCCCGATTGCTTCGAAGAAGGTGAGAGTTTCGTCGACTTCGAATACGAGGACAAATGCTGTCCCGGACTCACCCCGGTCAGCGACTGTATCCTGGAGCCGGACGGTTCATGCTCATGTCCCAAGTGCCCTTGCTACGTGTGCACCTACTGCGGTGACGGAGAGTGCGGGCTGGGGGAAACGGAGTGTACCTGCCCGGAGGACTGCGGCGAACCCGCGGAGTGTGTCTTTGATAAGGACTGTGACGATTTGGAGGAGTGCACCCTGGACCTTTGCATTGACGGCCAGTGCAAGTACGAGGAGTTGCCCGACTGCATTGGTGACTACTGCTGGGACGACGGGATGTGCCCGGACGGTTACTACTGCCAGTACCCTGACGGGGGATGCTGGGCCGAGACAGGTGCCTGCTCGATGATCCCGGAAGCGTGCATCCAACTCTACGACCCGGTTTGTGGATGCGACGGCGTAACCTATGGCAACTACTGTGATATGCAGGCGGAGTCCCAGTCCATGGCGCACGAAGGAGAGTGTCAAACCGAGTGCGTCAAAGAGGGAGAGATGGGCAGCGGATTTGTTCCCGGTCCGCCGATGGAGTGCTGCGAGGGGTTGTCCGCCATCGCAGTCGCCGAGTGGGACCCCGCCGGCATGTGCATGATTGCGTCGGACGTGTTTATCTGCGCGGCGTGCGGCAACGGGTTCTGCGAGGAAGAGTGGGAGAATCCGTGCAACTGCCCTATGGACTGTGAGGAAAACCAGGAGTGCCTGGGCGAGGGGGAGATGGGCAGCGGCATGCTTCCCGGAGGGCCGCAATGCTGCCCCGGGTTGGCCACCATCGGGGTCGAAGAGTACGACCCTGAGACCGGCATGTGCATGATGATGATGGACGTCTTTCTCTGCTCCCTGTGCGGCAATGGGAGTTGTGAGGAGGGCTGGGAGAATCTGTGTAACTGTCCAGCCGACTGCGACAGCGAAGTCCCGGAACCCGTGAGTCTCTGTTCCGATACGGGAGGGCAGTGGACCAACTGTGGTTCCGGGTGCGGGCCTTGGAGCTGTGGAACTCCGATCCCCTGGATATGCCCTGCAGTGTGCATTCCCCAGTGCTCTTGCCCGGGCAAGGCGCCGGGCTGGGACCCGGTTCTTGGCTGCGTGGAGTGCTCCTGCGGCGACTGGCAGGGAACGTACAAATGGGCCTTGGACGAGGTGACCCAGTGTAACACAGCCGCGGACTGTGCGGAGCTTCCCGGGACGAGCTGCGGATGCACCAACAACCTGGTAGTCAATTCCGACACTGACTTGACCTACTTCTGGATGGTTGCGGACATGATGGGGGAGGCAGGTTGTTCCCCGTTTGTCAGCACCTGCGATTGCCCGGCTGCTGACGGATTCCTGTGTGCCGCCGGTCACTGTGCCTGGAACTACCTGTAGCCCCTCGCCGCCAGTCTTTCACCCTCCGCTCTTTCCTTTTGACCCGGGCCTAGCCGAAGTGCTAGTCTGTTTGGGTACCACCGGAGTTTTTAGCAACGTCAACGGAAAGGCGCATCGAATTGAGCGTCAATAGACGACTACTCCTGGCCCTGCTCCTGATCCTGCTCTTTCCTCTGCTGTTGACTCACGCGGTCCTCTACTTCTCAGGGGCCGCGGTTTTAACGGAGCGCGTCCTCAACCAATTGGAATCGGTGGCATCCATTCAGCACCATCGTGTTGAAGCCCGGGTGGCCCAGAATCTTGAGCGATTGGCGTTGGTGGCCAACCGCACTCAGTTGCGACTGAGTCTGGCCTCCTTCCGGCTGGACCATGATGAGCGGTACCAGGTGAGGATGAACAGAGTCCTGGATGACGCGTTGGAAGCAATCGAAGATTTTGAGACAATCTCGGTTCTCGACCGGTCCGGGAGGGTTGCAGCGTCCACGGACCGCCAACTGCAGGGAAGAGACTTTTCTCAGATGCCTTGTTTCCGGGAAGGGAAGAAAAGAAACCGGGTAGACCTCTTCCACCGTGATCAGGGTGGGCATTTGTCGTTACACATGGCCGGTCCCTTGAAACTGCGGCACGTTTTGATCGGAGTAATCGTTATTCGGTCGAGCGCCCGGGATATCGTGGCGCCAGTGGATGACTACTCCGGGTTGGGAAAAACAGGAGAGACGGTCCTGGCGACAAGAACCGAAAACGGGGACGCTCTGTTCCTGGTGCCCACCCGGTTTGACCGGGACGCGGCGCTGCTCCGCCGGGTTTCGAAGCGCAACAGCACCGCTCCGATTATGGCGGCTTTGGCAGGCCGGGAGCAGCCGATGTCGGGAGTTCTCGACTACCGCGGCCAACGTGTGCTTTGCGTTACGCGCAACATCGAGGAAACGGGGTGGGGCCTGGTGGTGAAGATGGACGAGGCTGAAGCCCGAGCCCCACTGGCGCCGATGCGCACGATGCTGGTTGTCGTGTTCGCTCTGTCCAGTCTGGTTGTGGCGGTGGTCGCGGTCTGGCTTGCCAGGTCTATCACTCTGCCGTTGTCCAGGCTCACGGTCGCGGCCGGCAAGATTGGGGCGAGAGATCTCGCCGCCACAGTAGAAGCCACATCGGCTGACGAGGTTGGCGAACTGGCTCGCACACTCGATGCCGCTCGCGCCTCCCTAAAAGTGGAAATGGACGACCGGCGCAAAGCGGAAGAGCAGTTGCGCCTTGCCCAGAAGATGGAAGCCGTGGGCCGACTCGCTGGTGGCGTGGCCCACGATTTCAACAACCTCCTGACCGTCATAGCCGGGTACGCGGACATTCTCCTCGAGCGACTCGACGCGGACGACCCGTTGTATTCAAAGGCCGCGGCCATTGCTGAATCGGGTGATAAAGCCGCGCTTCTCGTGGAGCAGCTTCTCGCCTTCAGTCGTCGGCAGGAGATCCGCTCCCGTCCGGTGAGCCTCAATGATGTAGTGGTGGGAATGGAGAGCATGTTGCACCGGATCATCGGCGAAGATGTCTTGCTTCGCACCGAGTTGGACCCCGACCTCGGTTTGCTGGAGGCAGACCCCATCCAATTGGATCAGATCATCATGAATCTGGCCATTAACGCCAGGGACGCCATGCCCTCGGGAGGGACGCTGACGTTGGCAACGGAGAACTTCGAACCCGAAGAAGCTTACCGCCGGCAGCACGCCGATGTGTCCGTCTCCCGCTACGTCGGGTTGGTGGTGACCGACTCCGGCAGTGGCATGGAGCCCGACACACAGGCCAGAGCATTCGAACCGTTCTTCACGACGAAAGCTCCCGGTGAAGGCACCGGCCTCGGGCTTTCCACCCTGTACGGAATTGTCACCCAGGGTGGTGGCCATGTCACCGTCAACAGCACGCCCGGGCAGGGGACCACTTTCAGAGTCTACTTTCCTCGGTTTGGCGAAGAGATTGGAGAGTCTACGGACGAGGACCTGCTCCAGGGGCCGACCCGCGGAAAGGAAACGGTGGTCGTGGTGGAGGACGAGGACAGCGTGAGGGAGTACATTTGTGAAGCTTTGGATGACCTGGGTTACCATGTGCGCGATTTTGGCAGAGCACAGGAGGCCTTCGATTTCTGTGTCCGGGAGACTGCCGGAGTTGATCTGGTCTTGACCGACGTCATTATGCCTGAAATGGGCGGGCGCGAACTTGCCGAACGTCTCGGTGGGGAACGACCGGATCTGAAAGTGTTGTACATGTCCGGTTACACCACCGAGAGATTTGCTGAGGACGATGGTTTGGAGGAGTCAACCTTCTTCATCCAGAAGCCGTTCACGCCCTCCGCACTTGGTCGCAAGATCCGGGAACTGCTGGATGACGAATAGCCCGGCCGGCCGCGGCTGGTAGCTACTGGAATTGTTGCAGCACGTCCAGCACTTCGGAGGGGTCCATTTCCGGATGTTTGTTGCGCACGTGGGCTACAATCTCCGGCTTGCGTTCCGGCGTATACTGCTCTTTTATGTGCCGTAGCGCCTTGGGGCCCAGAGCGTATCCGAACTTCCGCGAATGCATCACGGCTCGGACCAGGGTGTCGACGATGCTGTAGTGGTGCATAAACTGAATCTCAACTTGCCGGTTCCTGATGCCGTCCAGCGCTCCGCAGGAGATCAGCCGCCCATTCTTGAGGTCGAAGCAACCAGCGCTGGTGTTGAGGTCGATGGCGGCCAGGGTGGCCTCCAGGCTGACGTTGAGGTCATCGTGCTCGAGGTAGATGAATTTGCCCGAGAAGGGGAAGATCTCGTACAGAATGCCCTCGACCGTGACGTGGGTGTAGTGCACCACCTCAAAGCTGAACATCTTGACGTCGCCGATTCCCGCGCCTCGGGAACGTTCCAACAGTTCAGCCGGCGAGATGGTGTGCGCCGAATCATCTATGAAAAGGTCCAGATCCGACGGTCTCTTGAGTTCCTCCCCGTGCAGTACGTGACGCATGATGTCCCGGGGCGGTCCGCCGAAAACGTACACCGGTTCCGGGAAAGCCGCCAACACCTTGTCGATGACGTGTTTGTACGGCTTCAAGTAGTCGTACATGAGTGTGGTAACCCCGGGGTCATCAATGATCTCGACATCAGGCAGGTCGTACTGCTTCTTGAGTCGTTTCCACACTTTCATGTGAACCTCCGCCGCACCACTATCGCATCGAAGCCCGCCAGCCGGCAAATCTGGGATGCCCGGAGGGAAGTCGAACTTACGGGAGGCGGCGTACTTGGCATCGGGCTCCGCCTCAATAATACCGGAACGGTTTCCTGAGCAATCGCTGCACCAGGTGGCCGTCATAGGGCATGTGGTCCAGACTCACTTCCGGTGGATTCCAGCAGGTCCAGTCCCTTCCCAGGCTGGCCGCCGCGCGGTCGTAGGCCTGCTTGGCGAGGTCATGCAGAACTACCCCGTCTTCCAGGCAGTACCTCACGATGGTTTCCTTGGCGCCACGGGTGCCGCGCAGATGTTCCTGCCACAGTTTGACCGCCATGAAGCCGTCGACTTCCTGGAGCCCCTGGTCTCTCCGGTGGCAAAGTCGATGCTGAATCTTCTTTAGTCCGCCTCGCTCACCGAGTCGCCGCAGAACCAGCATCAGGTCTACGTGAAAGGGCGGGAAGATAAGGTACTCGCGGGCCAGGTCGCGAGCCAGGAACGGAACGTCAAAGGAACGCCCGTTGAAGGTGATGAGTACATCGGAGTCGGCCAGGTATTCAGGCAGTCGACCGGGAAAATCCCGGTCGCTGGCCACAAAAGCCAGCGGCTCAAAGTTGGTGACGTGGCCGCACACTCCAACTACGGTGGTGTTGTTGTCGTACGCGCTAAGACCCGTTGTCTCGATGTCCAAAGCCAGCCACTTCAGCGGTTGGGTGCCACCGGGCGCATCGGTGCACAACGCACGCCAGTGTTCGCCGCCGGGCAGGGCCTCGGCAGTTGTGCGGTACCGCCCATTTCGCACTTCCTCCAGACATAGTCTCAGCAGTTCCAGCGATTCGTTGGGCAATCCCGGCAGCTTGCCGTGAGAGTGTCCCACGACCGCGTCCCAGGACGTGGTGCCTGCCTCCCATAGACGGCGTTCTTTGACCTCTCCAATCCCGGGTAAATGGAGGAATGTCTCGGTCAACATGTTGACTCCCCTTTCATGATCACCAATATAACCCGCGCCGCGGGTGCGGTGCAAGAAGACCTGTTTGACACTTGTCCACCGAGGGTGCTAAACGTGTCTCACCGGCGGGCTATGGAGGCTCCGCCGCGGGAGGCGCAATTCATGGATTCGGCCGGCAAGGGAGGTGGGCGCACGCCCGTAGCGCCGGGTGCGGTTCTGACGGTGATCTGCATCAGCAATCTTTTCGGGGCCATTCCACTCTCCGCAGTGATGTTGGCTCTCCCCGAAATCGGCCGGGAGTTGGGCCTTACGATACACCAGTTGAGTTGGCTGATGGTATCGTACCTGCTCAGCGCCTCGGGATTTGTGTTGATTGCCGGCCGCCTCGGCGATCTGTTCGGGCTGCGGCGATTTTACCTTATCGGTTTCTTGGTTTTAGGGCTGGGCTCGCTGCTCAGCGGAATGGCCGACGGACTGCTGCTCCTGGTGGCGGGAAGAGCGCTGCAGGGCTTGGGCGGCGCCATGACCATGTCCTTGGGCTCAGCTTTGCTGACTACTTCGTTCCCTGGCTCAGCCCGGGGCCGCGCCCTGGGCACCGCTACTGCCGCAGTCTACGTGGGACTCACCGCAGGTCCGCTCGTGGGTGGAGTGCTGGTCTGGCAATTCGGGTGGCGAGCGGTCTTCTACGCCTATATTCCCGTTTCTGTGCTTGTTATCGCGTTGGGATCGGCTTTCCTGCCCAAGGGTGAGCGCCGCCCCGGACAGACTTTCGATGGGGCCGGCACGGTTACGCTGTTGTTGGGTCTGCCCATGCTGCTGCTGCCGCTGGCTCTGTGCGGCAAGACCGGTTTTCAGACCTGGATGGCACCGACCGCTCTGGGCGGATTGCTGATACTGGCCTTGTTCGTCAAGCTCGAGCTGGTTGCATCCCATCCGCTGCTCGATCTCTCTCTCTTCCGCTCCCGTACTTTCTCCCTGGCCGCGGCCGCCTCTGTCTTCAACTACATTGCGATCTTCATTCCGGTCATGCTCGTGCCTTTCTATCTGGAGGAGGGGCTGGGTTTGCCCGCGTCCACCATCGGAATGGTCTTGTCCGCCCAACCTCTGGCCATGGCGCTGGTGGCCTCACCCGCGGGAAGAGCATCCGATCGCATTGGAACCAGGCCGTTCAGCATTGTGGGCCTGGTGATCATGGCGGCGGGGCTCTACTGCTTTTCCTTTGTCGGGGGGACGACCTCGGTAGTTATGGTGGCGGTCTGGCTGACGACTACAGGTCTCGGCACCGGAATTTTCACCAGCCCCAACTCCAGCGCGCTGATGGGGTCCGCACCGCCGCACCAGCAAGGTAGTGCAGGCGGCGTCCTCGCAGTCTCGCGCAATCTGGGCATGATGATCGGCTCAGCCGCTGCCGCGGTGGTTTACCAGTTTTCGGGAGGCTCGACCGGTCACTCCTGGCTTGCCGCGGACTACGCCGGTTTTGGCAACGCCCTGGAGTTTGCCACCTTCGTCGTGCTCGCCGGCGTGCTGTGCTGCGCATTCCAGGGAGAACCCGGGGCCGGTCGGCCCCGCTCGTGAGATAACTTCCCCTGTTTCCGGTCTGGGGTTACAATGCAAGCAGGAGGTGACCCATGAAATCGACGCGTTTGCTGGCGTGTGCGCTGGCGATTCTGCTCGCCGGCTGCTCGAGTGGCGGCAACGGTTCAGGCATGGATGTCTCGGTGAGTACGGACGGAACCGGACAGGACAAGAGGACCGCTTCGGATGCAGTCAAAGAAGCGGGACAACCCGACACTCTTGCGGACTCGTCTTCCGACGTGCAGTCCGGCGAACTGCCGCGGCTGGTTGAAGATGTGGCCCCGGCCGGGGACGCAGATGCGGAAGCGGCTGAGGTTACCCAACCCGCAGAGGAGGTTGTTGAGGTCGAGGCCGAGGTCGCGGCGGAAATCGTGGTCTGCGCGCCCCAATGCGAGGATATGGAATGTGGAGACGACGGGTGTGATGGGAGTTGCGGCGAATGCTCTGTAGACAACTACGAGGTGTGTGACGCCGGCGCATGCGTCTGCGATGCGGAGGAAGGGTTTCACCTGAGCGGGGATGGAGAATCGTGCACCGATGACCCGTGCGACCCGGACCCGTGTGCGGATGAGGAGAACATGCAGTGCGCTTCCGGCGCCTGTTTCTGCATCGGTTTCGAGTGTAACGGAGAATGCTGCGCCGAAGGGCTCACCTGCTTCGAAGATGCCTGCTGCCAACCACAGTGCGAGGGCGTCGACTGCGGGCCCGATGAGTGCGGCAGCGATTGTGGTCACTGTCTCGAGTCGCAGGTGTGCGAAGAAGGCCAGTGCTCTCTCGCTGAAGGGGCGTGCGAGCTATGCCAATCCCAGTGCCAGGGCGTGTATTCCGGCTGCATGAACACCTGCAACGGTCAGTATGGTGGGTGCGCATCATCTTGCAGCGGGCAGATGTCGTCCTGCATGCAGGGCTGCCAGGGCAACCCGCAATGTATGTCCTCCTGCCAGGGCCAATATTCCTCCTGTATGGGGCAGTGCAATTCGCAGAAGGGGGGCTGCATGTCCGGATGTTCTTCAGTGATGAACCAGTGTAACGCGGCTTGCCCCTGCTAGCGTACCAGGAATTCCTTTTCTTCCCAGCCGAAGGCTACTCCACCGCCGGTCTTCACCACCAGCCTTACTTTGAACGGCAATATGTCGCCTGCCGGTAGTGCACCCAGGTTGGGGCCGCCGAGGCCGGTGTGTCCGTCGGTTTCGCACTCGCCGGGATCGGTAGCCCACAGGTAGAATGCCGACTCCGAGCCGAATTGGGGCCAGATGGTGCCACCGCCACACTCCCCGTTGGTTCCCGGCGTCAGCAGTTTCCACTCGCCGGAAACACCCATGACGTAAACCTCGTGCCCGTATCCGGCGCCGGCCTGGTAGTTCCCGTAGTCGTCATCGCCAGTCACCGCCACCATGCGGGTGGCTGGGGACAGCTCGGTCAAGACGGTTCTGACGGCCTCTAACTGACCGGCGGAGTAGAGAGTGCCGGTGCCCGGGTTGCGGTAGCCGAGGGGCACGTCCTGCACGAATGTAGTGGCCGGGGAATAGTCTGCGGAAGCTTCACCCTCACCGTCCAGCCAGTTGAAATGGGCCGCCCCGTCATCAGCGCACTTGTGCCACGGGTTGTAGGTACTGTATTCCCCGACAACAACGCCGTCGGAGTCGGAGATGGAAAATGCGATCCAACCGGCGCCGCCGTCCATTTTGCATTCCACTGCAAAGGGGGCTTCCCCGCCGTCGCCGTCGGGGTCGATGTCGTATTGTCCGTCCGCCGCGCCGGGGGCAGCGTCAACTATTGCCTGGCAACTCTGAAGGATGCACTCGTCGGCGGTCGTCTGGTCGCAATCGTCGTCAGTGTCGTTGTAGCAGAGCTCCTCCTGCCCGTGGAAGATCGCCGGGTCGAGGGGGCTGCAATCGGTTTCGTCCGGGTCGCCGTCGCCATCGTCATCTTCGTCGACGCAGTCCGGGGTGCCGTCGAGATCTTGATCAGGGAATTCTTCGTCTGTTTCCCCATCGCAGTCGTTGTCCTTGCCGTCGCATGTCTCGAGAGCAACACCCTCCATCGCGTCACAAGTCTGTGAGATACCACCGACGCAATTGTCCACGGTGTGGAGGCATTCACCGAGGCCGCAGGTAGTTGAGCCCAGGTCCTCATCGGTGGAGCCGTCGCAGTCGTTGTCCTTGCCATCGCATTCTTCGAGAGTGGCACCTTCCATCGCGTCACAGTTCTGGGGGATCCCGCCGACGCAATTGTCCACGGCATGGAGACATTCACCCAGCCCGCATGTGGTCGCGCCCAGCTCTTCATCGGTGGAGCCGTCGCAGTCATTATCCTCTCCGTCGCACTCTTCGAGTCCGGAACCTTCCAACGAGTCACAAACCTGGGGGACGCCTCCGATGCAGTTGAAAACGGTGTGCTTGCATGCTCCGAGCCCGCACTCTGTTGACCCCAGACCCTCATCTATGGCGCCGTCGCAATCGTTGTCCAGGCCATCGCATTCTTCCACACCGATACCCTCGTTGGGATCACACTCCTGGGGGAGCCCGGCGAGGCAGTTGGCAACGGTATGCTGGCAAACTCCCAGCCCACACTGTGTGGAGCCGAGGCCATCGTCAGCTTCGCCGTTGCAATCGTTGTCGATGCCATCGCAAATTTCGAGCGCTGCCGACGGGGCATCGCACTGTAACTCACCGGCTACGCAGTGCAACTCGCCGGGGCAGACGCCGAAATCGTTCTGAGCCGAGCACTGTTCGCCGCTGGTATCTTCGTCCACGGTGCCTTCGCAGTTGTTGTCGACGCCGTCGCAAATCTCCGGCTCCGGAACCGGTGCATCGCAAACCAGGGCGCCGTCAGTGCACACCAACAAGCCCGGGCAGGCGCCGAGTTCGTTTTCCGACCAGCATGGGTCACCACCTGACGCGTCGTCGATCTCGCCGTTGCAGTCGTTGTCGACTCCGTCGCACACATCGAGCGCGGGCGTGGGCCCGAGGCAACTGCTCACCGCGTCGTCGCATTGTGCGAGCCCCGGGCAGGCGCCGAATGCGTTTTCCACCAGGCACGGCAGGCCTTCCAGCCCCTCATCGATCAGGCCGTCGCAATTGTTATCCGTTCCGTCGCATACCTCTTGGGCCGGCGGGACCGCCTTACATAGCAGCGCCCCTGTCTTGCACACTGCGAATCCGGAGCAGGAGCCGAACTCGTTCTCCTCCACGCATTCTCCCCATTGGTCGCCCTCGTCCACCGAGCCGTCGCAGTCATCGTCGGCGCCGTTGCATTGCTCATCCTCGGCGCCTGCCATGGGGTCGCAGACGTTGGGGGCGCCGTCCCCGCAATTCTCCACCGTGTGAAGGCATATCCCCAAACCGCAGGTGGTCTGGCCGAAACCTTCGTCGGTCTCTCCGTTGCAGTCGTTGTCAACGCCGTCGCACAGCTCGAGCTGTGCCGGGAGGCCGACGCAGACGAGTTCCCCTTCGAGACAGGCAGTCGCACCGGGGCAACTGCCGAAATCGTTGTCCACCCAGCAGGGCCCGCCCTCAAAGTCCTCGTCGGTATCGCCATCGCAGTCGTTGTCGACCCCGTCACACAGCTCTTCTTCCTCGGGCGTCCCTCCGCATTCGTTCACTTCCGCCGCATCCGTCTCGAAGTTGTCATGTTCGACCTCGTCGGCGAGATCCCAGGTCTCGCTGACCTCGACTTGAGAATCCGTTGCATCGAACCAATCAGCGGGCGACTCGGTGCCGGAGTCCGCCCAATCCGGGAAGGCGTCGCCGAAGAAGTCACCGCTGTCGGCGTCCTCAAGGCCGGGGATCTCCTGCTGGATATCAGCGAGGGTATCCATGGGGAAGGTGTCCGGACCGGCGTCCCCGGCGTCCTCGACGAAGACATCGGGATCGGTGAAGGAGAAATCCCAGGATTCAGGCTGAGTTGTCAGGTCGGCACGGCCAATATCAAGGGGGATATCGAAGGAAGGACCTGAGCCCAGTTCAGCAAAGCTGGCAGGACCGGTCGATTGGGAACAGGCCGCTGCCGTGACAAGCAGAATCGCCAGCAGGAGTCGCAGTCGCCATACCATGAGTTTCACACCTCCGCGGCGGTCGTCCGGGCCATGCTGGACGCGCCTCTATCGATTCTAAGTAATCACGGCTCCGTGAACAACTGTTAAGCACACCATTTCCCTTGCGCGGCCCGCGGGCGGCGTGATAGTCGTGTAGAGTGGTGCTCTAGAAACAGATGCCGGAGGGTTGGCCATGATGGAATGGTGGAACACCTTGACAACCTTGAACCAGGTCTTCTACGGCCTGGCGGTCTTCTTCTCCGTTTTGTTCATCTGGCAGTTGCTGGCCGCCCTGCTTGGTCTGACTGATGATGGCGACGGTGATTTTGACCACGGTGGCGATGCGGACGGTGGGGTTGATCATCACGATCACCTGGACGCCGCAGATACCGCGGCCTCGTTCCGCCTGGTGAGTTTGCGGACCATCATCACCTTCTTCACCCTGTTCACTTGGGGTTCGTCGCTTTACCTCAGCCAGGAGGAGCCTCCGGGCACAGCCATGGGCCTGGCCGCGCTGTGGGGGCTGGCGGGTATGGTGCTGGTGGCTGCGGTATTCTACTGGATGGCGAAGTTGGGGGAGACGGGCACATCCGACCTTGACAGTGCGGTTGGGACCGCCGGCACCGTATACGTCGATATTGGCGAGGGCGGCGGCCGGGGGGAGGTGCGGGTCACCGTCAGCGGCGTAGTGACCTATGTAAAGGCGAGGAGCGTCGATGGACAGGGCCTCAAGGCGGGCACGCCTGTGCGCGTGTTGAGGAGGCTCGGCCAGAACGTTGTGGAAGTGGAACCAACAGATTCCAAATGAGATAGAGGGGGATAGAAATGACGTCATTGCTCAACCATGGACTACTGCTGGCCGCGGCTGGGAATCTGCCGATTCCCTTGATCCTGGGGCTGATGCTCGGGGTCGTGGTCATTGTCATCTTTATCGGATTGGCGACGCGGTATAAGCGGTGCCCGGCCAACAAGATTCTCGTTATTTACGGTAAGACCGGCGCCGGCGCGGCCAGGTGTATTCACGGTGGAGCGGCGTTTGTGTGGCCTCTCATCCAGGACTACGAGTATCTGGACCTGGAGCCTTTTGTGGTGCCCATTGACCTCACCAATGCTCTCTCCCAAGAGAACATCCGTGTGGGCGTACCCACCACGGTTACGGCCGCCATCTCAAATGAGAGGGGCGTCATGCAGAATGCGGCGGTGCGTCTGCTGGGCCTCCCCCGTGGGGTGATCCAGGACCAGGCGCAGGACATCATCCTGGGTCAGATGCGTGCGGTGATCGCGACCATGCAGATCGAGGAGATCAACCGTGACCGCGTCGCGTTCATGCAGAAGGTCAACGAGGCGGTTTCCGGCGAACTCGAAAAGATCGGCCTGGCGCTGATCAACGTCAACATTCGGGATATCGAGGACGAATCCGGCTACATCGTGGCTCTGGGACGACGCGCCGCTGCGGAGGCGATCAACCAGGCCCTCATCGACGTGGCCGAGCAGGAGAAGTTGGGCCAGACCGGTGTCGCTGAGCGCCAGAAGGACCAGCGTGTGGCAGTGGCCGCGGCCAACGCTGCGGCTGAGATCGGCGAGGCCACCGCGGATCGGGACAAGCGCCAGGAGCGGGCCGGTCTCGACGCCCAGGCGGTCAACGGAGAAACCGAAGCCGACGCCAAGAAGGCCAGCTACCGTGCGAACCAGAAGGTAGCGGAGGAGCAGGCGAGAAATCGCTCCGAGTCTGCGGCCAGAGAGGCGGATGGCGCCATCCGTGTAGCTCAGGAAGTGGCTCAGAAGAAGGCAGAAGAGGCCCGCTCCGAGCGTGAGGCGGCCCGACTCAACGCGGAGATCGTTGTGCCGGCGAGTGCGGACAAAGAGAAGATCGTCATCGAAGCCGAGGCCGAGAAGCAGCAGGCGATTCGCATTGCCGAGGGTGAGGCGGAAGCGATCGTGGCCAAGATGACTGCCGAGGGTCGGGGCGTTCAGGCAATTCTTGACGGCAAGGCGGCCGGTTACCGCGGCCTGGTCCAGGCTTGCGATACTGCGCAGCAGGCTGGTGCACTGCTGCTCATCGAAAAGCTGAAAGAGATCGCCACCGTACAGGCGCAGGCCATCAAGGACCTGCCTTTGGAGAAGATCTTTGTTTGGGATTCCGGCGGGGAAGGCAGCGGCATGTCCAACCTGGGCGGTCGACTGATGGGCGCGTTGCCGCCCATGCACGAGTTGGCAAAACAGGTTGGTTTGGAAATGCCCGAGTTCCTCGGCAAAATGGGCAAAGAGAAGCCCAAGCCCGCAGCCGCCCCCCCGGCGCCGCCACGACCCAAAACCCCGCCCAAGCGCCCTGCCGGTTAGTTCTCGGAGGACCACATGAGAGTCTTGACCTGCCTGCTATGGTGTTTCCTGCCAACTGTGGCGGCAAGCGCCCCGCCGGACAAGGCGCGCACAGAACCCCTCGCCGTAGCCGAGCGGCTGAGCCGGGTTCTGACCCCCGAGAACCATCCCCACAATCTCTGCTTCATCGCTCGCGTCCACCTGGAACATGGGCAGAAGACTGAGGCGGTCGCCGCTGCTGAGAAGGTACTCGTGGCTGCGTTGAGTCCGTGGGACTATGCCCGCAATGCTCAGGCGCTTGTGTGCGCGGCCGAGATTGTCGCCGAAGCAGGGGACAAGAAACGAGCCGCCGAACTCGTGGCCATCGTCTCACTCCCGTTTGCCGATCACCTCGCCAACCGGCGTGAAGACTCGGCGTTGTCTCGTATCGCCATGAGCCTGGCGATTGGCTATTACGCGCTCGGGGAGAAGAAGAGGTCGGACGAAATGCTCGCCCTTGCCCTCGAGGCATATGCGCGTATACCCGTGGATCACATCAAGCACCTGCCCACCGCCATGGATGTCCTCGTATCCCTCGTCAAGCTGGACAAGAAGGAGCGTTTTTTCGCACTGGCTGGAGCGTTGGAGGCAGAAATTAAGGAGATGCTCTATTTCGAGGCGGCGCACGTGCTGGTTGCCGAGAAGCGTTGCCCGGAATTGTTGGAACTGGAGGGCAAGGCCGCCAACAAAGCGGTGCGTGCATCGCTCCTGTCCTTTGCGGGCATCTGCAAGTGGCGTAAGGGCGAGAAAACGGAGGCCAGGGAGCTGGTGAAGAAGGCGCTGGAGTTGGGCAGGGACTGGGTTCCCCCGGGGGCGGGGAGCGGCGCGGCGCTAAAGGCGCAGTTGGCTTACTCGCCGGCAGAGATGGGGATGAAGAAGGAGGCGATGGAACTGCTTGGGCAAGCGGTGAAAACCCAGGCAGAGGAAGGTGCGGCCGCGCAGCGAGCTTTCAACGAAGCCTCTATTGCCGCAGCCTACGCCCGGGCCGGCGAATACAAACTGGCGTTTGATGCTCTGGAGCGCCTGGAAAAGCCCTACGATGACCATTTTGTCGTCAGCGGCCTTGTGCGTATCGGCGCCGCTTACCTGAGGAGGGGGGAGAAGCCCGATGAGGCTGCTCTCGCCCGTTTGCAGCGTCTACTCGAAGCGGCTCCTGCTAAAGAACCGGTTCGCGAACTGAAGAAGCCGTCACCGGAATAGGGCCGCCTTCCGCTTGTGTCTATCGGGTCGAGGCCAGCGGCTTGCCCGCCAGGGCCTGCAATTGGACGCGGGCTTTTTCGCGCAGCATCGCCGCCTCTTTCTCCAAAGTCTC
>CAZVFX010000073.1:0-35060 GCA_964626565.1 uncultured Myxococcales bacterium
CGCAGGCCGGTAGTTTGGGAGCCATGAAAGCAACTGCCCCAGTCATGCTCCTAGTGCTTCTGCTTGTTCCTGCGACTGCCGCTTTGGCCGACAGCTACTATTCCCCGGAAGTGAAGATGATGGCTCCCGGGCTGCAGTGGAACGCGGCTGCAGGGCAGTACCGATTTGCGATGCATCACACCGGTGCTTTTGTTCTTGATCGGGACGGCACCGCAGGTCCCATGAGGGACTGGGGCGAGCATCGGGTGCGCTGGTCTCCCGCGTTTTCGTGGGGGCGGGTAGGATTGAAGGTTGAGATGGACGTTGTAGGGGGCCAGCTTTTTGGGGACCACGAGGATTTTTCACCCGATTTCCGGCGCCTTGACCGAAGGGATGCTGACCACGGGGCCGGCTTCGACGGCCTGATGCTGCGCGAGGCATACGCTCAGGTGCTGACTCCAGTGGGGCTCATTCGGGTCGGGCAGATGACCAGCCGTTACGGGCTGGGGATTCTAGCCAACTCGGGCGTTGACGACGACTCCAGGTTCGGGGTCCGCAGGTACGGCGACGTTGTCGACCGTGCTCTACTGGCCCTCAAGCCGTTCGCACCGCTCACAGGTAGGAATCGCTGGGGAGACTACCTGACCCTGGTGCTGGCGGGCGACCTGGTATACCGGGACGAAAATGCGGTGTGGGCCGACGGTGACAGGGCGTACATGGGCAATGCGGGGCTGTTCTACCGCCATCCGACCTTTGCCAACGGCCTGGTGTTTACCTACCGCACTCAGGAGGACGACGACGGAGATGAGTTGGAGGCGTTTGTCCTGAATTTGAACGGCAGCAATATCTTCACTCTCTCGGGTACAGAAGAGGCCGGCGATCTGCTGGCATTGTCATTGGGTTACGAGGTGGTGGGCCTGGTGGGTCACACCGATAGATTCCAGCAGTTGGGGTCGCCTGAAGGGTTGGACCTGCAGTCTTTTGGTGGAGTTGGACGATTGGCGCTTTCTTCGGCTGCGCTGGGTCTGGAAGTGGAGTTGGAGGTGGGCTTTGCCTCCGGCGACAGCAACCCTTACGACGACGAGTCCCACGCCTTCTTTTTCGACCCGGACTACAATGTGGGGCTGATCTTCTTCGACGAAATGCTGCCGTTGATTACGGCGCGCAGCGTGGAGATTTCCGGCGACCCGGCAAATTTGGAAACGCGGCCTAAGGGGTTGGACCTGATTCCTTCCCAAGAGCGGGTGACCAACTCCCTCTACTACTTCCCCCAGGTGCGATACAACTACGCTCCGTCCTCCCCGTTCATCGAAAAGATCGGGGTGCTTGCCGGTGCGCTGATTCTCACCACCCCTTCCGATTTCGCCCACTCCTACTATACGTTTGAAAACGGCGGGGTCGCGGCCAATCACCAGGGACGGGTCACGGACAGTTCGTATCTGGGCACCGAGTTGTTGGCTGGAGTTCGCTTGAAGAGCTGGCCTTGGACCGACCACGTGGGATTCTCGCTCCACTTTGATCAATCCTATTTCTTGCCGGGGCAGGCCCTGGCTGATGTTGATGGCAACACCCCGGACCCGGTGTGGAAGGTGTTAGGTACTGCCGCGTTGGAGTGGCGGTAGCGGATTGTCCTTCAGCACCACTCTTTTGGCGTAAAAGCGAAATCCCAGATTGAGGGCGAAGGAGAAGAATCTTAGCCTCCTCGTCCATCCCACCCTTTTGAAAATGGAGCGGAAAGACGTGGTCTGGCGCCACGCGTCCTTGAGGCCTTCCTGGAGTTGCTCCCGGGACATGGCCTTGGGTTGGAAGACCACGTTTTCCGTGTTGTAGAGGTTCCAGTCCCGAGTAAGAATTCTCCCTTCCCGGTCCAGCTCTTCAAAGGCGGGGGTGCCGGGGAACGGTGTATAGACCGCGTAGCGGACCAGGTCGATTCTGGCGTCGTCGATGAAGTCTGCGGTGCGCTTGAAGACGTCCTCGTCTTCGTGGTCGAGGCCGAACACGAAGGTGCCCAGGACCGCAATGCCGCGATCGTGGAATCCCTTCACCGCCTCCTTGTAGCGTTGAACATCGTTGAAACTCTTGTTGATACCGTTGAGCGCTTTCTGGGAGACCGATTCAAAGCCTACCAGGATGCCCCGGCAGCCACTTTCGGCCGCCAGGTCAACCAGTTCATCGTCAAGTGCGAGCCGAATGGTGGAGAGTCCGCCCCACTTCACCTTGAGTGGGATGAGTTCCTTGAGTAGTTGTTTGGCGTAGGTGCGGTCTTCGGCCAGGGACGGGTCCAGGAAAAGCAGCCGCTTTTTGCCCAGGTGCTCGATCTCTTTGAGCACTTCGTCTATTGGGCGGTGGTGGAAGTTCTGGCCCCAGGTCACGGGGATGGTGCAGAACTTACATCTGTTGGCGCACCCCCTCGATGCCTGGATGGAAGGTATTTTGAGGTACTTCTTCAGATTCAGTAGGTCGCGTCGGGGCAGCGGCAGGTTCTTCAGACCGGTGCCACCGTTTTGTGCGTACAGGGGGCGCAAATTGCCGGCGGTGAAATCGGCGAGGAGGCGTGGCCAGCTTTCCTCCGCGTATCCGAGGACCACCGCGTCCGCGTGTTGCGCCGCTTCGTCGGGCATCAACGTCGGATGAGGTCCGCCGAGGACGACGGGGATACCCTGCTGACGTGCCTGATCCGCCAGTTCGTAGGCGCGCATAGCGGAGGGAGTAACTGCGGTGATGCCCACCAGATCCGCGTCGCCGAAGCCGTCGAGATCTTCGACCCCTTCGTCAACGATGCGTATATCTGCCGCCATTCCTTCCGGCACCAGAGCGGCGAGGGTAGGCAGGGTCAGAGCGTAGTAGCTCATGCGCCGCTTGAACGCAGACGATCCGTGCTGGTAGGTATCGTCGTGGGGGTTGATGAGCAGAATCTTCACAGGGGCCTCCGCGGCTTTCATCCATTCTAGCCCACGGAAGCGACCCTGGGCAAGGCTTAGCCGGGATAGGTGCCTGCGAGGTACTCATTGAGGTAGGTGATTTCCGCCCTCTGGTCGGCCACAACATCCTTGACCAGGTCGCCGATGGAGACGAGGCCGACGAGGCCGCCGTCCTTTAGCACGGGCAAGTGACGGAAGCGCTTCTCCGTCATGATCGCCATGGCCTCTTCAATGCTGGTGTCCGGCTCCACGAAGACCAGGTCGGTGCTCATTATATCTTCAACCCTCGTGGTGCGCGACGACTTGCCTTTGAGGGTCACTTGTTTAAGGTAGTCCCTCTCGGTGATGATGCCGGCGACTACGCCGTTGTCGGTGACCACCAGCGAGCCGATGTTGTTCTCCACCATCAGCGCGATGGCGTAGTAGACGGTCTTGCCCTTGTCTACGGTCACCACTCTGGTCTTTCTGTTGCTTATCAGGTCGTAAATTGCGGTCATTGGTTGCCTCCTTTGCAGATCCACCAAACTTGTTCGGGGAGAATATGTGTACGGGTCAGAGTTGATTCAAGCCGGCGTTACCGGTCGTTCGGTTCCCGGGAGAGGCGTTGTGGAAGTAACAGGACCGGCTCGAGCTTGCGCGCGCCGAGGGGAGTGCCGTCCAGCCCGGTGGCCGCCACGTAGTAGCGAAAGGCGTTGGGAGTAACCACTGCACCGGCCGGGCCAAGTTGCCCCATCTCCCGGGCGAGGCGGTAGTGGTGCAGTTCGTTCAGCATCTGTTCAGCCTGCTCCGTAATCTGTTCCCCGGCACTTCCCGGGCCCTCTGCGAGCACCGTGTAGTGGGGCTTGCCGTTTGTTTCTTCCGGAAACGGGCGCGCCAGAAGGCTGACGCAGCGGCAGCCGGTGGCCTTTGAGAGGCGGCAAAGCACGTCTTCAGCCAGTGCGTGGTCGAGTTTTTCGCCCACCATGTCGACTCCGCCGAGGCGTCCTTTGAAAGTGAAACATGGGCAGGATTCGAGGAACCCGGAGACTTCCAGACGGTCGTCGAGGGCGTAGCGCCACAGCCCGCTCCCGGTGCTGAGAATGGGTTGAACCATCATTCCCGGCTCCAGTTTCCAGGCCGGCACAATGGGGCCGTCGTCGAGGACGCGGAATTCGTAGTAGTGGCTGGTCAGCGCCAGGGGATACCGGTCTGCAAACGGGATGGTGAGGACACCTTCCGTCGCCCATACGCCCTTTCCCTGGAACGCGGCGTCGGGAAAGAGCTCCTTTAGTCTTTGCGCCCAGATAGACGACGTGGAAGTATCCCAGGAGCTGACAAGTTGAAGCCGAGGCCAGAGCCCGCGCAGGAAGTCCGGCGTCACGTCGCCGTCCCACTTGGAGACCAGGGCGGCTCTGCGGCAGCCGTTGCGGGCGAGTTCAGCCGCTACTTCACCTTTCCGGGAAGACAGATTGCGTAGCAATTCGATGAGGAAGGTCGGGCTCCACACCGAAATGAGCGTCAGATCCGAACATGACACCAGATGCACCAGGGTCAAGAAGAGGGACTGTTCAAGTGTCGGACACAACGCCACTTTGCCGGGCACTGCCATGGTGCCCTGCATCACCCAACGTTTCCACCAGGGGAACAACTCGATGTCGTCGGTCGTATTTGCGCCTCCTTCGCCTCGCAGGTCGTTGGGCAGCCAGGAAAGGGACCAGTAGTGGCGTCCCTTCAGCATAGTGGGGTATCGGCGGGCCAGATCATACAGCCATGGGGCCGCGGCTGAGTCGAATTCATCCAGAAGGCGGCGGGTGTAGGGGATCCACTTGCGCATGGCGGTCGAGCCGCTGGTGGGTTCGTATCTCTCGCAGCCCTGGTTCAGCAGCGCTGCCCCGGGGTCCTCCCGCTGCTTCTCCACCAACCCCTCCCAGTTGCCATAGCAGGTGACGGGCAGACGTTCAGCCATCTCCTCGGGAGTCCAGTCGGGTGCGATGTTTTCCTGACGCCCGAACTCGGTGCCGGCTGCGGCGGTGAGTAGTTGCCGCAGCAGTGTGCGCTGGGTGCTTTCTACGTCCTTCAGGGCGCTGACAAAGCGCCGGTACCCCGGATACTGCGCGGCCGCGGCGAGGGAATTGCAGACTAGCGACGACAAGCTCATGGTCCAACTCTAACCCGGTGCGGTGAATAGTGCAAAAGGCGAATACTCTTGCCAGTCAGAACCGCGTTATGGCACCATTACTGTCGATGGATGAGCTGGCAAAAATGCTGGTGCCGGTTGGCGCCATATCCGAATCGACCCGGCAGGAGATGTACCGCCTGATGGAGCGATATTATGATGGCACTTCTTTCGAGAAATTCATTGCCGATCTGTCGGAAAAAGAACATGTCTTCATGTTTCGGGAAGGGCGGAGGTTGGTTGGATTCAGCACCATCGTCCGGCAGCGGATCCCGGAGTTGGCCGATGCGATTTTCGTCTTCTCGGGAGATACGGTCATCGATGAAGAGTACTGGGGCGGCAGGTTCCTGCAGATAGCGTTTGGCTACTACATGTTTGGCACCAAGCTGTTCAACCCCCGGGTACCGGTGTACTGGATGCTCATCTCGAAAGGGGTCAAAACCTACCTCATGATGCGCCGCAATTTTCCCACCTCCCATCCAACCTATGCCGGGGAGACTCCAAGATCGATCAAGCATGTGATGGATGGGTTCTACACGCTGAAATTCGGCCCGGCGTACGACCCTGAAACCGGGCTTATCCGGTTCGAGGGTGCGGGGGATGCGGCGCGAGGAGAGATCGCGGACCCACCGGAAAAGCTGAGGGGCGACCCTGACGTGATGCACTATCTGAATCTCAACCCCGAGTACAAACGGGGCGTGGAGTTGGCTTGCCTGGCGGAGATCCGGTTCGCGGACTACGGGCCCATCGTCCGGAAGTATATTCTGGGCAAGGGGTAGCGGTGGCGAAGAACGGTCTCCACATTGTCTTTGTGTCCCCCAAAGGGCCCTTGTATCGTCACAAGACTGGTATTTTCAAGAAAGCGTTGAGGCCTGCGCCCATCACTTTTCCGACCCTGGCGTCCCTGGTGCCTGAGGAACTGAATCCGACGTTCACGGTGCTGGACGAAGGGGTCCAGGACATCGAGCCGGACGAGGTACAGGCCGACCTGGTGGCCATGACTGCGATCACCGGCTCGGCTCCCCGGGCGTACGAGTTAGCAGCCGCGTTTCGAAAGCGGGGTATCCCGGTGGTCCTCGGTGGCCCTCATCCGACGCTGGCTCCCGAGGACGCAGCCCCCCATGCCGATGCAGTAGTGACCGGCTATGCAGAGGAGACCTGGCCTCAGCTTCTAAGAGACTTCGTGCGGGGAGAGATGAAGCCCCGTTACGACATGTCCCCGGATTTCTCTTTCGATCGTTTGAAAGACCTGCCCTTCCCACGGCGGGATGTCATGAAGAAGGGCGGCTATCGTACATTGCACACCTTTGAGGCTACCCGGGGGTGCGTCCACGATTGCGATTTCTGCGTGGTTCCACACGCGTGGGGCCGCAAGCCCTTTTTGAAGCCCATCGACTACGTCATTGGGGACATCAAGCAGATGGGCTCCCGCAAAGTGGTCTTTTACGACCTCAACATCATTGCGGATCGAGGCTACGCCAAGGAGCTGTTCGAGGCCCTGATCCCGCTGAAGATCAAGTGGTACGGTCTTGCCACTGCGCTTATGGGAAGGGACACCGAGCTGTTGGAGCTGGCGCGCAAGAGCGGCTGCCGCGGTCTGCTGGTGGGTTTCGAAAGCGTGTCTGAGGACAGCCTGGCCGATCAGCACAAGCGGTTCAATCAACCGAAGCTGTACAGGGATTTCATCCATGACCTGCAGCAGTTGGGGATCGCCATCAACGGCACCTTCGCCTTTGGCAGCGACGGAGACACCATCGATTCCTTCGATCAGGTGATCGACTTCGTGATGGAGAACCGAATCGAGTTGCCTCGCTTTGCGATCCTGGCCCCGTTTCCTGGCACTGCGCTGTTCCGGAGATTGGAGGGTGAGGGACGTATCCATCACCGCAATTGGGAGGACTTTGACGGCCAGCACGTGGTATTTGAGCCCAAGAACATGAGTGCGGGTGAGCTGATGGATGGGCACCACCGAGTGTGGCGCAAGGTCTATTCCACCAAGGCTATCCTACATCGTTGCCGTGGCAAGAAGGCGAACACCGCGCTGCTGCTGGCTGCCAATATGGGCTATCGCTACTACGCCTACCAGCTTCACAAATTCTACAACTGCACCGGCGGCATGGTGTAGGCATGGCCCGAGACGTCGAGTTCAGGAAGGCAACCCGCGAAGATGATGGGGAATTGCGCCGGATTCTGCGTGAGTACCCTTCGGGTGGAGATGTGAGCCTCCGCATCGAAAAGGAGCCCGGCTATTATGACGCCAGCGAGGTGGAAGGAGACAACGACCGGGTGCTGGTCGCTTTGGACGCGGAGACGAAGCGCATAGTTGGTGTCGGGGCGTTCTATGAGAAGCTGAGTTTCGTCAACGGGGAACCCCAATGGGTTGGGTACTTGAGCAATTTGCGTATCGAGTCGGCCTATCGGGGC
This sequence comes from uncultured Myxococcales bacterium, assembly GCA_964626565.1. Lineage (GTDB taxonomy): Bacteria > Myxococcota_A > UBA9042 > CAIXZC01 > CAIXZC01 > CAZVFX01. The sequence continues at coordinate 7,480 of CAZVFX010000073.1, forward strand.
GGAAGGGTGCTGGTCGCGGGTTACAAAGAGGCTAAGAAGCTGTACCTGGAGCAGCGGTCTGAGCTGTACCTGACCACCATCATGGATGACAACGTCATCGCCAAGAGGGCGTTGACTTCCGGTCGTGAGGGGCTCCCTGCATATCGCGATCTGGGCATTCTAAACACCCTCATTCTGGGCGTACGGCGAAATCCGTGGGCGGAGGCGCCCGCAGGGGTGAGCGTGCGTATGGCGCGTGAAGAAGATGTTGCCGCGATGGTCGATTTCTGGAAGGTCGAAGGTCGACGGAGGCAGTTCTTTCCGTCGTACTCAGGCGAAAACCTGCTGTCCGATTCCGGCCTGTTGAGAGGTCTGTCCCCAGCGGATCTCCATGTCGCTCTTGACGAGAAAGGCATATGCGGCACGGCCGCAGTCTGGGATCAGACTCCGTTCCGGCAGTGGGTCATCGATTCGTATTCCCGTCGTGCGGGAATTCTGAGGTATCCGTACAACGCGTACGCCCGAGCCACGGGGCGGCCCATGTTCCCATCTGCGGGCACTGCGCTTGACTATCGTTTCCTGGGTCTGGTGTGCATCCGCGACGACCGTATCGATGTGTTGGAAGGGCTGTGCAGGTCGCTGTGGGCCGGCCTGGCCGCTCGCAGCCCCGGCGCGCTGGTCATTGCCGGGTTTCATCGCCGGGATCCTCTGGGTAAGCCGTTTCTCTCCCGCCCCAACACTCTTTTCCGCAGCCGCATCTACGTAGTGCATTGGCCCGAGGGCGAGGCTGATTTTGCTGCGCTGGACGATCGGATTCCCTACCTCGAAGTTGGCTCTCTGTAGCCGTTGCGGACCGGCGGGGGTTACACGAAAAGTATGGCAGGGGTTAAGCCCGGCGTGGATGAGTAGAAACCGGAGGGTCGACATGCCCAGGCGTGAACTGATATTGATTGCAACCCTGCTTTGTCTCAGCGCCGCCTGCGGCGGTACCCGGGTGAACGTTACTGCAGACAACCAGCCGTCGGTCGACGTTTACGATCCCGCCGACGTTGCCGGCGGTGCGCCGGAGATTGCCGCAACGGAGGATTCTCTCGTCGAAGAGGCCGGGGGGACAGACCTTGCTGCGGACCCGGACCTCGGGTCTGATTTATGGGTCGAAGATCTGGTCGATGCTGAAGGGACAGACCTTGTGTTGGACGAAGTTGAGTCCGTGGAGACCTTTGGTCCGGAGTTGGACCCGGACCCGTGTTGTGCTGGGGACGAAGAGTGTGGGCAGCCCGGGTTTGTGTGCGTGGCCGGCTACTGTGTTCAACCCGCGCCTGCGGGGCGTTGCTGGACGGATGCGGACTGTGCACCGGATTTCATGTGTGACGGCGCCCAGGTTTGTCCCTGCCCGGACTTGTGCGAGGATGTCGCCGACCCCCACGGATATTGCGTAACCGAGCAGGAGTGGCCGGACCATTGCGGGCCGGGGCAGGTTCAGCCACTTGAACTGCCTGCGGGCGGCGCCGGCCCCGGATTCGGCACTGTCTCCCGAGTTGAAGTGTTCCCCGGCGATCCGGACGTCGCGTACATCGGCAACGGCCCCAACCTTTACCGGGTCGATGCAGGGAGCAATTCGTGGACCGAACTGGTGTTCGAGACTGCGCATAACAACATCGGGCCGGTCCAGCCCCATCCCACGGACCCGAACATCCTGTACGTCGCGCTGTGGAACTTCGGCACTTCAACCCTGCACAAGTCGGTGGACGGCGGTGAAACGTGGAAGCAGCTTACCTTCGCCGATTCCGAGAACATTAATAGTCTGGCCATCGACCCGGTGAACCCGCAGCGGGTCTGGGCGGGCACGCACTGGCATGGTGTCTACCGTTCGCTTGACGGCGGCGAAAGCTGGGGACAGACCTCTCAGACGGTTGGTATCGTCATCAACCTGGAGCCTGCTCCGTGGAATCCCGATTGGTTGTATGCGGGGTGTTGGGGCAACGACGGGTTGTATCGCAGCCAGGACGGAGGTGATTCGTGGACGTCGGCCGGTTCCCCCGGCACGTCCATGCAGGATGTAGTGGTTGACCCCAACAATCCGGGGGTTGCCTATGCCATCGTGTACGGGGCCTTGCAGGTGAACGACACTCTGTACCGAACCGTTGATGGCGGTGACTCGTGGACGCCGATCTACGACGGTCAGTTGGGAGGGATCGGGCTGATGGGAGTGATGGTGCATCCGTGCGACAGCCAGCGTCTGTTTGTGGCTACTCACAACGGGATTCTGCGCAGCGAGGACTGGGGACAGACCTGGTCCCACGTCACCGATGGCTTTCTCGCCACGGGCGGCGGCGTGGTGGTCTACAACCTGGCCTGGATGCCGGGCCGCCTCCTGGCGGGCAGCGAGTCGTGCGGACTGTACGAGAGTCTGGACGACGGTATCACCTGGCACCATGTCGCGGGCCTGGTCTGCGACAACGCTCCCGATATTGGTGACGACGGGCTTTACTAACCTCTCCGGAAAGAGACCTCTGCCGGGAACAATCCGCCTGTTCCCTTGTCTCAAATGAACAGCGGCGAAAACAGATCGCAATGCTGCAGAGTAGTTCTCAGGTTTCTCCAAAACCAGGAAGGAGGAGACAATGGACAGGTCTGGCTACGTGAAACTGGGGTTGAGATTCACCCTGCTGTCCCTGGTTGCAATGACTTTCATGTTGAAAGCGTGTGTTGATGAGGCGGAGGTGGCGGAGCCGGAGCCCGTGCCGATTGAGCAGATGGTCAACGAGGAGCCGGTGCAGGTGCTGGTGGATGAACGGTCGGGTCTCGAAGAGGACGAGGAGTCTGTTGAGGAGTACGAGGCTGAAGGGCCGGCCTCGGCCGGTCCGGCGTCTGAAAGGAAGGAGTTGACTGACCCAGTCAAGAGAAACACGAGCTTGAGCGAACTGATGGGCCGAGACCGCAACTTGGCCGTCAAGCAGGTGGCGCTGAAAGACGCCACGGCTGATTTCTCGGCGGGCGGCGGCGCCCTCTCCCTGGGGGCTCCCGGGTCATCGGGGCGGGGCATGGGGAGTATCGGTTCCGGAGCTTTCTACGGAGGCGGCGGTTCTGGTCGCATGAGCAACCGTCGGTTTGTGCGGGGGCCGCGCCAGGTGCGGGAGTTTAACACTGAGGAGTACAGCCACATTTCGGAAAACGAGTTCAAGAGTGCGGTGGACAACCCGCTGTCTACGTTCTCCATCGATGTGGACACAGGCTCGTACAGCAATGTACGGCGGTTCATCAATCAAAACGGTTTGCCGCCTGCGGATGCGGTGCGTATCGAAGAGATGATCAACTACTTCACCTACGACTACGAAGTCCCTTCCGGCGACGTGCCGTTCGCCATCGAAACAGAGATCTCCACCTGTCCGTGGAATCCGGACCACCGGCTGGTGCTCATCGGGCTGCAAGGGGAGCAACTCGCGACGAAGGAGCTTCCTCCGTCGAATCTCACCTTCCTGGTTGACGTCTCCGGCTCCATGAGTTCCGCCAACAAGTTACCGCTGCTGCGTAGCGGGTTGAAGCTGCTGGTGAAGAACCTGCGGGACGAGGACCGAGTGGCCTTGGTGGTCTACGCTGGTGCGGCGGGACTGGTATTGCCGTCGACTCCCGGCTCTCAGCGGGGAGAGATTCTGGCCGCCATTGACAGCCTGCGCTCGGGGGGCTCTACTGCGGGCGGTGCGGGCATCAAATTGGCTTATGCGGTGGCAAAAGAAAATCTCCAGGAAGGAGGCAACAACCGTGTGATTCTGGCTACGGACGGTGACTTCAACATCGGCGTTTCAAGCACGGGAGAGCTGACCAGGGTCATTGAGAAGAAGCGGGAGGAAGGCATCTTCCTGACGGTTCTCGGGTTTGGTACGGGCAACTACAAGGGTTCGCGCATGGAGCAGCTAGCGGACAAGGGTAACGGCAACTACGCCTACATCGACAACATCCTGGAGGCCAAGAAGGTGTTGGTCACCGAAATGGGCGGCACCCTCCACACCATCGCCAAGGATGTGAAGATCCAGGTGGAGTTCAATCCGAGCCGGGTCAGGGAGTACCGTCTTGTGGGATACGAGAACCGGGTGCTGGCGAAGGAGGATTTCGACGACGACAAGAAAGACGCGGGGGAGCTGGGCGCCGGGCACACGGTCACGGCTCTGTACGAGGTGGTCCCGGAAAACGGCGAAGCCGCTGCGGCGGGGGAACTCAGGTACGCCAAGACTGTGGTGAAGGCTGATGCCTACGAATCCAACGAGATAATGACGGTGAAACTAAGGTACAAGGCTCCGGACCGCGACAAGAGCAGAAAGATCGTCCGGCCGATTATCGACGAGAATATTGCTTTGAAAGACACTTCGGACAACCTGCGTTTTGCCGCGGCGGTGGCGGAATTCGGCATGTTGCTCCGGGACTCAAAGTTCAAGGCGGGAGCTTCATGGCGCGAGGTGGAGGGGTTGGCAAAGGGCGCCAAGGGGATGGACGAGCACGGCTACCGGGCCGAGTTCATCCGTCCGGTCGAAAAGGCAGCGCTGTTGTCGGGTGACGCTACTTTGTGAGGAGAGCCTTGAGTTTGGTTGCCCTGGCGGTGTCCAACTCGTCCAGTTTGCCCCAGATTGTCCACGCCTCAGCCTTGTTGCCGGCCATCACCGACTCCACTCCCCAGCCGTAGAGAATCTCCGGATCGTTGGCGTTGCGTTCAGCCGCGGCGCCAAAGGAGCGGGCCGAGTCCACGTGGTTACCCATGTTTGCGTGGGCTTTGGCGAGTTGGTGGAACGGGCGATAATCTTTGGGGTCCAGTTTGGAAGCCTGGTCGTAGAATTTAGCGGCCGGTTCCCACTGTCCGTTTTCGAAGTAGACATCGCCCAGTTTGAGCGCACAATCGTAGCAATTGGCGTTCTTTTCCAGCGCGCCGATGAGCAGGTTCTGGGTGCGCAGCAGCGCCTTGTCTTTAAGCGCGCAACCGGCAAGGAGAAGGAACGGCGTTTCATCGGGAAAGTCCTTTTCCCAACCGGCGAGTGAGTCTTGCACGTCGTCACATTTTTCCCTCTTGCCCGCGATCTGGGCGAGGATGAGGGCCACGGGGTAGGTGGGCTGAATGCGCTGCAGTTGCCAGTAGCGTTCGTACGCGGTGGAGTATTCCCCCGACTCAACCAGGACCGCGCCCAGTTCGGTGAGCAGTTCGGGCTCTTTCTTGCCCCAGTTGAGGCCGGCCTCAAGGGTGGCCCTGGCCTTGCCGAAGTTCCTCAACTTAGCCTGGATCTTGGCCAGGTCGAGGGCCGCATCAACGTCTTCAGGCTTCAATTCCAGCGCCTTTTCCAGCGATTCTGCGGCCTTGCTCAGCTTGCCGATCTTGGCCTGAGTCCGGCCCAGGTGGCCCCACAGTTCCTGGTCATCGGGGGTCTGTTCGGAGAGGAGCCTCAGGTGCAACTCAGCGTTGGAGAATCGCTCGATGCTGACGTAGATGTGGATGAGATTTCTGCGGTTTATGGTGTCGGTGGGGGCGATGGCCAGCCACTCTTCGAGGAGTTGGGTCGCCTTGTCCACCTGGTCTTCCTCGATGAATTTCTTTGCTTCTTCGAAGACCAGCTTTGAGCGGTCCTTGTCGATGAGGCTGGCCGGTTCTTTCTTGATGTCGCCGGCGGTTTCCGCACCGGCGTCGGCGGGTGCCTCGGCTGCGACGTCGGCCGGCACCGGGGTAGCGGCATCGTTGGGAGTTACCACGTCGGGGACCGGAGCGGGTGCCGGCGCCTCGGGTTGTTCCTTCACGTCGGCGGGAGCGGGAGCCGGGTCCGAGGCGGGAACTGGCGGTGACGGGGCCTCAGCAACGTCGGCGGCTGTTGCCTTAGCGACGTCCGGTTCCGGTGGCGAGGGGATTTGGGGCGGGCTGGGAGCAAACGGGGACCCTTCGTCGGCCGCGGCCGTAACATCTTGAGTATCGGATCCATCTGCGGCGTTCTTCTCGTCTTCGGCCGGTGCCTTCTTCTCGGCCGGGGCCGGCTCTTCGGCCGCGGCCGCGTCGGCGGCAGGAGCCTGGGCTTCCTCCTTGCACGATGAAAGCAGGAGAAGCAGCGTTGCAAGTAGCAGACTGAAGTGTCTATTCATATCCCACTCCGTGGTTGAGCTTTGCCCATTATCCTGCATTTCTTCTCGAATTTCCACCCAAGAAACCTGGACTTCTATTGATCAATGGCTGTAATGTGCCTAGACTTGACTGCTGGGAGGCAAGTATGAAGGTAGCCCTTATCGTCCCGGGAAGTCGGGCCGGAGTCAACAGCCCGAGATATCGAGAACTGTTCCCCCACCTGTTACCTATGAGCATTGCCTACCTTGGAGCCGTCCTGGAGCAGGATGGAGTTGAGGTGCTCGGCGTTGACCAGATTCCTCGTATGCTGTCGAACCAGGAGCTGGTGAACTTCTTGAAATCCGAGAAGGTAGACGTGGCGGGGTTCAGCCTGCTGACCAACACCGTTTCCAACGTCGTGGAAATTGTGGATTTATTGAGAAAGGACGCCCCTGAGATAAAGGTGCTGATGGGCAACCAGCACGCCACCATCTACGCGGACGATATTTTGCAGGAGGGTCAGGCGGATCTCATCGTGCGCGGTGAAGGAGAAATAACCCTTCGGGACACGGTCCGGGCGTTGGCCAATGGTGGGGATTTGAGCGCGGTTGAGGGGCTGTCTTATCGTGACCAGGATGGAACCGTGGTGCACAATCCGGCCCGGTCGATCATCGAGGATTTGGACTCGATACCCTATCCCGCCTGGCATCTTTTCGACATTTTCGACCAGAAGTACATGAATCTCCCGCTAATCGGCGTGTACTCAACGCCTCTTCCTATTGCTGCATCCAGAGGTTGTCCATTTCACTGCGTTTTCTGTTCCCAGGACCAGTCGTTCAAGAAGGTCAGAATTCGGGATACGGTGAAGGTGGTGGACGAAGTGGAGGAGTTGGTTGACAAGTACGGCTTCGAGTGGTTTGGCTTCAACGACGCCTACTTCCCTTGGACCAAGGAGATGGGGTTCCAGTTCGCGGACGAGCTTATCCGTCGTGGTTTGCACAAGCGCGTACGTTGGATCACCGAGTCCAGGGTGGACATGGTGGATGCTGAGTTGATGGCTAAGCTAAGAGAGTCGGGGCTGGAGGTGATTTTCTTCGGCTTTGAGTCGGGTAACCAGGCAGTGCTGGATCGTATCGGCAAGAAGACCACCCTCGCTCAGGCGGAAATAGCGGCGAAGGCGGCGCGTGATGCGGGAGTCACAACCATGGGTTTCTTCATGATCGGGCTTCCGGGCGACACCAAGGAGAGTTGTTGGGACACGGTGAACTTCGCCATCAAGCTGGATTGCGATTTCGCAAAATTCGCCATCACCATCCCCTATCCGGGGTCCAAGCTGTTCGAGGAGACCAAGGACAGCATAGATTCCTCCCAGTTCGAGAAGTTCACATCCTGGTACAACTGGGCGTCGGGGGACGACGAGTTGCTGAGCGCTCCCGACGGGATGTCAGTACAGGAGTTGTTGTCCATTCAGCGTTCGGGCATGTTCAAGTTTTATGCCCGGCCTTCACAGGTCTATCGACACCTCAGGCGGGGGACCATCCCGTTTCGGCAGATGGCCTACGGCGCGTACATCCTGGCTGAAGGGATGACCAAGAATGTTGTGGGGAGCGTCAAGGGTCTTCTGGGCCGTTAGCCGGGCCCCGGTTGAAGTCTATTCCCGGTCGGGCACTACGTAAATCGAGCCGTCGCCGTCCACCATGTCGGTGGGGTAGATGGTGAGCACCATGCCGCGCCAGCCCGGCCACGCCTGTTCCAGCCAATCCTGCTGTTCCAGTGTCAGCGGCATTACGAGACGGTCCAGTCCTGCGTTCACCGATTCGAACAGCAGCTTTTCCTGGGGCAAGGTGAGCCTGATTCTCTCAGGGCCGAATTCGGCCGGGTTCTGATCTGCGGCCGCGAGTCCTGCAAACGAGCAGATGCAAGCCAGAGTTAACGCGACTGAAATGATCTTCTTCATTGTGACCTCCTAGGTCCCCTCGAAGTGTTCTTTCCGCGTGGTTTCATTCGCCACGATCAACCATTGATCAGATCCCGGAGGTGTCAAAAAAAACCGATCAATTTCAGTTGGTTATGATCAGGGGGCGGTGGTGAGGTCCTTTTTCAGCTTGGCGGCCTGAGCGGCCTGAGGGGAGCCTTTTCGGGCGAGGGACAAAGCCTGCTCCACGAGCTTTAGAGCCTGGCCGCGGTCTTCCTCCCTGGCGGACTTCTTCATCAATTTTGAGAATTCCAGAGAGAAGAGGTTATCCAGTTTCTTTATGTCCGGGTCTGCGCCGGCAAGCTTGCGAGCCTTGTTGAGGTTCTTTCGAGCCTGTCCGTAGTTACCGTCTTCCAGCGCCCGGCGGGCAGCTTCCAGGTATTCCGCCGAAGTCTTTGACTTGACGGCCTCTTCTTCCGGTTCGTCGTGCTCCGCGGGCTTCTTCTTCTCCTTCTTCTTCTTCTTCTTCTCAGTTGCGTGCTTGGACTTTTTTTCAACCTCTTCGGGGGGAGGCAATTCTTCCTCGACCTCTTCGATTATGTCGGCCTCAGGTGTGGGGAGGAGGCCCAGTTCGAGTTTCCTCATCTTGGACTTGGCCCGTTCGCTGAGCATCATCGCCTCTTCGCCGAACTGACCGTCGGTGGTGGGAATCGCGTCCAACTCGATGATGATCTTCTGAAGCGCGTCCCTGGCTGGAGTGGGCGCTTCGAGGAGGTCTCGGGCTCCTTGCACGGTTCCCCGGTACGAGATGGACTTCTTGAGCAGGTCCATCTTTTCCAGCACCGGGGTGCCGCTCGGAGGGGTGAATTCGGGATACTTCTCCGCGATCTCTTCCAACAGTTCAAGTGCTTCGCCGAACTGTCCCTTGCTCTCGAAGTCAGATGCTTCCTGGAACCTCTCCATCGCGACGTCCGGAGTGTTTGCAATGGGGATTTCCGCCAATATGGATTCAGGTTCGTCCTGGGGCTCCGGGGTAGCGGTCAGCCGGCTGGGCACTACTCGGGACTTTTTGGCTTCGGTTTTCAGGATACCGTCTTTGCCATCGTAGGAAAAGGCGGAGGTGCCGCTCTCAAGCAGCTTGAGGATGAGGAGGATTCCGCCGGTGGCCAGGCAGAGTATTACCAGCCAGGAGACGATCTGAGCGAGCAGGGGTGACGGCATCTTGGCCCGTCGTGAGCTTTCTCTTTGCTTCATCATAGGCGGAGCCGGGGCTCGAGGTGTTTCTCCCGCGGCAGGGTCCTGGCGGCCGAGCCTGGTTCCCAGGGCCGGTAACTCCTGGGTGTCCAGGTTGCGCACCGAGTAGTGGGGTTCGGTTTTTGGTGCGGGTTCGCCGAACTGGAGTGTGAGCACCGTGGATCCGATTTCTATGGCGGAACCTTCCGAGACCGCGGCCTCGGTGATTTTTTCTCCCGCCAGCCTGGTACCGTTGTTGCCGCCGAGGTCCTTGATGCGGTAGCCGCCGCCGGCCCGCTCTACCTTGAGGTGGCGTCTGGACACCGTGGCGTCATCGAGGATGAAATCTGCGTCTTCGCCCCTTCCCACTACCATGCGGTCACGGTCCAGCACGCGGCGTTTGCCTTTCTCGACGCCGAAGATCACTTCGAGGTAGGCCTGCCGGGGTGGCTCGGCGGAGCCCTGCTCGGTAGTCCCTGGACCGTCTTTGATGCCGTTGTCATCCATTGGTCGAATCTCTCCTGAGGAAGGTGCGGGTGCGCAGCACACCGGCAACCATCAAGGCTGCGGCGAGCAGGAGCCACACTCCCGAATTCGTGGTCTCGGGGCGGCGCTCTGTGCTGCAACTGCAACCGCCGCCCGAGCCGCCTTCTTCGGGCGGCTGAAAAATGACGCCGTCGCCGCCGATTACAAACGGCGAGTTCTCTCCTCCGGGGAGGTCGGCGAGTCCGTCCGGGTTCGTGCCCGTGTCGGCATCCCCGGTGGAACCGTCAGCGAGTCCGTCATTGGACCAGCCGTCGCCCTGGGGACTGTCGGCGACCGGTTCCGCTGGTTCCGGATCTGTGTCGTTGTTGTCCAGGTTGCACTGCGGGGGAGAAGGGTCGGGCTTCTTGATGCAATCGGCCTGACCGGAAGTGGGATTGCTGCCGCAGTAGACGTACGCCTCGAAGATCGGGTCGGCAGCCAATTCAGCGCAGTCAAAGGACTTGACGATTCCACCTTCGCACCAGTGCAGCAGGTCGTCAACGCAGCAGGCTGAATCGGGAATGCCGGCGCAGGACGCCGGCTCGACCTTGGTGTCTTCAACGACGACATCCTCTTCGACCACAAAGGGCGGGCAGACCAGGGGCAGAACACCCGACGGGTCGGGGCCTTCGCCACCGCAGTCGTACCATCCGGATACATCGTTCCAGCCGCAGCTATCAAAGGGTGCAACCAGTTCAGGGCAATCGAGCTTGCACAGCTTCCCTTTTTCGCAGAAATAGAGGGCTCCGTCGTCGCCGCAGCAGCCGTCGAAGGTGACGTCCTGGCAGCCGACGGCCACCAGGGTCCCCTTGGTGCAGGTGGGAGCGACGGGGACATCCTCCTTGATGTCGGTTTCCAGGTTTGGGCAGAAGAAATAGTGTTCACCGGTCGGGTCCGAGCCCTGCCCGCCGCAATCGTAGTAGCCGGTGAGATCGTTCCAGCCGCAGGTTTCGAAAGGGGCCGGATTCTGGGAGCAGTTCACCGAATGCAGTCCGCCCGCATCACACCAGAAGACCGACGAAGATATGCAGCAGCCGGCGAAACCTACCCCCTGGCATTCTTCCGGGACTCCGACGTCCTCGACCACTTCATCGACCGGTGCTGATGGGCACTCCAAGGGGTAGTTGCCCGCCGGGTCGGCGCCTTCGCCGCCACAGCCGTAGGCACCCTCTTCTCCTGCCCAGCCGCACGATTCGAATCCTGCCTGAACGCAGTTGGTGACCGCCAGCACGCCGTCTTTGCACGCGACGAGAGAGTCTCCGACACAGCAGCCGATGCTGGTTACCTGTCCGCACGGGGTAGGGCAAGCGCCACAGTCCCCGGAGCAGGATTGGCAGTTTTCGCCTCCTTCGCACACGCCGTCGCCGCAGGTGGCCTTCTTTCCGCAGCCTCCACACATGGTTTCGCAGCGGGTGACGCACATCTGGTCCCAGTTGCCGCTGCAGCAGTATGGGTCGAACTGGCAGGTGCACGATTCGCAAGTGCAGCCGCCGCATCCGGGAACGTCGTGGGGTGTGCAGCCCCCGTTGTAGGCGCAGGCGCCGGCGAGGCATTGGTCGTAGGCGGGGCAGACGCCGCAAAGTTCGCCGCAGCCGTCGTCGCCGCACACCTTTCCCTCGCAGGCCGGCGTACACTCCTCAGCATCCTCTGCCAGCGCGGGAGATCCCGAGCCGCACAGCAGGAGGATAAGGCTCGTCAACTGCACCAAGCGTATCACGTACACGTACCCCGGTTACGTTATCAAACTATCTTGGTGTGGATGATATCGGAACCGCCATCTATTTGCAATGGCCCAAAGGTGACGGCTATTGCAGCGTCACCGCGACGGAGTAGAGTCCAGCATTCCCTTCGTTGAGTCCGTCGACAAACAGGTAGTAGTTGCCTACGGGCCAGTTCATCTGGAAGGACGACTGGGGGATGCAGTTGATGGGGGGAGCGTCGCACGCTTCCTTGGTGAGATAGAGGGCGACAGGGAAGTCTGCGTCGACGCTAATGTCCAGCGACGCGGTGCCGGGCGGTGCGGTGAAGGCATAGACGTTCTCCGGTGCGCTGGTGCCGCCACACACTGCCTGGTGAAAATCGTTTGAGAAGAGGGTCATGCCCGAGGCCTGGGCGACACCATTTTCAAACACCATCGGTTGGGCGCTGTTGCAGTGGTCGTTTTCAGGTGGACCGGGCGGTGCGCCGGAGACTTTGAGTATGAAGTCCCCTTTCTGAAGGTTGCCGTCTCCGTCGACGAACAGGTAGTACTGTCCCGGCTCCAGGGTGGAGGTGACGAAGTGCTCTTCGCCGCATCCGACCACATCGCCCGCGAGGCAGTTGGCCGACTTGATGTAGACCCGCGGTGAGAACGCGCACTGCACGTCCACCGTGAGTTGACGCCAGTCATCGAGGGTGAAAGCGTAGACCACGTCGGGTCCTCCGGAGCCGCCGCAGAAGGGTCCCTGGTTGGCGTCGGTGGCTTTGGTCTTGCCCATGATGTCTTCCGTGGTGCCGGACACCGTAATGGGCGCCGCGACATTGAGAAGCACCGGTTGGTCACAGGTGTCGTTCACCGGTGCGGTGGAGGCGGTGAACGGGTAGATGACATAGAGGAACATCTTGACATCGCCGCCGGCGCCGCCGGTTTCCTTGAGCGAGATAGTGTGTTCGCCGAGGGTCCACGGCACGACGGAGGTGAGGTCCAGCGGGCCTGTGTCCCAGCCGGTGAGACCGGTGGCGCCCCACTTGTTCTCCTGTTCATCCCAGGCGGGGGGCCCCTTCGCGTTGGGGTCTCCCACCAGCGGAGTCAGTTCCTGTCCGTCCACCCATATTTCGACTCCCTTGGGATACGATTCGTTGATGATGCCCGACAGCGGTTCCGCATTTACGACCCAACCTTGGCCGCCGTTTCCGCCATCCCCCTGGGGGGCGTAGATGTTGCCCGACACGATCTGGTAGCGATAGATTGTGGAGTTGTTGGCAGAGACGTACATCACCCTTCCATCGAAGGACATGTTGTACACGGCTGCGGACGTGTTGAAAATGCCTATTTGCTCCTTGGTGGCCACGTCATAAATGCGCACGTTGGCATCGGATGAGCCGTAATAGAGGCGCCCGGGTGCGCAGAGCAGGGCGCCGTGAAGATTGTTGGGGATGTTGGGGAGCCCGAAAGTAGCCAGTTCCTGGCCGTTGTCCGGATTCAGTTGCCAGACAGTGTTGCCGCTGTGGCGCATGGCATACACGTTTTCGCCGTCGGAGCAGATGCCGCCGGCGGTGGTGCCCAGGCCTTTCTCCCAGAGTTGATTGTTGCCCTTGTCGCTCCACTTGCGGACCACGTCCTGGCCCCAGTTGGCAGTGTAGTAGGTCCCGTCGTGGTTTCCCCACAGTTGCATCATGTTGCCCGTGCCGCTTTCGAAGGAGCCGAGGTGTTGGTACGCTTCGTTGAAGACGTGGATCGTGCTACCGGACCAGTGGGGATACCAGAACTCGCGATACTTCGGGCTGTAGCCTCCCCCGTGTGAGTAGGAGTTGAAATCCACTGCCCCCAGGGATAGCGGCTCGATGTACTCCCAGGACCCGCCCTGGCCTCCGGCTCCGCCTGCGGCCTGCACTGTTCCTTCGACCTGATAGAATTCGGAGAAGACGGCCACGGTGCCGCCTGCGCCACCGCCCGCGCCATCGCCGCCGCCCGGCAGCCCGTCAGCGGAAACCGTGGCTCCATCCTGAACGATGAAATCCTGGGCGCCGATGACCACAATCCCGCCGCCTGTTCCGCCGGCGGCGTATGCCGTGCCGCCGCCGCCGCTGCCGAAGTGGAGGGTGGAAAGGCCCTGGTCGCCTTTGGCTGCGCCGCCGTCACCCGCGGACGGGCAACCGCCCGCCGTGGCTCCGTCGCCGCCGGCGACCTTGTTGCCCCCGCCCCCGGCCGCGCCGCACGCATCCGAGTCCGCACTGCCGCCGGAACAATTGTCCGCGATCTGCCCCCCGTCCGGGTTGATGCCGCACTCAGAGCTGCCATGGTGGTTGGGCGGACCTTCTGTGCCGCCCTTGAAGCCTGCTCCGATGGCCTTGATCGACCCACCCGATTTCACCGTGACTTTGTTGGCCCGCACGTACACGATACCGCCCATGGAGCCGTCCTCGGCCAGGGGTAACGCGGGTTTCAGCGTCCCGCCGTTCACGATCTCGATCTGGCCGAATGACGCGGAAAGCACTACCTGGGCCTTGGCGGTTTCGTTGCTGACGTAGCCGTTGGCGAGGGGCTTGAGGAGTTGCAGAGTTGTGCCGTTCACCGCGGTCACCTGGTTGATCTCCCAGGTCCCCGCTTCCACCCCGGGGCCGCCCATGGTCTGGTGAATGAGAATGTGGCTGCCGTTGTTGAAGATCGAGGGGTTTTGCACCTGGAGTGCCGTTTCTCCCTGTACGCCCAGGGCCTGGGCAGAGTACTGGTTGGGTGTGAAGTCGTAGGCCACGACCAGGTTGCTGGACGACGAGAAGCTGGACGACTCGCCCGCGTACATGTGCATGACCACTTTCGGGGTGGTGGGATTCATCATATGGACATAGGTGGTGGCCTCGCCGTAGGCCGGCAGGCCCCATTGCTCGACGTAAGGAACGATGGTGCCGTTGCCTTCGTTGAACTGCCCGCCCGCGCCGCCTACCGCCAGCTTCTCGATGGCGCCCTGGACGCTGTTGGCGCCGAGGTTGGTCTCATCGTCGTTGTACGAGACGAACACCGAGTTCATGGCCGACGGGTCGATTTCTGCGATTTGGACGCAGCCCGCGCACACGACGTTGCTGGACCACTCGGCAGATAAGGCATGTTCAGCATCTCCTCCTGGCAAAACTCCCTTGGCCCAGGGAAAGCTGACTTCAGTTTCGTCCACGCAATCTACGCAACTTACGTCCAGGGACTGGAGGGCTGCGCCCCCTTTCTGGCTGGACGCGGCATAGCCGAACGACACGTCGTTGCCGTCGACGCATCCGGCGCAATCGAGGTCAGCGGCGGTGCCCTGGCCGATGAAGGACCATTCGACTCCGGTGTAGATCTTGAGCAGGGTGTCGTTCTCGTCCCACCATAGCTGGCCGGCCACCGGCTCCTCCGGTGGGTCTGCAGCGTTGTGGACCGCGAGGTTCAGCGCCTGGAAACCGGCGAAGTCCAAATCTCCTGCAAGTGCGACGCTGCCATCGGACATGAGCACCGCGCCGCTGCTGGCGAGGAGCGTGAGGATGTCCTCGGCAGTGAGGAGGTCGGTGAGGTCGGGCTTACCTTCCAGGTCTTCATAGTGACCGGAGAAGTGCTCACCCGGCGCATATCCCATGTCGGCCAGGTAAAGGGCCACGCTTTCGTCGTTGTAGCAGACGCACGGCTCGTAGCCGAGAGCCAGGAGCAGCGCCTCAAGTTCATCCTCGGCCACGCAATACTGGGGTACTTGCTCGACGGTGACGTAGGATTCGGCCGCCTCGCCGGCCAGGTTCACCGCGTTGACTGCTTCCTCGCACTGTTCGGCAGCCGAGCTGTAGAGGGAGAAGGGCGTGCTGACAACCTGCTGCCTTGGCTCCAGGGTGACCGCCCCGAGTTCGGTTTCGATGGACAACTCCAGGTAGACCTCTCCGCCCGCGAACAGGGAGGCGATGAGGGGGTTTCCGGGTTCTCCGCCGATCAGGGCCGAGAAGAGCCCCAACTCGGTTTCGATATCGAGGGTTTCTTCGTGGAAGGGTTCGCCCCCGTCTTCCTCGGTGAAGAAGGCGAAGCTCATGGTCCAGGTTCCGGTGACCGGGTTGCCGTCAGCGTCGGTGAGGTACCCCTGGTAGGAAAGCTGGGCGGGCGGCTCAGCGAGGGCAGCGGTAGAGGCCAGGAGTACGGCCATGGCAAGCAGGGCGAGCAGAACGTTCTTCATACTATTCCTCCTCTTCCGGTACGACCACCTTGGTGGTGACCGGAGTCACTTTGAAATTGTCTCCCGACATGACTGTGGCGGTGGGGGGAGTGGAGACTGCGCCGCGAATCGTTATTCCGCCACCGGAGATGGTGCCCAGGGAGCCGGCGAAGGTGTGAAACGGTACGTTAAGGCCCAGCACCCAATCCTCATCGGTGAGCCCATCGCAATCGTCGTCAATTCCGTCCAGAGTGACGTCCTCGGTCACCGGAACGCCCAGGCAGGTGCCGTTCATGCACACGTAGTTTGTGCAGGGTTCCGGCCCTTCGCACAAGCCTTCCACCGGGTCATGTTGACAGCCGAAGCTGGCGTCGCAGAAATCTGCGGTGCAGGGGTTGGAATCATCGCAGCTTGTCAGTTTGCCCGACGCGCAGCAGAAGCCGGCGGGGGGCATGCATTGAGGGGCCATATCTTCGCCGTCCGTATTTTTGGCGATGGCACATTCGAAGCCCAGGGGGCAATCCTGGTCATCCAGGTTGCACAGCTTTCCGCAGAAGCCCAGCGTTCCGCCACCCTTGATGCAAAGGGAGCCGGAGAAGAGGCAGTCTATGTCCTTCTTGCACGCTCCGCAGAGGGTGTCGCTGGGCGGTACGCAGAGCGACACGGGGTCGGGGCCGCCCACCACGTACACCGACTTGCATTCCCAATCCAGGGGGCACTCTTCAATGCAGTGTGGGGCGCAGACGTATTGACCCGCGCCGGGTGAGACTTCGATGCAGAAGCCGTCGTCGCAATCTTCGTGAGAGATACAGGAGACAGGGGTCCACGTGTCGGGCTGAATGTCGGCAGCATCAAAGAGCGCGACATCGGTGTCCCCGGCGGTCTCCGCCAGATCTTTGGGAAGGTCCGGTTCAGGCAGGTCGAGGCCCTGGTCGGCGACGATATCGGTGGGCTTGAAGTGGATTTCTCCTGCGACGTCGGGGGTGGGGATCCCGGAGTCGGCAGGTTTGACATCACCCTTGGACACCGATTTGGATTTGCCGCCGCAGCCGGCCGAGACAAAAAGAAGTGTCGAGACGAATACGAGCAGAGGCGCCGAACTTCCTCGCATGGAGAGTCCTCCTTATCAGCCCGGACAGTATACTCCAATGGGGGGGGGCCAAACAAGGAGAACGGCTCGTCACCTTGAAGTCCGGCCCGCGATGCTATAAGATTCCTTGAAACGAGGGGCAGTGATGCTCAGGACGGTATTGGTAACAGTGTTGTTGAGTACTTTGGCGGGACCGGTTGCGGCGGAGGATTTCTCCGCGGTGGCTGCGGGTTACCGCTTCGGCGGCTGGCCCGACTTTGTCGTCGGCAGTCAGTTCGCTGATCACCAGCCGGTCTATGGGCAGGGGATGACTTTTGAGTACTCCTTCGGTAAGCGCAAGCGCCACTGGTCAGCCGGGCTGGTGTTTGCCTCGATACTAACTCCTCCGGGCTATTGGCGGGCGGAAGGGTCCGCGGTGGACGAAGCGGTCTACGTGGAGCTGCCTGTCGATTTCACCGGCGTGTACGCGTCGCACCGGTGGGTGGTGGATCTGGGGGCCGGGTTCAGCTTCCTGCCCGCGGTTGGTGCAGGCGTGCTCTACATTCTGGGGGATGCACACACTACAGAGTTGATTCCGGGATGCGAAGGAAGCGTTACTTCGTGTGGGCGTTGGCGCGACGTGTCCCGGGAACCGTTGGAGTTTGCGACCAGATTCATGCCGGCCGTGGTGCTCACCGCGTCGTTCGCATATGCTATTACCGATTCCACCGCGCTGATGGTTGATACAGGATTCATCAACCTGCCCTTTGCAGGCATTTCGATTCAGCAGCGATTGGGGTTTGTGCAGTAATCTAGAGGCTCTTCAAGTACTGCTTGAAAATGCCGGGCTGCTCCCCTTCATTTACCGTGACGATGCGCAGGTCAACACCGTACTGATCGGTGGCTCGGTTGCGGAGCGCCTTGGCTACTTCTCCCACGATAATGATGGGGACTTCGGAATCCCCCATTTCCAGAGGGAATTGGACCAGCACCCGCTTCTTGACTGCCGGGAGTGGGTCGTCGGACTCGACATATACCCCCTTGGACTCGATGGCGAGGGCGAAAGCGGGGTACTTGCGGCCTTCGAAGAGTACGCTTACCTTGACGCGGATCTCTTTGCGTCGCCGCATGATCTTCAAGCGTTGCTCCATCTCTTTGGCTGCCTGGAGGGGGTCTTCCCGGGAGTCTTCCCGTCCCTTGAATTGCTCGTCCTCGCTCATGACCACCCGCTTTTGGCGGGGGGCTTCACTCTGGATGACTGCGACACCCATATTGTCCACCCGGTCGAGCGCGTCGCCACGCACCTTGATGCCGAACATGGAGACGACCCGGTCGTCCTTCTCGGTTGCCAGTCGTTTTTCGATGGCCACCTTCTTCGTGGCGAAATCGTAGGATACCGGAAGCTCTTCGGCCACCGTCGGCAGGTCCACCAGCTTTTCGTCGCTTATCTCAACGGAGACGGTGTGGGCCAGAAAGGAACGGAGTCGACTGACCCCTTCGTGGCAGATCGCTTTCATCCACTTGACGCCCACGCCGATGTTTGGGCTGAGGCTGAAATAGAGAACCTTGGCAACGATATGGGGATGGCCCGTGCCCACCTGACCGGGAACCGCCGGTTCCACCACCACCATGGTCCCGGGCTTGATGACTCTTTCGACCATCAGAAATGCGCCGCCCGGTCCCTGATTGAGCGCCTTGACCACATGGCGTTGGCCAGCGGCGAATACTTTGAATTTCTCCCCACGTTCAAAGCGGGGTTGCTTCCTTCTGTCTCCACCGAATCTGTCTTCCATGATAGCGACTCTCCGTAACTCTAATATAGGTTCTCATTACCTAAAGGTAAAGGGCAAACCTAACAAAGCAACGGAGATCAGGATGATTTGGATTGGCGTCTACTGTTGGCAGAGGGTCTTCACTTTGAAGTCATCGACGAAGATGCCGATGCCGTCGTTGCCCTTATCGTCGCCCGAGTTGAACTTGAACTTGAACAGGATAATGCGGCTGTTGGACGGCCACCCGCCCTGGGCATCAAAGATGGAGTCCACGGGAATTGTGTATTTGTGGTAGTCCCACGCTCCCATTTCCACGTTTTCGCAGCCTAGTTCGTCGCAGGGCGCCGGCGGTTGCGGCAGGTCGCATTGCGAGTCATTGTCGGGTGCGGGGGCCGATGAGCAGGGGCTCTGCCACAGCACCAGGTCGTAGTCCTGGGGCGGCAGACTGGCCAAGATCTTCTGGTCGATGTGGAATGACAGGTCGTCAAGGGTGGTCCACTTGTCGGTAAGGTCCTGCCAGAGCCAGAAGCTCACTTCAACAGTGTCATGCCCGGTGACGTCGATGTCGGGGCTGATTGCGGTGATATCGGTCAGGGCAGAATCCGGGATGTCGTAGTTGTTGGCACTGGCGTTACCCATATAGAGGGAGCAGACGCCTACCTCCGGGGTGTAGTTTTCGTAGTTGTGTACTTGCCACTTGACGGTGCCGAACGGCGGGTCAGCCTGCCAGCCTTCCATGTCACACGGGCCGTCGAAGTCGAAAGAGGCTCCATCGATGATGTCCTGAGAGCAACAGTCCTGGTTGTCTTCCATCATGGGGTTTGAGGTAGGCAGGCAGATGCCCTCGAGGCACTCCTCAATGGAGCAATCCTCGGTGCCCGGAGTCGCTTCCGGGCATTCAAATGGTGAGATACACTCGTAGTTGCCGTCGCAAACGGTGGAAACGGAGAAGTCGTCAACCCACGCACCCGCGTACTCGTTGCCGAAGGCATCAAGGGAATCGAACTTGAAGGTGAAGCGTACCGTCTTGCCCACCAGGTCCGGGTCGTTTATCCCTACGCTGACGGTGTTCCAAACCGGGTCGCAGTTGCCCCCGCTGGTGGTGCAGCCCTTGGTGTCCCAGGCCATGGAGTCCCACATGATTTGCTTGGAGTTCCCCCACTGCGGGTCGTCCGGGTCGGTGGCGGATTCCACCCACAGGCTCAGCTTGTCCTTATCGACCTTTTCGGTGAAGAACTGGCAGAGGTCGCAGTGCTCCGTATCGAGTCTCAGGTGAAAGGTCACCGCGGGAATGCCGTAGGCCGGCAGGTTTATGGCCGGAGAAACGATCTCTCCCGTCGCGCTCTCGTTGCCGTTGTCGTAGTTGCCTTCGAGTTTGTTTCCGAAGTAGAGGCAGTCGCCGGCAAAGCACTGGTCGCCGCTGAAGTCGTTGTTCCAGGTCACGGGGCACAGGTTGCAGTCCGACGGGCAATTCTGGCAGGTTTCGTCGCCGCTGCACTGGCCGTTGCCGCAATTACCCAGTGCGTCGTCGTCGGGCACATTCCAGTCGGCAAAATCTGCCACGTACAAGGATTCGTATGCTGTGCAGCAATCCGGGTCGGCGTCGTTGGGCTCGTGGATGCACTTCTGGTTCACGAAGTCGCATTCATCCGCGGTGCAGACATCGTCGTCGTTGCATTCGGGGTTGCTGTTGGCGGTGCAGCAGTCCGGGATTCCGGTGAAGATGCACTCACCGGCCACGCACGATGCGGTCTGGCAGTCCGGCGTTTCTTCCGCACAGTCGGACGCGTCATCGCACACCGGGTTGCACACCGACTCAACGACTATTTCGTCCACCCAGGCACCGCCGTTTGTGTTGTTGGCCGGCACGACGTCGCCGGTTGAGAACCTGAACTGCAGGCTCACTTTCTGGCCGGCAAACGGAGTAAGGTCAGCGGAAACGGGAATGTGCTCACCCTTGGTGGTGCCTTTTACCACGTCCGACGACCAGACCTCGGTCACCAGGCCGTTTGAATCTACAACCTCGGCGTAGAGGGTGTCGATGCCCAAAGACACGTAGGCTTCTTCAGGAGTGTCATCCCATTCCGTGGACAGGGAGAGGCAGAAGGTCAATTTTACGAACTCGTTGTCTGCGACGCCGCCAAGGTCGATCTTGTCCTTGGCGGTGATGGTGCCGTGGCAGTACGGCGTGTCACACTGGTAGTTGTTCTCCGCCGGGTTGCCGAAGTAGAAGCCCCAGGTGTCGGCGTCACCGCCTTCATCCGGGCATCCTGCACCATCGAGGAGATGCCAGCCGACGTTATTGCCGAGGATCATTGAGATGGTCCAGTCGTTACTTTCGTCGGAACCGCCCTCGAAGCCTTCGCTCCAGTATTCGTCGAGGTTGGCCACTACGCAACAGGCCGGGTCAGGCAGCCACTGACAGAAGTCGACACCTTCCGCGATTTCGGGCATTTCCACGCAGGACGGCGGATAGCATTCAGTGTCGGCCGGGTGGGGGCCTTCGCCAATGCAGACGGCCTGGCCATCGCACGGCAAGCAGTAGTCAAAAAGCTCTTCTGACACGCAGAAGCCGTCGTCATTATCGCCACCGAGGTTCGAGAACTTGAGGCAGGTGTCGGTGGTGCATATTTCGCTGTCGTCGCACTGGGAGTCGGCGGCGCAGGTCTGTTCGTAAGTGGCGACCTTTATGTCGTCGAGGTAGATACCGGCGAAGTCATTGTTGGTGCCGTCGGAAGTGTCGAACTCCCAGACGATGTCCGGGGCTTGCCCGGCCCACTGGCTCAGATCCACCGCAACCGAGATGCACTCGCCGTCGGTGGTGCCGTTCATGCCCTCGGTATTGAAGATCTCCGTCTTTTCTCCATCGGCGGCAACCACGTACAGGCGCAAAATGTCGAACTTGATAGGTGAGCCGGGCACATCCGGCTCGGTTTCCAGCCAGAGTTTGAAAGTCAACGTAATGAGTGAGTTCTCCGGCAGAACGACTTCCTTGAGCCACAACGCCATTTCTATCTGGCCGGGGGCCACTTCAGGCACGCAGTTCTTGAAGATCTCGTGGCATTCGGGGTTGGGGCCCGGGCAGTCTTCATCTTCGGTTTCGGGAGTGCAGGCCAGTGAAGTTACGGCGTTGCAGTCGGTATCGAAGGAGCCGTTGTAGTAGGTCAGACATTCCGGGTCGCCAATGTAGAGGGCGGGGCTGCCGCCGCAGGGGCTATCGACGATGTTCCAGCCTACCGCGTCCTCGTCGCTGTCCATTCCCTCAAGGTCGTCTATGGGCGGCATGAGGCCGTTGTCGAAGTCAAAGTTGGCGATGACGAGGTTTCCGCCACACTCGGGGGGAAGCGGGTCGAGGGGCGGGTACTTGCACACGTTGTCATCGCACAAGGTGTCGGTGCACTCGCTGCCTCCCTCGCAGTCCGCCTTGGCGACGCAGCAGTTGGCGATGCTGTCAAGGATGCACTGGTTCTTGCCGCACTCTTCCGACCAGTCGCAAATGGCAGGGTGGCACACGTCTTCGCCTTCGAGCAAACCTTCGCATTCTTCGTTCGCGGTGCAATCAACGTCGCATTGAACCACAGTGTCCGGCACGTCGTCGGGAACGTCGTCTTCCTCGATTTCATCGGGCTGCGAGATTTCGTCGGGTTCGTCGATTTCATCGGGCAGAACCTCACCGTCGATCTCGTCCGGAGGAAGAATGACGTCCTTCCCGCCGTCAGTCTCGGGAGTCGCCTCTTTCACATCCTGAGGTGCTACCTCAGTGACCTCAGTATCGGCGGCGATTTCCTTGTCGGGATCACCGGGACTGGCAGGGGAACAACCGGCAGAAAGCAGCAGGGCCGCTAACATGAACGTACTCGCCGCGATTGCAAATGTGCGAACAGATTTCATCGATATCCTCCCAGAAAAGTACAGATCTAATCTTGCCCCATCATACAGAGTAACTCTACCAGCACCAAAAAACGAAGTCAACGCGAGAACGTCAACCATATCTTTACTTTACAGGCCTTTTGGGTAAACTCCGTAGAGATTGGTATCAGAGGAGGCCTTAACATGTTCTCAGGTCGTGGTCGATTGATAGTTCTTGTCGCGACAATTTCCGCGCTTGTATTCCCTCCGCTGCACTGGGCTTGTTCCGGCTCCGGTGGGAGCCAGAGTGACGCCACCGTCGGTTTTGGTGACGGCAAGGGAGGCAGCGACAGCGTGTCTCCTTCCAAAGATACGCCCCCGCCGACCGGCTGCCAGGTTTCTCAGGACTGTCCGGCCGAGATGCCGCTGTGCGACCAGTTCTCCAACACGTGCGTTGAGTGCAAGATGAGCTCCGACTGCCACGATTCGGAAAAGCCGATGTGCAATCCGGCGCTCAAGAAGTGCGTCGAGTGCGTAATGAACTCCGACTGCAAAAACGAGTTCCTCTACTGCCTGGAAGGGGAATGCTCGGATAAGGCGTGTTTTCCCGGCCACGCGATGTGCGTCGGCAATGCGGTGCACATCTGCTCCGCCGACGGCATGGATCCCAACGCGGAAGTTATCGAGTGTGCGGGCAACATCTGCCACTCCGGCCAGTGCCTGGAGTGCAAACCCAGTACCAAGGGTTGCAAGGGAGAATACGTCATCCAGTGCAACGAAGACGGAAGCGACTTTACTGTGGTGGAGACGTGCGTTGCTCCCAACAGTTGTTTCGGGGATAGCTGCATGTTCTGCTATCCCGGCGACAAGAAGTGCGATGGGAATATTGCGATGGTGTGCACTCAGGACGGTGCGGCCCAGATGTGGACCGAGGCGCAGAATTGCACCGCTGCGGGGCTTAGCTGTCAGCAGGGTGCCTGCCTGAGCCCTTGTGCGGGGGACTTCAAGCAGAACACCAACGCCGGCTGCGAGTTCTTCGCCGTGGATCTTGATAACTATCAGTCGCCCGACAACGATGCGTTCAACGCGCAGTTTGCGGTTATCGTCTCCAATACGTCGGACAAGAAGGAGGAGACTGCCGACGTGACGGTCACGAAGCCCGACGGCTCGGTCCTTACTGCGTCGGTGCCCGGCGGCGCATTGTACAAGTTCGAACTTCCTCCCAGTTGGGGCGTCAACGACACCATGCAGGGTATGTCGGCATTCAAGATTTCGGCCTCCCGTCCCATCACGGTGTACCAGTTCAACCCGCTCTCCAACGTGGTCGAAGTGTTCTCCAACGACGCTTCAGTGTTGCTGCCCACCCCCGGGTTGGGTACGGAATATTATGTCATGACCTACGGTTTCGGCGGCACCAAGGTGTTCAACGAGCCCACGCCCTCTTCGTTTTTCACTGTCGTAGGCTCTTCCACCATTCCGACCCAGGTTACTTTCACCGTGTCGGCCAACACCCTCGCCGGAGGCGACATACCTGCACTGACCAAAGGCCAGAGTCACACGGTGGAGTTGACTCAGGGAGAGGTCCTGAACGTGAACTCCAAGGATCCCGGTGGCGACCTTACCGGCACCCACATTGAGGCCAGCGCGCCGGTGGTGGTGTTCGGCGGACACGAGTGTCCGTTTACTTCCGACAGGTGCTGCTGCGACCATCTCGAGCAGCAGCTCATTCCCGTTTCGGCCTGGGGCACCCACTACCTCATTTCCAAGAGCTGGGAGCGTTGGAAGGAGCAGGACTACATCCGTATTCTGGCGTCGGAGAACGATACCCACGTGACGCTCAATCCTGCGGTCACCATGGTTGAAACGCTGTCCGCAGGTGGGCACTTCACCTTCCAGACTTCATCGAACCTGGAGATCACTTCGGATAAGCCGATTCTCGTGGCCCAGTTCCTGCCCTCGAGCCATGAGATCCTCGGGGACCCATATCTGGACCCGTGCTTCAACGATTCCGACTGCCCCCAGACGTATGTTTGCGACTGGTTCTCCGGCATGTGTGCGGGCAAGAGCTGCACCAACCAGTCCAACTGTCCCTCGGGACATACGTGCGAAATCTACCCTGGAAGGGGCGGCTATTGTGAAGCGATCGGCGACCCCGCAATGATACTGGCTGTTTCCGAAGAGCAGTTCATGGAATCCTACGTGTTCCTGACTCCCGACGCCTATCTTGAGGACTACTTGAACATCATTGCGCCGTCGACGGCGCAGGCGGTGGTTCTTGACGGCCAGCAGCTTGATCCCAGTCAGTTCGCCCAGATCGGGGCGAGCGGGTATGCAGTCTATCGCACCCCGGTCGCCGACGGCGTCCATTCTATCTGGTCCGACAAGAAGATCGGCATCGTGGTCTACGGCTACGACAACGACGTTTCGTACGGCTATCCCGGCGGAATGGGGTTGGTGGATCTGTAGGAACTTCGGGCCTTCAAGAGGTTACAATTGCGAGTTTTTCGTTTTCTGCCACTGCTGCTCATCTTCTTTTACTGCTCAGCCTCTGCCAAAGAGGTGCCTATCACGCTGGTAGCCGTAGGGGATGTCAACCTCAATCGCACCCGGGTGGACGTCAGAGAGGACGGCGTCTATTTGTGGGGCAAGGTAGTTCCGTTCGACAAGCAGCTCAAGCGGGTGAAAGGTGAGATAAACGGGGACATCAACTTCTGCAACCTTGAAACCACGGTGATGGACCATAACGACATCAAGCCTGCGGACAAGGCGTACAACTTCAAGTGTCACCCCAATGCGGTGAGCGCCATCCAGGACGTCGGGTTCAACCTCTTTTCCTTTGCCAACAACCACGCCAAGGACTACGGCCCGGAGGGGATCAAGGAGACCAGGAAGTGGTTGAAGAAGCTGGGTCGGAAGAGGCCGTTGCATTTCGCGGGCGCCGGCGAGAATATCGACGAAGCCAGCGAACCGGTTGTCTTCCGGGTGCACGGTGTGAAGGTTGCTTTTGCTGCGGTGAGCAATTCCACCCGGGCCAAAGAGAAGCGGGCCGGGGTTGCCTCGATCTACAAGCCGGAACCGGCGCTGAAGAAGCTGAAAGCGGCCAAGGCCGACATCCGCATCCTGTCCATGCACGCGGGGGAAGAGAGGAACAGCAAACCGGTGCGGGTCCAGCGTAACCTGGCCCGTTCGGCTATCTCAAAATACGACGTGGACATAGTGATCGGGCATCACTCTCACGTGGTCCAGGGTATCGAGCACTACAAGGGCGGACTGATATTCTACGGGCTGGGCAATTTCGCGATGCGCGGCGCTAAGAACATGGGCTCGGTGAAGGAGTTCCTGTACGAGCGTGATTTCGGGCTGCTGGCCCGTCTGAAGATGGTGTGGGACACTGGCAAGCGAAAGTTGAGGTTTCGCAAGCTGGAGGCTGTCCCGGTCTACGACATGCACTCCGGTCCCCACCGTTTCAAGAAAGACGAGCAGGCCAAGCGCAGAATCGAGTCGTTGAACCGGTTCAGTTCGGCGGAGTTCCTGGGCAAGGGACACGGGGGAGTAGTCTTCGATTTCGTGGATGGCAACGGCGTCTATCGTTTTGCAAAGAAGAAGGCGGAACCGAAATCCGACAAGAAGAAGAGCAAGAAGAAGAGCAAGAAGAAGAAGCGCAAGAAGTAGCTCAATTCAGGCGCCTGGGGTTGGGGTTAGATGAAGGTATCCCTGGTTACGAGAATCGTTGCCGGCTATCTGCTGGTCCTGTTCCTCCTCGGTGGGACGGTGCTGTATTCCGTCAACTCCATGCAGGAGATGAAGCAGGAGGTGGAGATCGTCAAGGAGGGGTTGTTGCCCACCTCCGGCCGTTTTCACCGGCTGGCCGCGGAGCTTACCAAGGCGTCGGGAGTGCTGACCCGGGGCAAATACAAGCAGATCCTGTGGCTTGCGCATTACCTTCCCGATATGGACCCGTTCGAGGCGCTGGATTCGTTGCGGGTGAGCATCGAGGAGTTGTCGGAGCAGGCGCAACTTCCGGAGCGCACCCGGCGGGAATTTGCCGGTATTTCGAAGAAGCTCATGAAGTTGACAAACGGCACCGGTCTGTACCATCAGGTTGAAAAGCGCCTGAAGGGCGTGGCTGTGGGCGGTCCCGACCGCACCAACCGCCGGGTGTATGCGGACCTCGTGGAGTTGTTCGCCGCACGCCTGACCGGCTCTTCCGAGGAGAAGCCGAAGGCCGACGCCCGCAACGTGACCAGCTCACTGGCTATCGTGATCCGGTTTGTGCGCAAGGAGGTCATGGGGCTGCAGGCGGAGTACAACCTCGCCATCAACACCGCCTGGAGTGACGCGGCCGGTCGGGAAGAAAGCGCGGTGCGCATCGCGCTCTACGTGGGTATGGCCTCCATGGTCGTTATTGTCGGCGTGTTCTTTCTTTTCCTTGCCTGGTTGAAGCCTCTCGGTACCCTCAAGTCGTTCGCCAATCGTATTTCGCGGGGCGAGTACGACCAGCCGGTGCCGATCAAGTCGGGCGACGAGATCGGCGCCCTGGCCATGGAATTGCAGACCATGGCTCACCGGCTGAAAGAGCGTGAGGAGATGATCCGCAGCCAGGCCCGGGAGCTGTTGCGCTCCGACCGGTTCTCAACCATTGGCAAGATGGCCACTCAGATCGCGCACGAGATTCGCAACCCGTTGAACGCTCTCGGCCTGAAGTTGGAACTGCTGGAAGAATCGGTGGATGAGGTTGCTTCGGAGGGAGGGGGCAGCCCGAACCAGGAAGTTACGCGCCTGGTCTCAGCAATCGGCAAGGAGATAGACCGGCTAAGAGAGATAACCGACTACTACCTCAAGTTCGCCAAATTCCCGGAGGTGGAGAAGGAGCAGGTGGAGCTTCACACCCTGCTCACCGACATCCTGGCGTTCTACCGGGATGAGGCGGAGCAGCGAGGTATCAAGCTTACCGGAGAGATCGACCGTCAACTGAGGGCGCCTGCTGACCCCAGCCTGCTCCGCCACGCCATGACGAATCTGCTGAAGAACGCGATCGATGCGGTTGAGCCGGTGTCGGAGCCGCACATTTCGGTCAAGGCGTGGCGCGAAGGCGACCAGATTCGCATCACCGTCAAGGACAACGGGCCTGGTATCTCCGCGCCTGAACCGAAGCGGGTGTTCGAACCGTTCTTCTCAACGAAAAAAAGCGGTACCGGACTGGGCCTCACCCTGGTGCAGCAGGTAGTGGAAGAGCACGGTGGGGATGTGATTTGCAGCAGTTCTTCGGGAGAGGGCACGGTTTTCAGGATCACCCTTCCCAGCTAGT
>CAZVFX010000074.1:0-35029 GCA_964626565.1 uncultured Myxococcales bacterium
CAGAACCAAAACCAGAACCAAAACCAGAACCAAAACCAGAACCAAAACCAGAACCCAAGCCCAAGCCCAAGACAAAGCCAAAGCCCAAACCCAAACCGGAACCGCCCCCCTACCCCGCTCGAGACAAGGCGCAAAAAGACGGCCTCGACAAGGCCGACCCGGAAGCACTCTGGGCCGAGTTTCTGGACCATCTAACACACAGCAACCTTCGCATCGATGCAGCCATGTGCGGTGAATGCGTTCTCGAAAAGCTGCACAAGGAAGCGATCCTCCTGATCGCCCCGAAGGGTGCCAAGGACGTGCTCATGAACGATGCCGGCCAGGCCTTTTCGCGATTCTTCGGCAAGAAGATCAAGGTGGTAATCCGTGAGGACAAGGCTCTGACCCTCGAGACTTCTTCGGCCTCCGACGGCCGGCGTAAGCGAGCCATCGTCAAAAAGGACCGCGAGGAAGAGCTGCGCAACGACCCGTACGTCCGCAAGACTCTCGACCTGTTTGGCGGCACCGTCCAGGACGTTGAACTGGTGGAAACGGAAGAAGAATAGAGCCATGTCGGAAGCACTCCCCACATCGGTACGCAGATTGGTCAAGGTGTTCAGCAAATTGCCGGGCGTCGGCACCAGGACCGCGATGAGGTTCGTAATCCACCTGGTGCGAGAAGGTTCGGCCCGAATGTCGGAATTGGCAGACGCTCTGTCCGAGGTGGTTGCTAATGTCCGCCTGTGTGATCGATGCTTCGGTTTGACCGATACTGAAGACACCTGCGACATCTGCGTCGACCCTTCCCGTGAAGGGGCTACCCTGTGCATTGTGGAAGGAATTGGGGATCTGCTCGCTCTCGAAGCGACCGGTCAGTACAGGGGCCGCTACTTTGTTTTGCATCGTCTGCTGTCGCCGCTAAAGGGGGTTGGCCCGGAGGAACTTCGTCTCGGGCACCTGCAGAAACGGATCAAGGACGAAGGGATCGTGGAGGTGGTTCTCGGCACCCCCCTCACCGCAGACGGAGAGACCACTGCAACCTTCATCAGTCGCATACTGGCCGCCGATAACGTCCGTGTGACCCGCCTCGCGGCCGGCGTACCCGTTGGCGGAGCGATCGAATACCTGGACCGAATGACCCTGACCAGGGCCTTCCAGGACCGCAAAGACGCCTGATATCACCGACAATCTCTTCGTGGTGCGGTTGACGTGGTTTCCTACCGGTCATATACTGGTTCTGGAGATTGAACGGCGAGGAGTGTAGCGGTATGTGGGGCAACTGGCGAGAGTCACAAGAGGGTAGAAACTCCGGTCGCCGCTGGGGTATCGCCATCCTTGTGTCCCTCATCGTCCAGATCCCTCTGCTCATGGCGATCATCTACCTCATCGATCATTCCGTGTCGGATATCGAGTTCAGTGCAGTTGGCGTCGGGCCTCAACTGTACATGGAGGAGGAGTCGGCCGGTCCCACGCCGCCGGGGACACCGGTAGTGGAAGAACTTGAAGAAGAACTGGAAGAGGAAGAGCTCGACGACGAAATCGACGGCACCGAGGTGCCGGTAGGCCAGATAGTATCCACGGTTCCCGTCGAAGAAGAAGAGATGCCTGATCGAGCCCGCTTTTCGGCTCGCTACGCGCAAAAGACCGAGCAGGAGAAGAAAGCCCGCAAGCCGTCGGATAGTCAGGAGATGCCGCGGCGCTACGACAAGGAGACTCGCAAACAGAAAGCACCGCCGGCCCGCAAGGGCGATCCCGACCGCACCTCCGCGTCCAAAGCCGTTGCCGAAGGGGCCAAACCTTCCGAAAATGGAACCATACCTGCTGCCGATGGCGGCGCACTTCCGGGAGGAACACCGGCCGCGTCTGAGGGGGTTGCTTTTCTCAACACCCCCTTCGAGGGCCTCGACCCGGCTTCAAAGTACTCCCCCTCTGCAGCCCCGTTCGCTTCAGACGATTATCTCCCAAACGTTAAAGAAGAAGGTGAAACCAATATCCTCAACACCGCGCCTTATCGGTACGTCGGGTTCTTCGAAAGGGTCAAGAACAGGGTGCGCATTCATTGGGATCCCAATCGCCCCTACCGGCTCCGAGATCCTTCCGGAGAGCTTTACGGGCACAAGGACCGCCTCACGGTGTTGAAGGTGGTGCTCGATGCCGACGGCAACGTTATCGACACTCGCATCGCGACCAAATCCGGCCTGAAATTCCTGGACGAGGAGGCGGTGCGGGCTTTCTGGGCCGCCGGCCCCTTCCTCAACCCGCCCAAGGGTCTTGTGAAAGAAGACGGCAAAATCCGTTTTGATTTCGGATTCGCGTTCCTGGTCGCCTCTTCCCGCCACAAGTTCTTCTGGAGGTGGCAGTGAGACGTCTGCTCGCGGCTGCCGTCATCGCCGCTCTGTTCTTCAGCATCGTTGGTTTCGCCCGCCCTTCCGTGGCTGAGCAGGTGCTTGGAGAAAAGAAGAGCCGGCATTTCAAGTTTATTTATCATCCCGAACAGCAGAAACTGGTGGTTCGCCTGAACAAACTTGCCGAGCGGACCCGGGCCTCGCACTGCCAGTTGATCAAGCCTTGCTACAAGGGTGTGATTACCGTGCGCATCGCAGTGGATGAGAAGGAGTTCCTTGAACTGCAACCCTACCGCGCCCACATCGACTGGGCCGCCGGAGTGGCCTACGCAGACCTGTCCCTCATCATCCTGCGAATCGACAAGGCGATGATGCTCACCCTCGAGGAGACCCTGGAGCACGAAATCTCACACATCCTGCTCCTCAGGGTGGTCAAGAAGCGCCCGCCCCGCTGGTTTATTGAAGGTCTCGCGATCAAGCAGGCGCGCCAGAATCTCATCGAACGGTTCGAAACCGTAGCTGCAGCCCAGGTTTCCGGCGGGCCCATGCCACTCGATGACATTTCCGAGAGCTTTCCGGGCGGCGCCTCCGCGCGCAGCCTCGCTTACGCACAAAGCGGCTTGTTCGTCTCTTTCCTGGTCAACACCTATGGTGAAGCAAAGTTCCGGGAGCTGCTGACCGCACTCACCTTCAGCACAAATTTCAAGGACGCGGTCCGGAAGGTGTACGGCGTCCCCCTGCACGTACTGGAAGACGAATGGGTCGATACTCTGTCATCGCTTTCCTGGCTCCTCGCAGTCACCGGAGACTGGATGGTGTGGTCTCTGCTTACCGCACTGTTCCTCGTCGCCCTCGTGGTTCGAAAGGCCCGCAACAAGCGCCGCAAGCGGAAGATGGAGGAGGAGGAGCGCGACTGGGAGTTCGTGGACTAGCGTGATCCTTCGAGGGGAGCGAGATACCGGGTCACAAGTGCGGCGCCCCGGGCATCGCCGCCTGCGTCCAGTTGCGCCCTGAGTCGCTGCAGGCCACCCAGAAAGTCCTCTGCCGGGAAGTCGTCAACCAGGTGCTCCAGAGCCAGCGCAGCCGAAGTCTCGTCTCCCCCCAGGATCAGGTAACGAACCAGGTTCACACGCGCCAGAGAGTAGAGAGGGCACAGTTCGCTCGCTCTTGCGGCCACCCGGGCAGCCTCGCCGTACGCCCCGCCCATACCCTCGGCGACCGCCAGGTTATTCAGTAGCCGGCAGTCCTCCGGGGCCACCTCGCGCGCGTGGCGCAGCATCGCGAGCGCAGTTGCGTGCAACCCTTTGCCGTTCCGGTCTCCCGCCAGCGCCCGGCGTATCAGTAACGCTGCGGTCAGCCGCTCGAATTCCGCTACAACCTCTCCGGTAGCTTCGTCAGGCCGCCCTACCCCCCATTCGTCCAGGAATTCGTTCAGACTCAGACCCAGATCTCCCACGGACGGCTCCTCCAACGGGTTGCGACGTACAGAGTAGGCCGGGAACGCAGGTGCTAGAAGGCCGGCCCAAACCGCATCCAATTCCGAGTCGCTAAGCTCCCAACTAAGCGGGTACTCCACCTCCTCCCACACCGTCCTCATGTCGGCCCAAACCGCCACGGCCCCCGCTTTCGTCTGGTCCCCACAACGCTCCTCTATCGCCCGGAACAGCAGACCGCCCGCCAGGTGGCCCTTGCGACGAGCCTTCAACGGATCCATGAATGACGGTTCGCAAACCATCTGTTTCACCACGTGAAGCAGGTCCGGGCGGCGTTTCTCCACCTCAGTCATGTACAACGACAAGCCGGTAAGATCATCCTGCCCGGTGGCGAGAATGCCGTCTGGTGGCGTGTTGCTCAGGGCCAGACCGGCGTACCGGTACGACATTGGTGAGGTCCTGGTCGCCCGCGCCTCGGCCGTCTGCGACGTCGCGGGGGAATAGAGCAACGCACAACTGAGCAGCGCCGCGCAAACGGCCGCGGCCGTCCTCCCCCGGGCGCGGAACAAGGTGGCATTGCGCGCGACGTGAACGAGCGCCGCGGCACCCACCGCGGCCAGGGCCAACAGCAGGAACAAGGAAAGAGTTGATGTTTGCTTTTCCAACTGGGCCATAGGATTGATGAAAATGGAGAAGCAGGCGTCAGCCAGCAGCACAGTGGCCAGCAAGGTCGCAGAGATTCGAAGCCCGGCCCGATACAGCCAGGCAAATCCCCAGGCCGCGGGCACAAGTGCGAATCCCGCCTGCACCCACATCTGGGACAGGTAGGTGCGGGTGTGGAATGCCACGTGCCGCCAGTCGAATCTCAACATCTCGTGCTCAAACGAGGTGCGGATGCTACTGCCGGTAAGGTGGCCGAGCAGTCCGTGAAAGGTCCCCGGGTCGCCCCAGTTGCGAAGGGGCGCCTGGTGAGCTCTCACCGGCAGATAGAGGATCGCCAGCAGCCCAAGGGCAAACAGGCCTGCTGCGGGGACCAGGAGTGCGCCAATCTCCCGGCCCTGCTCATCCTTTGCGCGAAGTAACGAGAACATTACAAAGGGGAGACAAAGCGCAAACACCATCACGCAGGTGATGTGCGAGCCCGCGGCCAGACCGCCTGCCAGGGCAAAGAGCCTGAACCAGCGGGCCTCGCCGGTGCGGATGGTCAGGAGCGCGCAGAATAGGATCGCTGCGCTCAAAGCCATGCCCGGTGTGTAGACCTCGACATTTACCGAGTGGAACCAGACCGTATCGCATACCACCAATCCGAATGCGGCCACCGCGGCCGGCAGGGCCGCTGCCCGTGCCACACAAGGTCGCCTGTTCCGCGCCCCCGTCATAACTCCCTGTTCAACCAACAGCATTGCCAGGGCGAAAAGCACGGTGGCAGCTAAGGCAACTGCGGTGGCGCTCAGCAGTGAAAGACGGTAGCTGATCGGTCCTGCGGGCACCCCCACGAACGCGCCCGCAGCAGCGTGCTGTACCGGAAAGCCGGTGGGATGGGCAATGCCCGCGGAGGCCAGCGATGCGGTGAGTTCCCCAGAGTCTTTAAAGAATGGATAAGGGTTCGCAAACAGTGCGAGGCCGCCCAGGCAGGCGATGAAGAGCAGGATAGTTGCTGCGACTCGGCTGGAAGTTGCTCCGGCCATGAGCTAGGGGATGTATATCTCCGCTCCTTCGGCGAAGAGAATGGAGCCGGTGCCCTTGTCCACTTTGAGGCCGCCAACGACGAGCACTGCACCTTCCAGGAGCCCGTGCTTCAGCACGGTTGCGGTGTGGCCAAAACGGGCAACCTTGGTCTTCTTGGCGGGACCGTAGTAGGTCAACGCATGGGTCTCGGGCTCTTCAAAGAAGAGTACCTTCTTGGTAGGCGTATTGTCTTCCCCCAACCCGCCCACAAGCATGATGCGCCCTTCCTCTATGACGGAGACGGTGTGGAAGAGCCGGTAGACGGCACCCGCAGGCTCCAGGTCCTTGAGGTCGAAGCCGGCAGTGGTCATGTTCTGGGTGCCCAGGTTGACGTTTACCTGCTGGGGCATGACGTCGGGGGCGGAGAACAAGGTGGTGAGGACCGACTCGGTATTCTGGATCGAGACGCTATCGGCACTTACCCCGCCGAAAGAGTACAACTTGGCAGGTTTTCCAGGCTCATCCTCAACCTTGGCGAGGAACGGGAACAGCACCTCGTTGAGCTTGGTCACTTCGGTAAACGACAGCGGCTTGTTGAAGCCGTCCTCTCTCGTCGATGAGAACTCCTCGGCGGGCGGCTGCCCCTCGTTCACTCCTCCGAAGATGAGATATTCATCGCACGGGCCGAAGTCGCCTTCCTCAACGAGGCACGCGTCGGCGTGGGAGTAACGCGGGGAATGGAGCGCAGTTGAGTCGTCCTCGGCGCAAACCGCTTTCTCTCCAGCGAGAATATCGCCGACACCGCACTCGATGTAGCGGTCGCTGGTCGAGGGCGCGAAGGTCTCGTCGTTGAAGGTGATGCCGCCGGAAATCACTACCGTGGGGTCACTTCCCTTCTGGACGACCGCAGCCTGATGAACTACCAGCCGCTTGGGCAGGAAGCTCTCCACAACTGTTCCCGCACCTTCGTCCGCAACGATTATGCTCTTCGAAAAGGTGAAGCAGGCGGACTCGTCGCAGTTGTAGTTAGTCTCGAACGGGACTTCCATGCGCAGCTTGATTTCGTTGCCCTGCTCGTATTTGAGCACAGCCTCGGAAACGCCGCCGGTGATGATGACTTTGTGCCCTTCAAGAACCGCGGTCCGGTGCATGCCCACTTCCTGGCCGCTGAATGCATCTTCCAGGGTCGGCCGTTCGAAAAGGCCGGTGAACGGGTCGAAGACCTCGAAGAAGGGCCCCTCGGCTACAAAATGCTCCCCGTCACGAAGGCGGTTGAATCCACCACTGAATAGGATCTTTCCCGATTCCAAAACACTCGCGGTGTGGAATGCACGGTGCCGTGACGGCGAGAAGGGGAACAGGCCCGGGATGGAGCAAAAACCCAACTCTTCGTCACACACGGAGGCTTTGTGAACACCTTCGCAGTCGAGGTCCGAGTCGCAGGACTGGTTGGCAGCTTTGGCCTTGAGCCCATCGGAAGGTGCGGGCAGCCGATTGAACTGGCCGGCGAGATAGAGGGGCACGAATACAGGCGGAGTCACCGTGCAACTCCCTGTACTCCCCGCCTGACAGTAAGGCAGGTCGTTGCCGTCCCCATCCTCGTCCTTGGCGCAATCGCACCTGGCGTCCGGGTGGATCTCCGCCTTGCAGACGTCGTCCTCGTCGCACTCCTGGTCCGCTGCAGCCGACTGCAGGGACGACTTCTTCGCGATCTTGATCGCACCGCGAATACCTATGGCCACCCGGTTTTCGCAGCTCTCATCCGAGAACCCTTCGTAGAAGACGAAGCGCTCAGACCCGGCCTTGAGGTCCTGGATCTTGATCTCGGTGCCGCCTGCCTTGAAGCAACCGTGGATCTTCAGCGAGTCAAACAGAGCTTCCTCATCAGCTTCAAGGGGCTTGTTGGCATAGACTCGAATTCTGAAGTACTTGATCTTGCTCAGCTCACTCGCTTCAAGGGCGCCCACTGCAGAGCCCAATGAAAAGGTGACCGATACTCCCTCATCCGACTCGGCGGTGGGAGCGTCTTCTTCCGTCGCAGCACAACCGGCGAGCATGGCAAACAGCACGAGGGAAGTAATAAGGGACAATGTCTTGCTCATCGTCACGCTCCTATTCTTCGTAAAAGATTGCGTCGTTCTCCGCCGCAGAAGGGCTAATGGAGAAACGCACTGTCCCGACATCATAACCGTCGGAATCGGAACTGAGGGCCAACACCGTGCCGGTTACCGCAGCAGCAGTACCAACCCCGACTGCGGTCCAGAACCACCAGGTCGCGTAAAAGGCATCGTCATCATCGTCGTCACCCTTCTTCTTCGTCTTCGGCGGAGGGGTGACTGGAGGAATCACAACTACGGTCTTCTTCTTCGGAATCGGCTTCAGGGTCGCCTTCCACTCAAAGGCCTTTCCTCCGGCTATCTTGATCTTCTCTTCAACCATGAGGAACTCTTTCTTGCGGACGGAAACGGTGTAGCTGCCGGGCTTCAGTTTCACCTTCAAGGGGGTCGGCCCGATGCGCTTCTGGTTGATGAACACCTCAGCCTTCTCTACGTTGGCGTCGATCTTCACCAGCACAAGCTTCGCCTTCTTGGGCAACGGGCCAAACAGCTTCACCAGGCCCTTGCCGGTGACAACTGAAGTAATCTTGGGCGCCGACGTGGAACTTGAATACTCGCCCAACACCTTCTTCTTGCCGACGTCGGTGAGCTTCATCGACAGCGTACCGCCCTCGAAAGCGGAGTAAAGGAGAAGCTGGGTTTTCTGCGCCTTCCCGATGGCCGACATGCAGTCCGCGTCCATCTCGATGCACTCGAAGTTCACCATTTCATCCAACAGGTCCAACTTCGGTGTATCCAGCAATTTGTACTTGCCGTACTTCGCCACCACCTTCTTGGTCGCGGCCAGCACGTCTTCCTTCTGCTTGTCCGAGGCCCCGTCAGAATCCAGGTAAAGAACAAGCAAGGATGGCTTCGCCTCGCCCTGGGCCAGAGCGGTGGTCGGAAGCAGACCCGCAACCAGCACGGCCGCCGCCAACGCGAAACAGATACGAGGTATTCTCATGCAGTGCCCCCTTTATCGAGCGTTTGCACCATAAGACTTATGACAACATCTTTATCAGAAGGGAGTTTATGCCTATTTTCAGGACGTGTCAACACGAAAGCCGGACTGTTCCCGGGCCCGTCCAATCAACTCCCGCCCTACCCCCTTCCTGGCCGACGCGGCACCTGGTCCGCCCTGGTTCGCTCGACGACAAAAACAGAAAAATGAAAAAGTTTTGAATGTTCTCTTGCTCGGTTGGTCTAACGCCAGCCGTGTTGAAAACAAGAACGCAAATTCCTTTGGGAGGGATGAAAATGAGAAAGCTCGTAACCGTAGCAGCCGCAGCAATCATGGTAGTTGGATTTGCTTCCCTGGCCTCCGCCGCTGACAAGCGCTTCAGCGCTGCCCGCACGGCCGTAGAATCGGCCGGAGTGGACGTAACCCAGGCCATCCCCGGCAAGGACTTCCGGGGCCGCGACGCGCTGGTCCTTAGGAGCGACACCCGGCCGGAAGCCGCAGTCGACACCTTCATGGCCCTTTTCAAGGACTACAAAGAGATCAACGGAATGAAGGTCGCGGGGATCGCTCACCTCGTGAAGACCGACTCCTGGAACGTGACTCTGAAGAACGCAGAGGGCACCCAGGTGATCAAGATTAAGAGAGCAGAGAAAGGCTGCGAAATCGTCGTACGCCAGCCCCGCAAGGCCCCGCTCGCTAAGTAGCCAAGGCCCTGCACAGGCACCCCGAAAGAAAGAGGGGGGCGGCCGGAAGGTCGCCCCCCTTTTTTTGTCTAGCGCCCCTTTCTCTTCAGACGCTTCAACTGTTTCCGCCACAACCAGTGGGAATGGGCCCTGTCCTTGATGTTGATAGGTATGCGCTTCTTCAACAGCTTGTTGAGCAGCCGTTGCGAATTCATGGAGACGTGATCCGCATTGTCTCGCACCGCACGAACCAACTCACGGATCTCCTTGCGGTCCATCTTGTCCACCTTGTAACCGAGATCCCGCAGTTCCCTCCGCAGAGCCTTGCCCGCCTCTTTGTGCTTTCGAGCCCACCTCTTCCACCGCTTCCTCAAGTTGGTGGGCCGGGTGTCCACCACGTCGTCCGGAAACACGCTGGCTCCGGCTATCGCTCTGACCGCCCAAAGTGCAGCTCCCCGGACCGCAGCGTCGTCATCCTCGGCTAGCAAGGCCAGAAGAGCCTTCACAACCTTCTTACTGCCCAACCAGCCCAGGCAATAGCACGCCTGCTGCCGCACAATCACCGACTTCTCGAAGAAGTAGTGAGGGCGAACCAGTCGACGCTGGTCCTTCAGCAGCGGCAACACTTTCCGCACCGCCCCGGAACCCCCGCGCCTCAGAAGCCTGAACGCAGTCGCAACGGTATCCGGATCGTTCGTTCCCTTGATCACAGCCACCAGGGCCCCGGGACGGACCTTGGCCTCCACCGCTTCCAGCGCGGCAACACCCGCACCACACACTGGCTCCTCGCAATCTCCCAGCGCCTCATAGATCTTGCCCTGCCCGTGCCGAACCTTCAGCAAAGCCAGCAAACGCAGCGCAGCGGACCGGCGCTCCAGCGACTTCTCATCCGAGAGAATCCGGAACAACTCTTTCACCCGCCGGGCATAGCCTGAGTGGGACGCGGGCGTACGCTCCCTTCCACCCACGATGTTCCGGCACCCTTCCGCCAGGTCCTCATCGGAGCACGTGATGCGGACATGCAGATGGTCGTCGTGGGGCAAGGTGCCGCGAGGCTGCCGCAGCAACCCGGAAAGGGAGGCCAGGTACCGCGCGTTGACGCCTTGAGACGCGGCGTAGTCCAACATACGCTGAACCAGGAAGTCGGCGCAGAAGATATACTGCACCTCGGCAACCTTCGAGTCCAACAACGCCTTGACCAGGGTCCAATTGCGCGCCGGGTCGAAAGTCAGCGTGCGGCCCTCAAACTCGATGGTCCCCAGTGGCGGAGTAAGGAGCGCAAGCGTCGGAAGAAGCACCTGCTCGCCGTTGTCATCGAGAAGGTAGAAACCGAGATCCGCGTCCCGGCCGCAATTGTGAGAAATACTCCAGGGAATGTCCCCACCCCCCGACCGGCTCACGTTGCCCACCCCCATCACTGCGTCCGGATATGCCAACGCTACAGCCTCTGCGGCCTCAGCCAGCACCTGGGCCATCTCGTCCGTCGCATAGTTGGTCGCCCTACCCCGGTGCTCATCAAGCACCACGAAGTGGGGGCCGGCGTGCGGGAGCGCCCGGCCGTTTACGAGATGGCCCGTGGCCACCGTGCCGACGGAGACCGTGCCCAGAATCGGGTCACCAACCTCGGGGTGAGTCCGCTGCGCTTTGGGCATGGGCGGACTCCACATCTCCACGGTCGGTTCACGCCTTGCCAACCTTGCGGCCCCGGCGACCTCCTCCCGCCTGGGGAGTCGCTTGTGCGGCTCAACCGCGGGCGGCTCGCCGGAAACCGGGACGACAGCGCCGCTCGTTCCGGGCGTCTTGCTCCGGGTCTCGCCGGAGCGGTCCCCGGATTCCACCCCACCCCCCGGCAAACCGAGACCGGCAGGCTCATCGGTGCGACCTTCCCCGACCGCAATCCGGTCCGCCGATGGTCTCGCAGGCGGTTTTCGCAAGCCTTCGCAGCCGAAGGTCCCAAGCAGTGCCAGAACGATGCACGCCCCGACGGTGGTAAGATGCGCACTCATCGCTCAGAGTCTAGCCTATTTTTCAGGGCCGGAGAAAAAAAACAGCGCGATTGCAAAATTATCGCTGGACGGATAAGCGGTGTCCTTATATACTGTATTCAGGTGGGACATTACCTGCCTTGGGTTCAATTGATGTCTAGGGCTAGCAGCAGTTGCCATGGGAGATATAGTCATGAGCGGAAAAGGATACGTGGAAGAAGGCGAGTTAGCAGCATATTTCAACTCAGTGTCCAGAATGGACATGCTCACTCCCGTAGAGGAGGGCGAAATCGCTACTCTCTGGCGGGAAACCCGGAAGCAGAAGTACGCGGACCGACTGGTGGACGCCAACCTGCGCTTCGTAATCAAGATTGCCCTGGAGTACCGCAACTATGGATTCGCGGTTCTGGACCTGATCCAGGAGGGAAACCTCGGTCTCGTGCGGGCTGTTCAGAGCTTCGACCCGGAGAAAGGGTATCGGCTGATCTCCTACGCCGTGTGGTGGATCAGAGCGTACATCCAGGAGTACATCTTGAAGAACTGGAGCCTGGTCAAGATCGGCACGACCCAACTTCAGCGGCGACTGTTCAACCACCTCCAGAGCTCTCGCAAACGGCTGAAGCGCCTTATGGAGTGCGGACACGATGAGGAGAAGCAGAAGTCCGCATTAGCCAAAGCTGTAGGAGGCACAGTGAGGGACGTGGAGGAGATGGAGCGCAGGCTTTACGGTCGGGACCTGTCAATCGATGTTCCCCAACCGGACGGCGACGTGGCGTTCTCCCTTCATGAGAAGCTGGCTGCGCCCCACCTCGATGCGGAGGCGCTGGTGGCTGAACGCGAGGTAGCGGGTCTAAAGAACGCTCTCCTGGGGAAGGCTATGAAGACTCTGGAGAAACGTGAGCGCTTCATCGTTGAGTCTCGCCACCTTCGGGACCAGCCGGCGACTTTGCGTGAATTGGGCGCCGAACTCGGTATTTCCAAGGAGCGCGTGCGCCAGCTTGAGACCCGGGCACTCCGGTTGCTGAAAGACGACCTCGGTGGCAGAAAAGACATGCTGGAACTGGTGGCGGCATAGCCGCACCCTAGAGTTCTTCCCCGGCGACGATTTCGGGCTCTTTAGCCGCGGGCTCTGCCGGTAAAGGAGCACCGCTCACATCTGCGGCAACTGACAACACTTCAGAGGCGCCACCTTCCGAAGGCGGTGCCAGGACCTCGGCAGCCATGACGTCAATTGCGGCCCCGGGCTCGTTGCCGACTTCCGGCTGACTCACAACGTCGGGCTCTCCCCCGGATCGTACATCGGGAAACTCCTTGGCCATGGGGAATTTGGGACTCCCTGAGTTGGTATCGCTCCCCTGCTCTTTGACATCCTCGGGGCGGGAGAAATCCATCACCTGAATGGTGACATCGGGAAAGTCAGGGTCGGTCACTACCGCTGGTCCCCCCGAAGGCGGCTGCTCTTCCTTGTTTTTCTCGCTTTCTTCCGTCTTCGCCTTCTTGCGCTTCGGCTTCCGCCGCTTCTTCTTCTTCTTCCTCCGGGCCCGCTCCTTCGCTCTCTCCTCTTCCTTTGCCTTTGCAGCCTCCAGGGCTCGGGTGTCCGGCCTTCTCGGATTCAGATCCCCGGTCGGTACGGCGTCCGGGGCCGCGGCGACATCGTGCGGCAGCACTACGTCTCCGGGGCCCGCTACGGTTTCGGGTGCCCCGACAACATCTTTCAGGCTGGCCGCCACAGGCCGGGGCATACTGTCAATGGGCTTGGTCGGGAGCAGAGAAGTGGCCGGCGGAATATTCCCTTTGCCGACCCGCTTTTTGTTCTGACCTGCGAAGTGCAGAAAATAGGCTGCGGCGAGGGCCGCGATTGCGATAGCTGCGAGCCACAGCCAGACCCGGGGATTTGTAGAGGCAGGCCGCTCGAAGTCGGGGACGTCGGCCAGAGGTCCGTCCGCTCCCGGCCGGCACTGTGCGGCCAGCACCCCGGACCCCCGTCCCTTCTTCGACCAGAAGATCCGGTACAGCCGCCGGGCAGTATCGTGAACCGGCGTCACCACCGGCATGCTCTCCATGTGCGCAGTGCCAACCTCTGCCGCCAGGGCCGCGCCGCACAGCACCACCTCACAACGTCCCGGTTCCTCCACCGTCATCGTTTGCTTGACTTCGAACATCTCCGGAGCGACACCAAGGCCGTTGGTGGGCGTTGATCCGTCGCCGCCGGTCTCATCCGTCAATTCCGAGGTTATGCCGTCCAGCATCAGCTTGGCCGACACGGTCTCCGGCGAGAACAGGGGCCTCAGTTCCCCGGGAGTCCTCAGGTACGCAGCGTTTGCCCCGGCCCCCGCGGTTGCTATGCGCCCTTCCCTTCTCGAAACCACCAGCGCCGAGACCAGACACTCTCCGGCCGCAGGATTGCGGAGCCGCGCTTCGTGTACTGCGCGGTTGGCTGCCTGCAACGCGGTTTCCAGGTTGCGCTCCGGAGAACTACCCACCGGCACTGAGAGCGAACCCACGACTGCGGACAGAGCAACTGGTAGGAGCTGTTGTTGAGGCGTGTCCGCGCTCTCCACTTCAAAGAGGAGAAAAACGTCCGTGCCCGACAGCGCAACGTGCAGGGTCGCTGCAGTTCGCTCCTCCCCCGTATCCAGCGCCATGTCCACCGTGCAACTCATCTACCGATCTCCCGGCACCCCGTGTCCTCGGACGGGTGCGCTCACGATCATATCTCATAGGCAGAGGTCCGTAAACTTTTCGCCCGCGGCGCGCTTGTTATGGGGAGACTACTTTTGCTACCCTCTTGGAAGCGGAGGTTGTTGAGCCCACTTTCGTCCGGTCCCCCATGGAGGCGCTATGTCCCGCTTGTGCGTTTGCTTGTTCCTGCTGGTTGCTGCCTGCTCCGGATTGGGAGGTTGGCAGGATGTGACTTCGACGTCCGCAGATGCGATTAGCGACAGCAGCAGCGTTCCCGACGATACCGGGTCGGTGAAGGAGCTTGGTGGTGGCCCGGAGGGGCCGGCCGATGTCACGCTGCAAATAGATCAGACCCCGGGCGTTCCCGACCTTGTGGACAGCGTCGACACGCAGATACCCGACACCACCGCGCCGGCACCCGAGGTTTCCGACTCCGTTTCCGACGCGTTGGAAGCAGACCTGCTCAATGACGCGACGTCGGACCTGGCAGACGCCAACCCGGAGGATGGATTTGAGCCGTCCGACGCCGAGCCCGCTGATCTTGCCGCCGAGGACAGCCTTCCGCCCTTTGCACCCGGCAGCGTATGTGGGACTGAACCCCACGACTGGCTACCCGAAGGAGAGACGGGGCACCTGCTGGAGTTCAATGAACACTACATCTACAATCTGCCGCCCGAAATGCTGTTGCAACTGGCAGAGGACGCGGGCTACCCCATAGAGATCCCGGTGAGCTACAGTTCCAGGGTGTTTGCCATGCGCTACACCACCCAGGACCGAGGCGTACTCAAAGAAGCCACTGCAATGGTGGGCATACCTGACGTGGCGGAGTTGCCGGGTGGACCCCATGAGTTTGCCACCGCCCTGTTTCTCCACGGCACCACTGGTTATGCCGACAAGTGCGCACCTTCCACCGGTATGGACGGGGGAGCTGCCGCCATGGTGCCGGCGGTGATGGGTTTCATCGGAGTGGCGCCCGACTACCTCGGTATGTGCGGCTTCGGGGAGCCGTGCGATGACACCTTCC
This sequence comes from uncultured Myxococcales bacterium, assembly GCA_964626565.1. Taxonomy (GTDB): domain Bacteria; phylum Myxococcota_A; class UBA9042; order CAIXZC01; family CAIXZC01; genus CAZVFX01. The sequence goes on from CAZVFX010000074.1 coordinate 14,857, forward strand.
ACCCCTACCTCATCGGAGAGGCCACCGCAGTCGCTTCCCTCGATGCGGTGCGCGCCGCTTACGAGCTCATCGAGCAGTTGGGAGAGGACCTCAACGCGGTCCCCGATTACCGTCTGGTGCCGTGGGGCGGCTCTCAAGGCGGACATGCCGCGCTTTTTGTCGATCGTTTCGCTCCCCATTACGCCCCGGAATTCGACATTTCATGTGTGGTCGCCATCGTTCCCCCCGCCGACCTTCTCGGCCAATCCGCGGCCGCGTTCGAGGCCATGGGCTCAGCCGCGACTCTCGGTTCAGCCTTTCTTGCCGCCTCCTATCTGTGGTACGAACCGTCTGCACCGATGAGTTCGGTATTCAACCCCGACGGCCCCAAGGACTACTCCGACTACATCCCGGAGAAGTTTCAGCAGACCTGCAACTCCAACGATTTTTTCAAAGGAGTGTCCAACAAGGCCGACGCATACGCGCCGGAATTTGTCGCCGCGGTACAAGAGTCCGGGTTCGGTGCGGTGCACCCGTGGGGCTGTTTTGCCGGCGAAAACTCCCTCCCTTCCACCTCCGTTCCCCGCTTGAGCAACGCCAACATATTCTACATCATCGGTGAAGACGACGAGCTGGTGGACAACGAGATCGCGCGGCAGACGTTCGAGGAGCTTTGCGGCCAGGGCTACGTTATGGAATTCGTTGAATGCCAGGGCCTCAAGCATACCCCGGCCGCGATCCAGACCATCATCATGCAGGTGGAGTGGTTGTTCCAGTGCCTTGACGGTAACCTCGTTGACGACGACCAGTGCGTCATTACAGAGCCCCAGGAGTGCTCCGCCTGGTAGCACGGTCCCGGCCCGATTACTCAAACATTATTGAAAGTAACGCGTGGAAGCCCTACAATGCCTGTCAGTCCCGGAAGGTGCAATCCGGGACGGATGGGGGCACAAACCGTGGAACTGCTGAAGATTACCGATAAGTTGTTTCTTGTACCAGCGGAGAACGGAGGGAAGTTTCCGTTCTCTCAGTCGGTTTACGTGGATGCGGAGCGAAAGATCCTGTTCGACGCCGGCGTCGGCCCGCGGGTTCTCGGCGCATTTTTGAAGCAGTTCAAAGTCGACATCGTCATTATTTCTCACACCCATCCGGACCACACTGCCGGCTGTGGCGCGCTGGGAGATCTCGCGGCCATCTTCGTCCCCAGAGAGGGGGCTGACACGTTCGGCAATCTCGATCTCCTCGCGGACCGATTCATGGAAGGCGATGATGAGAAAGAGCTGTGGAAGGCGATGGTGGAGAAGGTGATGGGGTTCTCGGGATCGGCCGCTACCCGCACCTACGATCCACAGGTCGCGTTCGACCTCGGCGACGTACGCCTTACCGCGTTGCACACTCCCGGGCACACCCGTGACCACTACTGCTTCTTCGAAGACCAGGCAGGCTGCATGCTCCTGTTCGACATCGACCTTTCTCCCTACGGCCCCTGGTACGGAAACGCTGAATCAAGCATCGACGATTTCGAGGCCTCCATTAACTACGTTCGCTCCTACAACCCGGAGATCGCGGTGTCCAGCCACATGGGGGTGCTCCGCAAGAACGTGGATGGTGCCCTGGAGAAGTTCCTGGGCCGCATCGCGCAACGTGACGAGATGATCTTCAATGCCCTCGATACTCCCCGTTCCCTTGAAGAATTGGCCGGTGCGTTCCCGTTCACGCGCAACTACATCCCCAAACTCAAGTCGGTGTTTCTCTACTGGGAGACGCAGATGGTGCGCAAGCACCTCAATCGCCTGATCGAGAGAGGCGACGCCGTGCCCCAGGGCGGCAAATACCGCAAGACCTAAGTCGAGTTGTCCGGAAAAGTGCAGTAGTAGGCCTGCCCCAATGACAGTCCGCCGTCGTTGGGAGGCACCAGGCTGTGCCGGTAGACGGTCAAGCCGCGCGCCCCGAGATCCCGGGCAAGCGCAGAGGTAAGCAGTTGGTTCTGGAATACGCCGCCCGAAAGTGCGACCACGGAGAGCCCCGTCTCCTGACCGGCCTTCTCCACAGCGGACAGCAGACTGTGACCCACCGTAGCGTGAAAACGGGTTGCCAGCAGCTCTCGTTCTTCACCGTTGAGCCGGGCCTCAACCAACTGCCGGACCGTCGGGGCAAAATCGATAACCCAGGGCTCGCCATCGCGGCCCTCCAGTTGCACGTCGAAGGGTCTAAGCCCCCTACCCTTCCCCGCGGCCATCTCCAACTCCATTGCAGCCTGGCCCTCAAAGGTGTTGACCTCCCTTACGCCGAGCAAGGCGCTCACGGCCTCGAATACCCGCCCCGCACCGCTGGACCTCACGAAGGGGTAGCTCTTCAGCAGTAGCGCGGACAGCTTGGCGGCCTCCGGCCTGGCGAGCCACGGAAACAGCTTCGCCCAGGCCGGGTCGACCCCTCCAAACGCGTCCATGAGCATGGCCAGGGCCATACGCCAGGGCTGGCGAATCGCGGCCTCGCCCCCGGGCAGCGGCAGCGGCTTGAAGTGGCCCAGTCGGACCGAGCGGCGGCCGTCTACCGCCAGGATCTCTCCGCCCCAGATCGTGCCGTCCGTGCCGAAACCGGTGCCATCAAGGGAAAGCCCGATCACCGGCTCCCGCAGCCGGTGTTCCGCCAGACACGACAGGATGTGCGCATGATGGTGCTGAACCTGTACGCGCTCTACCCCTTCCAACTCCCCGGCAAACCGGGTGCTCAGGTAGTCGGGATGGAGATCGTGTACAACCAGCTCCGGCCGAACCGAAAGCACCTTTCCCAGGTGCGCAATGGTCTCTTGAAAGAAGCCGTAGTTGCGCTCGTCTTCCAGGTCCCCGATGTGCTGACTCACAAAGGCATCCCGGCCTCGGGTCAGGCAAACGGTGTTTTTCAACTCGCCGCCCACCGCCAGAACCGGGGGGGGAGCCGCTCCCAAATCGATGGGCACCGGCACGTAGCCGCGACTACGCCGCAGGTGCACGGCCCTTCCTTCCTGCGCGCGGACTACCGAGTCGTCTGCCCGAATCAGAATCTCTCGATTGTGGACAAGGTAGAGATCCGCGATGCCCCCGAGACGTTCCAACGCTTCCGCATTGCTCTTCACGATCGGTTCGTCGGAGATGTTGGCGCTTGTCATCACCAGCGCGGGCTCGCCAGACTTCAGGAGCAGGTGATGCAACGGAGTGTAGGGCAGCATTACGCCGATCCAGCGATTGTTGGGCGCCACCCCATGGGCAAGTGGGAACGGTTCGCGCTTCTCCAGAAGCACGATGGGCCGCTCGCGGGAAGACAGCAACAGCGACTCCGCGCCGGACAGCCGCGCAAACTCGCGCACGTCGTCCAACGACCGGGCCATCACGGCGAACGGTTTTTCGTCCCTTCCTTTCCGCCGCCTCAACTCGGCAACGGCGCGGTCGTTTGCGCCGTCACAAGCCAGGTGAAAACCACCCAACCCCTTAACCGCCACGATCCCTCCGCGGGCCAACTGGTCCAGCGTCGCAGCGACGGGTTCAGCGTTGTCCACGGCAACTCCCCTGTCGTCCAGAAGGGAGAGGCCGGGGCCGCACTCGGGGCAGCATGTCGGTTGCGCGTGAAAACGACGGTCGAGGGGGTCGGTGTACTCCTCCTCGCACCGGTGGCACATCACGAAATCACGCATGGTCGTCATGGGCCGATCGTAGGGCACGTCTTCGATTATGGTGTACCTGGGACCGCAGTTTGTGCAGTTGAGAAACGGGTGCCCGAAACGACGGTCGCCGGGGTCGCCCATTTCCGCGACGCAATCCTCGCAGGTGGCGATGTCGGGCGAAATCAGAGTGGCGCCCCGTTCCGCGCTACGGCTCGGGACAATTCCGAACTCCGCAGGTGTTGGCGACGGCGCCACCTCGCGAACCAGAACGCTCAGAGAGTCGATGCGGGCCAACGGCGGCGGCGCGTCTTGAAGTGCAGCGATGAACCGGTCGATGGCTTCCGCCTCGCCAACCAACTCGATCTCGACGCCCTCGGAATCGTTGAGCACATATCCGGTGAGGCTGTTGTCCCTGGCGTAACGATAGACGGTCGGCCTGAAGCCGACACCCTGGACTATGCCTTGGACGCGAATGAGCGTTCGCAAAACCTCGCGGTCCGGCCGGGACATGTCGGCCTCAACAGATCCTGGGGAGGGGGTCGGATAGAGGCATATCGACGATTCGCCGGCCGCCGAATCCAGTGACCTGGACCACCAGTCCCGGGTGAGCGGGGACCAGTGAACCGACAATGGCCGCTTGTGCGCCCTGCTCCAGCCCGCGCATGGCCGCGAGCGCGGCGCCTGCGTCCGCCTCGTCTACTACGACCACAATTCGCCCCTCGCAGGCCAGTTGCAGCGGCTCAATGCCCAGCAACTCCGCAATGCCCACGACCTGTTCACGCAAGGGGATCGAATCCTCGGCGATTTCAACACCCAGGCCAAGGTCCCCGGCCAGCTCGTTCAACACTGCGGCCAGCCCGCCGCGGGTGGGGTCGCGCATGAACTTCACCCGGGCTCCGCTGTCTTTGAGGGTCTCTATCAAGGGTGACACCACCGCACAGTCGGACTCAAGATCCGACGACAGATCGATGCCGCTCTGCAACGACATGATAAGCGCACCGTGGTCTCCCACCGGCCCGGAAACGAGAATCTTGTCCCCGGCTGCGGGGCCGGCAGGGAGGGGAAATCCCGGTCGCACTTCACCGATTCCCGCGGTGTTGATGAACACTCCGTCCCCCTTGCCTTTTTCCACCACCTTGGTGTCTCCCGTGACAACCTGAACACCCGCTTCGCCCGCGGTGCGAGCGATGGAATCGACAATGGTTTTCAGCTTCTCAAGTTCGAACCCTTCTTCCAGGATGATACCGAGGGAGAGAAACCGTGGGATCGCACCTACTACGGCCAGGTCGTTCACTGTCCCGGCAACTGCCAGCTTGCCGATATCCCCCCCCGGGAAAAAGAGTGGGGAAACCACGAAGGAGTCGGTGCTGAATGCGATTCCGCCCCCAAGCGCGGGGCAGATTGCCGAGTCGGACAACGGTGACAGGTAGTCGTTGGTAAGCCGCTCCTTGAAAACAGAGTCAATGAGGTCGCGGGTCAGCTTGCCTCCGCTGCCGTGGCCGATGCCGATGCGGGCTTCGTCACTCATCTCCCTTACCCTCCCCGGCCGCGTCCCCTACCAACTCCGCACCGTCGTCCACCGGGCCAAGGAACTGGGCCAGGAGGCTCAAAGTCTCCATCGCGTCCTCGCGGCTGAGCTTCTGGATGGCATACCCGGCGTGGATGATAACGTATTCGCCGAGAGCCACTTCCTCCAGCAGATCAAAACGCACCGGGCGTTTCACGCCGCCGGTGGAAGCCAGTCCGCTGGTCCCGTCAGGGGAAATCTCCAACACTTCCATGGGTATGCCGAGACACATCTCACCCCTCCTCGCCGCTCAACTCCCTCACTCTTTCGATACGCGCCGAGAGCCAATCGGTCCACCTGGAGAAATCCTCACCCGTTCTGGCCGATAGCGGAACGATCCCCGCATCCAGATTCAACGAAGAGATCGCCTTGCCCGCCGCGTCGACGTCGAAATCAACGTAGGGCAACAGGTCGACCTTGGTAACCAGCACCAGCCGCGCAACGTGGAACATCACCGGGTATTTCCGCGGCTTGTCGTCACCTTCGGTGACAGACAGGAGCATCACCTTGTCCTGCTCTCCCAGATCGAACTCAGCGGGGCACACGAGGTTCCCCACATTTTCGATGATCAGACAATCCAGGTTATCAAGATCGAAATGTGAAAGGTGATTGTGCACCAGGCGGGCGTCAAGGTGGCACGCGCCGCCGGTGTTGATCTGTACCACCGGAACGCCCTGCCGCCCGATGCGCTGTGCGTCTGCATCGGACTGCACGTCTCCCTCGATGACCGCGAAGTTGTACCGGTCCTTCAACTCGCTGATGGTGCGTTCGAGCAACGTCGTCTTGCCCGCGCCCGGCCCCGACATCAGGTTGAAGACGTACAACCCCTTGCGGCCGAAGATCTCGCGATTCTCGAGAGCAAGAGTCTGGTTGGCTTCCAGCACACTCGTATTCACGTTTATGTCGTGCACGTTGACGCTCCCCGGCGGACTCTTCAGTCCACCTCGATATGCTTCACGTTCAACTCCCTTCCCCGGGCCACCTCCACCCGCGGCGAAGAACAACGCCGGCACACCAGCACCAGCGGGTCTTCCACCGGGTCTGTCGCACCGCACTCCTGGCAACGCGCGGCAACCGGCACCGAAACCACTTCCAACTTCGCACCCTCGGCGAGAGTGCCCTGGGACACCGCGCGGAAAGCGAAATCCAGCGACTCGGCCTGCACGCAAGTCAGGTCGCCAATCTCAAGGTGAACGGATCTTATTACTCCAGCCCCGGCAGCCTTCGCCGCGTCGCAGGCAATGTCGACTATTCCGCTGGCCAGCGCGACTTCATGCATGTTTCAGGTCCGTACGGTTACTCAACCCTGTATGGAGTCATCCACTGCTCGTATTCCAGATTCTCTCCGCCCACCACCTTGAAGAAGCGCTCCTGAACTGCCTTGGTGACGGGCCCGGGGACGCCGGTGCCGATGGTCCGGTCGTCAACTTCCACCACCGGGGTTACTTCCGCGGCGGTGCCGGTGAGGAAGATCTCATCGGCCAACCACATTTCGTCACGGGTAAAAATCTGGGGTTTCACCGTGTAGCCCATATCACGCGCGAATCGAATGGCCGCGTCGCGGGTCAGTCCCCCAAGAATGGCCGACGAATATGGCGGCGTCTTGATCACACCGTTCTTGACGATGAAGATGTTCTCGCCGCTCCCTTCCGAAACATAGCCCTGGGTGTCCAGCATGATCGCTTCATCGTAGCCGGCCTTCTTGGCCTCCCGTTTCGCAAGGATCGAGTTGACGTAGTAGCCCACCACCTTGCCCTTCACCATTGACGAATTCACATAGTGGCGGTTGAAGGAGGAGACCCGAGCCCGGATGCCGTTCTGCAATGCATCCTCACCCAGATATGCCCCCCACTTCCAGACGATGATCGCGACCCGCACCGGGTTGTCCGGGGCGTAGAGCCCCATCGCGCCGTCGCCGACGTAGGCCAACGGCCGGATATAGGCCTCGGGCAACCGGTTCACCAGCAGAGATTCGCGGCAGGCGCGTACCAGGGTCTCCTTGTCAAAAGGAGGCTCCAGCATGGCAATCTTGAGAGTATCCAGCAACCTCTGGATATGCTCGTCGAGCCTGAAAATGACGGAAGACCCGTCCTTACGCTCGTAGCTTCTAATACCCTCGAAAGCGCCGACGCCGTAGTGCAGTGTGTGGGTGAGAATCGGGACTTGGGCGTCGTCCCAATCGACGAACTGGCCGTCCATCCAGACCTTATCGACTTTGTCAACCATGGCAACCTCCCAAATCGAGCATTCAAAAAACTGGCGTGCGCATACTACATTTGATGGGGGTCGGTTTCAAGGGAAAACCCGGGGGGTACAAGGAAAGCGGGAGCCACCCCGCAAATCACGCGAAATCTTTTCCCAGAATGACGGCTATGATCACGGCCAGGATTGCTGCGGGAGCGGTGAATCGAATGAACAATCGGAAGAGAATATAGGTGAGTTTCGGAGAGCCGTCCGGTTTCAGCATCCCGATCTCGGCCTCACAGATCCTCTTGTCCATGAACCATCCAACGAACAGGGTGATGAACAGGCCTCCCACCGGCAGCATCCAATTCGCGGCCAGGTGGTCCAGGGTTCCCAACACACCCTCTTTTCCTTCGCCAAAGAAAGTGAACTCGGAAAGGAAGGGCACCGCGCCCAGGGAGAGCGCACATAGGATTGTGACCACAAAGGTCGCCCCCGCACCCATCAACGTTGCCCGCTTGCGAGGAATCTTCAGCTTGTCGATGAGCAGCGATACGACGACCTCAAGCAGCGAGATGGTCGAAGAAATCGCGGCAAAAGCGACGAGTACGTAGAAGAGCGGTGCGATGGCAGCCCCAAACGGAATCTCGGTGTACAGGAGCCGGGGGATGGTGAGGAACAACATCCCGATAGTCGACCCGGACACGGTCTTTTCTACGTCGGCTGCCGAGAAAATGATGGTGAACATGATGACGCACGCACATAGTGCGATGAGCGTGTCAAGCACCACAACCAGAATCGCATTCTTGGTAATCGAGTCCCGCTCACCCATGTAGGAGCCGTAGGTGATCATGGCTCCCATGCCCAGCGACAGGGTAAAGAAGGCATGCCCCACCGCCTCGAGGATCCCGGCCGCGGGCAGCTCAGAGAAATTCGGCTTGAAGAGAAACTCAAAGGTCTGTGCGCGCTCCGGAAGGAACAGTACCATGACCACCAGGTACACGATGATGCCGAGAAGAACCGGCATCAGGATCTTCGTCGCCCGCTCAATACCTTTGTTGATACCTCTTAAAATAATGAACATGGTGGCAGCGAGGAACAACGCTGACAGCAGCAGTTGCAGAGCCCCGTTTGAAAGGAACTGGCCGAATGAATCAGCGGCTGGTTGCTCGTACCCCGAGATGCTCCAGCCGATGCACGAGATGAACGATGAAATCGTCCACCCCGCGATGACCGTGTAGTATCCCAGAATGACCAGGCCGGTCACCACTCCCAGCCAACCTACCAGGCTCCACCACTTTCCACCCAGCTTCTCGAACGCGGGCACCGGGCTTTGCTGGGTATGACGGCCGATGAGAATCTCGGCCATCATTATCGGCCAGCCGATGACCAGCACCGCGATGAGATAGATGATAACGAATGCGCCGCCGTTGTTGTGCCAGGTGATGTACGGAAACTTCCACAAATTCCCGAGGCCCACGGCACTTCCCGTCGCGGCCAGAACGAACCCTATTTTTGAACCCCAATGCGCCCGCAACAGTCCCCCTCCAGCGGTGTGTTTCCAAGCCTGCCCGGTGCCGGCGGCGTTGTCAAGAGATTGGGCTATTCTGCGCAGTACTCGTTGATCAGAATCGACACCGTTCGTGAACCCTTGTTGGCCACAATAATGTCCCGGCAGCCATCCTGGTCCAGATCGATGGTCGCGATGTCTATGGGAGACTTGGCGGTGGGGAAGATGAACGGACCGGTAAGCTGCCGGCCGATGAAGGGCATGTAGAACAAGATCCGATTGTGGTCCTTGGACAGCACCATGATGTCCGCCCGACCGTCCGCGTTCGCGTCTGTGACCATGATTCGGGATGGGGCGATGGGGTCCTTGGGGTTCTCGCTGTAGCCGAACGCGGTCTGGTCTACCGACGCGTCATTGATGTAGAAGGGAGTCTCGAAGTTGGTCCCGTCGACACCCCAGGAAATGGAGATCTTGTCCTCCAGAGCGCACACCAGGTCGGCCCAGCCGTCGTTGTCGATGTCTCCCACCGCGAGGTCCAGGGGCTCGGACCCCACCGAGATCAGCTTGAGGGACTTGGAAGGGTGGTCAATGGAATAAGTGTCAACTCCCGCGACGCCGCGAATAAGGGTGATGTTGTCCGAGTCCCGGTTGGCCACCACCATGTCCAGCACCGAGTCATCATCGATGTACCCCAGCGCGATGGCGGCCGGGTACACCCCGGACTTGGGCGCCTCGACCATGTCGTCGGGAATACACATGCTGAAATTCTCGTTGTCATCCTCGGTCAGGCACACTTGCTCGCACACCTCCCCCGGCCGACAGTTGCCGAAGTGCACCAGGGAGGGGATCGCCTCACACTGGTTGTTCCAGGGGGAGCCCACCGCGGTCAGGAAGACGCTCACGTTGTCGGGAATGTAGGTGGCGGCCGAGGGCGTCCCGTAGGCCTTGCTGCCTACCACCAGGTCGTCGAGCAGGTCCGAATCCAGCTTGCCCACAGCCAACGACCGGGGGGCTGGTTTCACCACAAAAGCGCCCTCCGCTGCGAAAACTCCCGGCTCGGGATAACTGTGGTCGCACACGCAACACTGAGCCGCGTTGTCACCGCACTGCTCCCGGGACAACGCGGTGGCGCCCAGGAGAACGTCCACGTTGGTGTTCTTCCAGGCCGGCCCCTTGGCCGCACCGACGCTCGCAACTGCGAGGTCCAGGTACTGATCGCCGTCCAGGTTGGCCGCGGCCAGCTCCACCAATTCCTTGTAGAAGCCGCCCGCAGTCACAGACTTCAAGATGGTCGCGTCCATGCCCGGCTTGCCCATACCCGGATAGAGCAGTAGCGGGTGAGTCTTGTAGGATATCGGCTTGGGTGGGTCGTTGGGTTTGTAGCAGTAGTTCTGCTCCACCGCCTCCACCGCGACGACCAGATCGGGGGAGGAGTCCCCGTCGAAGTCTCCCACAGCTAGCTGCTCCGGCTCCAGCCGCCCCTCGTCCCAAGCCGGGCCGTTGGGCATAGGGATTTCCGGCGAAGTCGCCCACATGGGTACCTTGGCCTGACTGCAGGCCTCGTAGCCACACGAAACCCCGACGCCGCCGCCCGGATTTCCACAGGTCCCCATCCCGTTGGACAGGAACAGTCGGATCATGCACGCACCCGCGTCGATGCACGCCATGTCGGGAACCGCGTCACCATTGAACTCAGCGGCCACCAGCGACTTGGGCGCTGGTCCGCCGTTGAGGAAATAGGACTCCCCGAACGTGCCGTCCCCCAGCCCCCAGTACACCTGGATAATGCCCAGCTTGTGGTCCGCCATCGCCACGTCAAGATTGCCGTCCCAGTTGAGATCGACGATCACCATGGAGTTGGTGTCCTTCCCGGTGGAGACCAGCTTACCCGCCTTCGGCACAAAGGGTTCCCACGCATCCAGCCCCAGCACTGAAGCCACGTTCTCCTGCCCGAACGCCTCCCAACTCAGTCCCCCCAGACCGACCTGGTCGAAGTAACCATCCCCAAGCCCATCCATTTCGTAGGTCACCCGCAGGTTCCGCATAAACGCGACCACGTCGGGAACACCATCGTTGGTAAAATCACCAACTCCGAGCAACGGCACGTCGCTGCCCAGCAACATGGTGTCGTGAGCCATGGGGAAGAACGCATCCCCACTGTTCACGAATGACGAGATCATGCCCGCTTCCTCACGGGCCACAACAATGTCGGCCAACCCGTTCCCGTCAAGGTCGCCGTGGGAAACGTAGGCGATGTTCCCCACCCCGGTGAGCACCTTCAATTCGAAATACGACGACGGGCCATCCGGGTCCCCCGCCACCTTCCCGGTATGCATGAGCAATGTGATCGATTGAGTCTCCTCGCGGTCCGCCACGATTACATCCACGAAGCCGTTGCCGTCCAAATCGGCGAGATCGATCATGAACGGCTCCACCGATTTCTTGTCCCCAAGACTCCAATGCGCCTGCTTGGGCAGGTCAAATGCCGCTCCGTCGCCGGGCACGCTGCCCGGCTTGCGCGGGATCATGTGCACCCGGTAGGCCTGATCGCTGTCCAGAGTCAGCAGCAGAACGTCGGGCAAACCATCGCCCGTCACATCGGCAAACCTGCCGTCAAAGGTCTTTGCAGGAGCCGACTGTCCATAGACATTGGGAAATTCCACCGTGAAGCCACCTTCTTCGCCCCAGAGTACCGTTACCGAAAACTTGACTTTGCTATCAACGGGGTCGACCTGCTTGCCGCCTGCTATGATGTCATCGACGACCCCATTGCCATCCCCGTCCCCCGTGCGAATCCAGTAGAGCAGGTTGTCCGGGTCGATTCCGAACGGGCAGGATACCGTGTCCGGCATGCTAAAGGCTGGTTTCGCCATCAACCTGATGGGCACGGCCACCGCGTCGCCAACGTTGCCCATGCAATCCGTCGGAACGATGACCAACTCGGTCTCCATGTTGCCCAAACCGCTCACGTCAAAGGTGCCCGACACCTTGATTGTGGGACCGGCGCCGGTGTGAATTACCACCCTCTCCTGCATTAACTCGCCGCCGATGTAAAAGTCCAACTGGCCGACACCGGAGCCCGGGTCCTCCACTTCCAGGGAGTAGACCAGAGTCTCCATAATGGGCGGAATGACGATCCCTTCGCCCCCGGGTTGAATTACTTCCAGGACCACAGGCTCCTCAAAATCAATGTCCAGGCTTACATCTTCCACCCCGGACAGCGCACCGCCGTCTTCACCGGGCGTCGCCGATGTCGCCTTGAATCGAAGGGTCACCTCGTGCAACTCACCCGTGGGGTATGAAGCCGCCCCTCCCGGCGCCTGAGAGCCATCAAAGTTGAAACGATAGATGTGCTCCTGGCCAGCCAACGGTTCAGGCTCTGCCTGCAGCGGAATCTCCGCGCCCGTTTCGTCAACGAAGTACATTGCTACCCCGGTTACCCCTCCGGGCTGGGGCGTGCCCTGCCGCTCCACCGCAGCGTAGACGTCGATCTGGGCTTCAAGGCCGGAATACCAGCCACAACTGTGAGGCGGATCTTCCGGCGGCGGCGCAGGACATCGGCACAAGGACGGAGCGTAAGGAGTCAGCACCAGCACAGGGTACACCGGCACATCATCATTGATGGCCAGGTCCAGGGGGACCGAAACCTCTTCGGGCGTGCCTGCGTCCGGGGTGTAGGGTGTAACATCCGCCTCGGTTCCGCCCGACGACGACGACGAACAGGACAGAACCAACGCTGCGGCGCACCACGCCAGGGCCGCGACCAGTACTACCATTGGCGATCTCATCGCATCACTCCCAAACAAAGTGGGGCTGGCTAATGCTACGGGGCGTACCTGCGCATTCATTATAGGAAAGACAGACCGAGTAAGGAAGGGGAGTGTTGAGTTGTTACTTCTTGAACGGCTTGCGCTGGTTGGGGGAGTTACCCTTCTTCTTCTTCCATTTCTTCAGGAACTGCTGCTTCTTCTTAGGCGACAGCTTCATGAATTTCTTGAACAATTGCTTCGCCTTCAAACGTTTTTTGGGAGGCAATTGTTTAAATTGTCGATAGCCGTCCATCACAGCCTTGCGCTCGCTCACGGGCAGCTTCTTGAAACTCTTGTAGTTATCAACAATCTGGGACTGCCGCTTGGCCGGAAGGGACTTGAACTTCTTGTAGCGGGCGAGCAGTTTCGCCTGTTTCTTTGCCGGCAGCGATTTGAACTTCTTGTACCGCGCCTTCAGCAGTTTCTCCTTTTTGGCAGACAACTGCGTCGATTGGGGTCGTTCCTGTGCGCGCACCCCCGGGATGGCCGTGGCCATCACGGCCAACGCCATCAGGCACGCCAGGAGCATACGGCTAGCCCTCATCGCTCACCTCCTCGAGCAGCGCTTCCCACTCCGCATCGTCCGCGTCCAACATCGACGCCAACGTATCGTACTCCTGGAACGAATCCAGGTTCTCGAACAAAGTCATATCCTCCAGGAACTCCACCAGGTCTACCTCCTCGGTGTCCAGTGCGCTTTCGTCGACCAACGCAATCTGGGGAGGGTGCACGGTCTTGGCGGGCGGAGCACCCTTGCTCTTGGTGGGTACCGGGGCCTGATGGAAGACCTGCATTTGGAAGAGCACCACCACCAGGACTGCGACCGCGGCCGCGCCCGCAGGGACCAGCCAGCGCAGCCAGTTTCCAAACCCCGACGCGGTGGAAACCGCGGGTTGCTCCTCGGCCGCGACCCGGCGCTTCAAGTCGACCAACCCGCCCTCAACGTCGAAGGCCGGGGCCGCCAGGTCGTCATCCATCGCCGCCCACAGGGCCGCGCTCTTCGCCAGCGCCTCCCGGCATGAGCTGCATTCACTCGTGTGCAGGTCCAACGCGTCCCGGTCTTCAGCCGACAAACGCCCCTGCACGTACGGAATGAAGCTCTTTTCCGCCTTTCCGCAGTTCATATCTCCACCTGTTCAAGCAGTTGTTTCCGCGCTCTGTTCAACAACGATTTTAACGCTTTCTCCGAAACCCCGATGGCCGACGCAGCGTCGGCATATGACATACCCTCGAATCGAACCAACTGAAGCGCGGTGCGCTGGCGCTCGGGCAGCGCCAGCATCGCGGTCCGCACCTGCTTCATTACCTCACGGCCGGCCGCGACCCGTTCCGGGTTTCCCGACACGGCCTGGTCCGGAACTCTCGCCTCGTCCAATTCGGTGGACTGAGAGCCTTTGGTCTTCTTCCAGTTGTCGATGAGCGTAGAGCGGGCGATGGTGTAGAGATAGGTTTTGAAGGACGCCCGCGGTTGGTAGTTGGCCCGATAGCGGTGGACCTTGAGGAAGGTCTCCTGCACAAGTTCCCGGCTCAGATGTTCGTTTCTGGTCGAACGCCAGAAGAATCTGGCCAGGGGGGCTGCGTGTTCGCGGTACAGCATGTCAAAAGCTCCTTGGTCTCCCGCCTGGAAGGCAAGCATCAACTGCACGTCTCGCTCGAATCCTTCCATCTCTAACCACTCTTAACCAAGGTCAGGCAACAAAGTTCCGCGACACAGCCCATTTCTTCCCAAAGACTCACTGTTTTTCGTTCTCCCCGTCCTGCATCTCGACCTCTACGTCAATGGCGTCGCCGTAGTCGTCCAGCAACTCCATCATCATGAGGAATTCAATCATCTCTTCGGGTACTTCGTCCCCTTCACCGGGATCCACCGGAGGAACCACTTCCTCGGGGGACGGAGCCTCGTCGCGGGGGTCCACCGCCAGGCCGCGGGACACCGGCGCCAAAGCCAGGATGGTCGGCAGCAACCAGCGCAACGCCGCGCGGGTGATGTTAAAAGGAACCTTCAAGTCCAGCGATACCTTTCAGAATTGGGACATCGTCAGCAAAATAGTCCCCGGGGAAAAGAACGTCAAATTCCATCTTCACTTCGACCGCATCCACCAGGTGCCACCTCAGCGAATTGTCGACTTCAACGCCGTAGTTGCCTTCCACTGCAGAATCGCGAGGCCGGTTAGAGCTCAACAGCGCCGCAGCCTGGCCAAACAGTAAGTTGTCAGTTAGTTGATACTCGGCCTGCAGACCGGTGGCCGTAACCCCACCACTCCCCATTCCCAGGAGCCCGAACTCCCGCCTGGTCAGCAACTGATTCATGCCGCCGAGGAATATGGACAGGTGCTCCACATACGGCACCAGCGTCATGAACTGGGTGAACTCGAAACTCCCCGTCTTGCCGGGAGTCATTCCGGACACCAGCAACAGGAAGGGCGTCAGCGTCACCCTGGATGAAACCGGCGCGGTCAACTCCACACTCGCCAGGTGCGCGTCGATGCTGGCGCGCTTCGGCTTGGGCACTGCAACACCCGGCGGCGGTTCAGCCGGCCACACGTCCCCGGAGCCCCACTGAGCGGCAAACAAGCCGGACAGCAGGAAATCACCGAGACACAGACTGGCCGAGCCGTAGAAGGTGTACACATCCATATCAGCGGAGAAGTCGGCGGACGCGACGTTGAAGAACTGTTGCCAGGCCTGGTTGGCCGCCAATTCCGTTGCCAACACCTCGGTGACCATGGAGACGGTGAGGTCGGCCCTGTCCCTTGCCCAAATTACGCCGCCCGTGAGCGAGTCGAAGGGAAACTCCCTCAGGCTTACCGACAGATCGGTCACCATGAGGTCCGTGGAAACGTCGTCGAAGTAGTGGTAAGGGATCAGCACCCGCGCAGCAGCCTCAGCGGTACTCCCAAACCCCTCCCAGAAATCCCAGGTAAAACCCGCGGTGAAACCGAAATCGTCGTAGTACAGACCTTCCAGCAGCCGGGTCCGCTTCTTGCCGGCAGTAGCGATAAACTCCAGGTTGTCGCCCAATCCCCATTCCAGGTACGCCTCGCGCACGAACACAGCACTCTTTGCCGCATCCTGGAAGGACATGCCGTCAAAGGCGGGCTGCGGGTCTGTGGCCGAGTCGTCGAACTGCCAGGTCATCACCCCGGAGTCAACTGTGGACACCAGGCTTACCGAATCTCCGAAGGTCGCGCCCATGCGCGCGTACGCCCAAAGCAGCCCATAGTAGAGATCATAGGTAGACGAACCGCCCATGTCGTCCAGGAGCATTTTTGGAAAGAAACTCAACACCGGATCGATGTTGTTCTTCTCTCCATACACCCGTAAGGCATACCCGCCCGAAAAATCGAACTCTGCGGCCGACACCTCGGCAACCACACTGCCCATAACCAGTGTCGCAAGAAACGCAGCACCCCATTTCGTCAGCCGTCTCTTCATCAGTCGCAAGTCACTCCAGCGGCGGGGCTCCTTCCTGCCTCGCTTCCAATGCCTCCAACAAGGCCTCCAGCCGGGTCGCGGCCGCACCTTCCGAGTACACTCTGGTATCGGTAGTGTCCGCTTCAACCACCGCGGTGGCAACGCTGCACTCCCGGGCAAGTTGAGCCTGAATGTCATATTGTCCCACCGAGTACGGCTTGCAGCTCCTGGTGGAATGGAACAGCACTCCGTCGATCTGATAGTCCTTTATTATCCTTTTCATTAAGTGCACGCGATGAGAAAGGTCCCGATTCAGCACCACCAGGGAGTATGCCTTTGCCATCGACTCGAAGGGTGTCGACATGTCCAGATGGTGCGCGGTCTCCGCCCAGGCGTTGGTGTAGGTCGCAGCCACGAAAGCACCACCAGCTTCCCCGAACAGCCGCGCGAAATCAGCGACCTTGAACCACACTGCAATATTATCCCACAGCAGCCGGAACCTCTCCCTCTTGAGCCCCCCTACCCCTTGTTTTACACGCTCTTTCAGTTCGGCTACCAGAATCTCATAGTACTGCTCGGCCACCGGCAACCCGCGCAAGCTTACCACCGGAGCCATGTGCACAAAGGCATCAAAGATGCTCATGGGCGCGGGGCGAGCCTGCATGGTCGCCAGTGCCTCTCCCCACAGCAAGGAAGTCTGCCGGGAGCGTCTAGCGATCTCTTCGAACGCCTTCTCGTCGAAGGCCCGACCCGCCGCCCGCTCGAGGGGCGGGATCAAAGCCCGCAACTGGTCGGCCATGTACTCCACGTCTGCGTCACCCAGTTCGCCCGCGATGAAAGGCGTATCGAACAAGAGCAGTGGAACTCCGTACAACCAGGCAAGCTGCTTGTACCAGTGCAACACTGTCTGGCAGATGTTGGTGCTGCAGATCAGCACGTCAGGAGTGGGGAGCCGCCCCACCGGGCTTCCCGCCCCGAGAGCCTGGCCCAGGTCAATCCGGGCGTACGAGCACAGGTCCGGAGAGTATCCGGCCCGCTCCGCGGGCTGCGACATGGCAACGCCTACCTTGCGCGCACCACACACCGCGCCGTGGTTCTCCGGATACACGGTGTAGTATCCCAACACACGCAGCAACTCCACCGGTGCGCCCGACGTAACCCACGCCACCGGCATGGCGCCCTCGGCATACTTGGCCAGCAGGTAGTGACGCGTCATGATGCTGCGCAGCCGGGCATTGCATCGCAGCGGCGGCCCCAGCCAGTCAGGGTACGGACGCGGCTTTCGCCGCAGCCGCTTGGTCAGGTCCCGGCCCTTGAGCGCAGCCGGCAACCCGAGTTCCCGCATCAGCAGGTAACGCAACTTTTGGTTGACGCTCATGCCAGCATCTCCAGAAACGCCTCCAGACGCGTCGCAAGTTGCCCGCCCGCCGGCGGATGAAGTTCAGTTTCGATTACGTGTACCGGGACGGTCTTTTCCTTGAGCCTCGCGACTAGAAACGGGTGATCGAACAGTTCCGGCTCGCAGAACTTCGGTGTATGGAACAGCACCGCCCGGGCCCGGGACCTGGCAACCAGGTCCACGATGAACTCTCCCCGGTCCTCCAGCGGCGACCCCATGCTGGAACAGGGCGGCAGCCCGGTCAGCCAATCCGCCATGATCGCCCACGGATCATCACCACCCAACGACGAGGCTCCGTCCCGGGCAAAGCGCCTCCCGCATGCAAGCAGGTCGTCCTCACAAACCTCCACGCCAAGGGAATCCAGAAGGGCCAACAGACCGCGGTCGGGAAACACTCCGGAGAGTACGAGCCTGACTCCACCCTCTGCTTTCACTCCCTCGTCGGCAGCCAGGAAGTCTGTTGCCTCGCGGGCGAAATCGGCGGAGGGCAGATACTCCCATCGTCGCACCACATCGTAGAACTCTGCGTTACCGGCGCCAAGGCCCGGGCCGGCCCGCCGGGCATACATCTCGCGTAGCGCGGCCAGCGCCTCCCCGCGGGCATCCACGGCCGCGGTCAGGCCCGCGGGCTCTGGGCCAATTCCAAAGGCCTCGCCCAATTCCGCTCCCAACTTCCGCACCGCAGCTTCCACGTACTTCCTCGAAGCCTCAGTGGGCGCGCCCCGGGGCGGATAGAACATCAGGCAAGGGACTCCCGGCTTCACAAAGTCCCTGACAACCGTGAACAGGTTCTGCAGACTGTCGCAGGTGTGTGGAAAGAGCAGACCTGAAACCTCGTCCGGGCCGTTCAAGACCAACTCCAACCCGCGATGAGCGATCTGGCAAACGAAGACCTGCAAGTGAGCCCCCGCACCGGTACCTTCCGGCGGATCCCACACCTCAACCGGCAGCAGCCCATGGGCTTCGAGCAGTGCGCGGGGGTAACGCCCGGGAAACACCGCGATGACTTTCCCGCCCGACTGTAACTGCCTGGAGATGGCCTCTTTCCGACTGGTCACACCTTCCCTCCCCGAGGCCGAGTATACTGCGCTGGAAAGCCCAAGTCGACGACCTGTGCCGGGGACAGGCGCTTTTTTTCGCACCGCCGCCGGAACCTTTCTCAAAAGCGCCGGTTTACAGGGAGTGTAGTGCTTGACAAACCAATTGGAGCCAAAAGGGAGGCGACGATGAAAGATCTTAAAGGAAAACTCACACTGATTCCGGTTGTTCTTCTTGCTATCGCACTGACCGGCTGTTTCGAACCCCAGAGCGACGAGCCGCCCGCTGCCGCGGACGAGCTGGTGTTCGGCCAGTACGGGCTGGAGATGGATGAAGGCGGTTTCTCTGCAGACGATGAAGGCGTTGACCAGTTCTTCGACGAAGAGGAAGACGAACCGATGGACGACGAACTGGGCGAATATGAGGATGATGCCGAGGCCGAAGCCGAAGCAGTGGGAACCGACGGCAAGGCGGTGGTTCACCGCGTGATGATTCGCTGGGGTCAGTTCCCCTTCGACCCCGCGGTCAACGAGCCGACCAAGTGGAACGGTGTTGTCGCAGTGAAGGGCGGAAAACTCTTCCTCAAAAAGCTCTTGCTCTTTGAAGGGAATGACATGGCCGCCTCTTGCCTCAACCACCATTGCGCGCTGGTCAATACGGTCACGTTGCCCCATAACGATGGCATCGTACTGACTGTAGTCACCCCGCCTGACGTGGCGGCGGCCGATTTCAAACTGGTAGTGAAATTCGCTGGTCTCTACAAGCGGGTGATCGGACTCAAGGAGCTTGCCGGCCTGTCCGAAGTCACCCCGGTTGACCACCTGGGCAACAAAGTCGGGATCATGTCCCACCGGGTGGGCCCATGCCCCAAAGGTTTCCTCGGCGGGAAGTGGAAGCGCCTTGGGCCCAAGGGCGGCATCTTCGCAGGCAAGTGGCAAAACGCGGGCGGTTCTGTTGATGGCAAACTCGCCGGCATCTGGGGCAAGCGGAAGAACGGCAAGCGCGTCTTCTTCGGCCTCTACGTGGATAAAGACAAGAAGTTCAAGGGCCTGCTCAAGGGGACGTACACTCCTTCCGCATCACTGCCCGCCGGCGTCAAGGAAGGCGGATTCCTGGTCGGTCACTGGGTCGGAAAGGACGGCGGTCTGGGTGGCGTTCTCAAGGGCATCTACCACATCGCCGAGGACGGGGGCAAAGGCTCCTTCAAGGGTAAGTGGCACGCCAAGTGCCCCAAGGCCGACGCCGAGGGTCCCAAGGTCTGCCCCGCAGCCGAGGAGATTGACCCCGAATGCGCCGACGGTGGCGAAGAGTATTGTGAGTCCGCGGACAAGCCCGGCATGTGCAAGTGCAAGCCCGGTCCGGAAGGCGAGGAAATCTGCGCCTGCGCCGGCTGCCTGGGGGAAGAACCCCTTCCGGGTAAAGATACGTGCCTCGATGATGGTACCTGCGGCCCCGACGAGACCGGGACCATTGAAGACATCTGCCAGTGCGCAGACGAGGACGCGCCCCACCCTGACTGCCTCTGCAGCATCTAGACCTTCCTGGTTGTACGCCTGATCCCCACCTTAACGGCGGGCGAAGGAGATATGGCGATGAGTTTCTTCTGCAACGCTACGCGACTCGCGACGGGAGT